>NZ_CP049867.1:2400000-3000000 GCF_011299595.1 Nocardioides sp. HDW12B | reverse complement strand
CGGAGAACCAGCTGCCGATCGTGCAGAGCCTGCCCGGCGGCTCGGGCATCCAGGTCGCGACCGGGTTCCACAAGTGGGGGATGAGCAACGGGCCCGCCGCGGCGATCGCCATGGTCGCGCACGTGACGGGCGAGGCGGAGCCGTCGTGGCGCGCGGAGATGCGACGTCGCGTGCCGGGCGTGCGTGACCTCGCCGAGGCGACCCGGGCGGGCACCAAGGTCGGCTTCCACGCGGTGCGCGGGTGGACTGGCGCGTTGGCGCCGTTCGGCAGCAGCGCGCCCGCGCCCGGAGAGGGCCATGTGCACCGCGAGGGCGCCTCGGTGGTGGCGACGTCGAACGTCGACGGCCGGGTCTGCTCGGTGTCGGGGATCTGCACGCACCTCGGCGGCATCCTGCAGTGGAACGCCGCCGAGACCTCCTGGGACTGCCCGCTGCACGGCTCGCGCTTCGCCGCAGACGGCACCCTGCTCGAAGGCATGGCCACGAAGGACCTGTCCCAGGTCGACGACTGAGCGCCTTGTTGGTCGAGCAGCGAGCGCCAGCGAGCGTCGTCGAGACCCGCTCGATCCAAGGAGCAGAGTCACCCGCCGGTCGATCTCGACGAGCTCGATCCAAGGAGCAGCGAGCGCCAGCGAGCGTCGTCGAGACCTGGCGACCCTCAGCGTCCCCCGCGTCGACCCGCGCGCTTGGCGGCACGGACGGCCTCGGGCCGCACCATCACGGCGTCGAACTCGATGACGCCCATCGTCGGCTTGTGCACGCCGACCGGGAAGAGCCCGCTGAGCACGAAGCCGGCGTCCTGGTAGGTCTCCAGCTGTTCCGTCATGCGCGGCATGCCGTCGTAGATCGGCATGGAAGCCAGCTCCGACTGCATCGCGAGGACGTCAGCGACCCGCTCGCCCGCCCCCGCGAACGCCTCGAGGTCGAAGCCCTGGGTGTCGAGCTTGAGGAAGACCCGGGGGTCCTCGAGACCCTCGACGACCTCGTCCCACACGTCGTCGAGGCGGCGCACCTGCACGGTCTGCATCGTGGGCTCCTCGCGCAGCCGCTGGTTCCAGGACCGTCCGAAGTCGCTGGGCTCGAGCATCGAGCTGAGGGTGCCCTTGCCGGTGTCGACGTGGATCTCGGCCTTGCTGTCCTCGCGACCCAGCGCGCACCGCATCAGCGTCCAGTCCGGGGCGTCGGCTGCGACATCGGCGACCTGGTCGGCGAGGTGGTCGAGCGGCTCGAAGGAGACGATGCGACCGGTGTAGCCGGTCTCGCGCAGGCGCTGGCCGTACTGCCCGCGGTTCGCCCCGACGTCCAGCACGCAGGTCACGCCCAGCCGGTGCAGGACCTGCCCGACGTGCTCGTGGCCGACGTGCTTCAGCAGCGGGACGTGGTGGTCGGGCTTGCCCTCGGGGGTGAGCAGGAAGGTCTGGTGGTCGGCGGGACCGAACGTGGTGACGGTGCGGCGGTGCGGCCCGCGGCGCGGGTGGACGAGCCAGGACCGCGTGCCCAGCTGCTTCGTGACCAGACGGCGTCCCTCACCGTGCTGGACCAGCCGGGCCCGGCTGCCCAGAGGCGTCGAGCGGGTGGGGCCGCCGACCGCGTCGCCAGACCCCTGACCGAGCCGACTCCTCACCGAGGACAGGGCGCGCCGGAGCCGGGAGGCGGGTCGAGACATGACGGGAGTCTAGGTCGGCGCCCGTGAGTCGGCCGTGGGTCAGTGGAGGTCGAGGAGGGCCTCGAACGCCAGCTGTCGCCCCGCCGGACCGAAGCTGTCCTCCGGGCGGCGCATCCGCCGGTGGCGGGACGGGTCCAGGCTGGCGAGGGCGGCGTGGACGGCGCGTGTCGCGTCATACGCCTGGAAGCCATCGACCCGTCGCCCGTCGCTGGTGCGCCAGCCAAGGTTGGTGAGGGCGCGTGCCACGGCGTCGGTGTCGCTGACGCCCGTCGCGGCGATCTGTGCGAGCACCAGCAGACCGGCCTGCCGAGCGAAGGTGCGCGTCTTGCCGGGTGGCAGCGCGCCGGCGAGCAAGCGCCAGAGCCGGTCGGGGTCGTCGTACGCCGCAGCGCCGGACTTGCTGAGTCGCAGCCGTCCCTCGTACTTCCGGGTCAGTCCCAGGTCCGCGAGCATCAGTCGGAACTGGTGCACGGGGACGGTGTCGATCTCGCGGTTCTTCTTGCCGATCCAGTCCGGTCCGTCCGGCACCATCTCGGACGCGGCGACCACGTCCTCGGGGCGCAGCCAGCCCGCGGCCGTCATCGCCAGCCCGTCGGCTCCGATGCGCTCGAGGAACCACCGGATGGTGGACAGCGCCCTCTCCTTCTCGGCGCGGTCGAGTGGTGCGGGCTCGTCGAGCTGCGCGAGAAGGCCCGGCACGATCCGGTCCGGGAGGGAGCCGGTCAGGGGGAGAAGGGCGGCGACGAGGTCAGGAGTGAAGGGGCC
Organism: Nocardioides sp. HDW12B; assembly: GCF_011299595.1. Classification (NCBI taxonomy): domain Bacteria; kingdom Bacillati; phylum Actinomycetota; class Actinomycetes; order Propionibacteriales; family Nocardioidaceae; genus Nocardioides; species Nocardioides sp. HDW12B. Next base: position 2,997,569 of record NZ_CP049867.1, on the reverse strand, counting down.
GGTGACCAACCGGGCGAGCGGTGAGCCGAGCACCTCGTTGATGTCGTGCACGTCGACGTGAGCGGGATCGGCGAGCACTCCGGCGAGCTCCTCGGCGGTGCGTCGGCTGCCGCAGTCCTCCGGGGGCGCGGCGCGCTCGGCGGCCACGCAGCGGGCCGACACGCTCACCCGGTCGAGAGCCTGCACGTCCTCGAGGACGAGGTCGAGCGACCAGTCGTCGCCGTAGTCGTAGCAGTAGCGCAGCACGTCGCCCGGGCGGGACAGCGTCTCGTCGAGGTGAACGGTGGTCTCGGGAACCCCGTCGTCCTGCTCCTCGACGTCGAAGGAACACAGGAATTTCTCCGAGGTGTCGTCGAACACGCTCTCGCCGAGAGCGAAGCGATGCAGGTGGGAGTCAGCCCACCCGAAGGCGACCTGCAGGACCTCGTGGACCTGATCCAGTCGCAGGTCCGAGCGGAGGTCGAGGACACGGACGATCGGCGGGTCGGAGTGCTCGAGGGTGACACGGACGCGAAGGACCGCCGGTTCGTCGAGACGCGGTCGGCGTCGGGAAGCAGCCACCCCAGGAGCCTAGGGCGACCCTTGGCGCATCGAATGCAAGACGTATGCAAAGGCAAACAAGAATCTTGCATAAAGGGGACCTAGATCAGCCTTTCTCGAAGGTCTGGAGACGCCGACCAGATCATCCGGCGTCCGGACGTCTCGTGGCGGAGCAGGCCCAGCTCTTCGAGCTGCCCCAGGTCCTGTCGCGCCGTCTGAGTGGTCACCTGGTGGCTCCGCGCGTGTGACTGCGCGGTGTACGTCGCCCCCGGGTTCTTGATCGCATGCTCGAGCATCGCCAGCTGACGGTGATTGAACCGGCCTGTCGAGCCCAGCCTGTTCCGCAGGTCACGCACCTCATCGGCTTTGCGAGCCAGATACTCGTGCAGAGCTTCTATCGCTCGCACGATGACCTGACAGTGGTAGACGAAGAAGTGCGTGAGGTCCCCCTCATCGTCCTCGCTGAGCAGGAAGCTGCGGCCGTACTTGGCGGGAGCGCCCTTCAGGATCGTCGAGATCGTGAGGAACTCGGTGAGCCAGTAACCCTGGCGAACCATGCTCCAGTAGAAGAGTGCGCGAGCTGTCCGCCCGTTGCCGTCGACGAAGTAGTGGTCGTAGCCGACCATGAAGTGAAGCGCCACGGCGCGCAGCACAGGGGGGAGATAGAGACTCTCGTCCTCCGGATCGGCATTGGCGAAGTCGCACAGGCGTTGGAGGCGTTCCGGCAGCTCATCCACGTGAGGAGGGCTGTGCAGGAGCTGGTCGTGATCGCCGTACACAGCGATTCGCTCCGCCTGGTCGGTCTGCAGTCGGCCGGCATCCTCCGGGTCTGCCAAGGTTCCATCGGTGACGACCCGGTGCAGCTCCAGAACTCGCTCCGGGGTCAGGCGATCGTCCTGGAAGTCGAGGACCAACCGCATCGCGTGGAAGTTGTTGACGATCATCCGTTCTGAGTGGTCGCGTGGAGGGCGTCCGGAGCGGAGCATCTCCTTGGCCACACGCCGGCTCGTGGCCGCTCCCTCGAGCTGGCTCGAGGTGATTGCCTCCTCGATCAGTGAGGTCACGACATAGCGATCACGTGTGCCCGGATTGGTGACCTCCTCACCGATGCTGATGTTGCCGCTCGCGCTTCGATTGATCTCATCGATCAGTCGGAGGAGCTGGTCGGGGAGGTTGAAGTGGAAGGGGGTGCCGTCAATGGCGAGGAGCGATGCAAGATCTCGCTGTGCCGAGCGCCTGGCCATCTTGAGGCCGAACCACCACTCCTCGTGCGTCAAGCCCTCGGGTGGAGTCTTGTTTCGCACCCTGTCCCACGACAGGTACTCAGTTGTGGGTGTGTGCTGTTGCGCTGCGAGCATCGCCCTCACGGCGTTGTCGGACGCCATGATCTTCCTGAGAAGCTCGTCGAACGCCGGGGGACGCGCCGGTACTTTCACTCGAGCCTCCAGGGCATGGGCGGGGGTGTGCAAGATCTATGCAAAGACAAACAAGATTCTTGCATAGGTCGCTCGCGACCGGTGGTTGCCCTCAACGGGCTCGATCCGAGGAGCAGGGAGCGCCAGCGACCGTCGTCGAGACCCGGTGACCGCCGCACTCAGTCGAGCAGGCACTCGACCCGGGTCGCCCACGAAGGGGTCGGCGGCAGCTCGCGCCGATCGCGACCGAGCAGTGCCACCACCACGGCCGCGCCGGGCGGGGGAGCGTCCGGCCACGGCGTGTAACCGTCGGTCAGCACCACCACCAGGTCCGGTCGTGGCCGCAACGCCTCGGCGGCCCGGATGCCGACGCGCATGTCGGTGCCACCCCCTCCGGCCAGGCGTACCTCGCGCGCGCGGCGGACCCGCGTGGGCTGGGTCGCGGCCACGTCGCACGAGATGACGCTGACCGCCTGGCTGCCCACCCCCAGGGCTCGCAGGGCCCCGTCGACCTCGCCGAGCGCGCGCCCGAGCAGCCGGTCGTCGACCGAGCCGGAGGTGTCGACGACCATCGCCACCCGGGGCAGTGGCCTCCGGGTCGACGGCAGCACGATGCCCCTGACCGCGCCGGCCCTCCGCGACGGGCGGGTGTAGGTGTACTCGGCGTGCCCGTGGGCCCAGCCGGCCCCTCGTCGTACAGCTCCGGCGAGGAGCGGCTCCCAGGCGATCGTCGGCTCGAGGATCTCCTTGGCCCAGCGCCCGGCGTCGCCCGGCTCGGTGCCGCGGCGCGTGCAGTGCTCGGTGAAGTCGATGGCGACCCGGCGGCGGATGTGGCGGGCGTCCTCGGCGTCGACCCCGGCGGCGTCGGCGTCCGGCGGCAGCTCGTGGCTGCGGAGCAGGCCGTCGCAGCCGCTGCCGCACCCGGGCGGAGGGGGGCCGGTGTCGGTGGGCTCGTCGTCGAGCGCGGCGGGGAGTCGGGAGATGATCGCGAAGTACTCCTCGGCCGACAGGTTCGGCGCCATCCCGGTCGTCCACGGCAGCTCGTTGGCGAGCGCGTCACCGTCGAGCACCTGCCGCACGGTGAGGTCCGCGGCCTGGTGCCACGGCTCGGCGGTGCGGGCGTCGACGTGCTGGTCGCGGGCGCGGTCGGCGTGGTCGAGCAGCAGGTGCCACGTGACGTGGGCGAGGTCGCCGGCGACGGTGGGTACGTCGCTGGCGGCCAGCCAGCCGGGGTGGACGTAGACGCGCCAGCGCTCGTCGACGGTCATCGTCTCGACGTCCTCGGTCAGCACCGGGACCAGCGCGTAGAGCGCGTGCGCGAGGTACGCCAGCCCCGGCGGCCCCCCGTGGTCGAGCTTGTCGAGACCCGGTGACCCACGGTGGTCGAGCAGCGAGCGCGAGCGAGCGTCGTCGAGACCCTGTCCACGCTGATCGAGCCTGTCGAGATCCTCGGTGATCAGCCACAGCTTCGCCGCCGCCAGCCGGTCGAGCAGGTGGGCGCTCATGCTGCGGGGCGGTCCGGGAGCAGGCCCGCGAGCGCGAGGGCAGGGGCGAAGACGGCGATCTGGGGCGGTACGGCGGCGCCGGCCGGGCGCAGCCCGTCACGGACCAGCGCGCGCACGACGGGCACGGCCGGGTCTACGCCGACCGCCTCGGCGGCGCGGGCGCAGAGCAGCACGGCGTTGGTCCACCGCTGGGGTGCGTTGTCGCGGGCGACGGCGCCGAGGACGGCCTGGAGGCTGACGTGCACGCGGTCGGCGCGCATGCCGGCGAAGTCGTACGCCGCGGGGTCGGCCAGCAGCGCTTCGGGGTCGACGAGGTCCTGGGCGGCGACCCAGGCGAGGTACTCGTGGGCGACCGCGTCCCCCAGGCAGCCGGCCGCCAGGAGGCGTCGGACGGTGGCGTGCGTGCCGAGCGCGCGGGCCAGACCGAGCAGGCGTGCGGCGTACTCCCAGGTGCGGGGGGTGGGGAACGCCCGGCCGCGGCCGGCGGCGTCCTTGGGGATGACGCTGAGCTGGGACTCGCGGGTGCGTAGGAACCCCGCGACCAGCACCCGCTCACGGGTCGTAGCTTCGGTGGTCGAGCTTGTCGAGACCTCGTCCTCCCCGGTGGTCGAGCCGCCCCCGGTGGTCGAGCAGCGAGCGCCAGCGAGCGTCGTCGAGACCTCGTCGGTCGAGACCCGATCGAACACCGGCATCGCCGGCCACACCCCGGTGACCATCGACTCGGCGTACACCTCGAGCGGCATGCCCCAGTCGAGGTGGACGAAGCGTGAGGCGGTGGGGGAGGCGAGCTCCCAGCCGGCGGCCGCGACGTCGGCGGGGTTGGCGGCGGCGACGAAGGAGACGGTCTCGGGCAGCTGCAGCGACCCGACCTCGTAGTGGGTGAGCGGGTGCAGCGCGGCGGCCTGGAGCGCGGGGGAGGCGGTGCTGAACTCGTCGAAGAACGCGATGGCCGGTCCCTCGTGGGCGGCGAGGCGCTTGGCCCACTGGGGCGGGGCGAGCGAGACGCCGCCGTCGCCGGTGAGGACGGGGAGGCCGGCGAAGTCGCTGGGTTCGTAGTGGCTGACGATGAGGGTCTCGACGTGCCAGCCGCCCTCGCGCGCGGACTCCACGACGGCGGTCTTGCCCTCGCCGGGGTTGCCCCAGAGCAGGACGGGGATGCGGGCGCTGACGCAGACGCCGAGGGCGGTCAGGGCGTGCTCGTAGTCGGTGCGCGTGCGAATGGTCATGCGTCTCCTTGATTCGGTGATCGAGCCTGTCGAGATCCGTTGGTCGAGCTAGTTCCGTTGGTCGAGCAGCGAGCGCCAGCGAGCGTCGTCGAGACCCGGTGACCCGGTGGTCGAGCTGAATCGGTGGTCGAGCAGGTCGCGCAGCGACCGATGTCGAGACCCGGTGACCCTGCTGGTCGAGCACTTCGGTGGTCGAGCAGGTCGCGCAGCGACCGATGTCGAGACCCGGTGACCCCAGTGGTCGAGCTCGTCGCGACCTCACTCACCCCCGAGCGGCAGCGAGTCGTCCAGGAACACCGCGGCCTCAGCGGGCGTGCGGACGCCGAGCCGCAGCAGGCTGAGCGCCCGCGCGCGCGTCCCGGCGATCGCCAGCACGAGCCCGACCTGAGTGCGGGTGGGCACCGGCCGCAGCCCGCTGACGTCGTTGGCGAGCAGGTCGATGGCGCCACCGCTGGGCACGGTCCAGGCGTCGGGGGCGGCCGCCTCGAGCGCGGCGAGGTCGCCGGAGCCGGGGAGGCAGTCGGCGGCGTGCCAGGCGGCGAGGAACGCGGCGGCGGAGCGCAGCGGGCGTCCGGTCCGTCGTGCGTAGTCCTGCGCGTCGTCGATGGTGTAGCCCGCGGTCATCAGCCGCTGCACGTCGCGCACCGACAGTCCGGTCGCGAGCCACTGCAGCCGGGACTCGGGGTGGTGCCGGTCGAGGTCGCACTCGGTCCACGCCGCCCAGGTCAGGGTGTCCGGGTCCGGGCGCTGGAGGGCGACGGCGGCGAGCCAGTCGAGGTCGGGCAGGAGGTACGCCGCGCTGAGGTAGAGCGCGACCGACAGCGCCGGCCCGTCGGGCCAGACCTGGGCGTGGACGTGCTCGACGAACTCCAGCGGCACGCCCGCCTCCCACAGGTCGGCCACGCCGCCGACCTCGTGGACGAGAGGGTGCTGGCGGGGGCGGGTGGTGTCGGCTTGGTGGTGGGCGTGACCGACGGCGTCGTACAGCTTGCCGAGGGAGCGCCGGTCGGCGCGGGTGGCGCCGACCCAGTGGTCGAGGGTGCGCTCGTGCCGGGCGGCGTCGGCGGGGGTGCGGAAGGCGCGGTCGTGGCAGCGCGGGCAGGTGCGGCGGGTGAGGATCCAGCGGCTGCGGTCGGTACGCCGCACCCCGGCCAGTCGGCGGCGGGCCGAAAGCTGGACCAGCTCGTGGAGGGCTGGCACGACGACGTCGTTCAACGGGATGCACGAGAGGGTGCCGCCGAAGGCCGCGAGGATGCGCTCGGCGTCGAGGTCGTGGGGAGTGGTCAGCGACCAGTCGCTGGCGAGGGTGACGTCGTGCTTGGTGCCACGGCCGCGCGTGCCGGTGCGGCACGTGACCTGGGTCGTGAGCGGTCCGTAGGGGCTGGGCTGGAGGTCGCTGAGGGGTGAGGTCCACGCTCCCACCGGCCACCTCCTCTTCGAACACCTGAGCGAAGAGGACTATCAAGGTGGTCCGGCGTGCCGCAAGGGCGTTGGGCGCGTCGTCAGCGAGTCGTCCGTGTCGTCCCGCGTGTTGAGAACCCGAATCGCTCGGAGTGTAGAGCCGTCCGAGGCCTGCTGGGAGGTAGCAGTTCAGTCAGACGAACGACAATGAAGACGAAATTCAGAAGCCATGATGCAGTCGATGGTAACCGATATTCTGAATTGAAATCCGATGGTCCGGTCGCGTTGTCAGATTCCCAAGAGGCGCGCCGTCGTGACGGAAAATGGTTAGATCGTCGCTAATGTAGATTGCTCCCTTGTCAAGTAGTACATGATCGTTAGGGCACAGGCAAAGCACGTTTTCAATAGTGTCCGGCCCATTGTGCGGTGCTCCGAGTGCTCGAATGTGGGCACCCTCGCTGTACTGACCGACTAAGAGGTCGAGTTTCAGGCCGCACATTTGGCACCGGTGACCGTGGAGTTCCTTCACATGCTGACTTACTGCGGTTGATCGAACGATGCGTTGAACGATGCCACTCGCGCGGCCGGGCTCCTGATTTCCGGTGGGCGCGCCAGTCGTCTGCCCCGTTGCGTCGGAACCAGTGCTCGATGACCTCTGGGCCATCTCGGTGCCTGCGGAACGTTGTTCCCCTGGCGTCCAAGCGATCGCCTCGTCAGGAGACAGTCGGGAAAGGCGAAAACGCCAGATGCGATACCCATCCCGCCCCGGCTCGGCCCAGTGCCCAATGACCTTATATAGGCCGTCGTATCTGTAACCCACGCTAGGGGCATATGGCCTCTCGCCCTTTGGTCCCCGTAGCACGCGAACTGGCAGCCCATTTTGTTCGCTGTACACAAGGGCAGCGTTATGGCGATGATTAATGTCCTGATCTGCTATTTGACGCCCAGTCGAGGAATCATTTGCCCCCGCCCCCGTATACAGAATCCAATCGCCGTGATCTTCGTCGTCAACGTAGCCCTTATTTAAAGCAATGCAGTTGGCTCCGACGTCGCCGTTGCCTGAGATTCCCGGAACCCAGTTGTCGTGCAATCCTGCCCACATTGCTTCCTTACGCCCGCGGTAAGTGCTTCCAACTGGGTGTCCGGGAAGTTCTCCGAAGTAGTAATCGACTCTGCCGGGCATCAGAGCTCGACCTCGACAAGCAGGTCGGGCCAAGCCACGTCGAGGGCCGTCGCGATGGCGTAGAGGGTGCCCAGGGTCGGGTTCGAGGTGCCGGCCTCTAGGCGGCGAACCATTTGGACGGACACCCCGGCGCGGGTGGCAAGAGTCTCCTGCGTGAGGCCGGCGTCGTCTCTCCGCCTGCGCAACGTGTGCCCGAGAGATCGGGCCGCTGCTTCGGGCAGGGAGCGGTGGGTCTGAGCCTTTGTATTGGGCACCGCCACAGACTTCGCGACGACCACTGCTGGCACGAGAACATAAATGTTCCCTTCGGTAGTCGGCACAGAATCGGTGCGCTTCGCGGCGCCTCAGCTCGGGTTTCGTGGTCATCCCGCCTCCGGGCCGAGCGATTTCGAAGGGTCGGCGGCGGGTCTGACGCGACCACGTCCACTCCAGATGAAGCAGTTAGACCCCAGCCCCGTCTGCCGAGCCCTGGCGTCCGCTCGCGTCCGTGGACAATGGCCCATCACCGACCCCCATCAGTCCGTTGTGGCCGTTTTTCTGTCATGAAAGCCAGTCGCAGCCGATGATTGAGAACATGGATGCGGGGGATTTGCAGGTCACGAGGTGGCGGCGTTACGGCAAGGACCGGCTGTACGTGGAGCGTCCTGACGGCAGCAAGGTCGGGTTCTGGGACCTGTTGACGGACACAGGGCACGCGGAGTCCCCGCAGGGTGAACGGGCGTTGATCACAGCGGTCACCACGTGGAGAGCCCGGGCCGACGGGGGGCAGTCTGCTGAGGCTCCTGCGCCGACATGTGACCCGACTCTGGTGACGCCTTCGCCCGGGCCCGAGCCCGCGGCGGCGTTGGGGCCCTTGCCTGTCGGAGCCCACGTCAACCCCGCACCCGATGCGGGGGGCGCGGCACGCCCCTGGGTCGACCTCGCTGCTAACCGTCCCGGAGCCTCAGCCCGCGAACAGGCCCAAGCCGCGCGCGAAGCCGCCCCGGTCAAGACGACCCTCGCCCGCGTCCTCGGGGTCCACACCAACGAACGTGCCTGGCGGATCGGCGCGGACGGCGAAGAGAAGGTCGCCGCTCAACTCGCCAAGACCACCAAGAAGGACCCCCGATGGAGGGCCGTCCACGCGATCCCTATCGGCAACCGGGGCTCCGACATCGACCACCTCATCGTCGGCCCCGGCGGCGTGTTCACCGTCAACGCCAAGAACCACCCCAAGGCCAACATCTGGGTCGGGGGGAACACCTTCATGGTCAACGGCACCAGGGTTCCCTACATCCGCAACGCCCGCTACGAAGCCGAGCGCGCCGCCAAACTCCTCACCGTCGCCTGCGGGTTCCCCGTCCACGTGGAAGGGCTCATCGTTACCGTCAACGCCACCGACGTCGTCATCAAGACCCAACCCGACGGCGTCTCCGTGACCTGGCGCAACAACCTCCCCAAGTGGCTCCTCGGCCACGGCGACATCCTCGACACCGCAACCCTCGACGCCATCTATGAGGCAGCGCGCCGGTCCATCACATGGCGAGGCTGAGCCCTCCAACGGAACGAGGGCAACCGGCGTCCACGAGCATCGGCCACCGCCCATGATTAGGTAACGCGACGCCCGACGGAACGCCGGATGGTCCAGCGCGGAGCCCACCGCGGATGCTCGGTGTAGGTCTCCGGTCAACCCTCGAGCGCTACGACGTCAACTACGCGGCCTGACTCAGATGTGGGGACACGCAGATGCAGGTTCCCAGCCGTGCTCGGCGGCGATGCGCGCGAACCGCTCCGCGAGGTCGTCACGCGTGGCGGCTCGGACTAATCCTTCGCAGAGGTGCCCGTGGCCTAGGCATGCTCGGCCACCGCGTCGCTAGATTCGTGGCCCGGCGTCGCGTCCGCGTGGAGAGCAGTCAGCCGATCCGCGCCGTCGGACGCGATAGGCGCCGCCGTGTCTGGGAACGCGCGGCAGACCTGCGTCGTGGCTCAGTACGTGGCGCGCCGTGGTCGCCAGCTTGCCGTGAGCGGCACTCGACGATAACGCCAGCGTGGCGCGCACGGTGCGAGCATCGCGGCCAGGCGCCGGCGTCGGCCTGCATAAAACGACCACGGGCCAAAGTCTCGACGCCCGCGAGACGCCGTAATCGATAACCAATCCGATCACCACCAACGCATGCCCCACGACGGGCGAAGGATCAAGGGGCCGAGCGGGTCAGCAGCAGTACGTCGGGCACCCACTAGGGGGTGGTCGATGAAGGGGTTGCGGTTGCCCTGACGTTCGAAGATGGCGGCGTTGCGGTGCAGCTCCCACTGCGAGACCGGCTCCTGCTCGTGCCAGGCCAGCAGCACCTCCCAGCCCGTCGAGGACAGCTCCTCCTCGGAGATGTGGCCGGGGTAGCGGATGCGGAAGTAGAAACTGGCCCGTGCCGCCGCACCCTTGCCATGGACCGGTTCGAACCCCGCCGAGGTGGGCTTCCCGCACTCGTTGCGCACCGCAGCCATCGCCCGCGCACGATCCGGGGAAGCGGGGGAGGGCCCGGGGGGGAGGGAAGTCGGTGAACTCAGTGAACGGGGTGTTGCCGCGGAAGCTGTTGCACCGGGACTCACACGCGAACAGGTGATGCAGGTCCCCGCGCATCGGCTCCGCCTTTGCGAACCAGCTTTGGGGCACCACGTGCTCACAGTTGAAGAGTAGAAGCACTCCACCTCCCGATTCCAGATGGGTTGGCTCCGCTGAAAATCGGCTGCACGCCGCCAGGCGGCGGATAGTCGCACATCGAAGCAACCGCTGGCGTCGCGGTGGATACGCTCTCCTGCTGGAGGTCGCCGCACGCTGCTAGCCGACGTTCAGGAGGTCTTCGGTCTCCGGATGGAGGATGTTCGGGCGGTAGCCGGAGTGTGGCTGCCAGTCGCGTGTCCGCGCGAGGTAGCCGGCTTAAAGGCGTTGCAGGTTGTAGCGAGGTCGATCAGCTCTCGATGCGCTTAGGGGGACGGTGTCGATCCACGACAAAATGCTCCATCAGGAGTCCGCCAGTGGGTGCCGGCAGCTGTGCTGATGACCTGACGCTTCCTCGCCACTACGCTTGGGCCATGGCGACCGATGACGCCGGGGAACCCGTCGGGGGCTCCTCCGCGGGTCTCTGGTCGGAGGTCGTCTCGAAGCTTCGTGAGCACCGGGCGAAGAGCGAGGCTGCGCTGGTTGCCGATGTCGACGAGCGGTACCCGGACCAGGGCGGTCGGGCGCTGGCCAGGTTGCGGAAGTGCAATCGTTGGTTTGTGCGGCTGGAGGCGGCTCGAATCGTCTTGGGTCTGCTTGCGTTCGTAGTCGCGTGGCGGATGATCTCGTGGCTTGCGTGGGGCGATCCGGAGCCGGGTACCTGGTGGTGGGTGGCCACGGTCCTGTTGGCGTTCGCCGTTGCTGTCCTGGTGAAGCTGTGGGTGAGGTTTCATGGGCATGCTCGGGCGGTGTCGTCGACGTGGGGCGCGTATCAGTTGCCGTCCGGTCTGGACATGATGAAGGGGGCGGATAACGCGCCTGAGCGGTATGCGCGGGCGGAGACGAACCTGTTGAGGTACCGGCCGCGGACTCACACGTTGGCGCTTCGTGCGCGGTGGCGTGCCGTGCTGGACTACGACGCGCATCTAGTTGGCGAGTTGGAGGGTGACTTCCCTTCTCTGCCGACGCCGTGGCTGCTGGGCGTCCCTCCGGAGATCTGGGGCGCGCATCGGAAGGTGCTCGCAGAAGTGCTGGGGCATCTGCTGATTGAGCCGCGGCCGCCGCTCGTGCCTGCGACGGAGGCGGAGGCGGTGTCGAGGTTTGTGCTGGCGTGGCGCGGCACGACGATCCGGGGTCGGGTCGGTGCGTCGTTCGCCTGGCTGGGGGCGCTCAGCACCGTGATCGCTCTTGGGGGTGCGTTCGCAAAGGCTGCCGGCTGGGACTAAGACGTCTTGCGGCAACATCTCCCACGACTGGGGGCGGCGTGTGGGATTCGGGTCTGCTCGCCGCACGCGCGCCAGCAAAGTGCCAGCAAATGCATACCGGCGTCAGGATGGGCGGAGTTGACGCGGCTCCGGCCGTGGCCGTGGTTCCTACCTGTCGGTAGTACGACGAAGGTCTCGGGAGCCTCGTCGAACGCGTCCATTGGCGTCCGTCAGAGCCGCCTGGCTCGGAGGGCGCAACCAGCCGGCACCTCGAGACCGACATCTGGCAACACGCGCAGGCCGCAGCCCGGTTCGCCCGAGCCGCGATGCTCACCCAGTAAGGGTTGCCTCCCGGTCGAAAAGAACCGCTGCGTTGCCAATCGCCTCTGTTGTGAATCCCCGGGGGCGCCGGCGAGTCCGGGCCGCAGACATCGATGATCAGCGCGAACCCGGAGCTCAGCCAGCATCTGCCATCCCGGTCAGATGCTCGCGATCCCTGGAGCAGCGGACAGCCCGCTCCGCGCTTCCGCTACCAGGGTGAGCGGATCAAGGGTCGAGGACGAACGTGTCGATGATCTCAACGCGCGGGTCATGGCGGTAGTCCAACTTCTTCTTGCGACGGGTCCGAGGCACCTCGCGGATTCCGTACACCATGACCGTGACCTTCCCCGCCGTCTGTCCGACGTCGGGAGGGTTGATGACGAGCCGGACGAATGCCTTATAGGAGTCCAGCCTCATGCCGGAGAACAGTTCGTTCTCATGCCACCCGAACTTGTCTGCCACCCACCAGTAGCTTCCGAACACCAGCCAGGAACCGACCAGGAGCACCACCAGGGCGACCGCAGCGGCCACCAGCAGTTCCGAGAAACCTTCCGGTGGACGCCACGCCACCACTTCGGCCACCTCACCACCTGGTCGAGACTCCCACAGCGCATTAGCCGCCTTCTGGGCGGTCGCGCCGGTCTCCGTCTCTCCGCGTTCCAGAATGGCCGAAGCGCCCGCCGCGAGTGCCGCGTACCCGAGCGCGTGGCCCGCACCAAAGGCGACCGCGGCCAGCGTGCGACGCCGTCTCGTAAGGTGCCTTGGCGCGAAGGCTCGCGCCAAGGACACCGCCAGCCCCGCAACTACGACTACCGTGAGCACGTTCGCCCAGACCGGCCACCACCCTCGAAACGCAGCCAGGAGCGCGCCGGAGATCAGCAGCACCAACGCCGGTGTGAGTACCCCGTTCGCGATCGGGATCCGCCACCACCCCCGGGCGAGTTTGCGGGACTCGTGTTGAGATGGGTACTCGCACTCGCGCCAGTACGGGGTTCCCGGCTCCGTCAGTTCCCATGGCATCGACAGCGAGCATTGGAGGTGGTGCGTGGAGGACAGGTACGCTCCACCGCCTCCGCAGGTCACCAGATGCTCGGGCGCATCCTCCGCTTTGTCGCCAGAGCTCCGGTACCGCGCGTAATGGTGAGTGTCTCCGCTGAGGAGCAGCCGCACCTGCCCGAGCCGACCCGGGGTGTTGGACGGATCCACCGCGGGTCCGGCCGCCGGGTCGGCGAAGAGCCTATGCACAAAGGTGGCCAGACGCCCTCGAAGGCTGTCCTCGTCGGCGGCTCGACCGGCCGTGCTCTCGGCGGCGGTGGGTAGCTCGGTCCACGAGGGCTTCGGGGTGCACAGGATGACGCGTTGGTCGCCAGTCACGGCGCGACGAGCACTGTGGAAGTACTGGAGCTGCTCATCGTCGATGGTGGCGTCCAACTGCGTGTCGATGCCCCAGAGCCACCACCCGTGCGGCAGCTGAGCGGCAAAGTACGAGCGGTCCTGGAAGGGGTGACGTCCCAGGACGCGTTCCGCGTCTAGGACGGGAACGGGTACCACGGGAGTGTTGGCATACCGGTCTTCGGCGGAGGTCGACGCTGTCATGAAGATCTTCATCCATTCGCCGAGGTCCCCGTCATACCAGTCGTGGTTGCCGGGTATGGCGGCAATGTAGCCGAGGTCCTCTGTGACATCCTGCTGGGCTGTCTCGAAGACCCGCTTGAGGCGGTACTCGTAGTTCTCGTTCTTCGGCGTCGGGTAGACCTCGTCCCCGCCGAGCATGAGCAGGTTTGCGTGGCGGCCGCGGTCTTTGGATGCTTCTGGAAGGCATGCCGAAGTCAGGCACCGAGCCATCGCATAGGTGGCGTCGAACCCGTCGCCGGTGTCGGCTAGGAAGTCGACGACGAATGGTTCAGCCCTCACACCGAGAGGCGCGAAGTCATACCACGACCCGGACTTGTACCCCATCGCAGCCTGGCGCGCCGCGGTGAACCTGCCGTACTGCTCAGCGTCGTGCACCTTCAAGCCGGTGCGGACGAGCTCGTGTAGGTCCAGCCACCTCGTCGCCGGCTTGTGACTACCCATGCCCTCCCCCTACCGCCTGTGCAGAACGGGTGTCGGGAGGCGTGCAAGCGTCGAGGCTGCGCATCGGACTGAATCGCATGCGATTGAGAATGGCAGTCCAGCAGTGGTGCTGGAACCCCCTTGGGGTCGTGGTTCGCTCAGAGGTCGAAGTCGGAGAACATCCCGCAAAGGAGCACTCGATAACGAAGGTCCCGAGCGCCTCGGCGAACGCGTGGAGCGACGCGCCCACGGCGCTTCATGTGCAGCGCGTGGAAAGAAAGAGCTCGTTGACGAGCAACCGCGACTCCGTCGACGTCGATCACAAAAGAAGATTCGCTGCTCGCGCGACGACCAGACCGAGCAGTCTCGCTTTCGTCGACGTAGTCCCGTCCAGTTGAACCATGCTGGGCGCCGCATCCGCCGCCGCCAGCATCCATGCCGGTGTAAGCCTTGCCCAAGGTTGATCGCGGCGGAAGGACTCAGCTACGAGGCGGCGAGATTTCTCCACGAGCCACCAACTCCTCAAGCGCACGCTCACAGCCCGATTGCCAGCGCCGGTGCCGATCCTGGAACGAGATCACTGCAGGTTCTGCGCACGAATCGATTCCGTGCTGTGAGCACCTTCCCGATGCGCCGATCGAGCCGCTGCTGTGATAACGGGCGTCGTAGGGAAATGACTCGTTCACCGTCCCATTGTCGCCCTACTCCGCGCCGCATGCGAGTCTGGCCTTACGGAGTCGGCCATCTTGCGGCGAAAGGACTCACTCTCATTGATGAGGAGGACGTTCCTCCTCATGCATCCACTTCGCCGGATGATCGGATAGGCGATCCGATCGTTGGGTCCAGTCGCGATCAGATGCAGTTGCCCTAGACCCTCAGCACGCGCTGTAGGAACCGGTACCAGTCATTGGGTCCCCCGGCGTACCCCCGCGCCCGCAGGGTGCGCTCCAGCGTCCGCTTGAGCGGATGGGGGGAGAGCATGATCGCCGCATTGCGATCGGCGAGCCGATGTACTTCCTCGGAGCTAGGGGGGCGGTTGCTCTTCGCCCCGTTGCATCCGGCGTGCGCCGGCGCGAGGTTCCAGATGGAGTCGAGGTCCAAGCCCTCCCACCCCAGCGGCATGCGACGGCTCATGAGCGAGAACGGGAAGACGTGGTCGATTGCTACGTCGCCATCCAACGCCATGTTGCAGATGATGCAGCGGTCATACAAGAATCCGCCGACTGCCTCTCGTACCCCCGCTAACGAGCGTCGACGCAGCTTGTCGGTGATGACGTCTCGGCCGAGGTCGGCGACCACACCCTCATTGATCAGGCTCGCGCCGATACCACTGGCGAACGAGTTCTCGACGATGCTCCACCGGGCATCGAGCTCTCCCCGGAGAGCGCGGGCGCCCGGCTCACTAGCGATCCGGAGCAAATCCGGGGACAGCACGACCAGCCGCTGTTTGCCTCGACCGCGTATCTCGTAGAACCCGTGAGGTACCTGGACGCCTCCGTTGAGATTGTGGAACTTCTGCATGACCATGCCGGGCATCGAGCGGGCGGCGGCGGCCACGAGGCGTTCTGTCGGACGCCCTGCAGCCAGAGACGCCTTGCTCTCTTCGTCCGCGACCTGCAGGAAGTCCTGATCGCCCAACTCAGTTGCAAGCGGTGCCTGGGGGAGGTGCTGGGCGTGCTCCACGAGGCGCATCGCGTAGGGATCTGCGAGTTCAAGCAGCGTTACGTCCTCACGGCCAGCGGTCGCGTGCTCCAGCAGCGCATCCGCTAAGGCGAACTTGTACGTGCGACTGTTGGCCCCCATGAGTACCGCAAGCCGCCACGCGGTCGCTGGTGTCGGGTGACTGGTGTAGTAGTCCACCGAGGCAGTATCGAACAAGGAGTGGACAGTTCAATGGGCAAACTCGTTCGGGACGGCATACCCGATTTGATTCGCGCGGAAGGTCAAGAACCAGTCGTCCAAGTTCTCGATGCGACCCGCTACCTAGATGCGCTGTTGGAGAAGATTGTGGAAGAGGCGGAAGAGCTCCGGCGCGCTGCTCCCGAGGAACGTCTGGAGGAGATGGCGGACGTCTACGAGGTGCTCCGGTCCCTTGCTTCCAACCTCGGAATCTCTTTGCAGCAGGTCAGTGAAGCCGCGGACGCGAAGAACGCCGCCCGGGGCGGATTCGCTGGTCGGTTCTGGCTCGAAGGCAGCTGAGAACGGTCGAGGACTGGCGGCAAGCTACACACGCCGCTACGTTCAATCGATGGGGGACTTTCGCGAGCTATCAGGGGTCGGCGAGACGTACTGGGCGATTAACCGTGAGGAGCGTCAGTACGCGGCGATCCTGTACCACCTGCTCTTGAACGGCGACAACCTACCCCGGTTTCTGGAACTGATCGACTGTCCGTACAAAGTCGATGAAACCTGGAGCGCCTACGTCGAATACGCCTACCTGCGGGACGCGTGGGACAAGATCGGAAACGACAACGACAAGAAGCGCAAGCTCATCTCGGCGCTGCTCAACACCCACGATGTCTCTTCCCTGGAGTCCGCGTCGGTGCAGGAGTGGAATGAACACTTCGGAGTCGGGACGCCTGTCGCGTCGACGGCGCATGTCCAGAGCCCTTCGCGGTGGTCGCTGGCGAAGTTCGATGCCAACGTCGCCGACAACGATGACTTCCTGGCCACGTGCCAGTTCAAGTGGGCTTTCAACATCAAACCGGACATCGTGATCCACACCGACAACGACCACGCAGTCGTAATCGAGGCGAAGTGCACCGCAGGTGAAGGCTCGTACCCAAGCACGACTCCGGAGAAGGACATCTTCAAACGGCGAGGGTTGCCATACGTACGCCAGACCGACGTCCAGCAGTATCTGTTCAAGGAAATCCTCGGGATTGAAGCCGTCTTCCGCTACGTCGTCAAGGCTGGGACCGCCAGCACGCCCAGTTACCAGACGGTCCTATGGAAGGACGCATTCGCGGCGCTCGAACACACCGGCGCGCCGACCTTCCTGACGGCGTGGCTGCGCAAGCTAGTTCACGACTAATGATCGGAGAGGTGATCCGATTGCGCGTCGATGGTCCGTCCGGGCACGGGCGCTCGCCGGGGTGATGCCATCTGGATTTCAGTCGGATCGGCAGTCGGGGTCGCTGCCTACTCGGGTGTCGCCCTCCCCGGAGGGAGATGTCGACACTCATGGGTTCCGTCGGGGCTCTAGGGCATGATCGTGCGGACCAGAAGGAGTCAAGTGACCACAACTCAGATCACTCTGTCGGAGCTAGAGCAGTACCTCGCGAAGGCCGCCGACATTCTCCGCGGCAGCATCGACCAGGCTGACTTCAAGGCGTACATCTTCCCGCTGATGTTCTTCAAACGAATCAACGACGTCTACCTTGAGGAGTTCGCCGACGCGCTGGAGGAGTCCGGCGGCGACCACGAGTTCGCGGCCTTCGCCGAGAATCACCGCTTCGCCATTCCTGATGGCAACCTGTGGGACGACGTACGAAATCACACCGAAAACATCGGCAGCGCCCTACAGACGGCGTTCCGCGAGATCGAGAAGGCCAACCCTGAGACGCTCTACGGCATCTTCGGCAATGCCAACTGGACCAACAAGGACAAACTGCCCGACCGGAAGCTCGCCGACCTGATCGAGCACTTCTCGAGCAAGACACTCTCCAACGCGAACGTGGCCCCGGACGTGTTCGGCAACGCGTACGAGTACCTCATCAAGCGCTTCGCCGACCAGTCGAACAAGAAGGCCGGTGAGTACTACACCCCGCGCTCGGTCGTCGGTCTGCTGATCAACATCCTCGACCCTCAGGAGGCGGAGAGCGTCTACGACCCGGCTTGCGGTACTGGCGGCATGCTGATCGAGGTCATCGAGCACGTGAAGGCTGCCGGCGGCAGCCCCAAGACGCTCTGGGGCAAGCTCTACGGGCAGGAGAAGGTGCTCGCCACCTCCTCCATCGCCCGCATGAACCTGCTGCTTCACGGCGTCGAAGACTTCAAGATCCTCCGCGAGGACACCCTTCGTAGCCCCGCCTTCTACACCGGCAACCGCCTCGCGCAGTTCGACTGCGTCGTGGCCAACCCGCCATTCTCGTTGAAGAATTGGGGCGAGACCGCGTGGGGATCCGACAGGTGGGGCCGCAACGGCCTCGGCGGAGTTCCGCCGAAGGGGTACGCCGACTGGGCGTGGGTGCAGCACATGCTCACCTCCGCACGGCCCAAGACCGGCCGCGTCGCCGTCGTCCTTCCCCAAGGCGCGCTCTTCCGTCAGGGTGCGGAGGCAAGAATCCGCACCCACATCCTCAAGTCCGACGTCGTCGACGCCGTGATCGGACTTGCACCCAACCTGTTCTACGGCACCGGCCTGGCCGCTTGCGTCCTGGTTCTGCGACGCCAGAAGCAGCCCGATGAGCAGGGAAAGATCCTCTTCATCAACGGAGAGAGCCTGCTCAAGAAGGGGCGCAACCAGAACACCCTGGAGCCAGAGCACGCCCAGCAGCTGCTCGACGCCTACGAGACGTTCGACGACATCGACGGCCTCTCACGCGTCGTCGACCTCGACGAAATCGCCGCCAATGAATACAACCTCAGTATCCCGCTCTACGTGGCTCCCGCCGATGCCAGCGAGAAACTGACGATGGAGGATGCGCTCGCGCGCCTCGAAGGCGCATACGCGAGAGCCGCGGAGACCCGCTCGGCTCTGGTAGCAGAGCTGGCGAAGTGGGGGTTGTCGGCGTGAGTACGCGAATCACCCAGCGCGAGCTGGAAAACTATCTGTGGGGTGCCGCCGTCGTCCTGCGCGGCCTCATCGACGCCGGCGACTACAAGCAGTACATCTTCCCGCTGGTCTTCCTGAAGCGGATCTCCGACGTCTACGACGAGGAGCACGCCGCCGCGATGGAGGTGTACGGCGACGAGGAACTCGCCGACCTCCCCGAGAACCACCGCTTCGCCATCCCAGACGGCTGCCACTGGGACGACATCCGCTCTGTCACCCGTGACATCGGCAACACCGTTCTGAAGGCCATGCGCGCGATCGAGTCCGCCAACCCCGACACCCTCCCAGGCGTGTTCGGCGACGGGGACTGGGGCAACAAGAACCTCCTGCCCGACTCGACGCTGAGTGAGCTGATCGAGCACTTCTCGGCCAGGACTCTGTCAATCGCGAACCTTCCAGAAGACGAACTCGGCAACGGGTACGAGTTTCTGATTAAGAAGTTCGCCGACGACTCCGGCCACACCGCGCAGGAGTTCTACACCAACCGCACCCTCGTCCACTTGATGACGCTGATGCTGGAACCACAGCCGGGGGAATCCGTCTACGACCCCACCTGCGGCACCGGGGGCATGCTCATTTCGACCGCTGCCGAGGTGAAGCGGCAGGGCAAAGAATGGCGCAACCTGCGCCTCTACGGCCAAGAGCTCAACTACGGGACATCGGCCATCGCCCGGATGAACCTGTTCCTTCATGGGGTGACCGACGGCCACATCGCCCACGGCGACACCCTGTCGCGACCGGCATTCCACGACGCCAAGGGGCGTCTGCAGACCTTCGACGTCGTGCTGGCCAACCCGCCCTACTCCATCAAGGCGTGGAATCGTGACGGCTTCACTAACGACCCCTTCGGCCGGAACCTCTGGGGTGTCCCGCCTCAGGGCCGGGCGGACTACGCCTTCTTCCAGCACATCGCCAAGAGCCTCGACCCCAAGGTGGGACGCGCAGCGATCCTGTTCCCGCATGGCGTGCTCTTCCGGCGCGAGGAGGCCGCCCTGCGCGAGGCACTTGTGAAGTCAGACCTGGTCGAGTGCGTCCTCGGACTCGGCGCCGGCCTGTTTTACAACTCACCGATGGAAGCAGTCGTCATCATCCTGCGCGCCAACAAGCCTTCCGAGCACAAGGGCCTTGTGCTCTTCATCAACGCGGTTAACGAGGTCGCACGTGAACAGGCGCAGTCATTCCTGAGCGAATCCCATCAGTCGAAGATCCTCGACGCCTACCGTGGCTTCGCCGACATCGACAAGTTCGCGGTAGTGGCGACTGTCGATCAGATCGCAGGCAGGTCCTTCAGCCTCGCGATCCCGCTGTACGTCGCAGGCGTGAAGGCTGGCGATGCTGGCGAGAAGATCGACGTAGTCGATGCGCTGGCCGAGTGGAGGGTCGCGGCTGCCGAGTCGGAGGCCGCGATCACCGACGTCCTCACCGTGCTCCGATCGGAGGTGTCGGCATGAGTCTTAACCTCGACAAGTCCACCTGGAAGCGCGTTGCTTTCGGCGACGTCATCGACAGCGTCACCGATCGTGTCGACAACCCGTCCGAGGCGGGTGTCGATCGGTATGTCGGCCTTGAGCACCTGGACCCGGGAGGAATGACGGTCACACGTTGGGATGCCCCCGAAAGGGTGGAAGCCCAGAAGCTGCGATTCCTTCCGGGTGACGTGATCTTCGGCCGGCGCCGCGCTTACCAGAAGAAGGTCGCCAAAGCCGAGTTTGAGGGCATCTGCTCGGCGCACGCACTCGTCCTTCGTGCGCGGCCGGACTACGTCGACCCCGACTTCCTTCCCGTCTTCCTCTCCAGCGACTACTTTCTCGAGCGCGCCATCGAGATCTCAGTCGGATCGCTCTCTCCGACAGTCAACTGGCGTGACCTCAAAGTGCAGGAGTTCGATCTCCCACCACTCGACGAGCAGAAGCGCATCGCCGCCTTGGTCTGGGCGGTCGAGGCCAACCGGCTCGCAACTCGGAACTTGGTCACCGAAGTTCGGACTGTGCTCGCGGTGAAGATCCGAGAGTTGTGGTCCCTTGAGGCACTCCAGCCGGTCGGACGCATCGGCGATTGTGTGACTGGGTCGACCCCGTCGAAGTCGAACCGGACATTCTGGGACAGCGAAGATGTCCCGTTCTACACACCGTCCGAGATCGAGGGAGACACGGTTCGCGTGGCACGCCAGAAGGTCAGTGAGGCTGGCGCCAAAGCCGGCCGTCGGCTCCTTCCGAACTCGGTCGCTGTCGCCTGTATCGGCGGCGATATGGGCAAGTCCGCAGTCATCGAAAAGCCAGGTATCTCCAATCAGCAGATCACTTCAGTGGTGGGTCTATCGACTGAGGACGCCTATCTCTTGCAGGCGCTCCTTGCGCACCCGCTCGGGCGCGC
This sequence comes from Nocardioides sp. HDW12B, assembly GCF_011299595.1. Taxonomy (NCBI): domain Bacteria; kingdom Bacillati; phylum Actinomycetota; class Actinomycetes; order Propionibacteriales; family Nocardioidaceae; genus Nocardioides; species Nocardioides sp. HDW12B. The sequence goes on along the minus strand of NZ_CP049867.1, from coordinate 2,976,873 downwards.
TGCGATGGAGGCACGAGAGACAACGACGATTGTTCGGAAGCTCAACAAGGGCGACCTCATGAAGGTCGAGGTGCCTTGGCCGGAGGACAGGAGTGTTCTCCACCTGCTGGTTGGTAATCACCGCCGAGCGGTCGGGAGCCTTGAGGCGGAAGCTGACACCCTCGTCGGCCTGCGTTCGTCGCTCCTAGCGGATGTCTTCGGAGGCAACTGATGGCTCAGTTCAACGAGGCCAACTCAGTCCGAGACTTTGTCCGCGACCTGGTGGAATCGACCAACGTCCAGTCACTCGCAGGCAACGAGCTTCCGCGACAGACCGACGAGGTAATGCTCGAAGGCTTGGTCAAGGCTGCGCTGATCCGGTTGAACCCGGAGATCGCGGCCGACCCGGACAAGGCAGACGAGGTGATCTACAACCTCCGCGCGATCCTGATCGCCGCCCGGACCAGCCCGCATCCGGTCGTGGCGAACGAGGAGTTCATGGCATGGCTGACGGGCCAGAAGTCGATGCCCTTCGGCCCGAACGGCGAGCACACGACGGTCCGCTTGATCAACTTCGATGAACCCGCGGATGACTCATCGAACCAGTGGGTGATCTCGACCGAAGTCACCTTCAAGCAGGGACGCGTCGATAAGCGCTTCGATCTGGTGCTGTGGTGCAACGGCTTCCCGCTGGTGGTGGGTGAGGCGAAGACGCCGGTTCGGGCGGCGTACACGTGGATCGACGCTGCTGCTCAGGTCCACGACGACTACGAGCAGAGCGTGCCGCAATTCTTCGTGCCCAACGTATTCTCCTTCGCCACCGAAGGTAAGGACCTCCGCTACGGCACGGTCGGGATGCCGGTGGAGCTGTGGGGTCCCTGGCGCGAGGAGACAACCGAAGATGATGCCCCGGCCAAGGTCGGTCTGGTCGCGGTCGGAGAGGCGGTCGAGGGTGTCCTCAAGCCGGCGGCAGTACTGGAGTTTCTGCGGTTCTTCACGATCTACGCCACCGACAAGAAGCACCGCAAGATCAAGATCATCGCTCGGTTCCAGCAGTTCCAAGCGACCAACCTGATCGTCGAGCGGGTACTGCTGGGCAAGATCAAGCAGGGTCTGATCTGGCACTTCCAGGGCTCGGGAAAGTCGCTGCTCATGGTCTTCACCGCGCTCAAACTGCGGGCGATGGCTGCGCTGACCAACCCGACGATCCTGATCGTGGTCGACCGCATCGACCTCGACACTCAGATCACTGGCACCTTCAACGCCTCCGACGTACCCGGCCTTGTCTCGACCGACTCGCGCGCCCAATTACAGACGCTGCTGAGCCAGGGTGCGCGGAAGGTCATCATCACCACGATCCACAAGTTCGGCGAGGCGCCGGGCGTGCTCGACGCGCGCGACAACATCATTGCGATGGTCGACGAGGCGCACCGTTCTCAGGAGGGCGACTACGGGCAGAAGATGCGCGAGGCGCTGCCCAATGCTTTCCTCTTCGGCCTGACCGGCACGCCGATCAACAAGCGCGACCGCAACACGTTCATGTGGTTCGGGTCGCCCGAGGACGAGGGCGGCTATCTGTCCCGGTACTCCTTCCACGACTCCATCCGCGACGGGGCGACCCTGCCGTTGCACTTCGAGCCGCGTTTGTCTGAGCTGCACATCGACCAGGAGGCGATCGACACCGCGTTCGAGGAACTCGCAATTGAGGAGCGACTGACGGAGGCGGACAAGATCACGCTGTCGAGGAAGGCCGCATCGATCGAGGTTCTGATCAAGACCCCGTCACGGATCGCGAAGATCGCTTCCGACATCGCCGACCACTTCCGCTCCAAGGTCGAACCGCAGGGGTTGAAGGCGCAGGTCGTCGTTTACGACAAGGCCTCGTGCGTTGCGTACAAGGAGGAGCTCGACAAGCACCTCGGCCCGGACGTCTCGACGATCGTGATGTCTAAGTCCCGCGGCGACTCGCCGGACTGGGCGAGGTGGACACCGGGAGCGGAGGCGCTGGAGCAGGTCGTCGCGCGATTCAACGACCCGGCCGATCCGCTGAAGATCATCATCGTCACGGCGAAGTTGCTGACGGGGTTCGACGCACCGATCTTGCACTGCCAGTACCTCGACAAACCGCTCAAGGAGCACACGCTCCTTCAGGCGATCACCCGCACCAACCGGGTCCACCCGCCCAACAAGACCCATGGGTTGATCGTCGACTACCTCGGCATCTTCGACGACGTCGCCAAGTCGCTGGCCTTCGACGAGAAGTCCGTGCAGCAGCTGATCTCCAACATCGAGGAGCTCAAGAAGCAGCTCGAGCCGGCCATGGCCGCGGCTCTGGCGTTCTTCCCCGGAGTCGATCGGACCGTCGGCGGCTACGCGGGACTCGTTCAAGCACAGTCGGCGATCGCGGACGACGGGGCCAAGGATGCATTCGGTCTGGCGTACAGCGTCGTCTCGCAGTTGTGGGAGGCCCTTAGCCCCGATCCGATGCTCGCCCAGTACCGCGATGACTACCGCTGGTTGACCGACGTCTACGAGTCCGTGCGCCCGTCCGACATTGCCGGCCGTCTGGTGTGGCACGCTCTCGGAGCGAAGACGATCGACCTGATCAACGAGCACGTCGAGGTCGAGATCCCGCGAGGCGCCGAAACGATTGTCCTGGATGCTCAGACCATCGAGGACCTGATGACGGGAAAGCGCAAGGACGTCCCGATTGAGGAGGTCGAGAAGCAGATCACCGCCCGGATCGCGCGCCACCTCAACAACCCGGTCTTCATCGAGCTCGGGCAGCGCCTCAACGCGCTCCGGGAGAAGTACGCCGACATCCAGCAGTCCAGCCTGGACTTCCTGCGCGAGCTCTTGGAACTGGCCCGTGACACCGTCGCCGCGGGCAAGGCCGCTGCCGACGTGCCCCGGGAGGAGCAGGGCAAAGCGGCGCTCACCGAGCTATTCGAGGCCCTCAAGGGTGAGGAAACCCCGATCATCGTCGAGAATGTCGTCAATCGAATCGACGAGGTAGTTCGAGCTGTCCGCTTTGAGGGCTGGCAGTCGACCATTCGAGGCGACCAGGAGGTCCGGCAGGCGCTGCGCAGGACGCTCTACGTTCAGTTCAAGATCCGCGAGAACGACGTCTTCGAGAAGGCGCTGGGCTATGTCCGTGAGTACTACTGACGAGCAGAGTGATCGGACTACGTCTCCGATCATTTGTGCAGGTCGTTGAGGACTGCTTGACCTCGTCCGCTGGGCTTCATCGCGCCCAGTTCGCCGGGGTGGGCGGCGCGCACGGTCGCCGGCGACGTGCTCTGCGCGGCATGCTCGGCGCTGGTACTCGAGGCTACCCAAATCACCAGCATTCGAGGGACGCCAGATGTTGAATCGCAGATAGGGTCGTAATGGCTTCGGGACGTGGCCACGTGACAGTGAGGGGTGGACGTGAACGACGCCGATAGCGACGGGGCTAGCTCGCCGAGCGATGGGGTCCGCCGCGGTCTGCTGACTCGGACCGTCTACGAAGTCTTAGCCGCCGGTCAGAGTCCCATGCGTAGCGGCGACATCCTATCGCGCGTTTCCGAGCTCATCGGCTTCAACGAACGCGAACTGAGCACGAACGCGAGTGGGCAGATTCGTTGGCGCACGGCCGCCAACGCTGCTATGTCCTGGTCCACCTTTGGCGGTTGGTTGACGCGAGACGAGGATCGCGGGTACTCGCTCACAGAGAGCGGAGCCGAGGCGCTCGGCGAACTGTCGGCTGACGATCTCTGGTTAGAGATCGCGCGTCGCTACCACGCGTCGAAGCTTGAAAGCGCGTCGCAAGGGGTCGGCTGGGAATCCTTTATCCTTTGGGCACGCGAACTTTCCAGTGTCATCGACCTTGACGTCGAGGAGCGCGACTACAAGCTCAAGGCTGCCGAAAAGTGGGCCGCGGCCGGCGCCGCCTGTGCGGCCAACAGCAGGGACTGGGCCGTGCGACTTAAGCAGGCGTCCGGAGCCGGGAATCTCGTCGACTCGTTTGCCCAGACCTGGCTGCGCAACCGCATCCTCGATCATCCCGATGAGGTGCGCGCAGCGTTCGGGCAGCTGTATTCCGCGGGCACAGTGGAGGCGGTCGAGGAGTTCGGTGAGCAGCTCGGCAGTTGGGATGAGTACGTCAGTCCCGGAGATCGCACCGTGTTCGCCTCCTGCCTCCTGCTCGGCCGGGACGCGTCGTCGTTCGCTCCGTACCGACCCGCGCTAGGCAAAGCCTGGGCAGAACGGGTCGGCGAGACCGCAGGTACCACACCGGGGGAGCGCTACGCGACCTTACTTTCGCTCTGCGACGGCCTGCGCGAGCGCTGGACGGACGAGGAGCCGCGGCTGCGTGACCGGCTCGACGCTCAGGGCCTGGGTTGGGCAGTTCTCAAGTGGGCGCCACCTGACACGTGGCACCCCATGAAGCGTGCCGAGCTGCAGCACTGGCGCGAGGGGCGCACCGACGAGGTGCGCGTCGGTCGGGGGGCCGGGATATGCCCCGCGATGGAGGGTGCCGCGTGGGAGGTGCTGGGCGCCGGGCTGAGGGGCCAGACCTCAGCCCTCGTCAGGGGGATCCGGAGCTGGTCGGTCGAGAACGCCCAGGATCTCGCCGCCCGGTTCACAACCGGCGAAAGCGGCCAGCGCTTCGCGGACCGCCTCGCCCAACAGCTCGAGGGCGCGTCCGACGGCGTGTTGTGCCTGGCCGCCGAGCTGCTCTACATCAGGGACGCGCCGCTGCACGACATGAAGGCGACGACGAAGGCCGACCGGATCGGCGCCATCCTGGCCGCGGTGTCGGGTGCTCCGCCCTTACCCGAAGCACAGAGAACAGGACTGGACGACGGCCACGCCTTCGCGGGTGGCCAGGGCTACCATGCCCGCGCACCCGAACATCTCCAGTGGCTGTGTCGGTTCGTACTTCATTGGCTTGAACAATCCCCGGAGGTCATCGACGAGGCGCTGCGGGACCCCGTCGCCTTCCGTGAGGTAACGACGAGCGTGCCCGGCGACTCGCCATCGATCCGTTACGTCGTCGAGTACCTCGCGTGGCCGGGTATCTATCCGTCGATCGTGAGTGCAGCCCACCGCCGAAAGATCCGAAACGGACTCATCTCAGACGTCGGGGGTTCGAGCGGCGATCAGGACGACGAGGTGACGCGCGACCTCGTCGCCCTCCGGAACCTTCACGAACGGAAGAAGAAGGGCTTCGTGTCGTGGTACGACCCGCCATACGTGAACCGTTGGCGCCCCGGCTCGTCTGCAGGCCCGCGCGCCTGGTTGGTCCGCTCTGACACCCCTGAGGACGTAAGCAGGTGGCTGAGCAACAAATGCGTTGATCTCCGTGACGACGCCGAGCTCTCCTTGAAGCCCGGCCTGACCCGGTCCGAGGTCTCAAGCCTCGTGGCGGACGGCTACGCCCACCTCCCGCCCTCGCAGCGTGACGAACTGTCCGTCGCCCTGCATACATTCCTCGAGGGGATGCAGGAGGACGACCTGGTTGTCGCCCTGACAGAAGAGCAGCTCATCATCGGCACGATCGATGACACTGTGCCCCACGAGGAACAGTCGACTTCGCTGCTGAGCCGCCCAGTTCTCTGGTCTGAGTCACGGACGCCGCTGGGCGGACTCCCTGCCAAGCTCAACGCCGCCCTGGAACAGGAGGGGCACGTTGTCGACCTGACGGCCGTGATCCGACTTCTGTCTGAGCTGGTGGACAACGAGACGGTCGCGTCGGTGGACTCACCCGCCCCTCCCAAGCCGGCCGAGCGGGCGATGCTGCCTGCTGTCCCCCAAAGCCTGGCCGACGAGCTGTTCATGCCGATATCGCCGCTCCAGGAGTTGGTCAACCTGCTAAACCGGCGACGGCAGCTCGTCATCTACGGCCCGCCCGGGACAGGGAAGACGTATGTCGCCAAGAAGCTCGCAGAACGCCTGGCGGGGGCGCAAGATCCCAGCAGGGTCCGGCTTGTGCAGTTCCACCCGTCGTACGGCTATGAGGACTTCTTTGAGGGCTTCCGACCTGTAGAGAAAGACGGCCAGGCGCACTTTGCCCTCCAGGACGGACCCCTGAAATTGATGGCGGCGGAGGCAGCCAAGGCGGAGAATCGAGGCAAGGCCTACGTGCTCATCATCGATGAGCTTAACCGTGCCAACCTGGCGAAGGTATTCGGCGAGCTGTACTTCCTGCTGGAGTACCGGGAGGAGACCGTACGGCTCCAGTACCGACCCGACAAACCGTTCAGCCTTCCCGACAACATGTTCATCATCGGCACCATGAACACGGCGGACCGCTCGATCGCCCTCGTCGACGCCGCCATCCGGCGACGGTTCCCGTTCTACGAAATGCATCCGCAACGGGAACCCGTTAGTGGAGTACTCGCCGAGTTCGCCAAGCGAAACAAACTGACCGACGACCGGGTCGACCTCCTCGAGGAACTGAACGCGACGATGGGGCAGCGTGGGCACGACCTGCACATCGGGCCGTCGTATCTGATGCGCGACGGACTACATGAACCAGGAGCGCTCGATCTGGTGTGGCGATACGACATCCTGCCGTTGCTGCATGAACACTTCTACGGCAGCAAGTCCCCTGAGGCGATTGATCAGGACTTCGGCCTGATGTCGTTGAGGAAGCGCATCGAGATCCGGACCAAGGCCGACGAGAGCTCGGCCGACTCGGACACCTGATGGCCTTCAGGCACGAGTCGATGGACGAGCTCAACGCTGACGGCATCGAGGTCCAGCTGGACACCGACCAGGCGAGGCTCCTCGCGGAGTCGAAGCTCGTCGATGTCCAGCCCCTGAGCGGTCATAGCTTCCGGCTGTTGCCCAACGGCCGAGTCGGGGCCGTGCGTTTCGAAGACCTCCAGATCGAGGTGACCCCGAAGCACAAGCTGGGAGTGGCCCACTTAATGTTCCTCCTCGGCTATGCCAAGAACCCTGGTTTCCGCCCGGACTCCGTCATGGCCGAGACGTATAGCGACCTGTGGCCGGCCATGGCTCACTCGCTGGTGGTGTCCGTCGAGCGGTCGCTGACCTTGGGGCTGTTGCAGGGCTACCGAACCGAGCAGGAAGCTCTCCTGACGGTCCGCGGCCGCATCGCGTTCGAGGAACAGATCCGCCGCCGGCCCGGGTACCTCGTACCGATCGAGGTGAGGTACGACGAGTTCAGCCCAGACATCGCCGAAAACCAGATCCTGCTTGCGGCGCTCCACCTGATGCTCGGCGTACCCCGCCTGCAGCCAGAGACGCGACGACGATTGCTCCACCTGGCCGCACGGTTCGCCGGGGTGACCCGGCTCCTGCCTGGTACACCGATCCCGCGCTGGCACCGCTCTCGCCTCAACGAGCGATACCAGTCGGCCCTGGGGTTGGCCGAGGTCTTACTGCGGAACAGTTCGGCCCGCGCCAGCGCCGTCGGCGTCGAGATGTCGGCCTTCGTCGTCGTGATGTGGAAGGTCTTCGAGGATTTCGTCACTACCGCCCTCCGCGATGTACTTGCCGACCACCCCGGTTTCGTTCGCCCGCAGTTGCCCGCGTATCTGACAGGTGAAGGAGATTGGAGCCAGGGCATGACCGGCAAGGGAGCGGATGACCCGCATGGGGACGTCGTCATGGACGTGGACGTCGTTCACCTAGACGATGGTGGCACTCCCAACGTCGTCTTCGACGCGAAGTACAAACTCGCATCGAGCACCGGCGACTACGCCAACGCCGACCATTACCAGATGCTCGCCTACTGCACGGCGCTCCAGGTCCCGGTGGCCTGGCTGATCTATGCCGGCGGCGGGCAGGACATCCGACGCACGATCAAGAACACCGGAGTCGACGTGGTAGCTGCTCCGATCAACTTGCGCCAGTCACCAGAGGAGGTGCTGGCACGCATCCGGCAGATTGCGCTCCGCGCGCTAGATGAAGTGCCGGCACTGGCGTGAGTACCGCTGCGATCCTGGGCATCACGCTTCGCCCTGCGTGGATCGGTCTGGGAGCCGAAGCAGGTCAGGAGCGATCAGATTTGGCAGCTCCTTGTTCCCCGAATGTTCCCCGTTTCAGATGCGGTTCCGAGAAAACCGCCTCTGAACTGCAATTATGCGGTGGGCAATGCTGGGTTTGAGCAGTGACGTGATCGGAATGCACACACATCCGATCACCCAAGCGAGAACGAACACCGTGCTTGGCTATGGAGCCCGTGTTGCTGGGCTGCGCGCCAAGGCTGTACGCCTCGCTGCTGGTCACTCTCGGATAGTCGGAACTCAGAGCAGGCGTGACATCTTCGTGCTCATCCGCGCAACTGATAAAGGCCCCCGAAGGCATGGATGACGTGGTCGTCGAGGTTGGTGCGGTTGCGGTCGTACCTCATGCCGGTCGCGCTCGGGGGATCGTGGCCGGTGCGGGTTCGCCCCCGCGCGTCACGCGACTTCGCTGGGGCGGCGGGGGAGACTGACGCGACCAGCCGACTCGTCAGGAGGCGTCATGCCAGGTGGTCCCGGGCGCGACCAGCGCGCCCCGATGGAGCGGCTCGTGCGCATCGCGGCCGTCCTCAAGGTGGCGGGCGACCGCGGGGTCGGCGCCGACAAGCTCGTCCGGGTCGCCGGCTTCGACGGCGAGGAGGCCATGGACCAGCTGGCTCGCGAGCTGCGCCATCTGCGCAACCAGGGCTGGCAGATCGACAACATCGCGGACCCCGGCGAGCCCGGGCGATACCGCATGGTCACCGTCGACAACCGCCTCCGGGTGCGACTGACGCCTGCGCAGCAGCGGGCTCTCCAGCGTGCCGTGCTGCTGGCCGACCGCCAGGAGCTCGGCCAGCGACTCGGACTGACCGCCGACCAGACCCCCGCTGAGGTCACGCCAAGTTTGCGGACCTCCGAGCCCGACGATCAGCTCGCCACGGTGCTCAGCGCTGTGCGGCGCCGCTGCCTGTTGCGCTTCCGCTACGGCGGACGCACCCGCCAGGTCCACCCCGAGTCGGTGCGCCACCAGAACGCGCGGTGGTACCTCCGCGCCGTCGAGGTCGGAGGCGACGAGGCCAAGCTCTTCGTCGTGGCGCGCATGAGTGAGGTCGAGCGCGACGCCCCCGGCACGGCTGACCCGGTCGAGGGGGAGCGCACCCTCGCGCTGCACCCCATGCAGTGGAAGGTCGACCCGCCGGTGCAGGTCACGGTCCGCCTGGAGGCGGCGTACCGCCTGGACACCGAGCACTGGCTCGGCACGCCAGCCGACGCACGCGAGGACGGCGACGAGCTCGAGCTGACCTACGAGGTCACCAACCGGGAGGCGCTCAAGGTGCGGCTCTACGACCTCGGCTCTCGGGTGCGGCTCGTGGGCCCCGAGGACCTGCGCAAGGAGCTGCTCGACGAGCTGGCGACCGTCGCTGAAGGAGCCAACCGATGAGCGCCGCCACCCCGAAGTACGTCGCACGCATCGCCCGGCTGCCGCTCGTCTTCGAGCACCTCGCTGCCCACCAGGACGGGCTGTCCCTGGGCGAGCTGGCCGCCGAGTTCGACGTACCGCCGGAGCAGCTGCGTGAGGACCTGCTCGCCTTCTACACCGCCGACGTCACCCCCGACCTGCTCATGGGTTTGTCGCGCCCGGGTGTGCTCGGCTTCTTCGGACCCGACGGCGACGACGCGGACCCCGAGGACGCTGAGGTCGTGCGCGTGCTCGACGCCCGCAACGCCGACGAGCTCGGGGTCGAGCACGTCGACGCCTCCGAGCTGGCGCTGATCTACACCGCCGCGCGGGCGCTGCAGGAGATCGACGACGACCCCGACCTGGCCGCTGCCGTCGACGTGCTCGCCGAGACGATGTTCGCCGTCACCGACGCCGGCAGCGACGACCCTGCGCCGTGGAACGAGGCGCTCGAGGCGATTCAGATCGGCTGGCGCGAGCGGCGACGCGTGCGCATCATCTACTCCCGCTCCTGGGACGCCGGTGTGCGCGAGCGCGTCATCGAGCCCTATCGCCTTGTCGCCACCGGCCGCGGCTGGGAGGTCGACGCCGGCACTGGCGAGCAGCGCGGCGAGGTGCGCACCTACATCGTCGGCAACATCCGCGAGGCCGAGCTGCTCGAGGAGACCTTCGAGCCACCGGAGAACTTGCCGCAGCTGCTGGAGGCCAAACGCGCCACCAGTCGGGTGCGCGTCGAGCTGCCGCAGTCAGGACGCTGGGCTGCCGACATGTACGCCGAGAGCGTCGCTGTCGTCGACGACCAGGAGACGACCGCCGTCCTCGACGTCGACCTGCTGCCGCCGCTGAAGCACCGGCTCGGGCTGCTGCTGCTTGCCGCTGGGAGCGACGCGCACGTCGTGGAGCCGGTCGAGCTGCGAGGTGCCGCGGCAGACCTGGCCCGCCAGCTGATGGCGCACCACGGCTGAGCGGCGCGCTTGCAGAGCCGAAGACGGCGCTGCTTGCGCGGTGATCGATCTGATTCTCGACCGGTGCCGCGTCAAGGACGAGCGGGTGGCGTGAGCATCCGGCAGCGCGGGCCGGTCGACCTCGCGAGGCGTCGGTCGAGTGTCGCCAGCGGCACCGCGAGCTCCTCGGCGAGCGCGACGTAGCAGGCGTCGAACGACGTCAGGGTCTCCCTGAGCTGCCACACGCGACGCGCGAGCAGGTCGTACGGCGCGAGCTGGATCGGCAGGGCGAGGAGATCCTCGTGGGCGAGGTCGGCCGTCTGCGCAGGGATCGCACCGCTGAGGGCCAACCGGCGGAGCACGTTCGCGGTCTCGACCATCACGAGGTGGGGTGCGGCGAGCTGCTCGTCCGCGATGAGCGCGAGCGCCCAGGACCCGTCGGGCCCGCTGTCGACCAGAGCGGCGACGAGGACCGACGCGTCTGCGACGAGGGTCATCGGCGGTCGGCGGTGACCTCGCGGAGGATCTGCTCCGGCGTCACCGACGTCCGGGTCGACTCCTTGCGCGACCGGATCCGGTCCGCGAGCTCACCCATGTCCGGGCGACGGGAGAGGTCGATCAGCTCGGCCCGGAGGAATTCCTGCAGGGACCGGCCGCTGCTCCTGGCGCGAGCGGCGAGGGCGTCACGTGCCTCCGGCGGGACGTCACGGATCGTGATGGTGGTCATGCATGCATTGTGCATGCGTAGACACAGGCGGCGCCACACTCGCTCCACCGTGCCCGCCGCGCGAGCGCGATGGGGCGCCTACACCGCCTCGATCGCGGACCAGATCTCGTCACCGCGGGTGTGGTCGCCGAGCCCTCGGCTCACGTACGCCGCGGCGTACCTGCCGCGGAACGACCACCAGGCCGAGCAGCCGCCGGCGCCGCCCATGCCGATGTCCTCGTCGTCGACCTGGAACCCCAGCGTCCAGGTGACCTCGCGGTCCAGAATCCGGTCGTGCCCGCTGGCGGCGGGGCCGACGTACGCCGCGTTCAGCTCGCGTCCCAGGCGCTGCTCGACCGGACCACCCGGCGCCATGAGGTCGGCGTAGAAGCGCGCCAGCCCGCGGGCGCTGGCGTGCATCGCGATCGCGGGGAACGAGCAGCCGCGGAAGCGGGCCGAGTTGAGCACGTCCGGGTCGAGCAGCCCCGGTGGCCGACCGAGCGCGGGACCCCACCGCGGGTCGTCGGCGTACACCTCCGGCCACCCGTCGAGCGCGACCACGTCGGCCACGCGCCCCAAATCGGAGTCGGCCACACGCAGGTGGAGGTCCCAACCGTGCTCGGCCGCGATGCGCGCGAACCGGTCGGCGAGGTCCTCGCCCGTCGCGGCTCGCACCAGCGCCGCGCACAGGTGCCCGTAGGTCAGGGCGTGCTCGGCGACCGCGTCTCCCGGGGCGTGGTCCGGTGCCGCGTCGGCCAGCAGCCCGGTCAGCCTCGCCTCGTCGTCAAAGGCCAGGGACGCCGCGGCCTCCGGGAAGCACGGAAGGCCGGCGCCGTGGCTCAGCACGTGCCGCACCGTGGTCCCCTCCTTGCCGCGGGCGGCGTACTCCGGCCACAGCTCGGCGACGCGCGTCTCCAGCGACAGCCCACCCGAGGCGACCACGTCAAGCACGGTGAGGGCGGCGAAGGGCTTGGCGACGGAGTAGGTCATGACCAGCGTGTCCGGCTCCCAGGGGCGTACGCCGTCGCGGGTGCCGGCGACGTGGTCGACGACCGGCTCGCCTTCCCGCACCACGCAGACCGCGCCGCCCGGCTCGCGCCCGTCGGCGACCCAGGCGTCGAGCAGGGACGAGACGGGGGAGGAGGAAGCCACCAGCCCATCGTGCCGTGAAGCCCCCGCCCCGCCCACGATCTTTGTGTCGGGGGGGCTCTCTAGCGTCGGAGACGCACCAGGGAACACCAACCGACGGGGGTCGAGCATGACGAGAGAGAACAGCACCGGGCCGGACTTCCAGTCCTCCGCCGACGCGGCGTGGGACGAGCTGGAGGCGGCGCTCGCCGAGCGGTTGGCGGGCATGACCGCGGACGACCTGGCCATCATCGAGTCGCTCGAGGCGGTCGAGCTCGACGGTGCATCGCCGTACGTGCAGTTCTGCGCCTGGGAGACCACCCCCGGGCTGACGATCCGCGCCGAAGCGGTCAGCAACCACTACCTGGACGCCACGCGCCGGCTCAACCCGGGCGGTGAGCGCGAGCTCGAGAGCCTCGGGTTCAACCACCCGACGTACGGCGCCGGCGACGAGCCCGACAGCGGCTCGGCCAACTGGTACGTCGACCTGCTGGCCGAGGACGCCGAGCACCTGGCCGACATGACCGTTCGCGCGTTCCGACGGGCGTACGGCGTCGCGCACCCGGCGTTCCTGACCGCCGACGGACTGCTGCCCGACGCGCCCCACGAGCACGCTGCGGCCCCGGTCTCACCGCCGGCCGCGGCGCCGATGGTCGCGATCGTCGACTCGCCCGACGCGCTGCGCGACCTGACCGCCACCGTTCTCGAGGAGCTGCTGGGCCAGCCGCCCCACCGCGACTCCGACGGCGACTTCCTCGTCCCCAGCGACCACGGCGCGTTCTGGGTGCTGCCGGCGCCGGACGCGCCGGCGCTCGACCTGACTGCGACCGTCGCCGCCGACGTCAGCGACACGAGCCTGGCGCTGCTCGAGGTGAACCGGCTCAACCGCCGCGACGCGCTCGTGCAGCACACCATCGTCGACGCCACCGTGATGGCGCACCTGCGCATCGACTGCGCGCCGTTCAGTGACGTCCACGTCCGCAACCAGGTCGCGCACTTCCGCGTCGCGCTCGACGAGGCGATCCGGACCCTGACCGAGACCCTCGAGGCCGCCTCGGTCGAGCAGGCGCGCCATCGCCGCAAGCAGGCGGTGGCCACGCTCACCGAGCTCGTCAAGGGAGAGCTGTCGGGCGACACCCTGCCGCTGGACCCCGCGATGGTGGGCGAGGTCTGTGGCCGCGACCAGGACACGGTCGCCTCGCTGCTGCGCGGCACGCAGAGCCAGCTGACCCGGGTCCGGCGGGTGCTCGCCACCGGGCGCGGCAGCCACGTCGACCACCGCAAGGAGGAGCTGCTGCTGCGCCAGCGACAGCTGCTGCGCCAGGCCTTGCACCTCACGATCGCCGACGCGGCTTGCTCGTGAGGAAGCCCGGCACGGGCCGCAGAGGCGTGGCAGGGTCGGCGCCATGCCACGGCTGATCCCGGAGGACCCCGCCTTCACGACCGCGTCCGAGCGCAAGGTGTGGGAGCGGCTGCGCGACACCCTCGGCGACGACGACGTGCTGCTGGCCAACCTCCGGCTGACCGACGAGAGCAAGGACCACGAGGCCGACCTCGTCGTGCTCATGCCGGAGGTCGGCGTGCTCGTCCTCGAGGTGAAGGGCGGCAACATCCGCTGGGACGACGGCTGGATCGTGCAGCGCCACGGTCGTGACACCCCCGTCGACCCGGTCAGCCAGGCGCGAAGCACGAAGTACGCCCTGCGCCAGTACGTCGAGCGCAACCACCGCTGGACCCGCGGCCGGCGCGTGGCCTGGGCGCACGGCGTGGCCACCCCGTTCTCCGCGTTCGCCGAGGACTTCGAGGTCGCCGACCTGCCGAGGTATGCCCTGCATGACCGGGGTGACCAGGGCCCGTTGGCCGGCCGGCTCGCGGAGAACGCCCGCCGCCTCGCCCACGGCCAGCCCGCCCCGACGTACGACGACGTCGAGCTGATCGCGGAGATCCTCGACGGCCCCGTCCCGACCTCACTCGACGTCGTCGCCGAGGCCGAGGAGCGGGCCGCCGAGGCCGACCGGCTCACCCAGGAGCAGGCCACGCTGCTGCGTGTCACCCGGCTGCTCAACCGCGTCGAGATCCGCGGCGGCGCCGGCAGCGGCAAGACGATCCTCGCGCTGCAGCAGGCCAAGGAGCTGACCCGTGGCCGCGGTGACCGACCGGCGCAGCGGGTGGCGGTCATCTGCTACTCCATCGGCCTGGCCACCTTCCTCAAGCGGGAGGTCTCCACCTGGCACCGCAAGGACCGCCCCGCCTTCGTGGGCACCTTCCACGAGTTCGGCATGCAGTGGGGCGCCCCGGCTGAGACCGACCGCCAGCGCAGCGACTTCTGGGAGGTCGAGCTGCCGCAGACCATGGACCGCCTCGCCGCGAACCTCCCGGACCACGACCGCTACGACGCGATCATCGTCGACGAGGCTCAGGACTTCGCCGACCTCTGGTGGCAGCCGGTCATCAAGGCGCTGCGCGACGAGGCCGCCAGCGGGCTGTTCCTCTACTCCGACGAGAACCAGCGCCTCTTCGCCCGCTTCGGCCGCCCGCCGGTCGAGCTCGTGCCGCTGGTGCTCGACCACAACCTGCGCAACACGCGGCAGATCCACGAGTCGTTCGGACCGCTCGCGCCGAGCCGGATGTACTCGCGTGGCGGCACCGGGGTCGACGTACGCTTCGTCGCCGCCGACTCCCCGGAGGCTGTGATCGAGCTCGCCGACGAGGAGGTCGACCGGCTGCTCGACGCCGGCTGGCAGCCGCAGCACGTCGCCCTCATCACCACCGGCAGCCGCCACCCCGTCCAGGTCGAGCAGACCGAGGAGTGGGGCCAAGAGGGTTACTGGGACGGGTTCTGGGACGAGGAGATGGTTTTCTACGGCCACGTCCTCGGCTGCAAGGGGCTCGAGCGCCCGGCCGTCGTGCTCTGCGTCAACGAGGGCCGCGACCACGAGCGCGTCCGCGAGAAGCTGTACGTCGGCATGTCCCGGGCCACCGACCAGCTCGTCGTGGTGGGCGAGCCGGAGCGGGTCCGTGAGATCGGCGGCGACGCCGTCGCCCGCGAGCTCGGGATCTGACGGACAGCGCCAACCGGTCAGCCGGGGGAGTGCAGCCAGGGGTCCTTGAGGTCGAAGTACCTCGGCTCCCCGAGCGACAACGACTCGAGCTCCTTCATCATGCTCTCCATCTCCGGCGGCGGCTCCTTGCTCTCGCCCTCGCGCGCCTCCTCCTCTGAGGTGAAGTAGAGCGCCATCGTCCACGCGTCGCCGTCGTGCTGGACGTTGATCGAGCCGAGGATGTCGGGGCGGTACTTCTCGAAGTCGATGGAGTCGTCGTTCATCACCTCCCGGGCCCGGGCGGGGTCGCTCGTGCGTCCCTGCATGACCTGCACGAAGCCGGCCGCGTCCGGGTCGCCCGTCAGGTCGACGTCCACCTCGGTGCCGTCGTGGAACTCCGGCTCGCCGTCGAAGAGCTTCGCGGTCTCCTCCCACCACGCGGTCTGCTCCGGGCGGTCGCTGTTCTCCCGCGCGGCCTCGGGTGACTCGAAACGCGCGAGTGCCACGAAGGTCCCGTCCTCGGTCACTCCCGTCGTGCTGCCGAGCCACCCGGTCGCGCCAGGCGCCAGCTCCGAGCTCCACCGGTCCATCTGCGCGCGCATCGCCGCGGCGTCAGACACGCGTCCCTGGATCACCTGTACGAACATGTGCTTCCCCTTCTGTCCCGCCCTTCACCCCAGAAGGGCGTCTCGACGCTACGCCGCACGCCACGGGGGCGGCAGAGGCGAAAGGCTGCGGGCTGGACCAGGTGAGACCGGCAGGGGTCCGCGTCTCGACCACCCGCGGACGCAGGGGGAGAAGTTGCTCGGCTCGCTCTCAGCGATCCGTCGGCCTGAAGACGAATTGTCGCCTTAGTCTGGTGTCCTGGGAGAGGGGCGGCTACATGGGTGCGGGGGATTCAGCGCGGAACGAGGCGCAGCGGGTGCGGGAGCGCGCCGCCCGTCTGCAGCGGCGCGCGGAGATGTTCGACAAGGGCGCCGACGGCGAGGCCCGTACGGCGAAAGCGCTGTCGCGCCTGGGCCGCGACTGGGTCGTCCTGCACGATGTGCGCTGGCCCGGACGGCGGCTGGCCAACATCGACCACGTCGTCATCGGGCCGGGCGGCATCTTCGTCATCGACACCAAGAACTGGGCCGGACGCCTGACCGTCGAGGGTGCCGTGCTGCGCCAGGACGGCCGCTCCCGCGAGCGGACCGTGGCGGCCGCCGCCGACGCCGCGCTGGCGGTGGCCGAGCTGGCGCCGGCGTACGCGAGCCTGGTCCGCCCGGTCCTGTGCTTCGCGCGGGACGAGAACCTCTCGGGCTCGATGGGCGGCGTGATGATCTGCTCGACCTCGAACCTCCGGCGCATGCTGACCTCACGACCGCCGCTCCTCGTCAGCGCCCGGGTCAAGGAGGTGGCGAAGCAGTTCGACCGGCAGTTGCGGTCGGCGACCGAGCCGCGCACCGCTCCGAGCCAGTCGCCCGGTCGGACGCCGAGTCCGATGGCGACGCCGGCCCCGAGCCTGATGCCGAGCTCGCTGCCCTCCGCGCCATCACCCGTGGCGCCGGTCGTCCTGGCCGGCCCGGCCCCCGACGCCAAGCGGACGAAGCGACGCAAGGCCGCTCGCACGCTGTCGCGCACCCTCGTCGTCACCGCCCTCACCCTCGGCGCCGCGGCGGCGGCCCCGACGGTGCTGCCCCCGCTCGGTGAGAAGCTCGGAGAGTTCTTCACCGGTCAGCTGGAGCCTGAGACGGACAGCTGCGTCGAGCAGCCCCGCGAGCGCGTCCGCGAGAAGCCGCGCGCGAGCGACGACCGGTCCCGGGCCAACGCCCGGACCGACCGCGCAGCACCGTGCCCCGCCCCCTGACGCAGGATGCCCACGGCTGCGCCCCGCCAGTGACCCGGGACGGTCACGACCGCGCCGGCAGCACACCCGACGGCGTACACCCCCGGGAGTAGGCACCCGCCCGACTGCCTCCTCACGGCGGACGCGGGCGACCACCCCGCGCCGCGACGGTGGGTCCATGACCTCCCTGACGCAGACCCTCAGTCGCCACCCACGCCGGTCCCTGGCCGGCCTCCTGCTCTTCGTCGTCCTCGCCGGGTTCTTCGGCGGCTCAGTCGCCGGCGCCCTCGACGACGACGGCGGCTTCCTCCCCGCCGACGCCGAGTCGGCCGCCGCCGTCGAGGCGATCTCCGCCGCCACCGGCGAGGCGCCGTCGCCGGGCGTCGTCCTGCTCGTCGGGGAGGAGGACGGCCCGGCCGCCACCCCCGCCCAGGTCGAGTCGGCCACCGAGCGGCTCGGAGCCGTCGACGGCATCAGCAGCGTCGTCTCCGCCGCCAACGCCCCGCCCGGCGCCCGATCGGGCCTCGTCTCGGAGGACGGCACGCGCTCGCTCGTCCTCGGCACGCTCGCCGCGGGGGCGGACGACGGCGAGGTCGCCGACGCCGTTGTCGAGGCGTACGCCGACGACCCGGACGTCACCGTCGGCGGCTGGACCGTCGGCGGCACCCAGCTGGGCGAGACCGTCGAGTCCGACCTCGCCCGTGCCGAGACCTTCGCCTTCCCGCTCCTCATCGTGCTGTCGCTGATCTTCTTCGGCGGCCGCGCCGCCCTCATGCCGCTCGTCGTCGGCATCACGACCGTGCTCGGCACGTTCCTCGCCCTCCAGGGCATCAACCAGGTCTACGGCCTGAGCATCTTCGCCCTCAACCTCGTCATCGGGCTGGGCCTCGGCCTCGCCATCGACTACACGCTCTTCCTCCTCACCCGCTACCGCGAGGAGGTCGCGCGCCGCGGCGCCGGCCCCGACGCGATCGCGGTCACCATGCGCACCGCCGGCCGCTCGGTCGTCTTCTCCGCCGCCACGGTCGCGGTCGCGATGATCACCCTCACCGTCTTCCCCCTCGGTTTCCTCAAGTCGATGGGCATCGCCGGCGCCGTCGTGGCGGTCGTCGCCGCGCTCGCGGCCCTGCTGGTCTCCCCGATGGTCTTCGGCCTCTGGGGCGCCAAGCTGATGCGCCGCTCCCGCGGCACGGGCACCGACGGCCAGGGCCGGTGGTACCGCCTCTCCCACGCCGTCATGCGCCGCCCCGGCGCCGTCGCGGCCACGACCATGCTCGTCATGCTCGGCCTCGCCCTGCCGGCCCTCTCCGCCGTCTGGACGCCGGTCGACGAGTCCGTCGTGCCCCCGGAGGCCAGCGCCCGCGCCGTCTCCGACGCCGTCGAGGCCGAGTTCCCCGACAGCGGCACCAGCCCGATGACCGTCGCGATCGAGACCGACGGCACGGGCGCAGGCTCCGCCGGCCTCACGTCGTACGCCGAGCAGGTCGCGTCCCTGCCCGGTGTCGCCACGGTCGCCGAGCCCGTCCGGCTCGGACCGGACCTGTGGCAGCTCGACGTGGCCGTCACCGGGGAGCCGGACGACGCCCAGGCGCAGGACCTCGTCACCGAGGTGCGCGCCCTGGACGCGCCCTTCGAGACCCAGGTCGCCGGGCCGGCCGCCGACTTCGTCGACCAGCAGCAGGCCATCGCCGACGCCCTGCCGCTCGCCGCCGGACTTCTTGTCGGACTGACCATGATCGTGCTCTGGCTCTTGACCGGCTCGGTCGTGCTGCCGATCAAGGCGGTGATCATGAACGCGCTCACCGTCGGCGCCTCGCTCGGAGCACTGGTGTTCGTCTACCAGGGCGGGCGGTTCACCGACGTGCTCGGCTACACGCCCAACGGCGGGATCGAGCCGACCGACTTCCTCGTCGCCACTGCGCTCGTCTTCGCCCTCTCCACCGACTACGGCGTCTTCCTCCTCGGCCGCATCAAGGAGCTGCGCGACGCCGGCGAGGGGGAGCGGGAGTCGGTCTCCATCGGCCTGCAGCGCACCGGCGCCGTCGTCACCGCGGCCGCGATCCTGCTGGCCGTCGCCATCGGCGCCTTCGCCACCAGCTCGATCTCCTTCATCCAGCAGATCGGGATCGCCACCGCCTTCGGCGTCCTGGTCGACGCGTTCGTGGTCCGGTCGCTGCTGGTGCCGGCACTGATGGGACTGCTCGGCAAGTACAACTGGTGGGCGCCGATGCCGCTGCGCCGGCTGCACGACCGCATCGGCTTCCGGGAGGAGAGCGCGCCGCCCGCCGAGCGCGAGCTCGTACCTACTCCCTGAGGAGGATGACCGGGCGCGGGCCGGCGACTAGCGTCGGCGCATGAGCAACCGGCTCCGTCCCTTCCTCGTCGACGTCGGCATCGCCGTGGTCCTGGCCACGGCGATGCTGCGCGAGCTGGCGCTGGACACCGACTCCGACGCCGACACCACCCCGGCCGCGGTCGCGGTCATCGTGCTCGCCGTGCTGCCGGTCGCGCTGCTGCGCAGCCGCCGGCCCGGGTGGGCGCTGGCGCTGAGCATGCTGGCGCTGGTGCCGTTGCAGATGGTGATCCCGATCCACCAGACCATCCCGATCCCCAGCATGGTCGCGGGATACTCCTACGCCGTGGTCGCCGACCGGCGGCGGGCGGTCCTCGCCGCCTCGCTCGTCGCGCCCGCCGTGCTGGCCAACCTCGCGGTCGCGAGCGACCACGGGCTGCTGTCCTTCGAGACCTTCAAGAACCTGGCCTTCGTGTTCCTGCCGCTCGCCCTGGGCGCCGCCGCGCACGACCGCCGCGCCTACCAGGAGGCGCTCGTCGATCGGGCCGAGACGGCCGAGCGGACCCGCGAGGAGGAGGCGAAGCGCCGCGTCGACGAGGAGCGGCTGCGCATCGCCCGCGACCTGCACGACATGGTCGCCCACTCGTTGGTCGCCATCAACGTCCAGGCCGGCGTCGCCGCCCACGTCCAGGACCCTGACCCGGAGACCAACCGCCAGACCTTCCGCCACATCAAGCAGGTCAGCGGCGAGGCGCTGGCCGACCTGCGTACGACGCTCGGCGTGCTGCGTGCGGGCGACGCCGAGGCCCCGGTCGCACCCACGCCCGGCCTCGACCAGCTGCCCGATCTGGTCGCCGTGCTCGCCACCTCCGGGGTCACCGTCGACCTCGACGTGGATCCGGCTCTCACGGCCGGATCGAGGGCTGGGGCGAGCACGGTCGGCGCCGCGACGTACCGCATCGTGCAGGAGGCGCTCACCAACGTCATGCGTCACGCCGGCTCCGTGGGCGCTCGCGTGACCGTACGTCGCGACGGCGCGCGGCTGCGCGTGGAGGTCGAGAACGACGCCCCCGCCCCCGGACGACAGCCCACACCCGGGAGCGGCCATGGCGTCCAGGGAATGCGGGAGCGGGCCGCCGCGGCCGGTGGCACGCTCGACGCCGGCCCCACGCCGGAGGGCGGGTGGCGGGTGCGGGCGTCGCTGCCGCTCACCGCAGACGCGGCCGGCGAGACCGATCGCCCGGTCGAGCCGCTGGACGACGTACGCGCTCCCGATCCCTCCGCGCAGGGATCGGCGGTTCGGTGATCCGCGTCCTGCTGGTCGACGACCAGGCGCTGGTGCGCTCCGGCTTCCGGGTGCTGCTCGACGCCGAGCCCGAGATCACCGTCGTTGCCGAGGCCGCCGACGGCGAGGAGGCGGTCGCCCGGGCGCTCGAGACCCAGCCGGACGTCGTGCTCATGGACATCCGGATGCCGCGCCTCGACGGGCTCGAGGCCACCGCGCGCATCGTCGCCGACCCGCGGCTGGCCGACACCCGGGTCGTGGTGCTGACGACCTTCGAGCTCGACGACTACGTCTTCGGGGCGCTGCGGGTCGGGGCGTCGGGGTTCCTGCTCAAGGACATGGAGCCGGCCGCGCTCATCGAGGCGGTGCGCACGGTCGCGGGGGGCGACGCGCTGCTGGCGCCGCGAGTGACGCGGCGGCTGGTCGAGGCGTTCGTCGGGGGTCTCGACAGGCTCGACCACCAGGGTGACGACGGGCTCGACCAGCGGGGTATCGACGAGCTCGACCACCGGCGGGATGGCCGGCTCGCCGACCTCACGCCGCGCGAGCGGGAGATCCTGGCCCTGGTCGGCCGCGGGCTGTCGAACCACGAGATCGCCGAGGAGCTCGTGCTGTCACCGCTGACGGTGAAAACACACGTCTCCCGGCTGTTCCTCAAGCTCCAGGCGCGCGACCGCGCCCAGTGCGTGGTCATCGCCTACGAGAGCGGGCTCGTCGTCGCCGGCACCTGAGGTCTCGACGACGCTCGCTGGCGCTCGCTGCTCGACCACCGGGGGCAGCTCGTCGTCGCCGGCACCTGAGGTCTCGACGGCGCTCGCTGGCGCTCGCTGCTCCTTGGATCGAGCTCGTCGAGATCGACCACCGGGATCAGCTCGACCACCGGGATCAGCTCGACCACCGGGTTACCAGGTGGGTTCCTGGGCGGCATGGCGGTCCAGCAGGTCGCGGGCGTGCGTCCCGTCGGCACCCTCCTGGTCGAGCCCGCGGCGGAACGAGTCGAGCATCGCCTCGCCCGCGGGCCACGGCGGCAGCAGCGGCACGTCGGGGTCCACGACGGCCTCGAGCACGACGGGCCGGTCGGCGGCGAGCGCCCGGTCCCAGGCGGACCCGACGTCGGCCGGGTCGTCGACCCGGATCCCCTCGAGCCCGAGCAGGCACCCGTACTCGGCGTACGGGAAGGCCGGCAGCGCCTGGCTGACGGGGTAGCGCGGGTCCCCCTCGGTCTCGCGCTGCTCCCAGGTGACCTCGGCCAGCTCCTGGTTGTGCAGCACCAGCACCACGAAGCGCGGGTCGGCCCAGTCCTGCCAGCGGGACGCCACCGTGATGAGCTCGGCGAGGCCGTTCATCTGCATCGCACCGTCGCCGGCCAGCGCCACGACCGGCCGGGAGGGGTCGGCCAGCTTCGCGGCCAGGCCGTAGGGCAGCGCCGAGCCCATCGACGCCAGCGTCGAGGACAGGTGCGCGGGCACGCCGTCGGGCAGCGTGAGGTGGCGGGCGTACCAGTAGACGATCGAGCCCACGTCCACGCTGACCTGCGCGTCGGCGGGCAGCCGCGGCGACAGCTCGCGTACGACGAGCTCGGGGCTCAGCGGCCTGGCGGCCATCGCGGCCCGCTCCTCGGCGAGGGCGTGCCAGCGCTCCACCTGCTCGCGGACCTCGCCGTGCCACGACCGGTCGGACTTCTCCTCCAGCAGCGGCAGCAGGGCGGTCAGCGTCTCGGCGGCGTCGCCGGTGAGCCCGACCTCGACCGGGTAGCGGTTGCCGAGGTGACGGCCGTCGATGTCGACCTGCACCGCCCGGGCCTGGCCGGGCTCGGGGTAGAACTCGGTCCACGGGTCGTGGCTGCCCACGATGAGCAGGGTGTCGCAGTGGTGCATCAGCCAGCCCGACGCGGTCGTGCCGAGGTGACCCATCACGCCGCAGCTGTCCGGGGCGGTCTCGTCCCACCACGGCTTGCCGAGCAGGCTCGTGGTGACACCGGCGCCCAGCCGGTCGACGACGGCCCGCACCTCGGCGGTCGCGTCCTTGGCGCCCTGGCCGACGAGCAGCGCGACGCGCTCGCCGGCGTTGAGCACCTCGGCGGCGGCGGCCAGGTCGGTCTCGAGCGGCAGCACCCGCGGCTTGCGCCACTCCGGGGTCGTGACCATCACGCCGTGGGTGTGGGGCGGCTCCTCCGGTGCCGGCGCGACCTGCACGTCGTGGGGCAGCACGACCACGCAGGGCGAGCGCGTCGCCAGCGCGGTGCGGAAGGCCCGGTCGATGACCATGGCGGCCTGCTCGGGCGCCAGCACCATCTGCAGGAACTGCGCCGAGACGTCCTTGAAGAGGCTGGTGAGGTCGATCTCCTGCTGGTACTCCGCCCCCAGGGCGGTCGTGGGCTGCTGGCCGACGATCGCCACGACGGGCTGGTGGTCGAGCTTGGCGTCGTACAGGCCGTTGAGGACGTGGACCGCCCCGGGGCCCTGGGTGGCGACCACGACCCCGACGCCGCCGGTGTACTTGGCGTGCCCGACAGCCATGAGGGCGGCGGTCTCCTCGTGGCGCGCCTGCACGAAGGCGGGGTCGCCGTAGGCGCGCCTGAGCGCACCCATGACGCCGTTGATGCCGTCACCGGAGTAGCCGAAGACCCGGGGGACGCCCCAGGCACGCAACCGCTCGACGACCAGGTCCGCGACCAGTCGCTCCGTCATGGGTTCTCCTCGGGGGGGTGGACCTGGCGGTACCCACCGTCGTCGGATCCATCCGGCGGGGCCGCGGGACCGGTGCCCGTGGTGTCGCCCGCCGTCGCGAGGGGAACGTGTCCTGTCATGAGCCTGCCCAGCCTGCGTCACGCCAACGCTCACTTCGTCACTCCGCAGCTGCTCGTCGGGGGAGACCTGTCGTTCGACCAGTCGATGGCGGCCGGTCAGCTCGAGGAGCTCGTGGCCGCCGGGGTGACGCACATCGTCGACGTCCGTGTGGAGGCGAACGACGCCGACCTGGTGGCGGAGCTCGCGCCGGAGGTCGGCTACCTCCACCACGGCATCGACGACGCCGGGCAGCGGGTGGCGGCCGACTTCTTCGACACCACGGTCGGTTTCGCCGTCGAGGCCATCGACGCCGGCGGCATCGTGCTGGCCCACTGCCACATGGGCATCAACCGCGGGCCGTCGCTGGGGTTCGCCGTCCTACTGCACCAGGGGTGGGACGCGGTCGAGGCGCTCACCGCGATCCGGGAGGCCCGCGAGATCGCGTACGTCGACTACGCCGGCGACGCGCTCGTGTGGCACCACAAGCGGCTCGGCCACAGCAGCTCCGAGCTGTGGCAGGACCTCGAACGGGTCGCCGAGTGGCGCCGTGAGAGCCACCTCGACGTCGTCGAGGTGATCCGCAAGAAGCGGCTCGAGGAGCGCTGAGCGACCTCCCGGCCCGAGCAGATCGGGCAAAGGGAACAACGCACTCACCGCGAGCCGGGCTTCTGGTCACTTCGGACCATTGCGACCCTCCGGGGCCGGTGCGAATGCTGGGAAAGTAAAGGAACGGCGGCTCGGGCGTCCCACGAGGGGAGTCGCATGCGGGTAGGAAGTTCGACCATCGCCCCCGGCTCGACCGCCGGGGGACGCAGTGACTGAGGGGCTGCCCCTGCTGGTCTCAGCGCTGGCTGCTGCGGCGCCCGACCCGGCGACGGCGCGCGTCCGTCTGGAGGCCGCGGCGCAGCAGGTCCGCGCCGCCGCCGCCGGCCAGGTGCAGGCGGCGCTGCAGCAGTGGCGCACCGAGCTCGCGCAGGTCGCCGGCGGCACCCGAGCCGACGCGGAGCGCCTGATCGGCGAGGCCCTGGCCCTGCCGCCGATCCCCGGCCTCGACGCCGGGCTCGCCCGCACCATCTTCGACGGCGACCCCCGCATGCTCGCCGGCTGGCGCACGGAGGCGCCGCTGGGCCCCCTGGCGATGCGCGCCCAGCACACCGCCGTGACGACCGCCCGGGCGCAGGGCGAGGCCCTGCTCGTGGGCCTTCTGCCGGCCAGCGGCCTCGCCGGCGCCCTCGACGCCGGCCCGACCAAGCTGCGCGGCGGCTTCCTGGTCGACGCCGACCGCCGCGGCGCGACGGGGCACCTGTCCTTCAACGCCGGCGCGATCGCCGCCGGCGCGCTCGGACGCCTGGCCGTCGACGGAGGCACCGTCTCGTTCGTCGCGATCCTCGGCGCCCGCTTCACCCCCGGGATCCAGCTCGGCTTCGGCTTCGAGATCTCCAGCCTGGGCGGCGTCGTCGGCGTCAACGTCGGCGTCGACTCCGACGTCCTGCGCCGCCGGCTGCGCGAGGGGACCGCGCTCGCGCTGTTCTTCCCCGCCGACCCGAGCGCCGGCGACCGCCTCCTGCCCGCCGTGCGCGAGACCTTCACGAGCCGCTCCGGCAGCGTCGTCGTGGGCCCGTCGGTCGAGCTGACCTGGCTGCAGGTCGGCGGCGCCTCCCTGCTGCGCATCTCCCTCGTGCTGCTCCTCGAGCTGCCCCGCGGTCGCGTGCTCGTGCTCGGACGGGGCGCGGTGGCGATCCCGCCGATGCTCGACCTGCGCCTCGACCTGCTCGGCGAGATCGACGTCCCGCGCGGCTACTACGCCGTCGACCTCGCCGTCGTCGAGGGCCGGGTGATGGGGATCTTCCGTGCCGGCGGCACCGCCGCGATGCGCATCTCGACCGCGCGGCCGGCGTACACGCTGTTCACCCTCGGCGGCTTCTACCCCGGCTACCGCACCCAGGTGCCTGGCCTCCCGGAGCAGCGGCGCATCTCGTTCGGCCCGAGCATCCCGCTGCCGCTGACCTTCCGCTTCGAGGGCTACCTCGCCTTCACCGGCGGCACGTTCCAGGCCGGCGCGCGCTTCGAGATCGGCTTCGACGTCGGGATCCTCTCCGCGCACGGCTTCCTGTCCTTCGACGCCATCGCCCAGCTCGACCCCTTCCACCTGCACGTCGACCTGCACGGCGGCGTGGAGATCGAGGCGCTCGGGATCGACTTCGCCGGCGTCGACTTCCACGGCTCGCTCGACGCCCCCGGCCCGGTCGTGGTGCGCGGCCGCGTGCGGGTCAGCTTCATGGGCGCCAAGGCCTCGTGGAACGACCGCTTCGTGCTCGGCTCGTCGGACCGGGCTCCCGAACCCCCGCTGGCCGAGCGCGTCGCGGCCGCGCTCGCCGCCGAGGTGGTGCCTGCCAACATCAGCGGTACGGCGGGCCACGACCCGCACGTCGTGCTCGACGCCCCGAGCCGGACGGCAGAGGGCGTCGCGGTCGTCCACCCGTTGGGAGCGGTCCGGTGGAGCCAGACCCTCGCGCCGCTCGACCACGACCTGCAGCGCGTCCAGGGTCGGCGCGTCGGGCGCACCACCCGGGTGGGCGTCGCCAACCTCGCCGCAGGCGGGACCGCCGGCGTCGTGGCGCCCTTCGCCCCGGCCTCCTTCCGTGACGCCGATCGCGACCAGCTGCTGTCGCTGCCGGCCTTCGAGGACCTGCCGTCCGGCGTCGAGGTGCCGCTGCTGCCGAGCGCCGCTGCAGCGCGTGACGCCACCCTGGACTACCGCAACGTCTTCGCCCCCGGGGACCGCCTGCCCAGCGCGACGACCCTCGCCCTCAGCTCGGCGCTGCTGTCCCGCCTGGCCGCCAGCCAGGGCCCGGCCGAGACCCGGTTGAAGGACGCCCGGCTCTCGGTGGGGCCGGAGGCCTGGTCGGTGCGGGAGCTTGCGCGACCCGACCGCGCCGACGAGGCCCGGTCGTGGACGGCCTCGGTGGTGGACGCCGCGACGGACCGGGCCGCAGGCCGGGACGCCGTCGCGCTGCCGCTGGGCGAGCCGGCCTTCTCCGTCGCCGACGTCTGGGGGGCGCCGTGATCGAGGAGCTGGCCTTCGCGGCGTGGTCGCGCCGGGGCGGTGCCGGGGCGGCGCCGGTCGGCGGGCGTCCGACCACCGACGTCGCCTTCGAGCTGCGCGACGACCGCGAGTCGGTGCCGAGCCTGCTGCGCTTCGCCCAGCCCGGGCCCGCCGACGTCCGGGCGCTGCAGCCCGGCGCGATCCGCCAGGTCGTGCCTCCGCCGGGGGACCGCGACGCCGACGAGGAGCACTGCCCCTACGTCGAGCTCGCCACCGAGGACCTGCCGTGGCGCTACGGCCTCACCGACGGCGGCCCGCCCCGCCCGTGGTTGGCTCTCGTCGTCGGGGAGCCCTCCGACGTGACCGTCGCCGGCGACCGGGCGACCCTGGGCACCACCACCCAGGCCGACCACGACCTCGTGCGGGTCCGGCTCTGGGCCCACGTGCAGCGACCCCGCACAGCGTCGGCGGGCTCCGGCTTCTCCCGCGTCGTGAGCCCCGCACGGCTGCTGGCGGACCGCGACTACGTGGCTGCCCTCGTGGTGCCGTGGAAGGACGGCGGGCCGGCGTGGGACGGGAGCGCGCCCGCGGAGGTGCTCTGCCTCCACTCCTGGACCTTCCGCACCGGCGCCGCGGGCACGTTCGACGACCTCGCGCTGCAGCTGCACGCCGCGGACAACGACGAGGTCGGCACCGTGAAGGTCGCCTTCGGCGGCGAGGAGGTCGAGGTCCCGGGCGCCCTCACCACGCTGGGCTTCACCTGGGACCCGATCGAGCCCGGGAGCCCGGCCCGCGACCACGACGTGCTCACGGTCGAGACGGATCGGCAGGGGCGTGAGTACGTCCAGCCCCCGGCGTACGGCGACGCCTGGGTGGGGCATGCCGAGGTGCGCGCCGAGGTCGAGGCGGCCCGGCCGCTGCCGGACGCGCAGTGGCCGTGGACGGCGCAGGTCAACGCCGACCTGCGGGTGCGGGCCATCGCCGGGGTCGGTCTGCAGGCCGGCATCGACCTGCAGGAGCAGATCGTCGCGGCCGCCGACGCCCAGTGGGGCCAGGGGCGCTGGACCGCCGACCTGATCGGCTCCCTGGCGCTCGGGACCGCCGCCGCCGAGGCGCAGTGGCGACGCCGGCTGCCCGCGGACCCGGCGTCGCAGCTCGGGCTGCTCGGCCCGGCGGCGCACCGGCTGCCGGTCGACGACCACCCCACCGCCACCTCCCTCGCTGGCGCGCTGGGCGAGCCCGAGCCGGGGTCGGCGGCGTACCCGGTCGGGCTGCTCGGCCCCCAGGTCGCGCGCGCCGTCGGGCGCGACCGGCTGCGGGACGCCGGAGGCCAGGTCGAGCTGCAGCAGCGCGCCGCCGAGGGCCTGCCGGTCCCGGCCCGGCCGAAGGACGACATCGCCACCGGCGCCGACCCGTGGGAGGTCGAGGCCGGGCACCTCGACGGCCTCGGGCACCGGCTGGAGCAGACCAGCGGGGGAGCGACGAGCGCCGAGGAGGTGGACCGGACGCTGCGCGGGGTGCTCAACGAGCTCGAGGTGCCGATCGTGGTCGACGTGGAGCCCACCGACCCGCCGCGACGCGTCCGGCCCGAGGCGGTCGTCGACGTGCTCGTGGCGGGTGCGACGTCGGGGTCGGCCCGCCGTCGGGTGACCGGCCGCCTGACCGGTCACGACGACGAGGAGCCGCTGGCCCCGCTGCGCGACTGCCCCGACATCGACCTGCCGGCCTGGCCCTACGTGCGTGACGTCGTGCCGCACTGGCTGCTGCCGGGGGCCGAGACCCTCGGGCCCGGCGAGGTCGTCGCCATGCGCACGTGCCCGGAGTTCGTCGAGGCGTTCCTGCTCGGGCTCAACCACCGCGCGCTGGGGGAGCTGTCGTGGCGCCAGCACCCGGTGGCGGTCGGGTGCACGCCGCTGCGCCGGTTCTGGGACGCCGCCCCGGACGACGGCGAGCCGGAGACCGCGGGGGAGGACGTCCAGCCGGTGAGGCGGTGGCTGGACGGCAGCCGGCTGGGTTCCCACGCCCCGGCGGGGGTGCGGGCCGAGCGGCTCGTCGTGGTGGTGCGCTCCGAGCTGTTCCGGCGCTACCCCCGCACCCTGCTCTTCCTCGCCCCGCACACGCCGGGGACCGGGTTCGCCGACCGGAAGCCCGACCTCGCGCGACCGGTCCTGCCGCGCTCGGTCTCCGCCATGGGACCGGACCTCACGATGTTCGCCTTCGACCGCGACCCGGACGTCGTCGACGACCACTGGGTCGTCGTGCAGGAGATGCCCGAGGGGATCCGGTTCGGCCGCACCGTCACCGCGGCCGACAGCGCGGCGTGGGCGAAGGCCAACCTGGACAAGCCGTTGCGGGTGCTGCTCGAGGGGCCCGCCACCGTGGGGGTGTCCGGATGAGCGGCAGCGTGGGCGTGCTCCTGCCCGCCCGTCTCGAGACCCGCTTCGACCTGCTCGACGGCGGCTGGCGGCTCCGCCTGCTGGTCGTCCCCGGCGAGGCGTCCGTCGACGTCCACGACCCGGTGGTGCGTCACGACGAGCTCGACCGCCTCGAGGCGGCCGCGGCCGCCTGCGACGGGCGGCTGCTCGAGCCCGAGGGTGCCCGTGCTTTCGAGTCGCTCGCACAAGAAATAGGTGCTGGTCGTGCGCTGTGGCTCGTGCGCACCCGCTTCGCGGTCGCTGCGGACGGCTGGTCCGTCGACCGTGCCGAGGCCGTCGCGCGTGGTGACGTGGAGCCTGCGCCGGCGACCATGAGGGGCCTACCCGAGGAGCTGCAGGTCTGGGCCGAGACGGAGTCCGGCCACCACCTTCTCGACACGCTAAGACCCCGCGCCCGCTCGCTGCCCGTCCAGCCGCCGCGCAATGACCCGGACACGGGCGAGGCGACGAACGTCTTCTGGGCCTCGTGGCGGGTCCTGCGACGGGCGGGGCTGGCGACCACGATCGACCTCGGTGCCTGGCCCCTCGAGCCGCAGCACCTCCGCCGCCTCGTGGTCGTCGGGGTGGGGACGACCCCGGCGGCGGACCTGTTCACCGCGCACGCGCACGCCGGCAACGCCGCGCTGCTGCCTCCCGGCACCCCGACCAACGTGACCGCCGGCGCCGGTCACCCGCAGCCCACCCCCCGCGCCCACCACGCGCTGCTGCTGCCGCGCGACGTCCCCGTGCCGCTGGCCGACACCGGCGAGACGGCCACGGCGGACCTGGCCCGCGCCGTCACCGGCGACCCCGCGGGGCTGCCGCGGCTCGTCGGTGGCGACGTCGACCACCGCGGCGCCCAGCACGGCCTCGTGGGCGTGGCGTGGCCGTCGCTGTGGGGGCACGCCGCCCAGGACCTGTGGGGGCCGGACGACGCGTGGCCGGCGGACGAGCTGGGGCGCTGGGTCCTCGACCACCTGCTCCCGCAGGGCCCGCTGGCCACGCTGCTCGTCGACGACCAGCCGTACGGCGTGCTCCCGCTCACCCCGCTCGTCGGGGCGGGGGACGGCCACCCGGTCGACGACCGTCTGGCGCCGGCGCTCGAGGTGGCGCTGGACGAGGTCGCCCGGCTCGCGCGGGAGGACGACGACACCGTGCTCGAGGCCGACGGCGAGCGCCTGCTCCGGGTGCTCGGGCGGACGCCGACCTCTCCCTCGTGGGCGTGGCGGTGGAGCCTGCCGGTGCGGCACCTCGGCCCCGACGTCCAACGCACGCAGGAGGACGCGGTCACCGAGCTCTTCGGCCGCGCCGGCCTCGACGTGGGCCGGGCGACGGACCCTCCGGTCACCGTCGGGCACCGCAGCCCCGTCCTGGAGGCGCCGGCCGAGCCGCGGGCACGCCGCGACGACCCCGCGACCGCCGACCAGTGGGCCCTCGTCGAGCGGATGTTCGACGAGGTCGCCGGCAACACCTCCGACGACCGGCTGCGCGACGTGCTCGCGACGCGGCTGGAGGACGAGCCTCTGCGGGTGCTGCTCGGCTGGCTGTGGCACCGCCTCGGCCGGCTGCGCGACGGGGCGACGCCTGAGATCTGCCTGGAGGGCCTCGGTGACCCCTGGCCGGACAGCCTCCTCGTCCACCTCGTGCGCTCCTCGGTCCTCGAGACGTGGCGCTGGGGGGTCTGGGCGGCCGACGGCGCGTCCGGACCGCTCCCGGGCGGTGGCCCGACGCTGCGCGACCACGGCAACAGCGCGTGGACCTCCCCAGGAGGGGACACCTCCTGGGTGCAGAAGCACCTCGACCGGATGCTCGACGCCCTCCACACGCTCGCCGTCGTCCCCCTGGGCCGGCGCGGTGACCTCGACCGGGCGACCGCAGCGCTCGTCGACACGGCGACGCACCGCATCGACCCCTGGGCCGTCGGGCTGGCGTGGCGCCGACTGCGGCTGCGCGACGACGCGCCGCGGGTGCTCGGTCTCTACGGGTACGTCGACCGGCCGTGGCGCGGGCAGCCGGGGCTCGGTCGCGGCGGGGTCACCCTGGCCCCCTCGCCCGACCAGGCCAAGACCGCGGCCATCCTGCGCGACCGGGCCGTGGCCCAGCACGAGGACGGGCTCCCGCCGGCCGGGCTGAATGACGTCGCGCTCGACTCCGAGCGCGTGCGGCTCACGCTGCGGGTCACCCGGGCGGTGCGGGAGGGGGCGCACCCGGCCGAGGCGCTCGGCCGCGAGATCGAGCGGCTGCTCCCGGGCGACCCGGAGGTGCGCGAATTCCGGCGGGCCTACCCCGCGCACCGCACGGACGCGGGTCGACGTACCTGCGACGGGCTGAAGGCGCTCGCCGCCGTGCGCGCCGGCACGATCGAGACCGACACCGGCTTCGCGCCGGAGAGCGAGGTGGCCCGGCGGTTCGGGCTGCTCGCGGAGCTGCCCGCCGACCTCGCCGACCTGCTCGTCGCCGAGGCGGTGCACGACACCGTCACTGGCGGCGCGGCCCAGGCAGCGGTCGCGCTCGACGCCGCCTCCGGACTGGCCGCCCCACCGCCGCTGCGCTTCCCGGCCACGCCCGCCGGTGGCGTCCCGCTGCGCACGACGGTGCACGTGGTCCTGCCCGACGTCGCCGCCGCACGTGCAGCCACGGTCCCTGCCGACGCGTGCCCGCCGGCGTCGGCTCACCTCGACGACGCGCTGCCCGACCCGGACGACGTCGCCTGGCTCTGGTCGGCAGGCGGCGCCGGCGTGACCCTGGCGGACCTCGGCCTGACCGTGGCCGACCTCGTCGCGGTCGACGACGACACCCTGCTGGCCGAGGTGGCCGCCCGGCTCGGAGCCGCACCCAGCGACGTCGTGCCCGCGACCGGGCTGCCCGAGGCCCGCCGGCGCATCGACCTGCTCGCGCGGTGCTCCCCGGGCGCCGACCTCGAGCCGGACGCCCGCGACGACCTCGTGGACCGGGTGCGGGAGCTGCGCGCGGCCGCCCGGGCCCTCGCGGAGGACCTGGAGCTCCTCGACGAACGTGCCGACCTGCCGGCGGCGCTGGCCCGGCGCGCGCTCCGCTGGGGCGTCCGTGGACCCGCCGGCGTCGCCGCGTCGCGGGTGCGGGCGCTGCTGCCCGTCCCCACGGACGGTGCCGGCCCCGACGTTGTCGCGCTGCCGGTCACGGACCCGGTCGCGGAGCTGCAGGCGTTCGGCGGCGGAGCCGGGGCGGCGCCGGGGTCACCGGCACGCCGTGGGCCGCTGCTGCTGCCGGCGCGGACGCTGCCGCCCGTGGGGGCCGACGTGGCCGACGACTGGCGCGAGGTGTTCGGGCGGGTGCGCAGCACGGTCACGCTGGTGCCCCTCGGCTGGGCGTGGCAGCACGGCGCGTCCGACGACCCCTGGACGGGGCGGCCCGAGGAGGGCGGCGGACGGGTCTCCGACGTCGTCGTGGGTCCGCAGGGGCGGGGTGGACCGCTCGCGACCGGCGTCCTGGACGCCTGGACGGAGACCCTCCCCGCACGCGAAGTACCCGTGACCGCAGCGTTCTCGTTCCACACCCCGGGCGCCCGGCCTCCCCAGGCGATCCTGCTCGCCGTACCGGCGCGCGAGGGCGAGGAGGTCGACGTCGCGACGGCACGCGACGTCGTGCGCCAGGCCGCGCTGCTCTCCCGCGCCCGCAGCGTGCCGCCCTCGCGCCTCGGCTCCGTCGGGGCGCTGCTGCCCAGCCTGCACCTGCCGGCCGGGGAGCGCGGCGGCGTCGAGCTGCAGGGCGTGCCGGTCTTCGGCGGCAGGAGCCGCGGCCTGCACGTGCGCCTCGAGCCGGTGCCGCCGGACGCCGCCGACCTCGACGCCGGGCTGCGCGCGGAGGTGGGCGACCCGGTGTGGATGCTGGCGCGGCAGTGGCAGCTGGGTGAGCACGCGGGGGAGGACGCGTCGAGCCCGGTGGAGTACCGCCTGCGGGCCTCCCGTACGCCGCTGCGCGCGCCGGCCGGGCGGCCGTTCGCCGACCCCCGGCGGCTGCCGGGCGAGGCGGTGCTGGAGGCGGCGGCGGGCGACGTGCTGCTGCCCGGACCCGTCCGAGGACGCGGCGACCCCTGGGACCCGGTCGGGCTCTGGCACAGCGCCGAGCCCCAGGCGGGTGCGGCACCGTTCTCCGCGCGCGAGCACGACGGCGGCGAGGCCGACTGGTGGTCGCTCGATCTCGGCCCGCTCGACGGTGGGCCGGCCACGCCGTTCACCCCGGTCGCCCGCCGTCGTCGCTTCCGCGGTCTGCCCGGCCGGATGGACTACCCGGGCGCGCCCGAGCCCGGCTGGTTCACCCTCGAGGACCCGCAGCGGACGGTGACCGGGCACCTGCCCGACCCCACCCACGTCTCGTCGCTGTTCTTCCTCGACGTCGTGGCCGGTCACGCCACCGACTGGTACCTCGCCAACCTCCCCACCCCGCCGGGTCACGTCGTACGCCTGGAGGACCTGCAGGTGCGGGACTCCTTCGGGGACCTCTGGCCTCCCGAGGGCGAGGGCTGGCGCCGGGAGGCCGACGGGTGGACGACGCCGTTCCGCACGAAGGGGCTGGAGCCCCACGACCTCCTCGCGTGGTTCGCCACGCCGCCGCCCCTCCACGGCGACGTGCTCGAGCAGGTGGTGATGGGCGTCGACGAGGACGCCGACCTGCTCTGGGTCGTCGAGGAGCGGATCGACGGGCACGACGCACCGGGCCCGTCCGGTGCCACGGTCGGCTCGCCGTCCGGGGTCGCCGCGGGTGACCGCGTGGTCGGCACGCCGCCGCTCGGCTACCGGCTCACCGCGCCGTCCCCCGGACCGTGGCACCCCTACCCGGCGGTCGACCCGTCCGCGGGTGGGCCCCGGCGGTTCCGGCAGGGCAGGTTGCGGGTCGCGGGCGACGGTGCCCCCGAGGACAACCCGTTGCCCGACCCGAGCAGCCGCTTCCTCGCGGGTCGCCGCGGGAAGGTGCTGCCGGAGATCGACCCGGCGGCGGTCCCGGCCGGAGGGCTCCGGCTCGAGCGGCGGTGGGTGCTGGCGCGGGCACGCGACGGACGACCGGTGCTGTGGCAGCAGCGGCGTCGGCTCGCGCCGCGCACGGCGCCGGCCTTCGCGGTCGGTCACGACCGCACGGCACCGCGGTAGCCGTCGGACCCTCGGCCCGAGGCATCCGGAGTTCGTCGACGCACCGTCACGGCACGATCGTCGCCCGTCGCGTAGAGCCGGCGTGCCGACGGGCAGGCAGGTCGGCCCGACCCGGGGCCAGAACGCCCCTGGGCCGGTCACCTGCCTGCCCGCCGGTCCGGACGGATCAGAAGTCCTCGTCGAACCCGACCGAGCCGGTGACGCCGACCTGGTAGGCCGACACCTTCCGTTCGAAGAAGTTCGACAGCTCCTGCACGTCCTGCAGCTCCATGAACGCCAGCGGGTTGGCCGAGCCGTAGATGACCGGCAGGTCGAGCCGCTCCATCCGCCGGTCGGCCACGTACTCCAGGTAGGAGCGCATGTCGGCCGCCGACAACCCGGCCACCCCGCCGCCGAGCAGGTCCTCGGCGAACAGCGCCTCCGCGTCGACCCCGTCGATCAGCATCTGCCGCACCTGCGCCGCCATCGCGTCGTCGAACAGGTCGGGCTCCTCGGCCCGCACCGTGTCGACCACGTCGAAGGCGAAGGCCATGTGCATCGACTCGTCGCGGAACACCCAGTTCGTCCCCGACGCCAGCCCGTTGAGGAAGCCGCGCGAGCGCAGGAAGTAGACGTAGGCGAACGCGCCGTAGAAGAACAACCCCTCGATCACCGCGGCGAAGCAGATGAGGTTGAGCAGGAACGCCCGCCGGTCCTCGCGCGTCCGCAGCGCGTCGAGCTCGAAGCACGAGTCGATCCAGCGGAAGCAGAAGTCCGCCTTCGCCTTGATCGACGGGATGTTGTCGACCGCCGCGAACGCCTCGTGCCGCTCGGTCTCGTCGGGCACGTAGGTGTCGAGCAGCGTCAGGTAGAACTGCACGTGCACGGCCTCCTCGAACAGCTGCCGCGACAGGTACAGCCGCCCCTCCGGCGAGTTGACGTGCTGGTAGAGGTTGAGCACCAGGTTGTTCGCCACGATCGTGTCGCCGGTGGCGAAGAACGCCACCAGCCGTGACACCAGGTGCCGCTCGGCGTCGCTGAGCCGCTGGAGGTCGGCGAGGTCGGAGTGCAGGTCGACCTCCTCGACGGTCCAGGTGTTCTTGATGGCGTCGCGGTAGCGGTCGTAGAAGTGCGGGTAGCGCATCGGCCGCAGCGTCAGGTTCATCCCCGGGTCCAGCAGCATCCCGGTGGGCTCGGTCGACAGCGCGGGGCTGGACGGGGTGGTGGTCTCGGTGGTGGTCACTGGCAGGCCTCACAGGTCTCGGGGTTCTCGAGGGAGCAGAGCTGGGTCTCGACGGGCTCGACCGACGTCGAAGGGGTCTCGACGGGCTCGACCGACGCGTGCTCGGCCGACGCGCGCTCGGCCGACGCGGGCTCGGACGACGGGGGAGCGACCACCGAGGTCGTCGCCTGCTGGATCCGGGTGGCGGGACGCGAGCGCAGGTAGTACGTCGTCTTGAGCCCGGACTTCCAGGCGTGGAGGTACATCGACGACAGCTTGGGGATCGTCGGCCCGGCGATGAAGAGGTTGAGCGACTGGCTCTGGTCGATGTACGCCGAGCGCTCGGCCGCCATGTCGATCAACGCCCGCTGGGGCAGCTCCCACGCCGTCCGGAACAGGTGCCGGACGTCGTCGGGCAGCTCGGTGACGCCCTGCACCGACCCCTCGGCCCGCTTGATCGCCTCCCGCACAGCCGGCGTCCACAACCCGCGCGCCTTGAGCTCGCGCGTCAGCGCCGCGTTGACCTGGAGAAACTCGCCCGACAGCGTCTCGCGCTTGAACAGGTTCGACACCTGCGGCTCGATGCACTCGTAGGCGCCCACGATCGAGGCGATCGTCGCGGTCGGCGCGATCGCCACCAGCAGCGCGTTGCGCAGCCCGTGCTCGGCGACGTCGGCGCGCAGCCGCGCCCACCGGGCGTCGCCGTCCTGGACGGTCGAGGAGGTGACGCCCCACAGGTCGGGCTGGAGCACGCCGCCGGCCGCGCGGGTCTCGGCGTACGCCGGGTGCGGGCCGTTCTCGCGGGCGAGCTCGCACGAGACCTCGAGCGCGGTCAGGTAGATCTCCTCGGCGACCTGCGTCGACAGCCGTCGCGCCTCGGGGGAGTCGAAGGGCAGCCGCAGCGCGAAGAACACGTCCTGCAGCCCCATCACCCCGAGCCCGACCGGACGCCAGCGCGGGTTGGAGGCGGCCGCCTCGTCGCTGGGGTAGAAGTTGATGTCGATGACGCGGTCGAGCAGCGGTACCGCCGTGCGCACGGTGGCGCGCAGCTTCTCCCAGTCCAGCGCCTCGGTCACCTCGAGGCTCTCGGGCACCGAGACCGACGCCAGGTGCTGGGCGAGGTTGACCGAGCCGAGGTTGCACACGGCGGTCTCGTCGTCGGAGGAGACCTCGATGATCTCGGTGCACAGGTTCGACAGGTGCACGACCGGGCCGCCGGGGGTGTCCCGGGTCTGGTTGCAGGTGCGGTTGGCGGCGTCCTTGAAGGTCATCCAGCCGTTGCCGGTCTGCGCCAGCGTGCGCATCATCCGGCTGTAGAGGTCGCGCGCCCTGACCTGCTTGACGAAGCGGCCCTCGGCCTCGACCCGGCGGTAGGCGACGTCGAACGCCTCGCCCCACATGTCGGGCAGCTCCGGCGCCTGGTCGGGGTCGACGAGCGACCAGAGCTCGTCGGCCTCCACGCGGCGCATGAACTCGTCGGGCACCCAGTGGGCCAGGTTGAGGTTGTGGGTGCGGCGCGCGTCCTCGCCGGTGTTGTCGCGCAGCTCGAGGAACTCCTCGACGTCGGGGTGCCACGGCTCGAGGTAGACGCAGGCCGCGCCCTTGCGGCGACCGCCCTGGTTGACCGCGGCGACCGACGCGTCGAGCGTGCGCAGGAACGGCACGATCCCGTTCGACTGGCCGTTGGTGCCGCGGATCAGCGCCCCGCGCGAGCGGACCCGGGAGAAGGCGATGCCGATCCCGCCGGCGAACTTCGACAGCTTCGCCACCTGGGCGTAGCGGGAGTAGATCGAGTCGAGGTCGTCGCGCGGGGAGTCGACGAGGTAGCACGACGACATCTGCTGGTGGCGCGTGCCGGAGTTGAACAGCGTCGGGCTGCTCGGCAGGTAGGCGTGCGACGACATCAGCCGGTAGAACGTGATCGCCTCGGCCGGGCTCTGCGCCAGACCGCAGGCGACGCGCAGCAGGAAGTACTGCGGCGTCTCCACCACCTCGCGGGTCTGGGGGTGGCGCAGCAGGTAGCGGTCGTAGACGGTGCGGAGCCCGAAGTACTCGAAGCGCCGGTCGGCCCCGTGGTCGACGGCGAAGTCGAGCTTGCGGGCGTTGTCCTTGACGAACGCCGCCGTCTCGTCGCCGATGAGGCCCTCGGCGTGGCCGAGCGCGACCGACTGGCTGAAGGAGGCGACGCCCTGGTTGCGGACCTCCTTGTCGACGTAGCCGGCGAGCAGCCGGGCGGCGAGCCGGGAGTACTCCGGCTCCTCGCCGATCATGTCGGCGGCGGTGCGGATCGACAGCCGGTCGAGCTCGGCGGTGGTGGCACCGTCGTACAGCCCGCTGATGGTGCGGGTCGCGACCCGCATCGGGTCGACGTCGACCAGCCCGTCGGCGCAGCGGTCGACCGCGCGCACGATCTTGTTGAGATCGACGACCTCGGAGTCGCCGTTCCTCTTGCGCACCTGCATCGTGGTGCGGCCCTGGGGGGAGGGGGTGGGTGCTGGGCTGGTTGCTGCGGTGACCGTCATGCTCTCTCCTCGCGAGATCGGTCCTGGAGGGTCCGGCTCGCGAGCAGGCGACGGCGTACGACGGCAACGTCCGAGGGTGACCCGGCGCAGCGACGCAGCAGCCGTCGGCCGTCCCACGAGGCCTCGGACCACCGGACCCGGCGGGTCCGGCGCGCTGGCAGGTCTTCGGACTCGTGGGCGCGCCTCCCGATCGCTCGGTCGACCCCTACCGGCCGTCGCTTCCCAGGCTCGCGCCCAGTGCTCATGACGGCTGTCGTTCCCACTCACCGCTGCGGGGCAGTCCCGGAGTCGAACCGGGTTCCCTCTTGCCTCCCGACGTCTGGCTGACGTCGGGAACCAGCTGCGTGCGCCACCATATGTAGGGGCCGCGGCGAAAAGTGGGACCACATCTTGGGGCGGCGTGTCGAAAGGGAAAATCCCAGACGCTCTGGGCAACCATTCACCCATGCCGGGCGGTACAGAGGGTGTGAACACGACGACCACCGGACGCGACGAGGCCAGGCCCCGGGCCGGGCGCGGGGAGCGGACCGGCGACCCCGGACGGGTGGGCTTCGACGACTTCGTCGAGGCCCGCTCCAGCCGCCTGCTGCGGCTCGCCTACCTGCTCACCCGCGACCACGCCCTGGCCGAGGACCTGCTGCAGACCGCGCTGACCAAGGCGTGGTTCGCCTGGGGCCGCATCGACGGCGAGCCCGAGCCCTACGTCCGCCGCGTCCTGGTGAACACCTTCGCCAGCGCCTGGCGGCGCAAGTGGAACGGTGAGCGCCCCACCGAGGAGCTCCCCGACGCCGGGGCCGGCGACTTCGCCGGCGCCAGCGACCACCGTCACGACCTGTGGGACGCCCTGGGGCGTCTGCCGCGCAAGCAGCGGGCCGTCGTGGTGCTGCGCTTCTTCGAGGACCTGTCCGAGGCCGACACCGCCCGGGTCCTCGACTGCAGCGTCGGCACCGTCAAGAGCCAGACCAGCAAGGCCCTGGCCAAGCTGAGGATCGACCCGGCGCTCGTCGCCGGCCCCGGAGAGGGGGAGGCACGATGAGGATCGACGACCTGAGGACCACCCTGGCCGAGCACGCCGACCTGGCCCACGACGACGGCCTGCACGGCCGCGCCGGTGCCGTCCGCGGGCGCGTCCGCGCCGTACGCCGTCGTCGGGCCGTCGTCGCGGCGGCCTGCGTCGCCGGCGCGGTGCTCGCCGTACCCGCCCTCCGCGCGCTGGAGGTGGCTCCGCCGGAGCCCGCCTCCGAGCGCGACCTCGCCGGCCGGACGGCTCCGGAGAGCCTGGTCTCGAACGGCTTCACCTACGACTTCTCCGGCGGCGTCGAGGGCCCGGCCGACCGGCCGCTGGACCTGCGCCTGCCGGCGACCGACGAGCCCCGGCTGGTCAGCTGGACCGTCAACGCCGGTACGGGAGGCGCGGTCGAGGGGCCGGTCACCGGCAGCCTCGTCGACCGGCAGGCCGGCGAGCTCACCGCCGGCTGGACCGGCGGCGCGAGGGGCTTCGAGACGTGGCGGCTGGTCCCGCCCGGTGGGCCGGCGTCCTACCGGCTGGTGCCGGCCGCCGAGACGGACGGCGAGATGGCGATCGCCGTCTACACGCTCGGCGACGAGGTGCCGCCCGGCGTGAGCGGTCAGGGCATCGTCTTCCGCGACCAGGTCGACGGCGCCGAGCTGCTGGGCGCCGCGATCGGCCGGCCGGGCCAGGCGTCGGTGTCCTTCGAGGTCGAGGTCCCCGAGGGCATGCTGCGGCTGACCGACGTGTGCACGGCCGACGCCCAGGACCACATGATCCGCGTGCGCGTGGACGGGGAGCGCGGCTGGAGCGGCACCTCGTGCGCCGGTTCGGCACCGCGCGACGCGGGCGGCGGCGGGTGGTTCGGCTTCGAGCTCGCCGGGACGAAGAAGGAGGACGGGGGACGCTTCCGGGTCGGCGACACCGTCGAGCTCACCGCCAGCATCCACCCCGACCAGCGCGGGCCGAGTCGACCGGTGTCGGTCCCGGGCGCGTTCGTCGCCCTCGGGGCGTACGCCGACGGCGCGCCGGCCCGGGTCGCGGGCACGGGGATCGAGGTCGACCGGCTGATCGAGCGGGAGGGCCACACCTGGGCCCTGGCCGACCTGGTCGCCTCCGAGCCGGGCGCGGACGTCCTCGAGCACCGGGTCGGGCCGGTGCGCGAGACGACCTTCGTCGAGGTCGGCGCCGGCAACGACGGGCGTGACGTGCGGTGGTCAACCTCGGTGGACGGTGAACCGCTCGGGAAGTCCGCCGCCGGACCCTCGGGCAGCTACGGCCCCGGAGACGACACGCTGCTGCTCACCCCCGGGGAGTCGCGGACCGTGGTGCAGCGACGGCTGACGGGGCCGGACGAGACGCTCGGCTTCTACGTCGCCGAGTACGAGCTGGCCGACTGACGACCGCAGGCACGCCGGCCCGCGTCCGCCGCCGGGTCAGCCGGGCGGCCGCGCCCGTTGGGGGTACGGCGTCTCGCCCCGCGCCAGCATCTTGACGACCTTCCCGATGTTGCGCTCACGGGTCTCGGGGCGCTTCACCGAGGTGACCCGGGTGACGAGGGCGAACCGGTTCTGGCTGGTCAGCACGTGCCACCACGCCTGGGCCGCCGGCTCCGCCGCCAGTGCGGCGGCCAGGTCGTCGGGCAGCTCGGTCGTGGCGGGTCCGGCGTACGCCCGCTCCCAGCGGCCGTCGGCCTTCGCCTGCTCGACGACCGCGCGGCCCGCCGGCTGCATCCGGCCCTCGGCCTCGAGCCGCTCCACCAGCGCGACGTTGCGCGCCGACCAGCTGCTGCGCGGGCGCCGGGGCGTGACGCGCACGGTGTAGCTCTCCTCGTCGCGCTTGCCGGCGACCCCGTCGATCCACCCGACGCACAGCAGCTCCTCGACGGCGGTGTCCCAGCGCAGCGTGGTGGCCGAGCCGCCGGCCTTGCCCAGGACCAGCAGCACCCCCGGAGAGGTCGCGTGGTTCGCGAGCAGCCACGCGCGCAGCTCCTCGGGGCCGGCGACCAGCAGCTCCTCCAGCTCGATCATGAGGCGACGCTAGCGCCGAGGACCGACAGGCGGCCCGGCCCGATGTGCCCCACGACACGCCCACCGGGGAACACCGCGCTGCCGGGGCCGTGTTGTGCCCCCTATGAGCAAAACCTCTGTATCCCTCGAGACCACCGGGTCGGCCGACCAGGCGCCCGAGCCGGCCACCACGCCGAACCCGCCCCAGGCCGGCGTCGTCGTCGCCGGACTGCTCGGCGCCCTGGCCCTGGGCAGCATCGTCTTCCTCCAGGCCGGTGGGCTGATCGCGACGCTCTACGCCGTCGGGCTGGCCTTCGGGTTCGTGCTGTTCCACTCCCGCTTCGGCTTCACCTCGGCGTGGCGCCAGCTGGCCTCGGTCCGCCAGGGCGCGGGCCTGCGTGCACACATGCTCATGCTCGCCGCCGCGGCCACCCTCTTCGCGCCGATCCTGGCCAGCGGGGCGTCGTACGGCGGCGTCGCGCCGGCCGCCTCGCTGGCGCCCATCGGCGCGGGCGTGCTGATCGGGGCGTTCCTCTTCGGCATCGGCATGCAGCTCGGCGGTGCCTGCGCCTCCGGCACGCTCTTCGCCGTCGGCAGCGGCCAGACCGCGATCGTCATCACGCTGGTGGCCTTCATCGTCGGCTCCGTGCTCGGCGCCTACACCCTGTCGTTCTGGACCGACACCCTGCCCAACGCCGACCCGGTCTCGTTCGCCGACACCGGCGCCGGCTACCTCGGCGCCTGGCTGATCACGCTCGCGCTCATCGGCGCCGTCGTCGCGCTGTCCTTCGCCGTGCAGCGCAACCGTCGGGTGCCCTCCCTCGACCGCCCGCCGGCCGCCCGTGGCCTCGCGCGAGCCGTCCGCGGCTCCTGGCCGCTGTGGGTCGGTGCGCTGCTGCTCGCCGGCCTCAACGCCCTCACGCTGTGGCTGTCCGGCAAGGCCTGGGGGATCACCTCGGCGTTCGCGCTGTGGGGCTCGAAGGTCCTCGACCTCGTCAGCGTCGACGTGCAGGGCTGGGACTACTGGCAGGACAACGCCGCGGCCTACCAGGAGGGCGTGCTCGGCAACGTCACCTCGGTGATGGACCTCGGCATCATCCTCGGCGCCCTGGTCGCCTCGGCCGCCGCCGGCTCCTGGACGCTGCACAAGCGCATCCCGCCGCGGCTCGCCCTCGGCGCCGTCGTCGGCGGCCTGCTCATGGGCTACGGCGCCCGGATCGCCTACGGCTGCAACATCGGGGCCTACTTCGGCGGCATCGCCTCCTTCAGCCTGCACGGCTGGCTGTGGGGCGTGCTGGCGCTGAGCGGGACCTTCATCGGGCTCAAGCTGCGTCCGCTTTTCGGGCTCGGCAACCCCAAGCCCTCCGACTCGGTCTGCTGAGCGCCGGGCTGCCCGTCCGCTCGGACGGGCAGCTCGGTCGTCCTCCGGCCTGGTCACGGCGTCCAGAGCAGCGTCGGGGGGAGAGCTGCCCGTTCGTCCGGTCGCTGCACCGTCCACAGCAGGACGTCGTGCACGTAGTCGGGGTTGAACATCACGTGCTCCCACGTGAACCGCAGCACCCTCCACCCACGGAGCGTCAGCGCGTTGTAGCGCTCGCAGTCGCGCCGGAAGGCCTTGCGCGTGCCGTGGTGGCTGAAGGAGTCACCCTCGACGACGATGCGGGCGACGCGGTCGACGAGGTCCGGCCGGCCGACGAACCCTCGCTCCTGGATGAGCTGCTGCGGCTGGACGTCCAGGCCGGGCACGTCCAGGGCGATGGCGCGCAGCACCGACTCG
This sequence comes from Nocardioides sp. HDW12B, assembly GCF_011299595.1. NCBI lineage: Bacteria > Bacillati > Actinomycetota > Actinomycetes > Propionibacteriales > Nocardioidaceae > Nocardioides > Nocardioides sp. HDW12B. The sequence continues at coordinate 2,934,359 of NZ_CP049867.1, read as the reverse complement.
AACGGGTTGGCGGCCCGTGGGTCGGCGTGCTCGACCACGCGCCGGGCCTGCCTGCGACCGGTGGTGGGCACCAGCTCGGCCAGGGTGAGGAGCTCATCGTGGTCGACGTCGCGGTGGCGCAGCGCTGAGTCGGCCACCGCGAGCGCGTCGGCGAAGGGCAGGTCTCGTGCGCAGTCGATGACCGTTCGGTCCATCACGGTGAGGTGGTGGTCGAGCTCGTCGGCCGACACGGGTCGCCACCGCAGCTCGACCCCGCGCCGCCGGTGCGCGTCCACGTTGCGGTTGCGCGGCACGACAACGTGGGGCCGCTCAGGGGGATGGGCGACCTCCCAGCCATGGATCAGAGCGGCGCTCGTGTGCGACGCAGCCCCGGCGAGGGAGGCAGCGGCACGCAGGCCGTCGGACGTCTGGGGGAGGGTCCAGTGGCCGCGGGTCGCTCGCACAACCTCGCCCCGGCGCAACGCCGTGCGCAGACGACGCGGGGTCGTCAGCTGCAGCAGCCTGCGCGTGGACGCGACCCCGCCGCATCGATGCTGTGCGAGGACCGGGTGCATCGGTCGATCGTCGGCGATTCGGAGCGGTCCGTGGGGACCCGCTGCCCGATCTGTGGAGAGGGCGCTCGTTCGAACGGGCAGCTCGGCCTTCGTCCGCCCCCGCGGCGCCGAATTACGGCGAGCTGCCCGTCCGGACGTGCGTCGTGTCGGCAAGCGATCGCTCCACCGTCGCTGGACGACCGACCGAGGAGGCCGTCGAGCGCGAAGCGCCCGGACCGGATCGGTCCGGGTCCATCCGGTCGATGTCCCGGTATCGCCCGTGCAAAGGCTTATGTCGGGCCCCGTCGGGACGGACCATGACGAACCGCCCGGGTAGATCATGCCGACCCCCGCTGGGGCTGCCACGATGTGCGGGTGACTCTCGTCGACGGGTGGCCGGCACGGTCGGGGCTGCTCGATGCCCTCGACACCGCCGCGCTGCTCACCGACGCCGAGGGCCGGGTGGTGGCGGCCAACGACCTCGCCCAGCGGCTCTACGGACGCTCCGACGTGGCCCTGGCCGGTCGGCAGCTGGTGCCTGCGCTGTTCGGCGAGCGCGAGCAGCACCAGATGGAGACCGTGCTCCAGCGCGTGCTCGTGGGCGACGCCTGGCGCGGACTCATGCAGCTGCGCCAGGCAGACGGAGCGACGCACCGGGTCGAGCTGACCTGCTCCCCGCTGCGCGACGGCGAGGAGGTGTACGGCGTGGCCGTGCTCCTCGAGGACATCGGCGGCCAGGAGGACACCGCCCTGGAGGCCGGTCGGCTGCGCGAGCGGCTGACCCGGCTGGCCCGCGTGACCTCGGAGCTGGCCACCGCCCACACGATCGACGCGGTCCGCCAGATCGTCATCACCCACAGCGCGGACGCGGTCGGCGCCACGATGGCAGCGCTGAGCCTGCGGGACCCCAAGGACCCGGGGAAGCTCCGGCTCGTCGGCCTCACCGAGGGCAACCCGAAGGACCAGGAGCGCTACGCGACCTACCCCGTCACCGACGAGAACCCCGCTGCCGAGGCGGTCCGCACCGGTGAGCGCATCGTGATCGTGGGGGAGCGGGAGCTCGCGGCGCGCTACCCCGATGCCGCGGACGACCGGGGCGAGCGCTCGGTGGTGTGCCTTCCCCTGCACGGGGCGACGACCACCATCGGTGCCATCGCCCTGGTGTTCCCGGGCATCCGGATCCTCGACACCGCGGAGCTGGAGTTCTTCGACATCTTCGCCGACAGCTGCGCCCAGGCCATCGAGCGCATCGAGGTCCAGGAGGTCGCCGACAGGCAGAGCGCCAAGCTGACCTTCCTGGCCGAGGCGGCCATCGAGCTGTCCAGCAGCCTCGACTACGAGGCCACGCTGGCCAAGGTCGCGCAGCTCGTGGTGCCGGAGTTCGCCGACTGGTCGACGATCGACCTGGTCGACGACGGCGTGCTGCGCCGCCTCGCGGTCGCCCACATCGACCCGGCCAAGGTCCGGCTGGCGCAGGAGCTGGCCGAGAAGTACCCGCCCGACCCGGACGCCCCCACCGGCGCGTGGAACGTCATGCGCACCGGGCAGAGCGAGTTCGTCCCCGAGGTCACCGACGAGGTCCTGGAGATGCTCGACCTGCCGGACGAGCAGAAGCAGCTGGTCCGCGACCTGCAGCTGCGCAGCGCCGTCACCGTCCCGCTCATCGCCCGGGGACGGGTCCTGGGCGTGATGAGCTGGATCGCGGCGGAGTCGGGCCGGCTCTACTCCGAGGCCGACCTCGCGCTGGCCGAGGACCTCGCCAAGCGCGCGGCCATCGCCATCGACAACGCCGAGCTGCACAGCCAGACGCTCGCCGCCGCCATCCACCTCCAGCGGGCCGTGCTGCCCGACAGCATGCCCGTGGTCGACGGAATGGACGTCGCGTCGTGGTACCGCCCGTCCGGGCGCACCGAGGTCGGCGGAGACTTCTACGACGCCATCCCGCTGCGCGACGGGCGCGTGGCCCTCTTCGTCGGCGACGTGATGGGACGCGGCGTCGCGGCCGCCGCGAACATGGCCCAGATGCGCGCCGCCGTCCGGGCCTACGCCGCTGCGGACCCGCGTCCGGCCGCCGTCGTCGGGGCCCTCGACGCGATGTTCGGGCTGTTCCCGACCGACCAGCTCGTCACGCTGGCCTACCTGCTGGTCGACCCCACGACCGACTCGCTCACCTTCACCAACGCCGGGCACCCGCCACCGGCACTGCTGCGCGCGGACGGCACCACCGAGCAGCTGCCGATCGCGGACGGCGCCCCGCTCGGCACCGTCCCGCAGGAGCGCACCGAGCGCTCGGTCACCTTCTGCGCCGGCGACACGGTGGTGATCTTCACCGACGGCCTCATCGAGCGGCGTGACGAGGACATCAGCACCGGTCAGCAGCGCGTCCTCGACGCCCTCCCGGGCCTGGCCGCGGACGACCTGTCGGCCGCGCTCGAGCGGTTCGGCGAGCACCTCACCGACCCGTCGCGCAACGACGACGTCGCCACGCTCGCCGCCCGACGCCTGCGCTGAGCAGGCAGGCAGGCGGGCAGGCAGGCAGGCAGGCTGGCCGGCAGGCGGGGACGGGGGGCGTATCCGGCGTCTGCCTAGGGTGGCGGGGTGTTGAGCGTCCACCAGCTGACCAGGAAGTACGGCGACACCACGGTCGTCGACGACATCTCCTTCGACGTGCACCCCGGCCGGATGACCGGCTTCGTGGGGGCCAACGGAGCCGGCAAGACCACGACGATGCGCATGGTCGTCGGCGTCCTGGCCGCGACCAGCGGGGCGGTGCGGTGGGGAGGTGAGCCCATCACCGTCGAGCAGCGTCGCGCCATCGGCTACATGCCGGAGGAGCGCGGCCTCTACCCCAAGATGAAGGTCCGCGACCAGCTCGTCTACTTCGGGCGGCTCCACGCCCAGGGCCCCGGCGAGGCCGGGGCCCGGGCCGACGAGCTGCTGGAGCGCCTCGGGCTCGGCGAGCGCTCCGGCGAGGTGCTGGAGAAGCTGTCGCTGGGCAACCAGCAGCGGGTGCAGATCGCCTGCGCGCTGATGCACCGGCCGGCGGCGCTCGTGCTCGACGAGCCGTTCAGCGGCCTCGACCCCATCGCGGTCGACGCGATGATCTCGCTGCTGCGTGACGAGGTCGGCAGCGAGGTGCCGGTGCTGTTCTCCAGCCACCAGCTCGAGCTGGTCGAGAGCCTCTGCGACGACCTGGTGATCCTCTCCGGCGGTCGCCTCGTCGCCGCCGGACCGGTCGACGGCCTCCGGGCCGAGCAGGCGGAGCGCTACCGCGTGGTGCTCGCCGGCGACGGAGCAGGCACGCGCCTCGCCGGTGGCGCCCCCGACGCCCCCCACGGGCTCCGCCTCGTCGAGGTCGACGGCGCCCGGGTCCTCGTCGAGCTCGACGGGCTCGCCCCCGAGCACGCCCTCGGTCGTCTCCAGGAGGCCTACGGCCCGGTGGCCGAGTTCGCACGCGTCGTACGCCCGTTGTCGCAGATCTACCGGGAGGTGGTCGCATGAGCGCCCCGCACGGCTCGCAGCAGTCAGCCCGGCAGACATCGAGGCAGACATCGAGGCAGACGCCCTGGTGGCGCCTGGTCGCCGAGCGTGAGATCACCACGCGCGTGCGCGAGAAGTCGTTCCTCATCGGGCTCGGCATCACGATCGCCTTCGTCGTGGGCTTCTTCGTCGCCGGGTCCTTCGGCGGCGGCCCCGACGAGTACGACGTCGCGGTGGTCGGTGAGCAGGACGCCGCGCTCGTGCAGCAGGTCGAGGACACCCTCACCGCGGCGGGCGAGGACGCGAGCGTCTCGGCCACCGAGGTGTCCGACGCCGCCGCGGCTGAGCAGGCGGTGACCGACGGGGACGTGGACGCCGCACTCCTCGCGACCGACGACGGCTACGAGCTCGTCTCGGAGGACGGGGCCGACCCGGGGCTGGCCGCCGCGACGACCCAGACCGTCTCCGGCCTGGCGCTGCAGGCCAACGCCGAGGAGCAGGGCGTCGACCTCGAGGCCCTCGACGCGGGCACGGCCGTCGACCAGCGGTCCCTCGACCCCGACGCGGAGGACGCGGGCACCCGCTCGACCATCGCCTTCGCCTTCACGCTCGTCTTCCTCGTCACCGCGCTGGGCTACGGCATGACCATCGCGCAGAGCGTCGTGCAGGAGAAGGAGAGCCGCGTGGTGGAGATCCTCGCCGCAGCGCTGCCGATCCGCTCGCTGCTGTGGGGCAAGATCCTCGGCAACACCGTGCTCGCCCTCGGCCAGCTGCTGGTGGTGGTCGCTGTCGGGATCGCGGGGATGGTCGTCACCGGTCGCGGGGACGTGCTCGCCGGCGTCGGGCCGGCCGTGGCGTGGTACGTCGTCTTCTTCGTGCTGGGGTTCCTGGCGCTGGCCGCGTTGTGGGCGGTCGCCGGGTCGCTGTCGAGCCGGCAGGAGGACCTGCAGTCGACCACGCTGCCGATGCAGATGCTGCTGTTCATCCCCTACTTCGTCAGCGCCTTCGCCGGCGAGGGCGTGAAGACCGTCGCCTCGATGGTGCCGGTCGCCTCGACGATGATCATGCCCGCGCGCATGGCCGAGGGCGACGTGCCGGTGTGGCAGATCGGGGTCGCCCTGCTCGCCACCGTCGCGGCCGCCGTCCTGTTCGTGCGGATCGGCTCGCAGGTCTACGAGCGCACCCTGCTGCGCTCGGGCGGGCGCATCGGACTGCGCGAGGCGATGCGCCTCGGCGCCGGCTGAGGGGGACCGGGCCGGCCGCGTCAGGCGTCCGCCGGCTCGACGACGTGCACGGTGACACCCTCGTCGGCGAAGCGTCGCCGCTGCTCCTCGGGGGCGTCGGGGGTGGTGACGAGGTCCGTGACGTCACCGACGACCCCGAAGCGGAACGTCGACGTCGAGGTCAGCTTCTCCCCGGTCGTCACCAGGACGCGCCGCGAGGCGGCGGCGAGCGCGGCCCGCTTGATCCGGGCGTCGTCGTACGTCGTGCTGGTGAGCCCGTGCGCCGGGGAGGCCGAGCACGCGCCGAGCACGAGGACGTCGGACCGCATCTCGGTGACCGCCTCGAGAGCGGCCGAGCCGACCAGGGCCAACGAGTCGGTCTCGACCGGCCCGCCGGGGACGACGACGCTGGGCCCGGGTCGGGACGCCAGGACCGCCGCGGCTCGCAGGGACAGGGCCAGCACCGTCAGGGGACGGCCCACGAGCTCGTGGGCCACCGCGAAGCAGGTCGTGCCGTTGTCGAGGATCACGGAGTCGTCGTCGGCGATCAGGGTCGCGACGTGAGCGGCCAACGCCTCCTTGGCGGCCCGCCCGGTGTCGTAGCGCGCGGTGAAGTGGGTGCGCACACCGCGCTGGGGCGCCTTGAGGGCGCCGCCGCGCCGACGCTGCACGAGGCCGTGCGACTCGAGGTCGACGAGGTCGCGACGGATCGTCACGGCCGAGACGCCGGTGAGCTCGACCAAGGCCTCGACGGAGGTGAGGCGCGACGGCGTCAGCGCCCTCATGATCACGGAGTGACGAAGTGATCGTTGCACGTGATCATTCAAGCACCTAGCGTCGCGTCGTCCTGGCCGCACCCGGAGAGACGCCCGTGAGCACCCCCCTGAGCACCCCGAGCACCCCGAGCACCCCGAGCACCCCTGCCCTCACCCACCCCCGGCGCGCCCGTGCCGGGGTGTCGCTGCTGTTCTTCACCAACGGTGTCCTGCTGGCCGCGCTGCTGCCCCGGTTCCCCGAGATCAAGGCGGAGCTCGCGCTGAGCAACAGCGCGTTCGGCCTCGTGGTGGTGGCCCTCCCGGCCGGTGCGCTGGTGGCTGCCGCCCTCGCCGCGCGGGTGACCCGACGCCTGGGGGTCCTGCCGGTGGCGGCCGGCGGATCGGTGCTGCTGGCGGCGGCGTTCGTCCTCGCGGCAGCCGCGCCGACGGTGGCGGTGTTCGCTCTCGCCCTCTTCGTCGCCGGCGCGATCGACGCGGTCGTCGACACGGCCCAGAACGTCCAGGGAGTCCTGGTCGAGGTGCGGCTCGGCCGCTCGGTGATCAACTCGCTGCACGCCCTGTGGAGCCTCGGCGCGACCGCCGGCGGCGTCGTGGGCGCGTGGTGCGCGGCGAACGGCGTCGAGCCGGTGGTGCAGGCCACCCTCGGCGGGGTGCTCTGGTCCGTCGTCGCGATCCTCGCCTCCGTGGCCGCCCGGGTCCCGCGCTCTCCTGCGGACGGTGCGGTCGCGGCGGGCGGCGGCGCCTTGGGCGAGACCTCGGGCGACAGCGGCGACGGCAGCGACGGCAGCGGCGACGGCAGCGACGGCAGCGGCGACGGCAGCGGCGACGGCAGCGGCAGCGACGGCGGCGGCCGGGACGGCGGTGGAGGCCGGCGGGGGAGTCCGTGGCCGGTGCTGGCGCCTCTCGTGGTGCTGGCGATCTGCGGCACCCTCGTCGAGGACATGGCGAACAACTGGTCCGTGCTCTACCTGCGCAGCGAGACCGACGCGCCGCTCGCGGTGGCCGGGCTGGGCGTGAGCGTCATGCTCGGCGCCCAGTTCGTCGGACGGCTCTGCGGCGACGTCATGACCGACCGGTGGGGTCGCGACACGGTCGCGCGGACGGGTGGGCTGCTGATCGCGGTCGGCGCCCTCGCGACGGTCGTCGCTCCGGCGTACCCCGTCGCGCTCGCCGGTCTCGCCCTGTCGGGGTTCGGCAGCGCGACCCTGGTGCCGGCGGCGTTCGCCGCGGCCGGTCGGGTGCCGGGCCTGCCGGAGGGCACCGGGATCGCGCTCCTGGGGTGGTTGATGCGCATCGGGTTCCTCGTCACGTCGCCGGTCGTCGGGGGCCTGTCCGACCTCAGCAACCTGCGGGTGGCCTGGGTCGTCCCCCTCGTCGCCGGCCTGGTCGCTGCGGCGCTCGCGCACCGGGCACGGCGTACGTCGGCGGTCGAGCGCGGCCGCGCGGCGCCCCGGTAGGCCGCGCTCCTCGGCAACAGTTGAAGCGGTGAGTGTTGTTACCGAAGTGTGGAGGTCCTGAGGGTCGCGTGTAGGACGGCCGTGGAGCCGGGATCCCTAGCGTTGTGGACATCGAGAAACAACCTCGACCATCCACCGCAGCACCTCACTCAGGAGTCCCGATGAACCGCAAGATCCTCGTCCCCCTCGCCACTGCTCTCGCCGCCGGCGCCGTCGCCGTCGGCTCGGGTGCGACCTTCAGCTCGCAGACGGGGAACACCATCAGCGCCGTCACCACCGGGACGCTCGAGCACACCAACAGCAAGAACAACGCCGCGATCTTCACCCTCGACAACATGAAGCCCGGCGACACCGTCAACGGCACCGTGACGCTCAAGAACACCGGCTCGCTGCCGGCGAGCTTCTCGCTCACCGAGGTCAGCTCCACGAACGCCTTCAGCAACAAGGCCGCCCCGAACGCCGCCGTCAGCAACCTGTCGCTGAGCATCACCGACACCGGCTCCGGCGCCACCGTCTACAGCGGCAACTTCGGCGGCCTCGTCGACGGCACCGCCGTCGCCCTCGGCGCGGGCACCTGGGCGCCGCAGGAGGCCCACACCTACAAGTTCTCGGTGACCCTGGACTCCGGTGCGACCAACGTCGACCAGAACAAGTCCGCCGGCGCCGTCTACCAGTGGAACTCCACCCAGGACACCACCCCGCTGGTCTCGAACCAGTGACCTCCGGGAGCTCAGACGTCGGGGAGGACGCCTGAGCTCCAGCCGGAGCGTCCCCGAGGGGCCTGAGCCCTCGGGGACGCCCCGGGCGGTGGCAGCACCGCCCGCCCCGCCCGCCGTACGCCGCTCAGGAGCACCACCCGCACGACCCGACCCCCGCACCCACCGACCCGAGGAGGCTCCGATGGCCACGACCGCGTCGTCCACCGCGATCCGTCGCACCGGCCGCTTCCTCGTCAACGTCGCCGTCGTGGTGAGCATCCTCGTCTGCGCCGCCTGGCTGGTCCCGAGCGCGCTCGGCTACGAGCGCTACGTGATCACCGGCGGCTCCATGTCGGGCACCTTCGAGAAGGGCTCGATGGCCTTCGAGAAGCAGGTGCCCGTCTCGGAGCTGGAGCGCGGCGACGTCATCACCTACATGCCGCCCCCCAGCTCCGGCGTCGGCACCCTCGTCACCCACCGCATCGTCGCCATCAAGCCGGCCGCGGGCGGCGGCACGCTCTACCGCACCAAGGGCGACGCCAATGCCGACGCCGACCCCTGGCGCTTCGAGCTCACCGCTCCCACCCAGCCGGTGGTCGAGCACACCGTGCCGCTCGTCGGCCACGCCTTCATCGCGCTGGCCGACCGCGACACCCGGATGCTGCTCGTCGGCGTCCCCGCCGGCGTCATCGCCCTGCTGGCCCTCGTCGAGCTCGGCAAGGCCCTGCGACCCGGACGTGACGCCGAGAAGACCGCCTCCGGCGACACGGTCGCCGCTCCGTCCGCGGCAGGCGCCCCGCCGGTCGTCCCCGGCCAGACCCGCGGCACGCCGGCCGCGCGACCGCAGGGCGTGCCCGCCCAGGCCTGAGCCCGCCCCCTCGACCCGTCGCCCCGCAGAGACCCCCGTTCCTGCGGGGCGACGACCTTCCCGCCTCCTGCGGACCTGGCGCCTCGCGCCTGCAGAAGTGGCGTCTCGCACCTGCGGAACCGGCGTCTCGCGCCCTCAGAACCGACGTCTCGGCGTGGGGGTGACGGTGTTGCCGAGGTGTGGAGCGGCTGTGGCAGTCGCGTTGCCCGGCGGTGGTCCGCCCGCTCGTAGCGTTGTCCTCACGATCTCCACCCCGTCTGCCTTCCTCAGGAGTCCTCCCGATGTCCCGTCCCGTCGCTCTCCTCGTCCTGGCGCTCACCGCCGGCCTGGTGCTGCTCGGGATGCCGTCGTTCTCCGGCGCGACCTACGTCTCGACCACCCGCAACACGCTCAGCACGGTCACGGCGGCCAGCGACTGGACGCCGCCGACCGTGTCGGTGCGCAACCCGGGCTCGTCGGTGAAGGACACCGCGACGATCACCGCCGACGCCACGGACGGCGAGACAGGGATCGCCCAGGTCGTCGTGCAGTACCTGCCTGAGAACGGCACCTGGACGACGATCTGCACGACCACCGCCGCGCCGTACTCCTGCTCCTGGAACACCACCACCCTGGCCGACGGCCCCTACGAGCTGCGCGCCGTCGCGACCGACGGGGCCGGCTACACGACCACCTCCGCCTCGGTCACCACGACGGTCGCCAACAAGCTCGTCGCGACGCTGGCCTCACCCGGGGACGTCGTCAAGGGCTCGGTGGCGCTGAACGCGGCCGTCTTCGGCGCCGGGACCCTGACGTACAAGGTCGATGTCGAGTACGCCCTCGCCGACACCACGAAGTGGACGCCGATCAGCAACTGCACGCAGCTCGTGTCGCCCTACACGTGCGCCTGGAACACCACCGGCTTCGCCAACGTCGGCTACGACCTCCGGGCCGTCGCCACCTCCGGCGCCTCGAAGGCCACCTCCGCGCTGGTCTCCGACGTCCTCGTGGACAACGTCGCCCCCTCGGTCACCATGACCGACCCGGGCTCGCCGCTGCGCGGCACGGTCACCTTCGGTGCCACCGCGACCGACGCCGAGTCGGGAGTCGCCTCCGTCGTCCTCCAGTACGCCGCGACCGGTACCTCGACGTGGAAGGAGCTGTGCACGGTCACCACCGCGCCGTACTCCTGCCGCTTCGACACCGTCGGGATCGCCGACGGCAGCTACGCGGTGCGCGCCGTGGTCACCGACGTCGCCGGCAACCCGACCACGTCGGCCGTGGTCGCCAACCGCGTCGTCGACAACACCGTCTCCTCGGTCTCGCTCAACGACCCGGGCACCTACCTGAGCGGCACGGTGAACCTCACCGCGGTCGCCAACTCCACCGCGGGCGTCACCTCGGTCCGCATCGAGCGGGCCGCCGCGGGCTCGAGCACCTGGACCGAGATCTGCACCGACACGACCGCGCCGTACTCCTGCAGCTGGAGCACGACCACCGTCGCCGACGGCGGCTACCAGCTCCGCGCCGTCCTGGTCGACGGCTCCAGCCGGACGACGACCTCGTCGGTCGTGAGCGGGCTCGTCGTCGACAACAGCCCGCTGCGCGGTGCCGACGTGCAGACCGTCAACGGCGGTGCTATCAGCGGCCGGCTCGACAGCGGCGACGTGATCCGTCTGACCTACAGCGACCAGGCCAACCTCAGCACCCTCAGTGCCGGCTGGAACGGCTCCGCCCTCGGCGTCGTCGTCCGGGTCCGCGACGGCAACCCCCTCGGTCTGGGCAACAAGGGCGACACGCTCGACGTGCTCCGCACGGCCGGCGGCGCGGTCGTCCCGCTCGGCTCGGTGCGGCTCAACGAGGACTACGTCAAGAGCAACCGCACCGCGCAGCTCAACGCGACCATGACGGCGACGAGCGTCACTGTGAACGGCGTCCCGGTCACGCAGGTCACGCTGACGCTGGGCTCGCTGGCCGGGAACACGGTCACCAAGTGGCTGCGAACCGTGACGCTCACCTCGGCGATGCAGTGGACGCCGAGCGCGACCGCGACCGACCTGTCGGGTCGCCCCGCCTCGGTGGCCCCGGCCACCGAGACCGGAGCCCTGGACCGGGAGTTCTGATGGCGGCGCTGGGTCCGCTCGGGGGAGTGCCGCGCCAGCGGCGCAGCGGCGACACCGTCGCCCGACCCACGATCCGGCCCGCGCGTCGCGGGTGTCCGGCCTCCGCGGTCCTGCTGCTCGCGCTCGTCGTCGCCCAGCTGGTGCTGTACGTCGCCGCGGGCGCCGGTGAGCCGTGGGCCGGTGTCCTCGCGGTCACGGCGCTCGGACTGGCGCTGCCGCTGGTGTGGGGCCTGTGGACCGGACGGATGTGCGAGTCGCGGCTCTTCGCGGTCGTCATCGCCGGCTGCGTCGCGGGGGCCCACGTGCTCGCGGCCACGGTGGGAGCCCCCGGTGGCGTCCCGCTGGGCTGGTCGGGGGGCCGGGTGCTGATCGTCGGGCTCGCCCTCGCGGTGGCCGTCGTGGTGCCGTGGCGTGCGCGCGGCCTCGCCCGCGCGGCTGGCGCCTCGGCGGCCGCGGATCCGTATGCTTCGGAGGATGGCACCGCAGCTGCTGGTCGTGGAGGACGACGACGGGATCGCCGCGCCTCTGCAGCGGACGTTGGAGCGTGAGGGCTACGTCGTGGAACGGGTCGCCACCGGCCAGGCCGGCCTCGACCGGGTCGCCCGCGGCGGCATCGACCTCGTCGTGCTGGACCTCGGCCTGCCCGACCTCGACGGGCTCGAGGTCTGCCGACGCATGCGCGCCGACGGCTACCAGGACGCGCTCATGATCCTCACCGCCCGGGGTGGCGAGCTCGACCGGGTCGTCGGGCTCGACGTGGGCGCCGACGACTACCTCGCCAAGCCGTTCGCCCTGGCCGAGCTGCTGGCCCGGACCCGCGCGCTGCTGCGGCGCTTCACCCGCGCGGCGAGCGTGGAGGTGGAGGGGGGCGCGGACACCGGCAGTGCCGGCGGTGCCGGCGGTGTCGGCGGGGCGGCGGTCGCCCCGTCCGGTGCAGGGGCGTCCGAGACGCCGGTGGCCCCGGGTGTCCCGTCCGGCGGGGTGGGCGACACGGCGGGCACGGGAGCGTTCCGTGTCGACGTGCAGGCCCGACGCGTGTGGGTCGGTGACACCGAGGTCGTGCTGACCTCCAAGGAGTTCGACGTGCTGGCGCTGCTGGACTCCGAGCGGGGCGCGGTCCTGACGCGCGAGCGGCTCATGGACGAGGTCTGGGACGAGAACTGGTTCGGCTCCACCAAGACACTCGACGTCACGGTCGGGCGGCTTCGCCAGAAGCTCGACGACAACGACGTACCGGCGCAGGTCGTGACCGTGCGCGGTGTCGGCTTCCGGCTCGAGGTCGGCCCGCGGGATGCGTGAGCGGCTGGTCGCCGCCTTCGTGGGCTCCACGCTCGCGGTGCTGGTCCTCTTCGGGGTGCCGCGCGCCTACCAGGTGGGTGAGCTCGTGCGCGACGACGAGCAGCGCACGGTCCAGCGCGCGACCGACCTCGCGGCCGTCGTGGTGCGCGAGGAGGTCGCCGACGGCGAGGAGGTCACCCCGGCGCTGCTCGACGAGATGGTCAGCGGAGACGAGCAGATCACCTACGTCGCGGCCGACGGGGCGCGGGTCGCCTCCTCCGGCGACGGCCCGGCGGACGACCCCGAGAACCTGACGGCGAGCCGTGAGCTGCCCGGAGGCGGGAGCGTGTCGCTGGAGCGCTCGGCCGCCACCGTTCAGGACCGGGTCTCGGAGGCCTTGCTGCCGCTCGTGCTCATCGTGCTGACCCTGCTGGCGCTCTCGGTCGTCACCGGCGTGCTGATGGCGCGTCGGCTGTCGCGCCCCTTCCAGCGGCTGGCCGCGGCCGCCCGACGCCTCGGCACCGGCGAGCCCGTGGTCGACGTCCCGCACTCCGCGATCCCGGAGGTCGAGGCGATCGGGGCCGCGATCCGCACCAGCGCCGTGCAGCTGGAGGAGCTGCGTCGCCACGAGCGCGAGCTGGCCGTGCACGCCTCCCACGAGCTGCGGACCCCCGTGACGGCGCTGCGTCTGGAGCTCGAGGACCTCGCACTGTGGCCGCAGACGTCGCCGGAGGTCGCGGCGCAGCTGCACGCCTCGGTCGCCGAGCTCGACCGGCTCTCGACGGCGATCGGGGTGCTGCTCGACCGCTCGGCCGACCAGCGGCGCGACGCCGCCCGCGACGTCGACCTCGACGCGCTGGTCGCGGAGGTCGCGGCACAGTGGGACGAGGCCGCCTCCGCCGTCGGCTGCCGGCTGCGCCACGAGCCCGACGGGTCGGGCCGCGTCCACGTCGACCCGGTGACGCTGCGTCGCCTGGTCGGACGGCTGCTCGAGACGAGCCTGGCGAGCGGCGCCTCCACGGTGTCCCTGCGGGTGCGCACCGTCGGGTCGCACCACGAGATCGAGGTGGAGCTGCACGGGGACGGCATCCTCGAGGCCCCGCCGGACCCGCAGGCGGGCGAGCTGGCCCAGGCCGTCGGGGGGCGGCTGTCAGCCCTCCACGACGGTCGCCGCGGGGTCGTCGTACGCCTGGCCGTGTGAGGCAGGTCGCCGGACCGGCCGCGCCGAACTCCACGATGTCGGCCCGGGAGTATGTCCGACAAGGCATGATTTGAAACATGTGCACGCGCAATTCGACGGGGGTCGACACCGTCATCGAGCAGTACGGCGTGCTCGGCGAGCCCGCAGGCCGCGACCTGGAGGCGCTGGTGCACCTCGCGGCGCAGGTCTGCGGGGTCTCGCACGCAGCGATCAACCTGCTCACCGAGACCGAGCAGCACCAGGTCGCGACGGCCGGCTTCGACGCGTCGGTGTGCTCGCGGGAGGACTCGATGTGCGCCGCCGTGCTGCACGACCCGCGGGTGGTGATGGTCGCCGACGCCAGTCGTGACGACCGCTTCCGCGACAACCCCTTCGTGACCGGCGAGATCGGCGACGTCCGGTTCTACGCCTCGGCCGGGCTGACGACGCCGCAGGGCGTCGTGATCGGCCGACTGTGCGTCTTCGACGACGAGCCGCGCGTGCTCGACGACGAGCAGCGCGAGCTGCTGACGTCGCTGGCCGAGCGGGTCGTCGACGCGCTCGAGCTGCGACTGCGCAGCCGGCAGCTGGAGGAGTCGCTGGCGCGACTGACGCGCACCCAGGAGGAGCTGCACCGCTCCAACGAGAAGCTGACGCTCTTCGCGGGTCAGATCAGCCACGACCTGCGCACCCCGCTCACGGCGCTGCTGGCCAACGTCGAGATGCTCTCGGAGGAGCCGGCCGTCACCGACGACGCCCTGCTCGGCACCCTGGCGTCGGGCGCGATGCGGGCCGGACGGCGGATGGCCGCGATGATCGAGGACATCCACGCCCACGCGCTGCTGGGGGCCGACCTGCGACCGGTGCCGGTCGACCTGGGCGAGGTCGTGGCCGACGTGCTGCGCGACCTGCGGCCGGCGGTCGAGGACGCCGGCGCCCACGTCGAGGTGGGGCCGCTGCCGGTCGTCTGCGGCGACCCGCAACAGCTCTACGCCGTGCTGCTCAACGTGCTGAGCAACGCGCTGAAGTTCCGCCGGCCCGGAGTGGCGCCGGTCGTGGAGGTCCGGGCGCACGCCGAGGGGCGGGGGCACCGCGTCGAGGTCCTCGACAACGGACCGGGGGTGGCGGTCGAGGAGCGCGGGCGGGTCTTCGACCTCTACGCCCGTGTCGACCCCGAGACGCCCGGCAGCGGGATCGGCCTGGCCACCGCCCGCCGGATCGTGGAGAACCACGGCGGCGAGATCGGCCTGGAGGCCGCCGACGGTGGCGGCACACTCGCCTGGTTCTCCCTGCCGCGCTGACCGCTGCCCCTGCCGGCACCGGGCCGCGCCTAGGCTGGCGAGGTGATGGACGAGGCGACCCCGTGGTGACGCGCGCGGCACGACGTACCGGGCTCCTAGGCGACGCCCGACCCTGGGTCGACGTGTCGGACCTCCCCCGGCCGACCGGCCCGCCGTCGCGACGGACCCTCAACGGCGAGGTCGCCGCGCTCGTGCAGGGACCGCGGCTGGCCCTGGCCTCGCCCCGGCTGCTGCGTGCGCCGCGAGCGCCGCGCGGCGTCGACGCGCCCGTGGTCGTCGACATCCCCGGTTGGCAGGCGCCCGAGCTGTCGGGTGCACCGATCCGCGCCTTCCTCAAGCGGCTCGGGTACGACGCGCGCGGGTGGGGCTTCGGCGTCAACCGCGGCGACCCCCAGGCCGACGCGGACCGGCTGGCCCGCAAGGTGGCCCAGTGGGCCGAGCAGCACGGGCCGGTGCACCTCGTCGGCTGGAGCCTCGGGGGCGTGATCGCGCGCGAGGTGGCCCGCGAGCTGCCGGAGGCGGTGGCCCAGGTCGTCACCTACGGCACCCCGGTCGTGGGGGGACCCTCGCACACCGCGGTCGCGCGCTACTACGGCGCCGAGGAGAGCCAGCGGGTCGCCGAGCTGTCCGAGCGCCACGACCGGGCCAACCCGCTGAGCGTGCCGGTCACCGCGATCTTCAGCCGGCGCGACGGCATCGTGTCCTGGCAGGCCTGCCTCGACCACGTGACGCCCGGCGTCGAGCACGTCGAGGTCGGCTCCACCCACCTCGGCATGGGCATCGACCCCGACGTCTGGCTCACCGTCGCCGACCGCCTCGCCCGCGCCACCCGCTGACCCTCGCGCGCCGGGTCGGGCACGCCGGGTCGGGTCAGTGCATCGCGCGGGCCCGGCGGGGGAGCGCCCAGGCGACGGCCCAGGCCAGCGCGCACAGGGCGACCACGACGAGCAGCGTCTGCTCGGCCGCGGCCAGGTGGCGACCGGTGGCGACCGCGGCCGCCGGACCTCCGGACTCCAGGTCGATGACGTGGAAGAACAGCGTCGCCAGCACGGCCACGCCGAGGGAGGCGCCGAGCTGCTCGACCGAGCTCAGCAGCCCGGTCGCCGAGCCGACCTCGTGGTCGTCGATCTCGCCCATGACGATGCTGAACAGCGGCACGAAGATCATCCCCATCCCGAGCCCGAAGGTCGCCATCCCGGGTGCCAGGTCGAGCGCCCCGACCCCGCCGTCGGCCCCGCGCAGCGACGCCCACAGCACCAGGCAGCCGACCGCCATGACCGTCAGGCCGACGTGGAGGATCGGACGGCCGACCGCGG
The DNA here is from genome assembly GCF_011299595.1 of Nocardioides sp. HDW12B. Lineage (NCBI taxonomy): Bacteria > Bacillati > Actinomycetota > Actinomycetes > Propionibacteriales > Nocardioidaceae > Nocardioides > Nocardioides sp. HDW12B. Next base: position 2,918,147 of record NZ_CP049867.1, on the reverse strand, counting down.
TCGTCGCCCAGGCCCCGACGCCGGCGCCGAAGAACGACCCGACCGCGAGCGAGGACAGGTAGAGCCCAGCACTCATCGGTGTCTCACCGAGCCCGACCTGCAGGAAGATCCCGACCACCAGCGACAGGCCGACCACGCAGCCGAAGAACACGGTCATGAAGGCCAGCCCGGCGACGTACGACGGCTTGCGCAGCAGGCTCGTCTCGATGAGCGGGGTGAGCCCGGCCGACAGCCGGCGTCGCTGCTGGGCCACGAAGAGCGCCAGCACCGGGGCGGCGGCGACCGCGGTCGCGACCACCCAGGTCGGCCAGCCCAGGGCGCGGCCCTCGACCAGCGGGAAGATCAGCAGGAAGCTGAAGGCGCCCAGCAGCAGGGTGCCGGTGAGGTCGAGCCGGGTGCCGGCGTGCGACGGGGTGGTGCGCGGCAGGACCCGCCACCCGACGTACAGCGCCGCCAGGCCGACCGGCACGTTGACCAGGAACAGCGAGCGCCAGCCCGTGCCGAGGACGTCGAGCTGCAGCAGACCTCCCGCGACGACCGGACCGAGCACGGTCGCCATCCCGATCGCCGGTCCCATCGCCGCGAACGGCTTGCCCAGGTGCTCGGGGGCGAACATCTCGCGCAGCAGCCCGAACGCCTGCGGCACCATGACGGCGGCCGTCAGCCCCTGCAGGGCGCGCGCCGCGATGAGGGTCTCGCCGGTCGGCGCGAGCGCGCAGCCGACGGACGTGACGACGAAGCCGGTCAGCCCGAGCAGCATCATCCGCCGACGGCCGAGCAGGTCGCCGAGCCGGGCGCCGGTCATGAGCCCGACCGCCAGCGCGAGGGTGTACGCCGCCGCGATCCACTCGAGCGCCGAGGTGCTCATCGCCAGCTCGGCCGCGACCGCCGGGGCGGCGACGTTGACGATGGTGGAGTCGAGGATGTTGAGCACGGTCGCGGTGAGGACGACGGCGAAGCCGATCCACGCCGCACGATCGGGCGAGCCGCCCGTCGGCAGGGGCGGGCGCACCTCGGGCGGGGTCAGGGCAGTGGTCACGGGCTCTCCTGGATCGGTGGCAAGTGGTGTCATGAGCGCGACGCTAGGCGTCGTACAGGCACGTTTCGTTCCTGATGCGCGCGTAATCTGCGACGCATGGCCGACACCTCCGCACGCCTCCTGCGCCTGCTCTCGCTGCTCCAGACCCCGCGCGAGTGGCCCGGTCCCGAGCTGGCGCGCCGCCTCGCGGTCAGCGAGCGCACGGTGCGCAACGACGTCGACCGGCTGCGCACGCTCGGCTACCCGGTCGACGCCACGCGGGGCTCGGCCGGCGGCTACCGCCTCGCCGCCGGTACGGCGATGCCGCCGCTGCTGCTCGAGGACGACGAGGCCGTGGCCGTCGCGGTGAGCCTGCGGACCTCGAGCGGGGGCGGGCTGTCGGGGATCGAGGAGTCGTCCCTGCGGGCGCTCACCAAGCTGCAGCAGGTGCTGCCGCGCCGGTTGCGCAGCCAGGTCGAGGCGCTGGGCGCGGCCACCGAGCGGGTCCGCTTCGGCCCGCCGCGCACCGTCGTCGCCGCCGGGCTGCTGACCGACCTCGCCGCGGTGGTGGGCGCGCAGGAGGTGGTGCGCTTCGGGTACGCCGACCACGCCGGCGCCTCGACTGAGCGCAAGGTCGAGCCCTACCGCCTGGTGAGCATGGGGTCGCGGTGGTACCTCGTCGCCTTCGACCTCGCCCGTGACGACTGGCGCACCTTCCGGCTCGACCGGATGAGCGACGTCCGGTCCGTGGGCCACCGGTTCCGCGCCCGTGGGCTCCCGGCCGCCGACCTGGCCGACTACGTGGCGGAGAAGACCCGCCAGGTGCGGCACCGCGTCAGCGGCACCGTGCGGGTCCACGCCCCGGCCTCGTTCGTCGAGCAGCGGATGGGGCGCTGGAACGAGGAGACGGTCGAGGTCGAGGACGAGCACACCTGCCTGGTGCGGATAGGCGGGCCGTCGATGACCGACATCGCCTTCTGGCTCGGGATCCTCGAGGCCGACTTCGAGGTCGTCGACTCACCCGAGCTGGCGGACGCCGTACGCCTCATCGCGGAGCGGTACTCCCGCGCCACGTGAGGGCTCAGCGCGGCCTCACTGCGTCAGATCCGTTCACAAGAACCCTCATGTGACGTGGGAGTACCCCATCAGTCGCCTGAACGCTCTTGTGAACGAATCTGCGGGGGGTCATCAGCGCGGCAGGGGGTGGGCGCGGAGGTCGGCGCGGACGACGCGGCGGGTGGCGACGAGGCGCAGGAGGACCGCGCACGTGACGGCCTGGCCGGCCATGAGGCCGACGAGCACGAGGACCTGCGCGGCGCCGGCTTGCAGGGGTGTCCCGCCCCCAAGAAGGACGCCGATGAACGCGCCCGGCAGCGTGACGAGCCCGACGGTGCGGGTCTGGTCGAGGCCGGGCAGGAGGGCCTCGCGCGCCGTGGGTCGTACGACGAGCTCGGCCGCGTCCCGTCCGGGGAGGCCCAGCGCGAGGGCCGCCTCGTAGGTGCCGCGCTGGTCACGGAGCTGGTCGAAGGCGCGTCGACCGGTGAGCGTCGAGGCCGTCATCACGTTGCCGATCACGATCCCGGCGACCGGGATGACGCCGGCGCCGTTGAAGGGCACGACCCCGGACCCGAGCGCCAGGACGAGCACCGGCAGGGCGCCGGCTGCCACCGCCGCCCCCACCCAGACGACCTGGCGGCGCGCCACGTCGAGCCGACGCGCGGAGGTGAGCGTCGCGACGCCGTACATGAGGAGGACGAAGGCCAGCGACCACCACACCGACGCCAGCGCCGCCGCGATCACCAGCGAGACGACCGCCAGCTGGACCACCGCCCGGACGGCGGCCGTCACCTGCTCGCGCGCCACGCCGAGCCGTCCGGCGTACGACGCCGCGACCGCGATCCCGACGAGCAGGACGAGGACGACCGCGAGGCGCAGGTCCGGGTCCGGCGTCGCGGCCGTCGCTGAACCGGTCGTGAGGGTCAGCAGCACGCGCCGAGCCTGCCACGCGCGGGCCGGAACCGGGGACGCGTCAGGGGCGGGAGGCGAGGAAGGCGTCGACGGCGGCCGGCGCCAGGACGGCCTCGATGGCGATGGCGGCGCAGCCCAGGAGCCCGGCGCGGTCGCCGTGGGCAGCGGGGCGGAAGACGAGGTCGCGGGTGTTCATCGCCGCGGCGTTGGCGTAGACCTGCTGCCGCACCCCCGCCACGTAGAGGTCGAACGCCCCTCCCATGTCGCCCCCGATCACGACGACCTCGGGGTTGAGCAGGTTCACCGCGTTGGCCAGCAGGTCGCCGACGTGGCGGCTGCTCTCGATGAGCAGCCCGCGCGCGACGGGGTCGCCGTCCAGCGCGAGCCGCACGAGGTCGCGCACGTGCCCGGCCCCGAGCTCCGGCGCGCTCTCCTGCAGCCGCTGCACGAGCGCCCAGCCGCCGGCGATCGTCTCCAGGCACCCGCTGGCCCCGCAGCGGCAGGTCAGCCCGACGGCGGCGGAGTGCTTGCTGTGGCCCATCTCGCCGGTCGCGCCGCCGGCGCCGTGGAGCACCTCGCCGCCGGCGATGATGCCGAGCCCCAGGCCGGTCGAGGCCTTGAGCACCAGCGCCTCGCGCGGCGGGTCGGGCTGTCCGAGCAGCTCGGACGTGGCGAGCGCGGAGGCGTCGTTGGCCAGGTGGACGGGGGCGTCGGTGACCTCCGCGAGGTACGGCGCCAGGGGCACGCCGTCCCAGCCGCGCATGACGGGGGAGTCGACGCTCATGACCCGCTCCGGGTCGACCGTGCCGGACAGGCTCATGCCGACCGCCACCACCCGCGGCTCCACGCCGTCCAGCAGCGCGCGCAGCCGGCCGGCCACCTGGGGCATGAGCTCCTCGGGCCCGACGCCGACCTCGTGGTCCGACCACACCCCGGCGAGCTCCTGGCCGTCGAGGTCGAAGACGCCGAGCTGGGTGCGCGAGCGGCCCACCGCGGCCGCCAGCACGACGCCGGCGCGGTTGTGGAACACCAGGGAGGCCGGGGGACGTCCCCCGGTGGAGGCGCGCTCCTCGCCGGCGAGCAGCAGTCCGGCGTCGAGCAGTGCGGTGACCCGGGTGACGACGGCGGTGCGCGACAGACCGGTCGCCTGAGCGAGCTCGGTGCGCGTGCCCGCGCGCCCGGTCCGCACCAGCTCCAGCAGCCCTCCGGCCGACACCTCTGGGGTCACCACGTCCTCCTCCTGCGTCGCGTGAGCCTAACCTCCCGGCACTTTGATCGTCATAAAACGTAAGTTCCGCTTGCCACGGTCCGATCTGCGGCCTACCGTCGATGACGTGAGCCCCACTCCTGCCCCCGGCGGACCCGCCGGACCCGCGTCCTGCGACTTCGTCGTCTTCGGCGGCACCGGTGACCTGGCCCTGCGCAAGCTGCTGCCGGCCCTGTTCCTGCGCGACGCCGAGGACCAGCTCGCCGACGACGCCCGCATCATCGGTGTCTCCCGGGCCGACGTGGACGACGCCGCCTACCGGGCCGGCGCCCGTGCCGGCCTGGCCGACCACGTGCCCGACGCCGACCCGGTCGCCGTCGACCGGTTCCTGGGCCGCCTGCACCACGTCCCGCTCGAGTTCGACGACGCCGAGGGCTGGCACCTGCTGCACGGCCTGCTCAAGAACCGCCCCCTGGGCGAGCCCGACCCGGTGCGCGTCTTCTACCTCGCCGTCGCCCCCAGCCTCTTCGGCCTCATCTGCGAGCGCCTCGAGCAGGTCGGTGCCGTCGACGAGCGCTCGCGCGTGGTCATGGAGAAGCCGATCGGCCACGACCTCGAGTCGGCCCGCGCGGTCAACGACGCAGTCGGCCGCGTCTTCGACGAGTCGCAGGTCTTCCGCATCGACCACTACCTCGGCAAGGAGAGCGTCCAGAACCTGCTGGTCACGCGCTTCGCCAACACCTTCCTCGAGCCGGTGTGGAACGCGCACTGGATCGACCACGTGCAGATCACGGTGGCCGAGTCGCTCGGCGTCGGCAGCCGCGGCGGCTACTACGACCGCGCCGGCGCGCTGCGCGACATGGTGCAGAACCACCTGCTCCAGCTGCTCTGCCTCGTCGCCATGGAGCCTCCGACGGTCGCGTCGCGCGAGGACGTCCGCGACGAGAAGCTCAAGGTCCTCAAGGCGCTCAAGCCGCTCACTGCGGCCGAGGTCGACCGCGACACCGTCCGCGGCCGGTACGGCGCCGGGCTGGTCGACGGCGAGCCCGTCGCGTCGTACGCCGAGGAGGTCGGTGTCCCCGACACCCGCACCGAGACCTACGTGGCGCTCAAGGCCGAGGTCAACAACTGGCGCTGGGCCGGCGTGCCGTTCTACCTGCGCACCGGCAAGCGCATGGACCGTCGCCTCTCGGAGATCGTGGTGGTCTTCAAGCAGCCGCCGCACGCGATGTTCCCGCACAGCGAGGGCGTCAACGAGGCCAACCGCCTGCACATCCACCTGCAGCCCGACGAGGGCATGCGGATGCACATGACCGCCAAGGAGCCCGGCCCGGGAGGGATCCGGCTGCGTCCGGTCTCGCTCGACCTGAGCTACGCCGCCACCTTCGAGCAGCGGCTCCCCGACGCCTACGAGCGCCTGCTCATGGACGTCATCCGCGGCAACCCGACCCTGTTCATGCGCCGCGACGAGGTCGAGGCCGCCTGGACCTGGGTCGAGCCGATCCTCGACCGCTGGGCGAGCACGCCCGAGCGTCCGCGGAAGTACCCCGCCGGAACCACCGGACCCACCGCCGCCGCCACGCTCCTCGAGCGGGACGGCCGAGCCTGGCAGGAGACCGACCAGTGACTTCTCTCCACCCCGTCGTCGCCGAGGTGACGCGCCGCATCACCGACCGCAGCCGCCCGCACCGCGACGCCTACCTGGCGCGCATCGACGCCGCGACCGACAAGGGGCCGGCCCGCACCAAGCTGGCCTGCGGCAACCTCGCCCACGGCTTCGCCGCCTCGGAGCCGAAGGAGAAGCAGGCGCTGCGCCGCCGGAGCAAGCCGAACGTCGCCATCGTGACGTCCTACAACGACATGCTCTCGGCCCACCAGCCCTACGGCGCCTACCCGCCGATCCTCAAGGACGCCGTGCTCCGCGCCGGCGGCATCGCCCAGGTCGCCGGCGGCGTCCCCGCCATGTGCGACGGCATCACCCAGGGGCGCGACGGCATGCAGCTCTCGCTCTTCAGCCGCGACCTGATCGCGATGTCGGCGGCGGTGGCGCTGAGCCACGACATGTTCGACGGCGCGCTCATGCTCGGCGTCTGCGACAAGATCGTGCCCGGGCTCGTGATCGGCGCGCTGTCCTTCGGGCACCTGCCGACCGTGTTCGTCCCGGCCGGTCCGATGACCTCCGGCCTGCCGAACAACGAGAAGGCACGCGTCCGCCAGCTCCACGCCGAGGGCAAGGTCGGCCGCGAGGAGCTGCTCGACGCCGAGGCCGCGTCGTACCACTCCGCCGGCACCTGCACCTTCTACGGCACGGCGAACTCCAACCAGCTCCTCATGGAGGTCATGGGCCTGCACCTGCCCGGCGCCTCGTTCGCCAATCCCGGCACGTCGATGCGCGAGGCGCTGACCCGCGCCGCCGCGGCCCGGGTCACCGCGCTCACCCCGCAGGGCGGCGAGCCGACGCCGATCGGCCGTCTGGTCGACGAGAAGACGGTCGTCAACGCCTGCGTGGCCCTGCTCGCCAGCGGCGGCTCGACCAACCACACGCTGCACCTCGTCGCGATGGCACGCGCCGCCGGCATCGTGCTGACCTGGCAGGACCTCGCGGACCTGTCGGCCGTGGTGCCGCTCCTGGCCCGGGTCTACCCCAATGGTCAGGCTGACATCAATCACTTCCACGCCGCCGGCGGGGTGGCCTTCCTCGTGCACACGCTGCTCGGGGGAGGGCTGCTCCACGACGACGTGCAGACGGTCATGGGCCGCGGCCTGTGGCGCTACACCACCGAGCCCCGGTTGGCTCCGGACGGCCTGGGGGGGACGACCGGAGCCCCGGGGGTCGCGTGGGAGGAGGGGCCGAAGGCCTCCCTCGACACCGGCGTCCTGCGCGGGATCGAGGACCCCTTCGCCGCCGACGGCGGGGTGCGGGTGCTGCACGGCCCGCTCGGCACCGCGGTCATCAAGACCTCGGCGGTCAAGGACCAGCACCGGGTCGTCACCGCCCCGGCGATGGTCTTCGACGACCAGGACTCCCTGCTGGCCGCCTTCGCCGAGGGCCGTCTCGACGGCCGTGACCTCGTGGCCGTCGTGCGCTACCAGGGGCCGGCCGCCAACGGCATGCCCGAGCTGCACAAGCTGACCCCCGCTCTCGGGGTGCTGCAGGACCGCGGCCAGCAGGTCGCGATCGTCACCGACGGCCGCATGTCGGGCGCCAGCGGCAAGGTCCCGGCCGCCATCCACGTCACCCCCGAGGCGGCGCTGGGCGGCGTGCTCGGCCGCGTCCAGGACGGCGACGTCATCACCGTCGACGCCGAGCGCGGCGTCCTGGAGCTGGTGGTCAGCGAGCAGGAGCTGCGCGCCCGCCAGTCCACGGGCCGCGCCCCGACCGGCGAGGAGTGGGTCGGCACCGGCCGCGAGCTGTTCGCCGGGTTCCGCGCCACCGTCGGGGCCGCCGACACCGGGGCGAGCGTCTTCCCGGCGCTCCAGCCCTACGACTTCAGCCACGAGGAGAACCGCGTTGCCGAGCACATCTGACGTCCTGGACCGCACGGTCGCCACCGGCTCGCTGCTCGACCTCGCGCCGGTGGTCCCGGTCGTGGTCGTGCACGACCTGAGCACCGCCGTCCCCGTCGCCCGCGCCCTCGCGGCCGGCGGCGTGCCGGTCATCGAGCTCACGCTGCGGACCCCCGTGGCGCTCGAGGCGATCCGCGCGATCGCCGACGAGGTGCCCGAGATCCGCGTCGGTGCCGGCACGGTGCTGGACCCCCGTCAGGCCGAGGCCGCGCGCGCCGCCGGTGCGTCGTTCCTCGTCTCTCCCGGGTGTACGCCGAGCCTGCTCGCCGCCATGTCCGACACCGGGCTGCCGTTCCTGCCCGGGACCGCGACGGTCTCGGAGGTGCTGACCGCCCTCGAGGCCGGCGTCACGGAGCTGAAATTCTTCCCGGCCGAGCAGTCCGGGGGAGCGGGCTTCCTCAAGGCGATCGCGAGCGTGGTCCCGGCGGCACGCTTCTGCCCCACCGGCGGGATCAGCCCGGCGAACGCGGCGTCGTACCTCGCGCTGCCCAACGTCGGCTGCGTCGGCGGCTCCTGGCTCACCCCGGCCGACGCGCTCGCGGACCGGGACTGGGACCGCGTCGCCCGCCTGGCCGAGGAGTCGCACGCCCTGCGCGCCGGCTGACGGCCCAGCCGATCCTTGTGCGGTGGGTTGCGACGGCATGTCCGTCACAACCCACCGCACAAGCACGCTCAGGCAGGCGATCGCGCGCACCTCCGACAAGGGTCGCCAGCCTGGCCCTGGGTACGTTCGAGGACATGACCTACTCTCGGAGCCGCACCATCTCAGCCGCGACGGCCGCCTACGGCCTGTTCGCCCTCGCCAAGCCGCGCCACCTCGGCGACGCCCTCGAGGCGCCGCACGTCCAGCGCCCTGCGATCGACCAGGTCGCCTACACCTACGGTGCCCGTGACCTGGGCATCTCCGCCCTCGGCATCCTCGGCACCCCCGCCCTGGTGCGGGCCGCCATGGCGCTGCGCATCGCCGGCGACCTCAGCGACGCCACGATCCTCTCGCGCTACGCGCCCAACCAGAAGGTCCGCGGCAAGGTGCTGGCGGTGACGATCGGCTGGGGCGTGCTGAACACCCTCGCGCTGCTCGCCGACGAGAAGGCGGCCCGCGCATGAGCGATACCGGCCAGACCACGGACCAGGCGGTCAAGGACCTCGGCGACCTGCTGGGCAACGCCCGCATCTGCATGCTCACGACCATGACCGAGGACGGCAAGCACGTGAGCCGTCCGATGGCCGTGCAGGACGCCGAGTTCGACGGCGACCTGTGGTTCTTCACCTACGACGACTCGGACAAGGCGCGCCAGGTGGCCGCGAACCCCGAGGTCAACGTCGCCTTCGCCGACGCCAAGCACAGCACCTGGACCTCGGTGTCCGGGCGGGCGAGCGTCGTGCACGACCGCGCCAAGGCCGAGCAGCTCTACTCGCCGGCGCTGAAGGTGTGGTTCCCCGAGGGGCTCGAGACCGAGGGCGTCGCGCTGCTCAAGGTCGAGACGACCTCGGCGGAGTACTGGGACGCCCCGTCGTCGACGATCAAGACCGCGGTCGGGGCGCTCCGGGCCGCCGTCACCAAGAACCCGGACGCGTTCCCGGCCGAGAACCGCACCATCGAGCTCTGAGCCCGGCCGCACGCAGCAGCACCCAGCAGCACCCACGCACGCGCAGCAGCAGGCCCCGACGTCGAGGTGACGCCGGGGCCCGCTCGCGTGCTCAGGACTCCTGCAGCTCGCTCTTCAGCTTGAGGACGGTCGTGCCGTCCTCCTGCTCGATGACGTAGGCCGGGTTGTCGTCGCTGCCGTCGCGGGTGATCTTCTCGCCCTTGCTCTGGCGCGTGACCTTCTCCTGGTGCACCTCCGTGACCTTGCCGGAGGCCGTGCTGCTGCCCCACTTCCAGGACACCTCGCTGCCGGTGCGGATCATGGGCTCTCCTTCCCGAGTCTTCCGAGTCTCCCGACGCTCGCCGGGCGTGCAGGAGAACTACCCATCCCGTGGAGGTTTCAGGCCCGGAACCTCACCCCTTCGTGGAACCCGTCACTCGGAGCCGGACCGGCGGGCGGGAGTTGACCCGCGCTGCGCCGCCCGCCACCGTGAGCGCATGCGGAAATGGCGTGAGTGGGCAGGTCCGGGCATCGCCTTCGGCGGCGACTACAACCCCGAGCAGTGGCCGCGCGAGACCTGGGACGAGGACGTCGTGCTCATGCGCGAGGCCGGCGTCACCTTCGTCTCGCTCGGGATCTTCTCGTGGTCGCACCTGCAGCCGGCGCCGGACCGCTGGGAGTTCGGCTGGCTGGACGACGCCATGGACCTGCTCCACGCGAACGGCGTCGCGGTCGACCTCGCCACCGCCACCGCCTCCCCGCCGCCCTGGTTCTCGCGCCGCTTCCCCGAGACGCTCCCGCAGCGTGCCGACGGCACCCGGCTGTGGCAGGGCAGCCGCCAGGCGTGGTGCCCGAGCTCGACGGTGTTCACCGAGCACGCCACGGCCCTCGCGGAGAAGGTCGCCACCCGGTACGCCGACCACCCGGCCCTGACGATGTGGCACGTCTCGAACGAGTACGGCTGCCACGACGTGCCGTGCCACTGCGACACCTGCGCGGCGGCGTTCCGGGTCTGGCTCCTCGCGCGGTACGGCGACCTCGACGGGGTCAACGAGGCCTGGGGCACGGCGTTCTGGAGCCAGCGCTACGGCGAGATCGAGGAGATCGTGCCGCCGCGCACCGTCCCGACCTTCGCCAACCCCGGGCAGGTCCTCGACTACCGCCGCTTCCAGTCCGACGCCCTGCTGGGCCAGTACCGCGCCGAGCTCGAGGTGCTGCGTCGTGTCACCCCCGACGTGCCGGTCACCACCAACTTCATGACCAACGACCACTTCCGTCACCTCGACTACGCCGCCTGGGCGGAGCACGTCGACGTGCTGTCCACCGACCACTACGTCGTCGGCGCGCTGGCCGACCCCGAGGCCGAGCTGGCCTTCACCGCCGACCACACCCGCGGCCTCGCCGGCGGGGATCCGTGGCTGCTCATGGAGCACTCGACGAGCGCGGTCAACTGGCAGCCGGTCAACGTGGCCAAGCGGCCCGGGCAGATGATGCGGCACAGCCTCGGGCACGTCGCCCGCGGCGCCGACGCCCTCGGCTTCTTCCAGTGGCGCGCGTCGCGTGCGGGGGCCGAGAAGTACCACTCCGGCCTCGTGCCGCACGCCGGCACCGACTCCCGGCTCTGGCGCGAGGTCGTCGAGCTCGGGGCCGTCGCGGGCAGGCTCGCCGAGGTGCGCGGCAGCCGTGTCGACGCCGAGGTGGCGCTGCTCTGGGACCACCACGCCGACTGGGCGTGCGACCAGGAGGCCCACCCCAGCGCGGAGGTCCGTTACGGCGCGGTCGCCCACGACCTGCACGCGTCGTTGCGGCGCCAGGGCGTCACCGTGGACGTCGTACCCGTCAGCGACGCCGTCACGACGACGCCCGACCTGACCGGCTACCGCGTCGTGCTGGTGCCCACCCTCTACCTCACCAGCGACGCCACTGCGGCGGCCGTGCAGGCCGCCGCCGACGCGGGCGCGCACGTGGTGGTGACCTACTTCTCCGGCATCGTCGACGAGCGCGACCACGTCCGGCTCGGCGGCTACCCGGGAGCGTTCCGCGACCTGCTCGGTGTCCGCGTCGAGGAGTTCGCGCCCGTGCTGCCCGGCGTCAGCCTGAGGCTCGACGGCCGCCTCGTGGCCGGCGCCCACGGCACCACCTGGGCCGAGGACCTCACCTGCACCGACGCGGAGGCGGTCACCTCCTTCGTCGACGGACCCGTCCCCGGCGTCCCCGCGGTCACGCGCCGCGGTCTCGGTGGCGGGGAGGGCGAGGGCACGGGCGCGGGCGCGGGCGGTGCCGCCTGGTACGTCGCCACCCGGCTCGACCCGTCGGGCACCGACGCCCTGACGTCGCGGGTGCTGGCCGAGGCCGGCGTGGCGCCCGTCGTGCCCGACGTCCCCGTCGGTGTCGACGTCACCCGGCGGCGCGACGGCGACCGGAGCTGGCTCTTCGTCGTCAACCACACCGACGCCGAGGTCACGCTCGACGTCAGCGGGCACGACCTCGTCACGCAGCGGGCCGTTGGCGCCGCCGACGAGGCAGCCGGCCTGCTGCGCGTCGCGGCCGGTGGCTGCGCGGTGGTCCGGGAGGCGCGCGACGAGGCGGTGGCGCCGGAAGCCTGAGCGGACCCGGCCGGTCCCCTCAGGGGCGTCGCAGCCACCAGGGCGAGCTGTAGGCGATCGCGAGGTCGTTGCACGGGTGGCCCGCGGGCCCGGGAGTGGCGTTGGGCTGCTCGGGGTCGCTGACCCGCAGCACCACCCAGTCGCCGTCGGCGGCGTCGAGACGGGAGCGCACCGTGACGGGAGCGCCCACCTCGAACGGCACCACCTCGAGCACCTCGGGCACGTCGGGACCGGGGCGCAGCACCTGCACGTGGAGACGGCGACCGCGCCAGTCGCGGTCGCGCGCCAGGTCGAGGCGGAACGTCGCCCGCCCGCGGGAGACGGGCAGCACCCGCCCCATGCGGTGCGCGCGCCCGCCCATCTCCAGCGTCGCGTCGAGGCGGAGGCCGGAGGTGCGGGTGGCGAAGAAGCGCCGGGCCCGCATCGCCTCGCGCACGCCGGCGCGCGAGTGCTCCTTGACCCACAAGCCCGTGCGGCCCTTGTCCTCCGGGAAGCCCCAGTCCGTGCCGTGCTCGTCGGTGACCCCGGAGAGGCCGGTGCGCCAGCCGGCGTTCAGGCAGGCGCACAGCGGGGAGGTGCGGCCGTCGGCGTGGCCCTCGAAGAGGTAGTCGTCGCCGCGGTTGAAGATCTCCATGCTCACGAAGCGCTTCCGCAGGCGCGCGTCGTAGGTGAACTCCTGGAAGCGTCCCGGCTCGCGACCCGGGTGGTTGAAGCCGGCCAGGCCGTCGGAGCCGCCGTCGACGAGCCCGGTCCCGGTCGCGTCCGGGTCGCGCAGCAGCCACTCGTAGAACGGTCGCATCGTCCCGGCCTGCAGCACGTCGACGTACGCCTGGGAGAACCAGACGTTCACGTGCCCCAGCGCGGGCTCGGACCACTCGAAGCCCCGGATCGCGGTGAAGCGGCCGGGGCGGTTCGCAGCGTCCGCGAGCTCGCGGGTGCGCGCCCAGCCGGCGGGGGTGAGACCACCGAGCTGGGTGTACTCCGGCGGCAGCGCCCCGGTCGCCACGTCGCCGAGCAGGTTGTCCGACAAGGTGGCGTGGTCGGTCAGCGCCGCGACGTCGAGCCCGGCCGCGCGCATCGACACGAAGGCGTCCGCGGGGTCGCCGTCGCCGTCGGAGAGCAGCGTGTGGTTGTGCAGGTCGGCGTGCACCAGGGAGGTGCCGCGGGTCAGCCGCGAGGTCCGCGCCGCGCCCCCCGCCGGTACGGCGTCCGCCGTCGCGGAGGCGGCCGTCGTGAGGACGCCGGCCCCGGCCGTGGCCACCAGCAGCCCGCCCCCGGCGGCGATCACGCCGCGCCGGGTCAGCCCGGCCTCGATCTGGGCGTCGAGGTCGTCGCCGGGTGGCGCCGGCAGGGGGACGGACGCGTGGGGGTGCGGGCTCGAGGTGCACATGTCCGGTCAACGCGGCCCGCGCCCGCCGGTTACTGGTGCGTGCGGCGAACACCGGGTGAACGGAGCGATCGGCCGCTGCCGGTCCGGTGGCGGCCGCTCCCTACGATCGGGGGATGAGCACCCCCGTCGACCCCGCCTCCTGGGGCGAGGCCGACCGACGGCTCCGGCAGGCGGTCGTGATCTGGCTGGTGGCGCTGGCGACGTACTTCCTGGCCGTCTTCCACCGCTCGTCCCTGGCCGTCGCCGGGCTGATGGCGACCGAGCGCTTCGACATCAACGCCTCGCAGCTCGCGACCTTCGCGGTGCTCCAGCTGCTCGTCTACGCCGCGATGCAGATCCCGGTCGGGCTGCTCGTCGACCGCTTCGGCCCGCGGTCGGTGCTGCTCACCGGCGCCGCGGTGCTGACGCTGGCGCAGGTCGGCTTCGCGCTGGCCGAGAGCTACCCGGTGGCGCTGCTGGCGCGGTTCTTCGTCGGCCTGGGCGACGCCATGACGTTCATCTGCGTGCTCCGCCTGGTGAACTCCTGGTTCGCCCCGCGCCGCATCCCGCTCATCACCCAGCTGACCGGCGTCATCGGCCAGGGGGGCGCCATCGTGGCGGCGGTGCCGATGACGTGGGCGCTGGGGCGCCTGGGGTGGACCGGGGCCTACCTGCTCGCCGCGTCCGTCGGGGTGTTCGTGACCCTCGGGCTGCTGCTGGTCGTCCACGACCAGCCGGGGGAGCGGTCGCGGCGCGGTGAGGCGATGTCGGTGCGCGCCATCCGGGCCAGCCTCGGGGCCTCGTGGGAGCACCCGGGCACCCGGCTCGGCTTCTGGATGCACTTCTCCACCCAGTTCAGCGCGACCACCCTCGGTCTGCTGTGGGGCTACCCGTTCCTCGTGCGCGGGGAGGGTCTGAGCGAGGCCACCGCCGGCGTGCTGCTGACGATCATGGTGGTCGCGGTCATCTCCGCCGGCCCCGTGCTCGGCTGGCGCATCACCGTGCAGCCCTGGCAGCGCTCCACGCTCGTGCTGGGCATCGTCGCGGCCATCGTCGCGGTGTGGACCGTGGTGCTCGTCTGGCCGGGCGACGCCCCGTTGCCGCTGCTCGTGCTGCTGGTCGTGGTCACCGGCGTCGGCGGGCCGGCCTCGATGATCGGCTTCGACCTCGGACGCACCTCCAACCCCTCCGAACGGCTGGCCTCGGCCACCGGCATCATCAACCAGGGCGGCTTCTACGCCAGCCTGGTGCTGGTCGCCGCGATCGGCTTGATCCTGGACTGGCGCACCCCGGGCGACTCGACGGCGTACACCCCGGAGGCGTTCCGCTGGGCGATGTCGTTCCAGTACCTGCTCTGGGGGCTCGGGCTGCTCCAGATCTGGCGCTACCGCCACAAGGCGCGCGCCCGCTACCTCGACGACGACCCCGAGCTGTGGGGCGAGCTGCGGCGCCGGGCGACCCGCCCGTCCCGGCGGACCGGACAGGCCGGCACCCGCTGACCGGTGTGCCGCCACCCCAGGAGGGGGAGGGTGGACCCATGAGCGACTCCACCGCCCCCGCGTCCCCCACCCCCGTCGTGGTCGTCACCGGCGGCAACGGCCTGGTCGGCTCCCGGGTCTGTGCCGCGCTCGACGACCGCGGCGCCACCGTCCGCGCCGTCGTCCGCCGAGCCGGCACCTCGCCGTCCCTGCCCGACCTCGAGGAGCACGTCGGCGACTTCGCCGACCCGGAGCTCGCGGCCCGGGTCACCGCCGGTGCGACCGCCGTCGTGACCACCGTGCACCCGCTCGGCGGCGACGACGAGTCGCAGCGCACCGTGGCGGTCGAGGGCACCCCCGTCATCGCCCGCGCCGCGCGCGACAACGGCGTCACCTGGCTGGTCCACGTCTCCACCGCGGCCGTCTACGACCGCTCGCCCTCGGCCGGTGACGTCGACGAGCACTCCGCCCTGGTCGCCGACGACAGCGACGTGTACGCCGTCACCAAGCGCGACACCGACGCGGCCCTGGCCGAGGTGGACGGCATCACCCGCGTGCTGCTGCGCCCGCCGGCCATCCTCGGCGTCGGCGAGACCTCGATCTGGAACAGCGTCCGTCCCGCCCAGATCCGCGACGACGCGTCCGAGCGGACCGCCGTGCCCGAGAAGTCCTTCGCCTGGGTCCACGTCGACGACCTCGCGCGGCTGGCCGCCGACGTCGCCACGGGGCGCGTCGCCTGCGCCGACGACCCCGAGCGCGGACCGGTCGAGGGCGCCTGCACCCCGGTCAACGTGGCCGCCGGCACCGGCACCCAGCGCGACTACCTCGGTGCGGTGACCGGGGCCCTCGGCCTCGAGCCCGTGTGGGAGGAGGGCGAGTCGTGGACCGGTGACCTCGTCTCCGAGCGGGCCCGCCGCTGGGGCTGGACGCCGCAGCTGGACCTCGACGCCGCCCTGGCCGAGCTCGCCGCGGGTCTGCGTGCGGAGGCGGAGGACCGTGGCTGACCCCACAGGTCCCCCGCAGCCCGCCCCCACGCACGCCGAGGCGGACCTGCTGCTGGCCGAGCGCGAGACCCGGCTCGTCGACCAGCTCGCCACGCTCACGGCCGCCCCCGCCGAGATGGGCAACATCTCCTTCGGCAAGAGGGTCGGGGAGGGCACCAACATGGCGGTCGACCGCCTGACGGCGGTCTCGGCCCAGGAGGAGCTGCTGACGATGCTCGACGACGTACGTCGCGCGCGGGAGCGGGTGGCCGACGGCAGCTACGGCGTCTGCGAGGTGTGCGGGACCCCGATCCCGGCCGCGCGGCTGGAGGCCCGGCCGTGGGCCGCCCGCTGCCTGCAGCACGCCTGAGCACGACGCCGCCGCCACGACGTCCCCTCGGACGACGCGACGACGCGACGACGCGACGACGCGACGACGCGACGACGCGACGACGCGACGACGCGACGACGAAGGACCATTGCGGCGGTGACTTCCTCCTCTCCGCGCCCGGCACCACGCGGAGTTGACTGGTCCTGAGAGCAGGACGCGGACCCGCGTCCGCACGACTCAGCAGGAGGCGGTCATGGTGGTCACGGACCCGGCGAGCCCACCCCCGTGGTTGCGGGGCTCGTTCCACGAGCTCGGTGCGGAGGAGTGCCGCGATCTGCTGGCGCTGAAGAAGATCGGCCGCGTCGCCTTCTGGGGCGACGAGGGCCCGACGGTCTTCCCGGTCAACTACGTCGCCGACGGCGACGGGATCCGTTTCCGCACCTCGCCCTACGCCCGCATCGCCCAGCAGGGCAGCGGGTCGCAGGTCGCGTTCGAGGTCGACGAGACCGACGACTACACCGAGTCGGGGTGGAGCGTGCTGGTGCGCGGTCCGGTCGAGGTGGTGCTCGGGCACGTGCCCGGCCCCGAGCCGGAGCCGTGGCCCGAGGGGGTCCGCTCGGTGCTCGTGCGCATCCGCGCCACCAGCATCACCGGGCGCCGGGTGCTCGGTCACTGAGCCCGCAGGCGCGGACCCGGGCCCGGCCGGCGCCCCACCTGGTGGCCACCTGGTGGCCACCTGGCACCGGGGGGCCTTCCGCTCTGCGGCGATCGTTGCTCCAATGGGCGCCATGAGCGGCGCAGAGAACGGACAGGACAGGATCCGGGTCTACCTCCTCGACGACCACGAGGTGGTGCGGCAGGGGATCCGCACCATGCTGGAGGCCAGCGGGCGGATCACGGTGGTGGGCGAGTCGGACTCCGCGGAGGAGGCGATCAGCCGCATCCCGGCCGTGCACCCCGACGTGGCGGTGCTCGACGTACGCCTGCCCGACGGGTCGGGCATCGAGGTCTGCCGGGCCATCCGCTCGGTCGACCCGACGCTGAAGGCGCTCATCCTCACGTCGTACGACGACGACGAGGCGCTGTTCAGCGCCATCATGGCCGGCGCCATGGGCTACGTGCTGAAGGACGTCAAGCGCGGCGACCTGCTGCAGGCCGTCGAGCGCGTCCACGAGGGCCACTCGCTGATCGACCCGTCGCTGGTGACCCGGGTGCTCGACCGGGTGCGCAACGGCCCGGCGGTCGCGCCCGAGCTCGAGGGGCTGACCGACCAGGAGATGACGCTGCTGGGCCACGTCGCCGAGGGGCTGACCAACCGGCAGATCAGCGAGCAGATGTTCCTGTCGGAGAAGACGGTGAAGAACTACGTCTCGCAGCTGCTGGGCAAGCTCGGGCTCGAGCGCCGCACCCAGGCCGCCGTGCTGGCCACCAAGCTGCTGGGTGCGGACGGATCCCGTGGCCGCTGACCCGGACGAGGTCGAGGCCCGGCTCCGCGGGCTGCTGCGCGCCACGAGCAGCATCGTGGGGGAGCTCTCCCTGGCGGCGGTGCTGCGCCGCATCGTCGAGGCGGCGCGCGACCTGGTCGACGTGGAGTTCGGTGCCCTCGGGGTGATCGCCGCCAACCGGCACGGGCTCGACGAGTTCGTCCACGCCGGCATCGACGAGGCCTCGGTCGCGGCGATCGGGCACCTGCCGACGGGCCAGGGACTGCTCGGGGCCCTCATCGAGGACCCCCGCCCGATCCGGCTGCGACGCATCGGCGACGACGTCCGGTCGGCCGGCTTCCCCGACCACCACCCGCCCATGGCCAGCTTCCTCGGGGTGCCGGTCCTGGTGCGCGGGACCGTCTTCGGCAACCTCTACCTCTGCGGGCTGCAGCCCCGCGACTTCAGCGACGACGACGTCGAGCTGGTCACCGCGCTGGCCGCGACCGCCGGCATCGCCATCGAGAACGCCCGGCTCTTCGAGGAGGCGCGCCGGCGCCAGACCTGGCTGGAGGAGACCAGCGAGCTGACGCGCGAGCTGCTCAGCGGGCAGGTCGAGGACGCGGCCTCGCTCATCGCCCGCACGGTGCTGCGGCTCGCCGCCGCGGACCGGGTCGTGGTGTGGTCGCTGCCCGACCCGGGCGGGTCGGTGCGGGACCCCGCGGGCGACGGTGCCGTTCCTCGCGAGCTCGTGCCGGTCACCGAGGTGGGCGACGGCTGCCCGGCGATGGCGGTGGCCGACGAGGCGGCGCTGGCCGCCTGGGCCCTGTCCAGCGGCGCGGCGATCCGGCGCGACGAGGACGGCGAGCTGGAGGCCGTCGCCGAGGGCGGTCTGTCCTCGCTGCCCCAGCTCCCCACCCGGGACCGCGACCGGGACCGAGCCCTGGTCGTCGTGCCCCTGGTGGGCTCCCGGGAGCGCCGCGACGTGCTCGTCGTCAGCCGGGCTCCCGGCGAGCGGGGGTTCGCCACCGGCGACGTCGCCACCGCGCTGACCTTCGCCGGTCACGTCTCGCTCGCGCTGGAGGTGGCCACCCGGCAGCGCGACCAGGAGCGGATCCAGCTGCTGGAGGAGCGGGCCCGGATCGCGCGCGACCTGCACGACCACGTCATCCAGCAGCTGTTCGCGGCCGGCATGACGGTGCAGGGCGTGACCGCGTCCCTGGGCGACGGCCCGCAGGCGGAGCTGCTGGACCGGGTCGTGGACCTCGTCGACGACGCGGTCGGCCAGATCCGCACCTCGATCTTCCAGCTGCGGGCCCAGCCGCGCGACCCGGCGGGCCTGCGCACCGGCGTGCTGGCCGCGGTCGCGGAGGTGCGCCCGGCCCTCGGCTTCGCACCCCACGTGCGCTTCGAGGGACCGGTCGACGCCGTCAGCGACGCCGAGCTCACCCGCGACGTGCAGGCGGTGGTCCGCGAGTCGCTGTCCAACGTCGCCCGGCACGCCCACGCCTCGGTCGTGACGCTGACGGTGACGGCCCACGACGGTCGGCTCTCGGTGACGGTGCTCGACGACGGCGTCGGGCTGGACGAGGGCGACGCCGGGGACGGCGTACGCCGACGCAGTGGGCTGGCGAACCTCGAGGATCGCGCCCGGGTGCGGGGCGGGGCGATGAGCCTCAGCGGCTCCCGGTCCGTCGACCCGGCCGGGAGCGGCGAGCCGGCGGACGCGGCTCGGAGCGGGACCACCGTGTCCTGGTGGGTCCCGCTCCTCTGAGCCGCGTGCGGATCAGCGACGGCCGCTCGACGCCACGATCACGGGACACGCGGCGTGCTCGACGACCGCTCGGCTCACGGAGCCGAGGAAGAGGTCCCACACGCTGCGGTGGTGGGCCCCGACCACCAGCAGACGGTGGTGCCGCGACTCCTCGACGAGGTGGCCGGCAGCGGGGCCGCGGGCGAGGGTGAGCTCGACGGCCACGTCGGGGTACTTCTCCCGCAGACCGGCGACCGCCTCAGACAGCTCCAGCCGGTGCAGCTGGAGGTCGTCGAGGTCCTCGTCGAGGGGCACGTCGGGGTCGTCGCGGTAGGGCAGCGGCGGCACGCAGTGCACCACGCGCAGGGGCAGCTGCCGCAGCGACGCCTGCGCGAAGGCCAGCTCGACGGCCGCCCGGGACCGGACGTTGTCGTCCGCTCCCACGACCACGCCGCGCACCGGCTCGTCGGCCGTGCCGGGTGCCCGGTTCGGCTCGGGGCGGACCACCAGGACCGGGCACGCACTGTGGTGGGCGACCCAGAGGCTGGTCGACCCCAGCAGCAGGCTGCGCATCCCCCCGCGCCCGCGGGAGCCGACCACGAGCAGCGACGCCTGGTGCGACACCGCCGCGAGCTTCTCCCGTGCGTCGTGGGTGCTGAGGCTGGTCGACACCGTCAGGGCGGGGTGACGCCCGGCGACCCGCTCCCGGGCCTCCTGGACGACGCCCTCCGCGATGCCGCGCAGCGTCGAGGTGACGTCCCGGGAGGGGAGCACCGGACCCATGGCCGCCGGGTAGGGCTCGTAGCAGTGCAGCACGTGGAGGGAGCGGTGCTCCCGGGCCGCCACCTCGCAGGCGGCGTCGAGGGCCCGGTGGCTGTGGTCGGAGCCGTCGATGCCGACGACCACCGCTCCGCTGGGTACGGGCTCGTTCATCGTGCTCACCCCCGCCGGCTCAGCGCAGCCAGCTGTTGCTGCGGACGATCGGGAGGCTCTCCCACCAGGTCCCCAGGCCGAGGGTGCGACCGGCGCCGAGCGCGGCCAGCAGGACCAGGAGCCCGGCGTAGATCAGGTGGTCGTCCATGAACGGGTTGTTGGCCGGGGGGAGCACGGCGGTCCACATCAGCACGAGCATCAGCGCGCCGCTGGCGACGGCGATGCGCATGGCCACGCCGAGCACCAGCGCGACCCCGATGCCGAGCAGGCCGATCATGAAGAGCCAGTCGGCCCAGGCGGCGCCGGCGATGCCCTGGTAGGTGTCGGCGAACGGGCCGGCGGTGGCGAAGGACAGGAAGCCCTCGGTGGGGCTGCCGCCCTCGGTCCAGGCGTCGGCCGCAGCGGTCTCGTGACCGAGCCCGAAGGTCTTGTCCAGGAAGGCCCACAGGAAGGTCCACCCCAGCGCGAGCCGCAGCCCCGCTGCCAGCAGGCGTACGCCGCTCGACGTCGCGGTGCCCTCGTCCCCGACGCCCTCGTGGTCGTGTCCCTGGCGGGGGCCGGGCACGTGGCCGACCCTGTGGACGGCGTGGGCGACGGCGCGTCGCGCCGGTCCCGTGCTGCGGGTGCTTCCCCGGTCGGTGGTGTGGCTCATGGCGGTCTCCTCGGTGAGCGGTGCTCGTTGACATCTCGAGCATCGGTCCCCGCAGGGGGCGCCCGTCAGGGCTGCCGGTCGTCACCCGGGGTGCCGGAGGTCATCGCCACCCGATGACCTCCGGCCATCGGGGTCACACCGGCCGCGCTCCGGCCGGGTCGTTCAGACGGGCACGTCGGCGAGCTCCACGTCGACGAGGAGCTCGTCGGCCAACGCCTCGAGAGCGGCGCGCAGGTCCTCGGAGGAGAGGTCGGCGGGGACGACGAGGACGGCGTGGGCCTCGAAGAGCGTCCCTCCGGCCATGGGGGCGTCGCGCACCTCGGTCTCCAGCTCCTCGACGCTGACGCCGCGCTCGGCCAGCAGCGAGGAGATGCTGGCGACGATCCCCGGTCGGTCGGACCCGACCAGGTCGAGGGTCAGCCGGGTCGGCTCGGCCGCCTCCGGGGCGTCGGTGCGCTCGACCACCACGGTCAGCCCGGTCGAGGACAGCGCCTCGAGGTCGGTGACGAGGTCGCCGACGGTGCCGTCCGGCGCGCCCACCTCGACCACCCCGGCGAACTTGCCGGCCAGGCGTGCCATCCGGCTGCGCTCCCAGCTCGCGCCGTGGGAGTCGAGCGCGGCGGAGACCGCCGACACCAGGCCGGGACGGTCGTCGCCGAGGACGGTGAGCACGAGGGTCGCCATGCACGCAGGGTAGTGGCCGGGCGAGCAGCGGCGCCGGTCTCGTTCACGCAACGTTCGGGGCGCGCTCCCCCTGCAGGGGGTGCCCAAAGCCCTGAAGGCGACATAAGGTCGCCGCGACCTACCTCACAAGGAGCCTCCATGCCCCGAATGCCTCGTCGCGCCCTGGCCGTCCCGGCCGTGCTCGCGGCGTCCCTCAGCCTCGCCGCCACCACCCTGGTGGCGAGCAACGTCTCGGCCGCCGACCCCGACCGGGCCGATGCCGAGCGTGTCTACGACGCGATGACCACGTCGGACGGTGCGAGCCAGGCGCGCGGCCAGTCCCGCGACCGGGCCCGTGCGCGCGACTACGTCAAGCTCGACCTGCTGGCCCTCAACGACTTCCACGGCAACCTCGAGACCATCGACCCCGTCAAGAGCTCGAGCGGTCGGATCAACCAGACCCCCGCCGGCGGAGCGGCGTACCTCGGGGCGCTGCTGCGCGAGGAGCGGGCGAAGTCCCGCGCCGCGGGGGCCACGCCGATCACCGTGGCCGCGGGTGACCTGATCGGCGCCTCGCCGCTCGTCTCGGCCGCGTTCCACGACGAGCCGGCCGTGAAGGCGATGAACCGGGTGGGCCTGCAGGTCGCCTCGGTGGGCAACCACGAGTTCGACGAGGGCTACCGCGAGCTGCTGCGCATGCAGCGCGGCGGCTGCCTCGACGACGGCCCGGACGGCGTGGACGGGCAGAACTCCTGCCCCGGCGACCAGGGCTTCCCCGGCGCGGCGTTCCAGTACCTCGGCGCGAACGTGACGTACGACGCGGGTCGCCGTGCGGGCGACACGGTCCTGCCGGCGACCAAGATCATGAAGGTCGAGGGCCAGAAGGTCGCCTTCATCGGCATGACCCTCGAGGGCACCGCCTCCATCGTCAGCCAGGCCGGCATTCAGGGGATCTCGTTCCGCGACGAGGTCGAGACCGCCAACGCGCTCGTGCCGCAGCTGCGGGCCCGCGGCGCCGAGTCGATCGTGGTGCTGCTGCACGAGGGCGTGACCCCCACCGACGCCACGGCGTACAACGACTGCACGGGTGCGGCCGGTCCCGCTCTCGAGATCGCCCAGCAGCTCAAGCCCGCCGTCGACGCAGTCGTCTCGGGTCACACCCACCAGCCCTACAACTGCGTGGTCAAGGACCCGAAGGGCAACAACCGGCTGCTCACCAGCGCCGCCTCGTTCGGTCGCATGGTCAGCAAGCTGCACTTCCTCATCGACCCCCGCAACGGAGACATCGTCCGACCGGCCGCCTTCGCAGAGAACCTGATCGCCGAGAACGGCCCCGACGTGACTCCCCAGCAGTCGGTGCTCGACCTGATCGCGACGTACAAGGAGCTGGTCAAGCCGATCGCCGACGAGGTGCTCGGCCACATCGAGCCCGGCTCGACGATCACGCGCACGGCCGACACCAACGGCGGCGACTCCCCGGCGGGGAACCTGATCGCCGACGCCCAGAGGGTGTTCACCACGATCGCCCCCGAGGGGACGCCTGCGCCGGTGGTGTCCTTCATGAACCCCGGTGGCATCCGCGCCGACCTCATCGAGAACTCCGCGGGCGACGTGACGTACGGCGCGGCGTTCGAGATGCAGCCCTTCAACAACGTCATGACGTCGTTCGACCTGACCGGGGCGCAGATCGAGCAGCTGCTCAACGAGCAGTGGAACGGCTCCAACGAGGCGGCGACGTCCCGCAAGATCCTGCAGGTCTCGGGCCTGAAGTACACGTGGGACCTGTCCGACGCGGGGCTGCCCGACACCAACGCCATCGTGGGTGACGTCCTGGTCGACGCCGACGGTGACCCGAGCACCGCTCTGGTGCCGCTCGTCGACGGTGACACCTACCGGGTGGCGGCGAGCAACTTCCTGGCTGACGGCGGCGACAACTTCGCCACCTTCAAGCAGGCGACGAACCGCATCACCGAGGGTCTCGACATCGACGCGCTGCGGGAGTACCTGGTGGCCAACGACCCGGTCGCGCCCACCGCGACGGACCGGATCAGCCAGCAGCCCTGACCCCGAGCACGACCTGCACGACGACACGGCCCCCGTCCTCCTCACGGAGGGCGGGGGCCGTGTCGTGCGCGCGGGGCCCGCTCAGGCGCTGACCAGCTCGCGGTCGGTGGCCTCCTCGGCGGCGGTGACGTCGAGGTCGCGGCCGCGGGTCTCGGGCAGCAGGTGCATCGAGACCAGGCTGATGGCCGCGACCAGGACGTTGTAGCCGGCCACCCACCACAGGGTCCCGTCTCCCTTCGTCACCAGCCAGGCGGCGATCAGCGGGGTCAGTCCCGACGCGAGGATGCCGGAGACCTGGTAGACGGTGCTCAGCGCCGTGTAGCGGGAGGAGGTGTCGAACAGCTCGGACCAGAACGCCGCGAGGGGCCCGTAGACCACGCCGTACAGCGCGAGACCGACGGCGAAGACCGCGAAGACCGCCGCCGAGCCCTTGCTCTGGATGAGGGCGGCCGCCGGGAAGGCGAAGAGAAGGGCGGCCCAGGCGCCGTACCGGTAGACGCGCTTGCGGCCGAACCGGTCCGACAGCCCGCCGGTGACCACCACCAGCACCATGCCGAGGAAGGCGCCGACCATGATGCCGTTGAGCGCCAGCGACTTCGGCAGCTCGAGGTTGGTGACGGCGTAGGCCAGCAGGTAGACCGAGAACAGGTTGAAGGTGAAGCCCTCGATGTAGCGGGTGCCCATCGCCAGCACCACGCGGCCCGGCTGGGTCCGCAGCAGGTCACGCACCGGGAGGGTGGAGACCTCCTTGCGCTCCTGCACCTTCGCGAAGGCCGGCGTCTCCATGACGCTCAGGCGGATGTAGGCGCCCACGGCGAGCAGCGCGACGCTCACCAGGAAGCAGGCGCGCCAGCCCCAGGCCAGGAAGGCCTCGTCGGGCAGCAGGCTGGCGATCGAGAAGGCGCCGCTGGCCAGCAGCAGCCCGGCCGGCACCCCGACGTGCGCGAAGCTGCCGAAGAAGCCGCGTCGTCGCGCCGGCGCGTACTCCACGGCGAGCAGGACCGCGCCGCCGTACTCACCGCCCACGCCGATGCCCTGCAGCACCCGCAGGGTCACGAGCAGGACCGGCGCCCACACCCCGATCTGGTCGTACGTCGGCAGCAGCCCGATGGCCGCCGTGCCGACGCCCATGATCAGCAGCGTGAGGATCAGCATCTTCTTGCGGCCGACCCGGTCGCCGAAGTGGCCGAAGATCAGGCCGCCGATCGGCCGGGCGAAGAAGCCGACGGCGAAGGTGCCGAACGCGGCGAACTGGGCGGCGGGGCCCTCGAGGCCGTTGAAGAAGAGCTTGTCGAAGACCAGGCCCGCGGCCGTGCCGTAGAGGAAGAAGTCGTACCACTCGATCGTGGCGCCGACGGCCGAGGCCATCGAGACCTTGGTCGCGCTCGGGGCGTCGACCCGCCCTCCGGCGGGGTCGTCGGCCGGCGGGGTCACACGCGCGGGGGGTGGGGTGACAGGCATGGGCAGTCCTTCAGACCGGAAGCAACTAAGTCAACTAAGTTACTAGACAATCCGGTCAGGAGTCACATCTGCGACAGATCTTCTGCGTGTCAGCTGCCGGTGGCGGCGACGGGCGCGACCGGCGAGGCGGACGAGACCGAGCGGACGCCGGCGGTGGTGGCGACCGGCGACCGGTAGGTGCTGGCGCCGGCCAGCAGGGCCTCGAGGAGACGCTGCGTGGCGGCCGAGGAGTCCCCGACCCGCCGCAGCGCCACCAGGGAGACGCGGGTGGCAGCGCCGGCGAGCGGACGGGCGGTGATGAGCCCGGCGCGGAACAGCGGGTCCTGCACCACGCTGAAGTCAGGGAGCAGGGTCACGCCCAGTCCCTCGGCCACCATGAGCTTGCCCATCTCCGCGCCGTCGGTGACCGCCGAGACCCGGGGCGGCTCGCCGCCGAAGAGGCGCTGGGTGAAGCGGTGCATCAGGTAGCCCGGGCGCATGCCCACCAGGTCGGCCGAGCGCAGGTCGTCGACCGAGACGGCGTCGCGGCTGCACAGCGGGTGGTCGCGCGGCAGCACGGCCACGGGTGTGCCCCGCAGCAGCTCGGTGGCCGTGGTGTCGTGCGGCGCGTCGTCGCCCTCGAAGAGGTTCACGAGGCCCAGGTCCAGGCGTCCCTCGGCGATTCCTTCGGAGATCCGCGCCTGCTGGGCGTTGACCAGCTCGACCGTGACCTCGGGATGGGCCTCGCGGCAGGCGAGCACGGCCGGCACCAGCAGGGTGGACGTCGCGGTGCTGACGGTGCCGAGACGCACGAGGCGCGAGGCCGGCGACTCAGTGCGGGCGGCGGCCTTGAGGCGCTCCACGGCGTCGAGCACGTCGATCATCGGCTGCAGCAGGTCGGCGCCGCGTCGGCTGATGCGTGCGCCCGAGCGGCGCCGGTCGAGCAGGGTGACGCCCAGCTCGCGCTCCAGCTTGGCCACGGCCTCGCTCAGCGCGGGCTGCGAGACGTGCAGCCGCTCACCGGCGCGCCGCAGCGATCCGTGCTCGGTCACCGCGGCGATGTACTCCAGCTGCTCGATCCTCACGGGACGGCCTTCCAGTCGGGGGGTGGGGCAGCCGTGATCGGACCTGCCGAGGTCCGGGTCGGCGATCCCGGGGTTGAACCCGGGCCTCCGGGGGACCGTGGCTAAGTAGACTAACCCAGTACACATACTTCCTCCGAAAGGAGACGCGCATGTCCCTCACCTTCCACTGGTTCCTGCCCACCAACGGCGGCGACGGCCGTCACGTCGTGAGCGGCGGGCACGGTGTCGACGCCGGCTCCGGCGGGCGTCCGGCCTCGGTGCCGTACCTCGGCCAGGTCGCGCGCAGCGCCGAGCAGCTCGGCTTCGAGGCCGCCCTCACGCCCACCGGCGCGTGGTGCGAGGACGCGTGGCTGGCGACCGCGATGCTGGCGCCGGTCTCCGAGCGCCTGAAGTTCCTGGTCGCCTTCCGGCCGGGCCTCACCTCGCCCACCCTCGCGGCCCAGATGGCCGCCACCTTCCAGAACATGACCGGGGGCCGGCTGCTGCTCAACGTCGTCACCGGCGGCGAGAGCCACGAGCAGCGTGGCTACGGCGACTTCCTCGACAAGGACGGGCGCTACGCCCGCTGCGACGAGTTCCTCACCGTCGTGCGCGAGCTGTGGACGGGGGAGAAGGTCACCTTCGAGGGCGAGCACGTGCACGTCGAGGGCGCGCAGCTCCAGCAGCTGCCGAGCCCGACGCCCGAGATCTACTTCGGCGGGTCGTCACCGGCGGCCGGCACGGTCGCGGCGAAGCACAGCGACGTCTACCTCACGTGGGGCGAGCCGCCGGAGGCGGTCGCGGCGAAGATCGCCTGGATCCGGGAGCTGGCCGAGAAGGAGGGGCGCGAGGTCCGCTTCGGCATCCGCATGCACACCATCACCCGCGACACCTCCGAGGAGGCGTGGCACGAGGCCGGTCGCCTGCTCGAGGGCATCGACGACGAGACGATCGCGAAGGTCCAGGCAGGGCTGCGCAAGAGCGAGTCCGAGGGCCAGCGACGCATGCTCGACCTCAACCGCGGCAGCAAGGACGACCTCGAGATCTACCCCAACGTCTGGGCCGGGGTCGGCCTGGTCCGCGGCGGCGCCGGCACCGCGCTGGTCGGCAGCTTCGACGAGGTCGCCGACCGCATCGAGGAGTACCACGCGCTCGGCATCGACGAGTTCGTGCTCTCCGGCTACCCCCACCTCGAGGGTGCCTACTGGTTCGGCGAGGGTGTGCTCCCGGTGCTGGAGAAGCGCGGGCTGTGGAAGCACCCGGCCCCCAGCACGTACGCCGCCTCCGTCCCGTTCGGTGCGGCCGCCTCATGACCGCGACGCTCACGCCCGACGGCGAGGGCGCACCCGAGCTGGACCCGCACGAGCTGCGGGACGCCTTCGCCGCGTTCCCCAGCGGCGTGGTCGCCGTCGCGGCCGTGGTGGACGGTGCCGAGGTCGGCATCGCCGCCAGCTCGTTCACCTCGATCAGCCTGACGCCGGCGCTCGTGGCGTTCTCGGTGGCGAACTCCTCCTCCACGTGGCCCGTGCTGCGTCGGGCCGACCACCTCGGCCTGTCGGTGCTGGCCAGCCACCAGGACCGGGTCTGCCGCCAGCTCGCCGGCCCGGCCGCGGAGCGGTTCGCCGGTCTCGAGGCGCGGGTGAGCGAGCGGGGGGCCGTGACGCTGCCCGACGCCGTGGCGTCGTTCCACTGCAGCGTGGAGCGCGAGATCGAGGCCGGCGACCACACGATGGTGCTGCTGCGGCTCCACGGCGTCGAGGACGGCGACAGCGCCTCACCGCTGGTGTTCCACCGCAGCGGGTTCGAACGTCTCGACACCCCCCTGCGCCGCGCGGGCTGAGCCTCGGTGCGACCCCGTCGGTGCACCCTCGCCGACCTCGTACCTGACCCGGGACCCGACCCCAGGACGGCCCCGGACAGGCCGATGGCGGCGCCAGCTTGGGAGGCGCCGCCATCGTGAGGGGGTCCTGCCGGGCCTGACGAAAGGCCGCGGGCAGGACCCACGTGCGTGGCGCCGACCGGCTCGACGGGGGAACGAGCCGGCCGACGCACCTCCAGTGTGACCGCCTGCCCGTCTCTGGCGCGCGGTGCGGGCGTACGAACTTGCCTAGTGCTGCCGCGCTATTCAACCTGTTCACCCGACCAGGACAGTCGTCCTACCGAGCTGGCGGCGGACTCGGGTCGGGCTCCCCGGGCAGCCAGAGCAGCACCTCGGTGCCGCCCTCGGCCCGCCGCCCGGCCGACCACGTCCCGCCCGCGATCTGGGCCCGGTCCTGCATGGTCGACAGCCCGAGATGACCGGCCGCCGCCGATGCCCGGTCGAGCGGGATGCCGATGCCGTCGTCGAGCACGCGCACCTCGATCCCGCCGTCGCGTCCCCGCACGCTCACCCTGACCCGGTCCGCCCGCGCGTGCTTGCGGGCGTTGATGAGGGCCTCGCGGGCGATCCGGTGCGCCACCCGGAGGGTCGGCACGGGGATGCTGCCCGGGACGTCGACCGCGGGCTCGGTCACCACGTCGACCTCGGTGATGCTGTCGTCGAAGATCTCGCGCGCCGTCTCCCGCAGCGCGGTCGCCAGGCCGTGGTCGAGGTCCACCGGGGTCAGGTCGAACAGCAGCGTGCGGAGCCGGTCGGTTGCCTCGGTGACGGTGGCCCGCAGCGGGTCGACGTACTCCAGGAGGTGGGGGGCGCCGGCCGCGATGCGGCGTGCGAGCAGGCCGAGACGCAGGTCGACCGCCGCCAGCGACTGCACCGAGTCGTCGTGCACCTCGGCCGCGATGTGCGCCCGCTCCGCGTCCTGGGCGTCGACGAGGCGGGTGAGCAGGTGCCGTCGCTGCTCGGCGAGGTCGCGCAGCGCCTCCTCGGCCGCGACGCGGTCGGAGAGGTCGCGCTGGACGGTGGCCAGCGCGAAGGGCTCCCCGGTCTCGGGGTCACGGATGAGGAAGCTGGCGATCTGCACCGGGATCGCCGGACCGCCCCGCATGTCACGGAGCGTCGACTCGCCCTCCCACGACCCGTGGGCGATGACCGCCGGCTGCTCGATCTGCAGCGACCGCTCCAGCCCCTCCTCGGTCAGGAAGTCCGCGATGCGGGTCGTCGTCACGTCGACGTCGGGGGACATGCCGACCATGGCGCGACCGGGCGGGTTGACGTAGAGCACGGTGCCGTCGAGGGCGGCGATCGCGATGAACTCGGGACAGGCGTCGACCAGGACCTTGAAGCGCAGCAGCTCGACGTTGGCGGCGCGCAGGGCCTGCTCGGCCGAGCGCAGCTCGGTGACGTCCTGGGCGACCCACACCGTGCCCAGGGGCTCCTGCGACTCCGGGTGGAAGATGTGGAAGGCCTCGGTGCGGGCCACGGTGGAGCTCGCGGCGTCGCGCAACGTGAGGTCGCCCCGCCAGCGCCCTCGGGCGGCGAGGCTGCTCTCCACCTCGGCGGCGACGTCCTCGACGATGGAGGAGCCGAAGATGTCGTGCATGCTGCGCCCGACCCACTCCTCGCCGACGTCGGCGACGCGCGCGTTGACGTAGGTCGCCACCGCCTCGGTGTCGGTCATCGCGATCAGGTCGCTGGTGGCGTCGGCCAGGGCCTTGAACTTCACCTGCTCCTCGAGCGCCTCCCGCTGGGACTGCAGCAGCAGGGCGTTGTCGAGCGCCATCGCGACGCGCTCGGCCACGTCGACGGCGAAGTCGGTGTCCTTGTCGTGGAACGACGGCGTCCCGTCCCGGCGGACGAGGTCGAGGGCGCCCAGGAGCGCACCGCGCGCCCGCAGCGGCACCCGCAGCGCCGAGTGCACCCCGGTCTCGCGCAGCCACGACACGAGGAAGGGGTCGCCGTACAGCTCGCGAGCGGCGGTGTCGTCGAGGTCGAGGAGGAGCGCGCGGTCGATGCCCTCGGCCAGGCGCCGGTCGATCGCGAGCTGCTCGGGAGTGGCCTGTCCCGGGGGCGGTCGCAGCTCCTCGTCGGTGGCGGTGCGGGCGGTGGCGAAGGCCGCCAGCCGCATCCGGTCCCCGTCGGGGTCCAGCAACCACACCGACCCCGACGACGCGGTGCCCGAGGTGGCTGTCTTCACCGCGGTGTCGAGCAGGGCCGGCAGGTCGACGACGTCGCGGGCGAGTGCCGCGTCGAGCTCCACGAGGGACCGGAGCCGACGCTCGTGCTCCTGTGCCTCGGTCTCCAGGCGCCGCTGGTCGGTCAGGTCGCTGACGACGCCGAGCGCGCCGGCCCGGCCACCGTCACGCGAGGCCAGGGGCTGCAGGAACGTCTCGAGCACCCGGCCGTTGATCTCGCGGGAGAAGACGAAGGTCTCGCCCCCGAGCACCCGCCCCATGCTGACGAGGAAGTCCTGGTCGTCGGCGTACACCTCGAAGAGGTCCAGCCCGACCATCTCGCCCGAGCGCAGCCCGAGCTGGGCCAGGCCCGGCCCCTCGGACATGGTGCAGGTGCCGTGGGCGTCGAAGGCGTAGACGATCGAGGGCGTCGCGCGCAGCCACGCCGCGGGAGCGTCCGGGTAGGTCTCCACGTGACTCGCCCCCTCCGCCCGGTCGGCTGTCGACGTGACCGCATGCTATGCCGTCGGCCGGTCGTCGAGCACACCCTCGCGGACGGAGAGCGATCAGGTGGGCGACGGACGTCCCGCGCGCGCCACGAGCGAGGCCAGGGCGGAGGCCGCAGCCGGGGAGGCCAGCACGACCTCGCCGCGGGCGCAGCGCTCGAGCACCTCGACCAGGTCGGTCCCGGCGTGCCCCTTGGTCACGAACCCGGTGACCCCGGCCAGGAGCAGGTCCTCCAGGGTCGACGCCGCCGTCTGCCCGGAGATCGCCACCACGACCGGCGCCGGGCGCAGGCGCGTGAGCGCCGCCGCGGCGACGGCGCCGCCCGAGGGCATCTGCACGTCGATGAGGACGAGATCGGCACGCTGCTCGCGGGCCACCTCGACGGCCTCGTGGCCGGTGCCCACCGAGCCCACGACCTCGAAGCCGGGCTCACCCTCGACCACGTTGACGACGGCGGACAGGACGGTCGCGTGGTCGTCGGCGATCACCACGCGGACCGCGCGACTGGCGTTCATGTCCCTCCGCTCCTGCCCTGGCATCCGAGGATCCGCTGAACCGGCACCCCTCCGGAAGGTGCACGCGCACCGCAGACGGCCTAGTGCCTGCATACTAGGAGCCACGTGTCGCTCCACGAGCCAACAAGGGGGGTCGTCCGCATGTCCGACGGAGACGCTCCCGCGAGCGCGGGCGGACCCACCGGGACCACCGGCGAGGAGGACGTCCGGCCGCCGGTGCGCGTCCTGGTCGTCGACGACCACGAGGTGCTCAGCGGCAGCCTCGCACTGGTCGTGGGCGCCGAGGCCGACATGGAGGCGGTCGGGGTGGCGCGCGACCTGGCCGAGGCGCGCCGTCAGGTGGTCGAGCACCAGCCCGACGTCATCCTGCTCGACCGGCGCCTGCCCGACGGGGACGGCATCGAGGCCATCGGTGAGCTGCGCACCCTGAGCCCGGCCAGCAAGGTCGTCGTCCTCACCGCCAGCGACACCGACCAGGTCCTGGTGCAGGCGATCGAGGCCGGCGCGTCCGGCTTCCTGTCGAAGAGCAGGGGCCTGGGCGAGGTCATCGGAGCCGTCCGGGCCGCGGCCGCCGGCGAGGCCGTCATCTCCGGCGAGATGCTCTCGCGCCTGCTGCCCAAGCTGACCCGCAGCTCGGGGCCCACGGTGGAGCTGACGCCGCGGGAGCAGGACGTGCTCGAGCTCCTGGCTGAGGGCAAGTCCAACGCCGCCATCGCCGCCGACCTCTTCGTCAGCGTGCACACCGTGCGCAACCACGTCGCGAACCTCTCCGCCAAGCTCGGAGCCCACAGCAAGCTGGAGGCGCTCTCCATCGCGGTGCGCCGCGGCCTGCTCCCCGACGCCTGAGGGTCCTCGCGCGTGGTGCCGATGCACCAGCGCCGAACGGCCCCTGCGCGCCTGTCCCGCCGGTCGTGCGCCGTGCACACTGGCTGAGGCGCCCGGGAGAGCGCCCGGCGGTCGGCCTTCTGGGAGGGGACGACCGCGTGTCCGGCGGTGTACGTCGTGACGGCTCCGGTGCCCCCGCCCCGGTCGGCCGTCGCGGCGCGCCGGTGCTCTACGGTGGCGGCACGTGTCGTCGTCACCAGGGGGCCCCGATGGAGCACGGGATCGTGCTGTTCACCAGCGACCGCGGCATCACACCGGCGGCCGCCGCCCGCGCCGCCGAGCGAGCCGGCTTCTCCACGTTCTACGTGCCGGAGCACACGCACATCCCCGTCCGTCGGGAGGCCGCACACCCCGGCACGGGGGACGCCTCGCTCCCCGACGACCGCTACGCCCGCACGCTCGACCCCTGGGTGGCGCTGGCGAGCGCCGCCACCGTGACCTCCACCATCCGGCTCGCCACCGCGGTCGCCCTGCCGGTCGAGCACGACCCGATCACGCTCGCCAAGACCGTCGCCACCCTCGACCACCTCTCCGGGGGACGGGTGACGCTGGGCGCCGGCTTCGGGTGGAACACCGACGAGCTCGCCGACCACGGGGTCCCCGCTCCGCGCCGGCGGACGGTCCTGCGCGAGTACGTCGAGGCCATGCGCGCGCTCTGGACCCAGGACGAGGCGTCCTACGACGGCGAGTTCGTCTCCTTCGGCGCCTCCTGGGCCTTCCCCAAGCCCGTGCAGGCGTACGTCCCGGTCGTGGTCGGCGCCGACGCCGGCCCGAAGACCTTCGCCTGGATCGCCCGGTCGGCCGACGGCTGGATGACCACGCCGCGCCAGCAGGACGTCGAGGGACAGGCCGGGCGGCTGCGGGACGCGTGGGGCGCGGCGGGGCGCGGCGGGGCGCCCGAGATCCACGTGCTCGCCACCAGCCGGCCGGACCCCGCGCGGCTGGCGGCGTGGGACGCGGCGGGCGTCACCCACGCGATCTGGGGCCTGCCCGACCGCTCCGAGGACGAGGTCGTGGCCTCCCTGGCGCGGCAGGGCGAGCGGCTCGGGCTGGTCCCGCGCGACTGATCGGGCGGACGGAGGAGTGAACCGTCCCCGACGGGGCACAGTCCCTCGTCGGGCGGTGATCGGAGCCGCCGGCGCACTCGACTCGGAGGGAGCACGTCATGGGAGCACTCAGCCAGCTGGTCTCACGGTTCGCGGGAGGACGCCGAGCCGGCGGACGCCCCGCCGGCCCGACCGGACACGCCGGAGCCGCAGGCTCGCGCGGGGGCCGCACGCAGGACGAGGCCATCGGCCGCGGCGTCCGCACGGCCCTCGGCAAGCTGCGCAAGCGCTGAACGACGCACGCGGGTCGACGTACGCGCCCGGGCGACCGGGCGGGCGCGGACCGCGGCGGGCGTGACCGGGGCCACGGGTTCGACGTGGTCTCGGTCACGAATTGCGCCCTCGATTTGAGACGAGGGCGCTGATGTGGCGTACTGGAGTAGTTGCTTGCTTGCAAAAGCAAGCGGATCTCGGATCCAGGCGCCACCCGGGAACGACGTCCCCTACCCGCCCAGGTCGGTCGCTGTACGTGCACACAAGTCGGTAGGGACCGTGGGGTGAGGACCCCATTCCGTTATGTCGACACGTCGAACCGCCATCAGGCGCACGCTCGGGATGACCGTGGTGACCACGCTGGTCGCCGCCCCCGCTGCCGTCGCCGTAGGTGAGTACCCGGTCGCCGGAGTGGCCGCCACCGTCGGATCCACCGTCATCGAGGCCAAGAGCGGCCTCGGGGGCTCTGACCTCGGCTCCGCCGGGGCCTCGAGCGTCTCGGGCGCCTCCGCGCGGCCCGCCATCGCCGACAAGATCCTGGACCGCGACACCCGCGTGTCCCGCTCGGGCACCCGCGTCGTGCCCGCCGTGAGCCAGGAGCCGCAGCCCGTCGCCACGCCCGTGGTGATCCGCGAGGAGGTCCGCTGGGTGCTCCCCGTGAGCGGCTACGACCTCACCGGGCGTTTCGGGTCCGTCAGCGGTCTCTGGTCGAGCAGCCACACCGGGCTGGACTTCGCCGCCCCGACGGGCACGCCGATCCGCTCCATCGCCGACGGCGTGGTCACCGAGGCCGGCTACGACGGCTCCTACGGCTACAAGACCGTCGTCACGCTGCCCGACGGCAGCGAGGCGTGGTACTGCCACCAGAACGAGCTGAGCGTCAGCAAGGGCCAGCAGCTCTCGGCCGGCGAGGTGCTCGGCTACGTCGGCGCGACCGGCAACGTGACCGGCTCGCACCTCCACCTGGAGATCCGCCAGGGCGACCAGCCCGTCGACCCGGCGTCCTTCCTGGCCGCCCAGGGCATCGCTCCCTGACCGGCCCGACCAGCCCGCCGGCTCCGCCGGCACCTCTCGCGTGCGGTAGGTGACACTCCTGGCACGCAGGAGACGAGAAGGGGCCGACCCCGCCACGTGGCGGGGTCGGCCCCTTCGTCGTACGTCGTCGGCCTCGGAGGCGGGCGTGGAGGCCGGGAGCGCTCAGCCCTCGGCGAGCGCCCGCTCCTCGACGACCCGCTCCTGGATGCGGGCCCGGGCACGCTCGGCGCTGCGCAGCTGTGCCGCGGTGATCGCGCTGGTGATGAAGTCGCGGTAGTAGCCCAGGATGCGGCTGCGCGGGATCTCCGGGTTGTGCAGCGACCAGCGGCAGAAGGAGTCGCTGATGCCGGAGATGGCGTTGGCGAAGGCCTGCAGCTCCTCTGTGTCGAGACCGGGGGCGTACTCGCCCGCGAGGAGGCCGAGCTTGCCGACGGTGGAGAACCGCAGCTGCGACAGCTGGACCGCCAGGTCCCCGCTCTCGCCGACGGCGCCGCTGAACAGCAGCGCCCACCGGCTCGGTTGGTCGAAGAGCAGGTCGAAGAGCAGGTTGCCCCCGCGCTCGACGAAGGTGGCCAGGTCGCCGTCCGAGGCGAGGTGGGCCGCGGTGAGCGAGGCCTCGAACTCCTCGCGGGCGCGGATCGCGCAGGCGAGGAACAGGCCTTCCTTGCTGCCGAAGTGCTGGTAGAC
Source organism: Nocardioides sp. HDW12B (assembly GCF_011299595.1). Lineage (NCBI taxonomy): Bacteria > Bacillati > Actinomycetota > Actinomycetes > Propionibacteriales > Nocardioidaceae > Nocardioides > Nocardioides sp. HDW12B. The sequence continues at coordinate 2,883,040 of NZ_CP049867.1, read as the reverse complement.
GATGGGCCGGCTGACGCCGGCCCCGCGCGCGATGTCCTCGACCGAGACCTTGTCGTAGCCGCGCGTGGTGAAGAGCGCCTCGGCCACGTCCAGGAGCTGCGTGCTCCGGTCGTCGTGGGACATACGGGTTGTTGCCATGGGTTCCCCCGTGATCGTGGAGATCGGTTCTGAGTCTAACGAGAGTCGGCGTGCGGGGTGACGCCTTGGTGGAGCGGGGTGACCTCGGCGGAGGTCGGGGGAGAGGTCCGGGGCGCGGCGGGGGTTCCGCGCCCCGGACCGGCCGGGTCAGACCAGGCGACGGCGGAGGAACAGCGTCCCGCCGGCCGCGGAGAGCAGCCCGAGGGCCGCCAGTCCGCGGGTGAGGTTGCGGCCGCCCTCGCCGTCCTCGCCCTTGATCTCGAAGGTGTACGCCGCCAGGCCGACGGCACCGTCGGGGGCCCCGACGATCATCCGCTCGTCCTTCGCGCGCTCGGCGCCCGCCTCGAGCGTGGCGTACATGACGCCGTACTTCGCGGCGGTGTCCTCGCCGGCCTCGACCAGCTTGGAGGTGCCCTCGTCGGAGAGGCGCTGGGCGCCGTCGACGAGCTTGGGCGCACCCTCGGCGGCGGTGCCGAGACCCTCGGTCAGCTTGCCGGAGCCCTCGGCGGCGTCCTGCAGGCCGTCGGAGAGCACCCCGGCGCCGTCGGCCAGCTTGCCGGAGCCCTCGGCGGCGTCGCCGAGGCCGTCGGAGAGCTTCTCGGCGCCGTCGGTCAGCTTGCCGGAGCCGTCAGCGGCCTCGACGAGCTTGTCGGCCAGCTCGCGGGTGCCGGCGGCGAGCTTCTCGGAGCCGACCGAGGCGGTCAGCAGGCCCTCGGCCAGCGTGGCGTTGCCGGCCGCGATGCGGCTGGCGCCGCTCTTGGCCTCGCCCGCGCCCTGGGCGAGCTCGCCCGCACCGTCGGCGACCTGGGTGGCCCCGGCGCCGAGCGCGTTCAGGCCGGTGCTGAGGGTCTGCGAGCCGGTGTAGGCGTCGCTGGCGCCGGCGGACAGGGCCGAGATGCCGGAGACGGCCTTGGTGACTCCGATCTCCAGGGCAGCCAGGCCGTCGGAGACCTGGACCACGCCACCCTTGATCTGCAGGGCGCCGTTCTTGGCGCTGGTCGCACCGTTCCTGGCGTCGGTCAGGCCGGTCTCGATCTGACGGGCACCCGGCAGCAGCTGGCTGTTCAGGCCGGTGAGCGCCTCGCCGAGGCCGGTGGAGACCGCACCGAGCGCACCGTCGGCGGCACCGAGCAGACCCTGGGCGTTGCCCAGCTTGGTGAGCGCGGCGTCGAGGTTGTCGACGCACGCGGGGACGTCCGCGCACTCCTGCACGCCGCGAGCGGCGTTGATGTCGCCCACGGCGCCACCGATGGCGCCGCTGGCGCCGTTGACCGCACCCTTGGCCTGGTCGACACCGCCCTTCGCGGCGGGGAGCTTGGTCGCGGACTGCTCGAGACCGGCGACCAGGTTGCCCTGACCGGTCACGAGCGCGGAGAGGCCACCCTCGAGCCGGGCGAGACCGCCGATGAGGCTGGTCGGGCTCTCCACCGAGCCGAGCCCGGCGTTCACGAGGTCGACACCCGCCTGCAGCTTGTCGATGCCGACCGCGGCGGCGGGGAGACCGTCGACCGCGGCGAGCTGGCCGAGACCGGCGCTGATCTGCGACAGACCGGTGGTCAGCTTGGCGCCACCGGCCGCGGCCGAGGTCGCACCGTCGGCGACCTGGCCGGCGCCGCCGGCGAGCTTGCCGGCGCCGGCGTCGAGGCGGCCGAGACCGTCGGCGAGCTCGGCAGAGCCGTCAGCCAGCTTGTTGGCACCGGGGACGGCGGTGCCGGTCAGGCCACCGGCGAGCTCGGCGGTGCCGTCGGCGATCTTCTCCGAGCCGGGGACCGCGCGGTCCTGGAGACCGGCACGGAGCAGGTCGGCACCCGCGAACAGCTCCTGGCTGCCCGGGTAGGCCTTGTCCTGCAGCCCGGCGCGGAGGGTGTCAGCACCGGCGGCGAGCTTCTCGGCACCGGGGGCGGCCTTGCCCTGCAGGCCGTCCTGCAGCTCGGCGGAGCCGTCGCGCAGCTTGATGAGGCCGGCGAGCAGGTTGCCGGCGCCGTCACGGAGCAGCAGCAGGTTCGAGTCGATCTGCGTGGCGCCGTCGGTGAGTTCGGCACCCGTCGCGGCGCCGGCGGCGTACGAGTCGCCCGCGCTCTTGAAGGTGGGGCTCTCCATGGGGTTCACCGGCAGCGCGGTGACGCTGGCACGCGGCAGGACGGCGTCGCGGATCTCGGCGGTGTAGCCGAAGACAGCGGTGTCGGAGCCGACCGGCGGCACGAGCGTCATCGTGAAGCTCATCTTGATGTTGCCACGACCGTCGCCGGCCATGTTGGCCTGGCCCGAGGTGACCTTGCGGAAGGACGGCGGCAGGACCGTGGTGAGGCTGCCGACCATGGGCAGGGAGACCGGGACGTCCTCGGTCGTCGTGCCGCCCTTGCCGTCGTCGAACGAGACGGTCTGGACGCGCTCGGTGACGTTCTCCACGGTGTACTCGACCTCGAGGTCGCCGGTGGAGCCGACGAGGTCGGCCGGCTCGACGCGCTTGCCGTCGAGGGTGTAGGTCACCGAGATGTCGAGGGGGAGGTCCTCCTCGTAGTCGGTGACGGTGCGGACGTCCTCGGTGCCGTCGACGTCGAGCTCGAGGTACTGCTCGCCGTCCTCGGTGTCGAAGCCGCTGAAGCCCTCGAGGTTGCGCAGGCCCTCGACGACGGCCGGGTTCTCCAGGCTGGTCGAGCCCTCGCCGGTCAGGTGGAGCTGCTCGTAGAGGCGGCTCTCCTCCACCTCGCCGGTGGCGTCGGTGTAGGCCTGGACGGTCTCGGTGTTGACGACGGTGAGGTCGTCACCGGTCGCGGCGGCCGCGGGGCCGCCGACGGCCATGAGGCCGAGCGCGCCGGCGCCGGCAACGGCGGCGGCACGGAAGAAGACGGGGCGGGGGCTCATCGGGCGTTCTCCATACGGGCGTCGGTGCCGGCCGCTTCGCGGTTCAGCAGGGTCTCCAGGTCGGTGGTGGGCTCGGTGTGCTCGTCACCGGGGCGCGCCGGCGGGCGCGGGTCGGTGGTCGGGGTGCGGGTGCCGCGCTCGGTACGCGGGGCGGCCCAGCTGGTGGCGAGGAATCCGACGGCCAGCGCCATGAGCAGGGCGGTGACGGTGGTGAGGGCGGTGTCGGGCAGCTCGGCCGGCGCGACGGCGTACACCCGCTCGTAGGCGCCGGCGAAGGCCGCCGCACCCAGGAGCGGGGCCCACAGCGCGATGCGCTGACGGCTGACGACCGCGACGACGGTGCAGAGCAGGATGACCACCACGACGGCGACGGCACGGCCGCCGGCGGTGTCGGGCAGCTCGGCGGCGCGGAGCGCGAAGCCGACCAGCGAGGCCAGCACGCCGAGGAGCGCACCGCCCATGCGGGCCAGGGGGGTGGTGTCGGGGACGAGGGCCAGCACGGCGCCCGTCGCAGCGCCCAGCAGGGCCACCGACTCGATCTGGAGGTCGAACAACGAGCTCACGACGACCGCCACGGCGGCGGTCAGGGCAAGGCTCAGTCCGACCAGCAACGATGTGCGCATGCTGGCGCGCTCCCTTCGAGGATGAGTGCGACCGACACCCTCCGTGTCGATCCGCCCGGGTGACGACCGTCACCGGCGGGCTTGTTACAGAGCGTAACTTACAGATCGTAGTTTGCGAAATCCGTCCGTGGGTATGCCGCGTCACACGCAAAATCAGCGGTAGAACTCGTTCTACTCACCGGTATCCGCCGTCTCGGCGACCAGCCGTCCCGGGCGACGAACGGTCGGGACGGCCGGGTAACGTTCCCGACGTGCCCGATGGACCCGACCGCGACGACGAGGACGGGCCGCCCGGGGAGACCGGGCCGGGCCTCACGCGGGCGGAGTCCTTCCGCGACGGGGTGCGCCGCGGTCTGCCCTTCGCCGCCGTGGGGTTCGTGCTGTCGCTGAGCTTCGGCGTGCTCGCGCGCCAGGCCGGCTTCTCCGCGCTGCAGGCGGTGGCGACCTCGGCGCTGGTCTTCGCCGGGTCCGCCCAGTTCGCCGCGCTGTCGATCGTGGTCGCCGGGGGCGGGGTCGGGGCCGCGGTGTCGGCCGCGGGGCTGATGAACGCGCGCTTCCTCGCGATGGGGATCGCGCTGGCGCCGTCGCTGCCCGGCTCGGCCCCGGCGCGCGCGGCACAGGGCCAGGCGGTCGTCGACAGCTCGTGGGCCATGGCGAACCGGCGCGACGGCTCGTTCGACCGGTGGCTGCTGTTCGGGGCGACCGCCCCGCAGTACCTCACCTGGGTGCTCGGCACGACGACCGGGGCCTTCGCCGGTGACCAGCTGGGGGACGTCGAGCGCTTCGGTCTCGACGCGGTCTACCCCACGTTCTTCCTCGGGCTCGTGATCGCGGAGCTGCGCGACGCGCGGTCGCGGGTGGTGGCGCTGCTGGGCGCGGTCATCGCGCTGGCGCTGGTGCCCCTCACGCCACCGGGCGTGCCGATCCTCGCCGCGGCGGCCGCCGCGCTGCTCGGGCTGACCCGCTACGGGGAGGCCCGATGAGCCCGCCGGTGCAGGGCGCCGCCCTCTGGTGGCTGATCCTCGGTCTCGTGGTCGTGACGGCCGTCATCAAGGCCGCCGGCCCGGTCGCGCTCGGAGGTCGGGACCTGCCGGCCTGGTTCGGCCGGGTCATCGCGCTGATGGCGGCCGCCCTGCTGGCGGCACTTGTGGTGACCTCGACCTTCGCCGACGGCCAGCGCTGGTCGGTGGGCGCCCACACCGTGGGCGTCGCCCTCGCCGGAGTCCTCCTCTGGCGAGGGCGTTCCCTCGTCCTCGCGGTGGCCGTCGCGGTCACCGTGACGGCGCTGCTGCGCGCCCTCACCTGACCCCGCCGTTCCGACCGTTCCGACCCCCGCGAGACGCCCTTTCTGCAGGCGCGAGACGTCGGTTGTGCACGCGCGAGACGTCACTCGTGCACGCGCGAGACGTCGGTCGTGCACGCGCGAAGCGTCACTCGTGCACGCGCGAAACGTCACTCGTGCACGCGCGAAACGTCACTCGTGCACGCGCGCGGCGTCGGTCGCGCACGGGCGAGGCGCCGGTTGCACTCGCCGGGGTGCTGAGATCAGCTTGTACGGCTCTCGAGGGTGAAGCAGCGGACGTTGAGCACCCCGTTGGTGCCGGTCGCGCCGCTGATGCGCCAGAAGGCCTGGACCGTGTGGGTGCCGGCGCCGAGCGGGAGCACCGCCATCGTGGTCCGGGTCTCCCAGAAGTCCGTGTGGTTGGCGAAGTTCGCGGGACCGTAGACGCCCTCGCGGACCGGGCCGCCGTCGACGGAGTACCCCACCCGGATCTCGGCGTTCGGGGCGACGCCGGCGTCGGAGGACAGCTGCGCGATCACCTGGCGCGGCGCGGTGCCGTTCTTCACGGTCGCGGTCAGGCCCATCGAGGTCCAGCCGTTCTGCGCCAGGGTCGAGACGACGTTGGTGGCACAGCTGCGCTGGACGGTCGGGACGGCCTCGGCACTGCCCGAGAGGGTGGTGGTGATACCGGCGGTCACCAGGGCGGTGAGGCCGAGGGCGGCAGCGGTGCGGCGGCGGGGGGTGAGCGTGGTCATGGTGTCCTCCTGGGGGCGGCGGTGTCCCGCCGGTTCGGTCGAGCCGCGGACCGGCTCGGTCGGGGAGGAGCGCGCTCGACGGTTGCGCGTACGTCGTACGCCCGCCGGAGCCTGATACGGGACCTTGGACCGCGGTACGTCGGGCAGAAGTGACGTCTCGCGCGAGCACGAGTGACGTTTCGCGCGTGCACACGTGACGTTTCGCGTGTGCGTGAGACGTTTCGCGGGGGTCAGAGGCGGTGGAAGGCGGTGGCGAGGACGACGGCCTCGCCGGCCTCGTCGGTGGCGTCGAGGTCGACGAGCGCGTCGATGACCCAGTCGCGGTGGCCCGCGGGGTCGTCGAGGGTCTGGCGCACCCGCCACGTGCGGCGCGGGAAGGCGTCGGGGGCGTCGGGGTCGGTGGGCGGGTGGGTGTCGACGACGAAGAGCTCGGGGCCGCGGGCGTCGGGTCCGGTGCCGACACGGTCGTGCTCGTCGAAGTACGTCTCGAGGGCGGCGTCCCAGGCGTCGGAGTCCATCAGCGGCTCGAGCGGCGGGTCGGCGCGTCCGGCGGCGGTGCGCTCCAGCGCGGCCAGCGCCGGTACGTCGTCGCGCGCGACCAGCTCGACCCGGCGGAAGACGGCGTTGCGCACCATGACGCGCAGCGGCCGCTCCTGCTGCGACAGCGCGCGGGGCGGCGGGGGTGCGGCGCCGGGGCCGACCCCGTGCAGCTCGTGGTGCTCGGGGTCGGTCAGCGCCTCCCACTCGTCGAGCAGCGAGGAGTCGGTCTGGCGGACGGTCTCGCCCAGCCACTCGATGATCTCCTCGAGCTCGGGCGAGCGGTGGGCGTCAGGCACCGTCTGGCGCAGCGTCCGGTAGGCGTCGGTGAGGTAGCGAAGCACCAGCCCCTCGGACCGGGCGAGCTGGTAGCGCGAGACGAGGTCGGTGAAGCTCATCGCCCGCTCCCACATCTCCCGGACCACGGACTTGGGCTCCAGCCCGTCCTCGGGCAGCCAGGGGTGGCTCTGCCGATAGATCTCGTACGTCGCCCCGAGGAGCTCCTCGAGCGGCTTCGGCCACGTCACCTCGTCGAGCAGGGCCATGCGCTCGTCGTACTCCAGCCCGTCGGCCTTCATCTGCCCGATGGCCTCGCCACGTGCGACGTGCTGCTGGGCGAAGATTATTTGTCGTGGTGACTCCAAGACCGCCTCGATCACGGAGATGACGTCGAGCGGGTAGGTCTCCGCCTCCGGGTCGAGCACGTCCAATGCGGCGAGGGCGAAGTGCGCCAGCGGCTGGTTGAGGGCGAAGTCGGGAGGCAGGTCCACCGTCAGCACGTAGCGGCGCCCGAGCTCGTCGACCTCGTCGAGCCGCGTGAGGATGCCCGAGCGCACGAGTGAGCGCGCCAGCCGCAGCGCACGCCGCACGAGCCGCAGCTGGTTGCGCGGGTCCTCGTGGTTGTCGCGCAGCAGCCGCCGCATCACCTCGACGCCGTCGGACTCCCGGGCGGCGACGTGGATGAGCATCGCGTTGTCGACGCGCATCCGCGACACGAGCGGCTCCGGGACCCCGGCCACGAGCTTGTCGTAGGTCTGCTCGGTCCACACCACCTGGCCCTCGGGGGGCTTCTTGCGCTGGATGCGCTTGAGCTTCTTCGGGTCGTCGCCGGCCTTGCGGACGAGGCGCTCGTTCTCGATCACGTGCTCCGGCGCCTGCACCACCACGTAGCCGACGGTGTCGTAGCCGGCCCGCCCGGCACGGCCCGCGATCTGGAGGAACTCGCGGGTCCGCAGGATCCGCTGCCGGTTGCCGTCGAACTTCGCCAGCGCGGTGAAGAGCACCGTCCGGATCGGCACGTTGATCCCGACGCCGAGGGTGTCGGTGCCGCAGATGACCTTGAGCAGCCCTTGCTGGGCCAGCTGCTCGACGAGCCGCCGGTAGCGCGGCAGCATGCCGGCGTGGTGGACGCCGATGCCGTTGCGCACCAGGGTCGAGAGCGTCCGCCCGAAGCCGGCGCCGAAGCGGAAGTCGCCGATCACCTCGGCGATCCGCTCCTTCTCCGCCGCGTCCACCAGCACGGTGCCCCGCGGGCTGCGCAGACCGGCCTTGAGGTTCGTCGAGTGCTCCACGGCGTTGGCCTGCGTGAAGTGCACGACGTACGCCGGCACCTGGCGCGTGGCGACGAGCTCCTCGACGGTCTCGTCGAGCGGGGTGACGGCCCAGGTGAAGCTCAGCGGCACCGGGCGCTCGGCGTCGTCGACCACCGAGGTCGGCCGTCCGGTCCGCGCGGTCAGGTCCTCGACGAACCGGTCGACGGGCCCGAGGGTCGCCGACATGAGCAGGAACTGCGCCTGCGGCAGCTCCAGTAGCGGGACCTGCCAGGCCCAGCCGCGGTCGGGCTCGGAGTAGTAGTGGAACTCGTCCATGACGACGAGGCCGACGTCGGCGTCCGGGCCCTCGCGCAGCGCCAGGTGGGCGAGGATCTCGGCGGTGCAGCAGATGACCGGGGCGTCGGGGTTCACCGAGGCGTCACCGGTGAGCATGCCGACGTTCTCGGCGCCGAAGACGTCGCACAGGGCGAAGAACTTCTCGCTCACCAGCGCCTTGATGGGCGCGGTGTAGAACGTCACGCGGTCGGTGGCGATCGCGGCGAAGTGCGCCGCGGTGGCGACCAGCGACTTCCCCGAGCCGGTCGGCGTGGCCAGGATGACGTTGGCGCCGCTCAGCAGCTCGATGAGCGCCTCGTCCTGGTGCTCGTAGAGCTCGAGACCCTGCTCGGTGACCCAGGTGGTGAAGAGGTCGTAGAGCCGGTCGGCGTCGACCGCACCGTCACCGCCGGCACCGCCCGACGGGAGCTTCAGGCGGGTCGGCATGGGGTCATCCTGTCAGCCGTGCCGTGCGGGGGGCTCACCCCCGCAGCCGCGGCACCCGGGCTCCGACCACGGCCGCCCGTGCGGCGTTCGCGCCGCAGGCCCCGTGTACGCCGCCTCCGGGGTGGGCCGAGGAGGACCCGAGGTAGAGACCCTTGATCCCCGTCGTCGGGCGACCCGTGCCCGGCACCGGACGGAACACCAGCTGCTGGTGCAGCTGGGAGGTGCCGCCGTTGACCGCACCGCCGATCAGGCTGCCGTTGCGCTGCTCGAGCTCGTGCGGCCCGAGCACGCGTCGGGCGCGGATCCGCGAGGCGAGGTCGGGGGCGTGCTTCTCGAGCTGGGCCTGCATGCGGTCGGCGAAGCGCTCGCAGTCGTCGCGGTCCCAGGTCCCGCGCACCGCCGGGCCGCCACCGCTCCCCGCGTCGTACGACGTCTCGTGGGGCACGTGGGTGTAGGCCCACATCGACTCCGTGCCCTGCGGCGAGCGGCTCGCGTCGGCGGTCGTCATCTGGCCCGCCAGCAGGAACGGCTCGCGCGGGACGACCCCGGCCACCACCTGGCTCAACGACTCCTGCATCGCCGAGACCGAGTCCGCCACGTGCAGGCAGCCCGGCGCCACCGGCGGCGGCGAGGTCCACGGCACCGGCCCGTCCAGCGCCCAGTCCACCTTCACGGTGCCGGGGTCGAGCTCGAAGCGCGTCATCCCGCGCGCCACCGACGCAGGGAGGTCCTCGGGTGCGACCAGCCGCTCGTAGAGCACCGGGGCGGACACGTCGGCCACCACGGCGCGGCGTACGGCGAACCGCTCGCCCCCGACCGTGCGCACGGCGCTGACGCGACCCCGGTCGACCTCGATGCGCGCGACGGCTGAGTCGAGCCGGATCTCGCCGCCGAGGGAGGTGAGCCGGCGCGCCATCGCCTGGGTCAGCTCACCGGCCCCGCCGCGGGGGACGGGGAAGCCGACCGTCTGGGCCAGCATCGTCAGGATCATCCCGAAGATGCCGGAGCCCGGAGACTCGAGCGGGATGTCGGAGTGCCCGCCGTTGCCGGCGAGCAGCAGGCGCGGTGCCTCGCCGCCGAAGCGGGCGCGGCCCAGGCCGACCGCGGGGGTCAGCAGCTCCTTGACGAAGGCGAGGCCCCCGACGTGGCGCATCGACGCCAACGCCCTCACGCCGCCGCGGACCGGCGGCCAGGTCGCCATCAGCGCCTCGACGATCGGGTCGCCGACCCGGTCCCAGTCGGCGCACAGCTTCAGCCACGCCTCACCGTCACCGGGGTGCAGCGCATCGAGCCCGGACGCGGTGTCGTGGCGGTCGGGGTGGATCACGGCCCACGCGCCGCCCGGGAGGGGGTGGCCGAGGGGAGCGGGGGCGTGCGACCACTCCAGGCCGTGCCGCTCAAGCTCGAGGCTGCGGATCACCGGAGAGGCCAGCGCCAGCGGGTAGAACGCGCTGAAGGTGTCGTGCACGAACGCCGGGTCGACCCCGTGGTCGCTGCGCACGGCGCCGCCGAGCTCGGGCTGGGCCTCGAGGACGAGCACGCTCCAGCCGGCGTCGGCGAGCTTGTTGGCGGCCACCAGGCCGTTCGGGCCGGAGCCGACGACGACGGCATCGTACGTCGGGGAGGGTCCGCCGATCACGCGTGCGTGCGTCGCTCGGCGACGAAGGCGAGGCGACGCAGGGTCTCGGTGTTGCGCCACTTCAGCCCGGCGTGGCGCAGCGGCGCGGGCACCAGACGGCCCGGTCCGGCGATCGCGTCCTCCTCGATGGTGACCTCGGTGCCGCCACCGACGGGCCGGAGCCGGATGGTCACGCCCGCCTCGCCGGTCGGCCAGGCCGCCGCCCGCAGCCGTATCAGGGACCCCGGCACGGACTCCAGGACCTCGGTCTCGTCGCTGACCAGCGCCGGCCAGCTGCCGACCGAGTGGTGGAGCTTGGCGCCGGCCGCCGGCCAGGCGTCGTCGACCTCGCGCATCCGCGAGGCGCCCACCACCCACAGGGGGTAGAGCCAGCCGTCGGCGAGCACCTGCCAGACCTGGTCGGGGGTCGCGTCGATCGCGCGGGTGTTGGTGCTCATGGGGTCAACGTAGCCCTCGCGGGGGAGCCCCGCCCCACCCGCAGCGGCGGGAGGAGGCGGGGCGGAACACGGCGGGCGGGTGTGGTGTTGTGGCGGGCATGACACTTCAGGGTGAGTACGTCCCGAGCAGCTCGCAGTGGGTCCGCGATCAGGTCGCGGAGTACGAGGCCTCCGGCGGGCGGGAGGCGAACACGCTGCCGCGCACCGGCGACCCGATCGTGGTCATCACGTCGGTGGGCGCCACCTCGGGCAAGCTGCGCAAGAACCCCGTGATGCGCGTGGAGAAGAACGGGACGTACGTCGCCATCGCGTCCAAGGGCGGTGCGCCCGAGGACCCGGTGTGGGCCGACAACTTCCGCGCCCACCCGCTCGTGGACCTCCAGGACGGCCCCGAGCCGCGCAGCTACACCGTGCGCGAGCTCGAGGGCGAGGAGCGGACCACGTGGTGGGAGCACGCGGTGGCGACCTGGTCGACGTACGCGTCGTACCAGGAGAAGACCGACCGCCTCATCCCGGTGTTCCTGCTGGAGCCGGTGGCCTGACCCGGCTCTCGTCCGGCGCGGTCGCTCAGCGGTAGAGCGCGATGAGGACGGCGACGTCGTCCTGCCAGCCGCTGCGCGCCTGGATCTCGGCCAGCCACGCGGCCCAGGCGGCGTGACGTGTCGCGGCCTCGGCGTGGACCCGCTCGACCTGCCGGGCGGTCTCGTCGATGCCGACGTCGAGGCTGGCGTGGCGGCTCTCGACCAGGCCGTCGGTGTAGAGGACGAGCGCGGAGCCCGGCTCGAGCTGGGTCCAGACCTCGGCGCGGGTGCCGACCGGGACCCCGATCGGCGGTGAGCCGCCGTCCTCGAGCGTCTCCACGCCCGCCTCCGGGCGCGCGATGAGCACCGGCGGGTGGCCGGCCCGGGCCACGCCGAGGAGCCCGGTCTCGAGGTCCAGCACGGCGTAGGTGAGCGTGATGATCTCGTCGTCCTCGAGGTCGAGGACGCCGGTGTCGAGGGCGCGCAGCACCGCGGTCGGGCTGGGGTCGAAGCCGATGGCGGTGCGCATGGCGACCCGCACCTGGCCCATCACGGCGGCGGCGCGCAGGCCCTTGCCCATGACGTCGCCGATGACGAGCGCGACGCGGCGGTGGTCGATCTCGACGCAGTCGTACCAGTCGCCCCCGACCTGCGTGTGCTCGGTCAGCGGGCGGTACGCCGACAGCAGGTGCAGACCGTCGAGGGCGGGCAGCCGGGCCGGCAGCAGCGACTCCTGAAGCGTGGTGGCGGCGGTGGCCATCGACTCGTAGGCGGCAGCCCGCTGGAGGGCCTGGCCGGCCTGGTCGGCCAACCCCGCGAGGAACTGGGCGTCCTCGTGGCTCCAGCGGTGGTCGTGGTGGGACCAGAGGGCGAGGTGGGCGACCTCCCGGGCGCCGAGCGCGATGGGCACCAGCGCGACGGCGCGGACCTCGTCGGGGACCTCCGCGCCCGGCAGCAGGCGGGCCAGGTCCTCGCGCCCGGAGGCCAGGACCACGCCGTTGCCGCGCCGGTGCGCGGCCATCATCGAGGCGAAGGCGGGACTGGGGGGTGGGGTGTCGGCGCCGGGCACGTGCAGGCGCCCGGCGGTCATGGAGGTGCCGTCCCGGGCGAGGTCGACGACGGCGTCGGTGACGTCCCGCAGCGAGACCGCCAGCGAGAGCCGCTCGGAGACGCCGAGGAGGCGGCGGGTCAGGCCGAAGGCCACCCCGAGCTGGCCCTCGCGCCGTGACAGCTCCCGCTCGGTGTAGCGCTCGGCGTTGCTCAGCGACAGCAGCAGCCAGACCAGGCAGCCGACGAGCAGTACGGCGTACGTCGCGGCGCGCATCGACAGGCTGGCCCACCACACGGGGGTGAACCTGGCCCCGCCGAGGACGTTGAACAGCAGGTCCGCGAAGTTGAGCATGAGCGAGACGCCGATCCAGGCGTGCGGGGCGGAGGGGGTGCGACCCACCGAGCGGGTCCAGACCACGGCGGCGGCGAGCACGACCAGCGCGCAGACGCCCTCGAGGACGAGCAGGGTCGTGGTGAAGGAGCCGTCGACGTCGATGAGGGACGGCAGCGGCACCACGTCGGCGGCGACGAGGACGCCCACCGCGACCCCGACCACGACGACGACGCGCCCGGCGCCGGTCGAGGCCCGGCGCACGCCTGCGAAGGTGCAGGCGGCGGGGACGAGGTGGAACAGCAGGTAGAGGGTGGCGCTGCTGTCGCGGCCGGTGCCCAGCGGCCCGCCGTCCGCGGCGACCAGCGGGAACGAGATCAGCTGCAGCGCCATGGCGGGCACGGCGACCGCGAGACCGACGGCGTACCACCGCAGCAGCGGGTCGTCGAACGCGCGACCGCAGAACCACAGGATGACGAGCGCCAGGGCGCCCGAGAGGGGCGCGACGGTGACCAGCGAGACCGCGAAGCCCTCCGGCGGCTGGGCCTGGGTGAAGATCGCCACCAGGTAGGCCAGCGCCGCGACGAGGGTCACGCCGAGCGCGGAGTACAGGTCGACGCGCAGCACCCGCCGCTCGCCCCGGGGCTCCACGGCCCACGAGTCGAGGTCGCCCTTGATCGCCGTCACGGGGGCATCGTGGCACTCGTCCGTCACGTCCACCACCCGAACCACCGCCGACCGCGTGACCGGTCCGGGTCGGCCGCACGTGCGGGGGTCGGGGTTGTCCCGCCGGGGCAGAGTGCCAGGGTGCAGCTCGTGCAGGGTGAGGTGGGCGCCGTCGCGGTGCTGACGCAGGACGTCGTCCCGGTGGTGCTGCTGGCCGCCACCCTCGTCGCGGCCGTGCTCCGCCCGCACCGGCTGCCGGAGGCGGTGGTGGCCGTGGGAGCGGCGGCCGTCGTGCTGGGTGTCGGCGCGGTGGACGTGGCCGACGCCGAGGCGGAGCTCGAGCGGCTGGCGCCGGTGGTGGCCTTCCTGGCGGCGCTGCTGGTGCTGGCCCGGCTGTGCGCCGACGAGGGCGTCTTCGAGGCGGCCGGGCGCCGGCTGGTCCGAGGTGCGGGTGTCGGGCCGGGTGGCGGGCCGGGTGGCGGGCCGCCGGACGGTGCCGCGCAGCGGCAGCGCCGCTTCCTCACGGCGACGTTCGTGGTGGGGACGCTGACCACGCTGGCGCTGAGCCTCGACGCGACCGCCGTGCTGCTCACCCCGACGGTCCTCGTGGCCGCACGGCGCGCCGGGCTGCGGCCGCGGGCCTCGGTCCACCTGGTCGGCCACCTGACGAACTCCGCGTCGCTGCTGCTGCCGGTGGCGAACCTCACCAACCTGCTGGCGCTGGCGACGCTCACCGGGATGGGGGTGGGGTTCCTCGACTACGTCGCGCTGATGGCGCTGCCGGCGCTGGTGGTGCTCGCTGTCGAGCTCGTCGGCACGCGTCGGTTCTTCCGGGCCGAGGAGCCGAGCGCGTCGCCCGCCCCCGGCCCCGCCGCGGCCTCCGGACCCGACCACGCGGACGGTGAGCCGACCCCCTGGCCGGCGATCGTCCTGCTGGGGCTGACGCTCGGCGCGATCGCAGTCACCGGGTCGCTGGGGCTCGAGCCGGTCTGGGCCGCGACCGCGGGGGCGCTGGTGCTCGCGGTGCACGCGCTGGCGCGTGGGCGCACGCGCCCGGCGACCCTCGCCCGGGCGCTCGACGTGCCGTTCCTGGTCTTCGTCGCCGGTCTGACGGTGGTGGTCCGGGCGGTGGTCGAGTCGCGGGTGGGTGAGGTGGTGCACGCGCTGACCCCGTCCGGGGAGGGCCTGCTCGCGCTGCTCGGCTTCACCTTTCTCGGCGCGGTGCTGGCCAACCTGGCCAACAACCTGCCGGCCCTGCTGGTGCTGCTGGTGCCGGCGGCCGCGGCCGGGCCGCTGGCGGTGCTCGCGGTCCTCATCGGGGTGAACGTCGGTCCGAACCTGACCTACGTCGGCTCGTTGGCGACGCTGCTGTGGCGGCGCTCGCTGCGGTGGAACGGCGAGGAGGTGGCGTGGGGCACCTTCCTGCGCCACGGCCTGCTCACCGTCCCGGCGCAGCTGCTGCTCGGGACGCTCGCCCTCTGGGCCGCGGGGCTCGTGCTCCGTCCCTGAGCGCGCTCACCGCGCGGTGAGCACCTCGCGGGCGGCCCGCTCGCCGGCGCGGACGGCGCCGTCCATGTAGCCCGTCCAGTACGTCGAGGTCTCGGTGCCGGCGACGTGGATGCGCCCCACCGGCGTGCGGACCTGGTCGAACCCGCCGGTCATCACGCCGGGTGCGAGGACCGGGACGGGGGCGCCGCCCGTCCAGCGCGCCGGGTCGTCGGGCCCGGGTCGGGGCTCGGCCCAGTCGTACTCGACGTACTCGACCGGGGTGAGCGCGCGCTCGCCGTACAGCCGGGCGAGGCCGCGGAGCACGGCGTCGCGGCGCGGGTGCGGAGCGAGGTCGGCCACCTCGCGCCAGGCGGCCCCGCCGATGAACGCGAGCAGGACGCCGGGGGCGCCCGGGGTCCGGGCGGTGTTGTCGAAGGTGACCCGGACGGGGCCGTCCGGCGCCATCGCGAAGCCGTTGCGCCGCTCGTCGCGCCAGAACGGACGGTCGTAGACGGCGTCGACCTTCATCAGCCGGCCCATCGGCATGCGTCGCCACAGGTCGGTGCGCGACGCGGGGAGCGCGTCGCCCCAGTCGACGCGGCCCAGCGGATCGGGCGGGGCGGCCAGCACGAGCCGACGTGCGCGGACCGTGCCGTCGGTGGTCGTGAGGTCGACGCCGTCGGCGTCCTGCCGGACGGTGGTGACGGCCGAGGTGAGGCGGACGGTCCCGTCGGGCAGTGTCGCGGCCAGGCGCAGGGGCAGCTGCTGGGCGCCGCCGTCGAAGCGCCGTTCCTGGGCGGCGCGGGTGGTGCCGCCGTTGCGCTCCACCGTGCCGCGCTTGTCGGCGTTGCCGGAGCAGGCGACGTACCAGAGCACGTAGAGCAGCGACAGCTCGTCGGGGTCGGCGCCGAAGGCCGGCTGGGACCAGCCGGTGAGGTAGTCGACCGCGCGCCGCGTCGCCAGGGTCGAGCGGCGCAGCCAGGACCCGAAGGTCTCCGCGTCCCACGCCGCGGCCTGCGGGTGCGCCCACGGGGCCTCGACGTCGATGCTCGCCGCCATGCGGTTCATGCGCAGCAGCAGCTGCACGCTGTCGGGCCACAGCACGGGGTCGGCCGGCACGACGGTCGTCGGCATGCGCCGTACGCCGAGGCGGTGGGTGGCGTAGGTGCTCAGCCCGCGGGGCCCGCGGAACGTCGCCACGCCGAGCTCGTCGGCGAGCGCCTGCAGCCGGTCCTGCGTGGGGCCGATGAAGGCGGCACCGGACTCGACCACGCCGCCGGAGTCGAGGGGGTGGTCGAGGATGCGCCCGCCCACCCGGTCACGGGCCTCGAGCACGACCACCTGTCGGCCGGCGCGGGTGAGGTCGCGGGCGGCCACGAGGCCGGACAGCCCCGCCCCCAGCACGGCGACGTCGTACGGCTCCACCCGCGCAACCTACCGAAACGCCCCGTCCGGCGTCGTCAGGCGTCGTCAGGCGTCGTCAGGCGTCGTCGACGGCCTTCTCGAGCTCGTCCTTGGTCATCGAGGACCGGCCCTCGACGTTCTTCTTCTGCGCCTCCGCGTAGAGCTGGTCCTTGGTCCGTCCGCCCTCGCCCCGGTGCGAGCGCAGACCGCCGCGCCGGCTCGCGGAGATGTCCTCGGTGGAGGTCTTCGATGCCTGCTCGCTCTCACCGGCCTGGGCGCGCTCCTTGTTGACGGTGCGCGCCGCGATCTCCTTCGCGACCTCCTCCGGCTTGCCCTTGTCCTCGAGCCCGTCCTTGATGTGCTCGTACTGACGCTCGCGCTTCTTGCTCCACCCCTGCTGCGGCACGTCTCCACCTCTCGTCCGGTCCCGGGATCCTGGGGGAGGCCCCGGGGTCCCGAGATCCCCGGGGTCTCGGGAGAACTGGTACCCATCTGCCGCCGTCGTCACGCGGGCGGGGTGGCGTCGGGTGGCTAGCGTGGCGCCATGAGCGAGAAGAGCCGTGAGCTGGACCTGGTCGACCTCGAGCCCGGCGACGCCCGCCTCGTCACCGAGGCGCTGCCGGTGCTCCTCGAGCTGCGTCCCCACCTGACACCGGAGTCGTTCACGGCCGTCTACGAGGAGGGGCACCCGCAGGGGCTGCGCTTCCTCGCGGCGTACGACGGCGAGCGGTGCGTGGGCGTCGCCGGCTGGCGCATGATCGCGTGCACCAGCCTCGTCCGCCGCCTGTACGTCGACGACCTGGTCACCTCCGCAGCCGCCCGCTCGGGCGGAGTGGGGCGCGCTCTGCTGGCCGAGCTGGAGCGCCGCGCCGCCGAGGCGGGCAGCGGCTGGCTGACCCTCGACTCGGGCGTCACCCGCTTCGAGGCCCACCGGTTCTACTTCCGCGAGCGGATGTCCGCGACCGCGCACCACTTCACCAAGCCGGTCGCCTTGTGAGCGTCCGGCCGCCGTGGGATGATTAACCGACTGATCGGTCGGTTAATGAGGTGGCCATGACGAGCACGCTGGACGACGTACGCCGCGACGGGCCCGACGCCGGGTCCGAGGCGGCGCTGGAGGCCGGGTTCGAGGCGACCCTGGCGCGCCACGAGCGCATCGAGCCGCGCGACTGGATGCCCGAGGCCTATCGTGCGGGACTGGTGCGCCAGATCGCCCAGCACGCGCACTCCGAGATCATCGGGATGCAGCCGGAGGGCAGCTGGATCAGCCGGGCGCCGAGCCTGCGCCGCAAGGCGATCCTGCTGGCCAAGGTGCAGGACGAGGCCGGGCACGGGCTCTACCTCTACTCGGCGTGCGAGACCCTCGGCGTCAGCCGCGACGAGCTGCTCGCCAAGCTCGCCTCCGGCGCGCAGAAGTACTCCTCGATCTTCAACTACCCGACGCTGTCGTACGCCGACGTCGGCACGATCGGCTGGCTCGTCGACGGGGCCGCCATCTGCAACCAGGTGCCGCTGTGCCGCACCTCCTACGGCCCCTACGGCCGCGCCATGATCCGCGTCTGCAAGGAGGAGTCCTTCCACCAGCGCCAGGGCTTCGAGCTGCTCATGACGATGATGGGCGGCACCGACGACCAGCGCGCGATGGTGCAGGAGTCGGTCGACCGGTTCTGGTGGCCGTCGCTGATGATGTTCGGCCCGCCCGACGCCGACAGCGCCCACACCGAGCGGTCGCTGGCCTGGGGGATCAAGCGGCACACGAACGACGAGCTGCGTCAGAAGTTCGTCGACATGACCGTTCCGCAGGCCGAGCGCCTCGGCGTCACGCTGCCGGACCCCGACCTGCGGTGGAACGAGGAGCGCGGCGCCCACGACTTCGGCCAGCCCGACTGGGACGACTTCTGGACCGTGGTGAAGGGGGGCGGGCCGTGCAACGCCCAGCGCCTCGAGCACTTCCGCGACGCCCGCGACGAGGGCGCGTGGGTGCGCGAGGCGGCGACGGCGTACGCCGAGCGGGGGGCCGGCGCATGAGCGAGCAGCCACGAGGGGAGTGGCCCCTCTACGAGGTCTTCGTGCGGGGCAAGCGCGGCCTCAACCACGTGCACGTCGGGTCGCTGCACGCCGCCGACGACCGCACCGCGCTGCTCAACGCCCGCGACGTCTACACGCGCCGCAACGAGGGCGTGAGCATCTGGGTGGTCCGCTCGAGCGACATCACCGCCTCCAGCCCCGACGAGAAGGACCCGATGTTCGCCCCCAGCGGCGACAAGGCCTACCGGCACCCGACCTTCTACGACCTGCCCGACGACGTCCCGCACCTGTGAGGCCGTGATGAGTCCCGATCCCACCACCAGCAGCACCGCCCCGGACGAGGTCTCGCCCTACGACGGGCTGCTCGACCACGACCTGCCGCTCGAGGGCCAGGGCGACGCGCACTGGGCCTTCGGCACGGACTTCGAGGACCCGCTGGCCGGGGTGGACACGACGGTGCCCTCCGACGTCGACCCGGGCGACCTGGCGGCGTACTGCCTCATGCTCGGTGACGACGCGCTGGTGCTGTCGCAACGGCTGGCGGAGTGGTGCAGCCGCGGACCGGACCTCGAGGACGACATCGCGCTGGCCAACGTCGCCCTGGACCTGCTGGGCCAGGCGCGGCTGCTGCTGGCGCGGGCCGCGGCGGCCGACCCCACGGTGGTGCCGGCCCTGCCCGAGGGGTCCCCGGTGCCGGCCGAGGACGCGTTGGCGTTCTTTCGCGACGACCGCGGCTTCCGCAACGTGCGGCTGGCGGAGGTCGCCAACGGCGACTTCGCCCGCACCGTGGTGCGGCTGCTGCTGGCCTCCACCGTCCGGCTCGCCCTGCTGACCCGGCTGCGCGGGAGCCGTGACCCGGTGCTGGCGGCGATCGCGGCCAAGGGGGTCAAGGAGCTGACCTACCACCGGGACTGGTCGGCCCGCTGGGTCGTGACGCTGGCCCGGGGCACCGACGAGTCCCGCGCGCGCACGCGCGCCGGCCTGGCGGCGGTCTGGCCCTTCCTCGACGAGACCCTGCGCTCGCACCCCGTCGAGCAGCGGGTGGCGGCGGCGGGAGTCGGGGTCGACCCCGCCGAGGTCCGCGCGGAGGTCGAGGGCGTGCTCGAGGAGGTCCTCCGGGCGGCCGGTCTCGAGCGGCCGCACGGGCCGTGCGTCGGCGCGGTCAGCGGCGGCCGCGCGGGACGCGACGGGCTCCACACCGAGGCCCTCGGCCGGATGCTGGCCGAGATGCAGGTCGTGGCGCGCGCCCACCCCACGGGGGTGTGGTGATGACGTCGACCGGCACCGCGCTCGACCTCGTCCGCGCCCGGGAGGCGGCGGCCTCCGTCACCGACCCCGAGCTGCCGATGCTGACCCTGGCCGACCTGGGCGTGCTGCGCTCGGTCACCGAGGAGGACGGTCGCGTCGTCGTCGGGCTGACGCCGACGTACTCCGGCTGTCCGGCGATGGCGACCATGCGTGACGACCTGGTCGCGAGCCTCGCGGCCGCCGGGTACGACGCGGTGGTGCGCGTCGAGCTCAGCCCGCCGTGGAGCAGCGACGACATCACGCCCCAGGGGCGCGACGTGCTGCGGCGCCACGGGATCTCCCCGCCGGGAGCGGCCGGGCCGGCCGCCGCCGGTCCGGTGGCGCTGACGCTGGTGCCCCGGCGCCGCGACGTGACCTGCCCGCGGTGCGGTGCCAGCGGCGTCCGTCTGGTCAGCGAGTTCGGATCGACCGCCTGCAAGGCGATCTACGCCTGTGGCGCCTGCGGGGAGCCCTTCGACCACGTCAAGGAGATCTGAGTGTCCGCCACCGCCGTCGAGGCAGCGACCGGCGGCCGACGCGGGCGTCCGGACTTCCACGCGCTCCCCGTCGCCGGGGTCGACGCGCTGACCGACGACGCCGTCGCCGTCACCTTCGACGTCCCCGACGACCTCGCCGAGGTCTTCGCCTTCGCCGCGGGCCAGTCGCTGACCGTGCGGCGGGTGGTGGACGGCGAGGAGCACCGTCGCAGCTACTCGATCTGCGCCGCCGAGGGCGAGCCGCCGAGGATCGCGGTCCGCGAGATCCCGGGCGGGCTGTTCTCGCGCTGGCTGACCCGGGAGCTCCGCGTCGGTGAGGTCGTCGAGGTGCAGCCGCCGTCGGGCGGGTTCCGTGCCCCGGTCGGCGCGGGGGAGCGCCACCTGTGCATCGCGGCCGGGTCGGGCATCACCCCGATGCTCTCGGTCGCGGCCACCGCGCTGCGCGACCCGGCCTCGAGCGTGACCCTGCTCTACGGCAACCGGACCACGAGCTCGGTGATGTTCGCCGAGGAGCTCGCCGACCTCAAGGACCGCCACCCGGCCCGCTTCGACCTGGTCCACGTCCTCTCGCGCGAGCCTCGCGAGGTCGAGCTCTTCAGCGGGCGCCTCGACGTCGGGCGCCTGCGCGACCTGCTCACCCGGCTGGTCCCGCTCGCCGACGTCGACCACGTCTGGCTGTGCGGACCCCACGCGCTGACCAGCGGTGCCCAGGAGGTGCTGACCGCGCTCGGCGTCCCCCCGGAGCGGGTGCACGTCGAGCTCTTCTACGTCGACGAGGCGCCACCGGAGCTGCGGCGTGCCGACCGGGCGGCTCCGGTCGGGGAGACCAGCGAGGTCGAGGTCGTCCTCGACGGTCGCCGCACCACCGACCCGCTGCCGCGCGACCGCACGCTGCTCGACGCGGCCCAGCGCGTGCGCAGCGACCTGCCGTTCGCCTGCAAGGGCGGGGTCTGCGGCACCTGCCGGGCCCGGGTCGTCGAGGGCGAGGTGGAGATGGTCCGCAACTACGCCCTCGAGCCGGTCGAGGTCGAGCAGGGCTTCGTGCTCACCTGCCAGAGCTTCCCCGTCAGCGACCGGGTGGTCGTCGACTACGACGCCTGAGTGAGCCCGCGGGCCTCAGGCCGCGCGGGGTGTACGACGAGCGGGGCCGGTGGGCGTGAGGGCGCTCGTGCGCCGGGCGCCGATGACCTCGGTGTAGTGGACCTCGACCAGCTCGGCCACCAGCCGGCCCCAGGTTCGCCCTGCCACGGCCGCGCGGCCCCCGAGGGCCAACCCCTGACGGGCGAGCGGCTCGGCGGCCAGCGTGGCCACCGCCCGGCGCAGCGACCCGGGGTCGGCGACGTCGAACAGCAGGCCCGACCGCCCGGTCTCGACCAGGTCGACGGGTCCGCCGCGGTTGGGTGCGACCACGGCGACGCCGCTGGCCTGCGCCTCCTGCACGGTCTGGCAGAAGGTCTCGTTGACCCCGAGGTGCACGAAGACGTCGAGGGACGCGAACGCCGCCGCGAGCTCGGTGCCCTGGAGGAAGCCGGTGAAGACGGCGTCGGGCAGCAGCCGCTCGAGGCGTGCGCGCTCCGGGCCGTCGCCGATCACGACGAGCCGGGTCCCGGGCAGGTCGGCGAGCTCGAGGAGCCGGCGTACCTGCTTCTCCGCCGCCAGCCGGCCCACGTAGCCGACCACCACGTCACGGCCGCCGCCGCTCCAGGCCGCGTGCAGCCCGGGGTCGCGCCGGCCGGGGCCGAAGAGGTCGAAGGAGACGCCGCGCCGCCACAGGTGGAGGTCCGGCACGCCCCAGCCCGCCAGCTGTGCGCGCGCCGCGTCGGACGGCACCAGGGTGCGGTCGGCGCGGCGGTGCACGCGCGCCACCCACCGGTCGAGCAGGGCGTCGGCCGGGACGCCGTAGTGACGGGCGAACCCGCCGACGTCGGTCTGGTAGACGGCCACCGTCGGCAGGTCGAGGCGTCGCGCCGCGCGCAGCCCGACCGCGCCCAGCGCGACCGGGGAGGCGAGGTGGACGACGTCGGGGCCGAAGTCGGCGAGCACCCGCCGCACCTCCACGTCGGGCAGCCCGAGGGGGAAGGACGAGTAGCGCGGCAGCCGGACCGACCGGGCGCGGTGCACCCGCACGCCGTCGTGGTCGGTGTCCCCGGGGCCGGGGGCGACCACGAGCGGCTCGTGGCCGGAGCGGACGAGGTGGCGGACCACGTGACGCACCGTGTTGGTGACGCCGTTGACCTGCGGCAGGAACGACTCGGTGACGATCGCGACTCTCATGCCACGACCGTCACCGAACCGGGTGAACGGGCGGTGATGCCCGCGGACGTGCCGGTTGAAGGTCCGGTGTCGGTCGGGCCCGGCCCGTCTCAGTCCGCGCTGACCTGGAAGCGGAACGTGTCCCGCTCGGTGTGCAGGCGCCAGAGGTGCTCGGCCAGCACGGCCGGGTCCTTCTCGTCGTCGCCCTCCACGATCGCCCCGCCGATGATCAGCTGGGAGACGTGGATGCCCTCCTCGGCGAGGACCTCGTGCAGCAGCTCGGCGTACGCCGCCTGGCCGGCGAAGGCGACCGAGGTGCCGGTGACGTTGCGGCCGGGCTTGACCGCGGAGCCGCCGTTGACGAAGAGGATGGTGCCCTTGTCCTCGCCCAGGAAGCGCATGCCGGGCACGACCTGGTGCACGGCGGCGACGGGGCCGTAGATCGAGAACTCGACCGGCCCGACGAGGTCGGCCGGGGTGGTCTCCAGCACCGGGCGCATGAAGTCCTTCTGCGGCAGCGGGCTGTACTGCAGGACCTCGATGGGGCCGAGGGCCTCGGTCGCCTGCTCGAGGGCCCGGGCGAGGGAGGCGGGGTCGCGCACGTCGGCGGCGAAGCCCTGGGCCCGCACGCCGTCCTCCTCGAGCTCGGAGGCGAGTGCGTCGAGACGGCCCTGGTGGCGGGAGATGAGCGCGACGGCGAAGCCTTCACGTCCGAAGCGTCGGGCGACGGCCGCGCCGAGGCCGCGGCCGGCTCCGATGATGGCGAGGGTGGTCATCGTGTCCTTTCGGGGACGGTTGGTTGACGCTTCACGCTTACCCAGGTCGTCACCGGCCACGCCCACCCCGAGGGGTGAGCGCGCAGGACGGGCTGGAACGGCCTGGTTGGATGGCCGGGTGCCCGAGGGAGACAGCGTGTACCTCGTCGCCCGCCGGCTGGAGCGCAGCCTCGACGGGCACACCCTGACGCGCTCGGACCTGCGCGTGCCGCAGCACGCGACCGCCGACCTCGTGGGTCACCGGGTGCTGGCCCACGACACGCACGGCAAGCACCTGCTCACCCGGCTCTCCGGCGACCTCACCCTCCACACGCACCTGCGCATGGACGGCTCGTGGACCGTCACCGGCCCCGGCAAGCAGCTGCCCCGGCGCCTCATGCCGGACGTCCGCGTCGTGCTCGGGGTCGACTCCGGCTCCACCGCGTACGGCGTGCTGCTGCCGGTCGTCGACCTGGTCCGCACCTCCGAGGAGGCCACCGTCATCGGCCACCTGGGCCCCGACCCGCTCCGCGCCGACTGGGACGAGGCCGAGGCGGTGCGCCGGCTCGAGGCCGACCCGGGCGTGCCGCTGGCGGCTGCCATCCTCGACCAGCGGCTGGTGGCCGGCTGGGGCAACCTGTGGGCCAACGAGCTGTGCTTCCTGCGCGGGCACAGCCCGTGGACGCCGATCGGGGACGTCGACGTGCCGGCGCTGGTGCGCCTCGGCGTCAAGGCGCTGCGTCGCTCGGCCAAGGTGCCCGGGGCCTACCAGGTGACGACGGGCAACACGCGTCGCGGCGAGCAGCACTACGTGGCCGGTCGGGCGCGCCGGCCCTGCCTGCGCTGCGGCACCGAGGTGCGCGTCGTCGACGCGGTGGTCAACGACCCCTCGCGCCGCCGCACCTGGTGGTGCCCCACCTGCCAGCCGGGCCCAGGCCCCGACGCCGTGCAGGCGCGCGCGTCGTGACGCCGATCCTCGAGGAGCTCGTCGAGCGGGTGCTGGGGCGGGTCTCGGCGGGCTCGACCACCGCGGGCTCGGCTTCCGCGGGCTCGGCCTCCGCGGGCCCGCGGGTGCTGCTCGGCCTGACCGGGGCGCCGGGGGCCGGCAAGTCCACCCTGGCCGGCGACCTGGCCCGGGCGCTGACGGAGCGGACGGGGGAGGGCGCCGTGGCGGTCGTGCCGATGGACGGCTTCCACCTCGCCGACGTCATCCTCGACGCCCTCGGCCTGCGCGACCGCAAGGGTGCGCCCGAGACCTTCGACGCCGACGGCTACGCCGCGCTGCTGGCACGGCTGCGGTCTGGCGGAACCCGTCCGGTCTACGCGCCGGGGTTCGAGCGTGACCTCGAGCAGCCGCTCGCCGCCGCCGTGACGGTCCCCGCCTCGGCGCGGGTGGTCGTCACCGAGGGCAACTACCTGCTCCTCGACGACCCCCGCTGGCACGCGGTCGCCGCCGCGCTCGACGAGACGTGGTTCGTCGAGACCGACGACGCCGTACGCCGCGAGCGGCTCGTCGCGCGCCACGTCAGGTTCGGCAAGTCGGCCGACGCCGCCCGGGACTGGGTCGACCGGGTCGACCAGCCCAACGCCGACCTGGTCGCGACCACGCGGGGCCGCGCCGACCTCGTCGTACGCCTGGACGGGTGACGTCGGGGACCGTCGAGGTCACCACATAACGTCGATGCTCCCCGCTGTCAGGAGTCGACCCAGAACGCGAGGTCCTCGCCGCCGTCGACGGCCTCCTGTGTCGTCGTGGGGGCGACCCGTGGGTCCTGCCCGAGCGCGATCATCTCGTCGACACTGACACGCAGGTCGAGCTCGCGCGGGTCGCCGGTGACCGGCTCGCCCGACTGGAACAGCACGGCCGCGCCCTCCGCGCGGGGAACGATGACGATGACGGTCCCGGGGTCCTCCTCGGGGACCTGTTCCTCCCACTGCAGGACCACGCCGTCGTCGGTGGTGACGCAGCCGGAGAGGTAGTCGTTGGCCTCGCAGTCGACCAGGTCGCGGGGCAGCCGGTCCGAGACGCCGAGGGCCAGCAGGTCGCCGTCGTACTCCCCGTCGCTGCCGTAGCGCATCTCGATCCCCACCGCGTCCCGCCCGAGCTCGTCGAAGTCGTCGGTGGCCGAGGCCCGGTCGGGCGCCGGCAGGGTCTGCGCCGCGACCCAGGCCAGCGCGCGGGGCGTGGTGGGGACGTCGCCGGCCTCCGGGGTCGAGGCGTCCTCGCCCCGGTCGCCGCAGGCGGTGAGCGTGGCGAGGAGCAGAGCCGCGGCGAGGAGTCGACGTGTCATGGCTCCACTGTGCCG
Organism: Nocardioides sp. HDW12B; assembly: GCF_011299595.1. Classification (NCBI taxonomy): domain Bacteria; kingdom Bacillati; phylum Actinomycetota; class Actinomycetes; order Propionibacteriales; family Nocardioidaceae; genus Nocardioides; species Nocardioides sp. HDW12B. The sequence goes on along the minus strand of NZ_CP049867.1, from coordinate 2,857,863 downwards.
GACGCCGGGGTCATCCGGCGTCCTCGGTCTCGGTGGGGCCTGGGGCGTAGCCGCCGCGCCAGAAGTCCAGCGACGCACCGGCGTCGACCGCCTCCTGCGACGTGGTGAGGTCGACCCGGGGGTCCTGGGCGAGCTCGACCATGGCCTCGACCGAGACCGGCAGGTCGACCTCGCGGGGGTCACCGGTGATCGGGGTGGAGGACTGGTAGACCGCGACCGTGGTGTCTCCCTTGGTGGCGAAGAGGTAGACGACGCCGGGGTCCTCCTCGGGCTCCTCCTCCTGCCACGCCAGCGTCACGCCGTCGGCGACCTCCTGGCAGTCGTCGAAGAAGTTCTCCCCGGAGGAGCAGTCGAGGTAGCCCGTGGGGGCGTCGGGGCTGACCCCGAGGACGAGCGAGTGGCCCCGCCGGGCCGAGCCGAAGCGCACCGACGTCGCGACCGTGCCCTCACCGAGGTCTCGCAGCTGGTCGGTGCCCTCGGCCGAGCCCGGGGCGCCGAGCTGCTCGGAGACCACCCACGCCAGCGCCTGCGGCGTGACGGGTACGTCGCCCGCGGCTCCGGTCGGGTCGGGGGAGGACTGCTCCCCGCAGCCGGCCAGAGCACCGACGACGAGGAGGGCGGCGGCGAGGGGGGCGGCGGGGCTGGCTGCGAGGCGGGCGGCGGCGGGTCGACGGTGCACGACGCCACTGTGCCCGACATCCGTGGCGATCCGTGTCACCGCCTGGCACGGATCGATCCCGAGCCGGCGCCGGTGGCGCACCCGCTCAGTCCGGGGCGGCCTCGTTGCGGATGCCGAACACGTCCGTGACCTCCTCGGAGGGTGCGACGACCTGGAAGGTCCACGGGTCGAGCGGCGAGGCTCCGGTCTCCGCGATCGCCGCGAGCGTCGGGTCGGTGAGCTGCAGGAGCAGCTCGCGTCCGGTGCTCCGCACGACGCGGACGTCGACGCCGCGCCAGCGCGCGGTCAGCACCACCTCGAAGACGGCGTCGCACTCGCTGAGCGGGACCTCGCGCACGAAGACCCGCGGCCGGCTCTCCCGGAACCCCGGGGGCGCCTCGGCGACGCCGGCGCGGACGAGCTCGAAGGACCTCTGGTCCTCGCTGTAGGAGCCGGGAAGCTCCTGGCCCTGCCACTGCGCACGCGGTCCGAGCAGGCCGAGGGGCGGCGTGTAGCCCTTCGCGCGCTGCCAGCCCCACCCGGCGCCGCCGTACGACGACAGCTCGGTCTCGCGCCCGTCGCGCCCGATGCGCACGACGCGTGACCCCGTCGGGACCCGGGTGGCCGTCAGGGTCCACACCGGGACGGCGTTGAGCAGGAACCCGTGCACGAAGACCGGCCAGGGCCGCTCGCCCGGCGTCGAGGGCGACGTCGGGGTGAGCAGCTGCACGGTCGGCCAGGTCGGGAAGCGGAGGACGTCGACGAAGGCCGGGTCGTCGCCGAACGGCCCGGAGGTGCCGGCCAGGCCGTGCGCCGCGACCCGCTCCTGGGCCCCGAGGCCGGAGAGGTCGGCGGCGCGGTGGACCGGCCCGCCGATCTCGTCGTGCCCGCGCTCGACGATGCGGGCCGTCGTCGCCGGCACCAGCAGCTTCTCCATGACCGTCATGCGTCATCCTCTCGCGCAGGAACGTGTGCGCCTGGTGCCACCAGGTGACCTCAGGCGCACACGATGTCGTGACCGGCCCGCGGCGGGCCGTCGGCAGGGCTCACGCCTGGCGGTCCTTGAGGATCCGCTGGGCGGCCAGCTTGCCGGGCGAGCCCATGACGCAGCCGCCGGGGTGCGTGCCCGAGCCGCACTGGTAGTAGCCCTCGATCGGGGTGCGGTACTGGCTCCACCCCGGGGCGGGACGGAAGAAGTACATCTGCGGCGCCAGGAACTCCCCGGCGAAGATGTTGCCCTCGCTCAGCCCGGTGTGCGTCTCGATGTCCTGCGGCGTGACGACCTCGCGGTGCAGCACCAGGTCGCCGAAGCCGGGGAAGTGCTCCTCGAGCACCGCCTGCGCGGTGTCGCCGAAGGGCTCGCGCTCGGTCTCCCAGTCCGACCCGCGCAGCTCGTACGGCGCGTACTGCACGAAGCAGGACATGACGTGCTTGCCGGGCGGCGCCATGTCGGGGTCGACGACCGACTGCACGGCGGCGTCGATGAAGGGCCGGTCGCTGTACCAGCCGTACTTCGAGGCGTCGAAGGCCCGCTCGACGTACTCCATGGTGGGCCCGATGTTGAGGAAGCCGCCGAAGTGGTCGACGGTGTCGGGCAGCCCGGGGAAGGTCGGCAGCGCGTCGAGGGCGAAGTTCACCTTGGCCGAGACGCCGCGGTAGCGCGTGCGCCGGACCGCGTCGACCAGGTCGTCGGGCAGCGCGCGCGGGTCGACGAGCTCGGTGAAGGTGCGCCGCGCGTCGAGCGCGGAGACGACCGTGGTCGCGCGGATCTCCGTGCCGTCGGCGAGCACCACGCCGGTGGTGCGGTCCCCGTCGGTCAGCACCGAGGACACCGCCGCGCCCACCCGGATCTCGGCGCCGAAGGACTCCGCGGCGCGGGCGAGCACCTGGGTGAAGCCGCCGTTGCCGCCCTTGTGGAACGCCCACGCGCCCATGGCGCCGTCGTGCTCGCCCATCTTGTGGAACAGCATCACCAGCCCGGAGCCCTGCGACATCGGACCGACCTTCGAGCCGATGATGGACGAGGAGGCGTGGTAGCCCTTGACGGCGTCGTGCTCGAAGTAGTCGTCGAGCCAGTCCGCGGCACTGCCCGTGAGCAGCCGGGCGACGTCGTGCATTGTGTTCTTGTCGACGTTACCTAAATGATTCAGCAGCCAGCGGACGTCGGCCTGGTCCTCGGGGTCGCTGCCGAACACGTTCGGGGGCGGGTTGTCGAACAGCGGACGCACCGCGCGGCGCACCAGGTCGAGGTCGTGGTGGAAGCGGTCGTAGGCGTCCGCGTCGTGACGCGAGTGACGTCGGATCTCCTGGACGTTCTGGGCGTGGTCCTCGCCGAGCAGCAGGTGGCCGCCGTCCCCGGTGGGGTGGAAGCCCGACGGCATCATCAGCGGCATGAAGCCGTGCCGGACGAGGTCGAGCTCCTGGATGATCTCGGGGCGCAGCAGGCTCAGCGCGTAGGAGAACGTCGTGAAGTGGAAGCCGGGCACCGGCTCCTCGGTGATCGCCGCGCCCCCGACCAGGTGGCGCCGTTCCAGGATCAGCGTGCGCAGGCCCGCCTTCGCCAGGTATGCGCCGTTGACCAGCCCGTTGTGCCCGCCGCCGACCACGATCGCGTCGTACGTCGACCCGCTCGCGCCGGGCGCGCCGGGTGCTGCCGGGTCCTGTGCGTCGCTCACGGGGCCACCTTCCGGTCGGGGGTGAAGAAGGGCATCGTCGTGGTGGTCGCCCCCACGGTGGTGGTGCGGTGGTGCAGCGTCGTCTCGAGCCGCAGCGCCGTTCCGGGGGAGCCGAGGTCGGGCCGGACCCGGGCGATGCCGATGTGCTTCTGCAGCACCGGCGAGTAGACCAGGCTCGTGCAGTACCCGACCTGCTCCCCGTCGCCGATGGTCGAGCGGTCGCCGGTGGTCGAGCGGTCGCCGGTGGTCGAGCGGTCGCCGGTGGTCGAGCGGTCGCCGGTGGTCGAGCGGTCGCCGGTGGTCGAGCCCGTCGAGACCCCAGCCGGGAGCCGCAGCGCCGACGCGTAGGGCAGCGGCTGGTCGTCCTTGGTCGGGAACACCCCGGCGTCGCGGTGCAGCGCGTCCCACTCGGCCCAGTCGAGCACGATGCCGGTGGTGGCCCAGCGTGACGTCCCCTCGGCCACCTCGCGACGGATCGCGGCGGCGCCGACGAACGCCCGGTCGTCGGTGAGCGCCGGGCGCACCATCCACCCCATGCCGAGCTCGGTGGGGGTGACCCGGTCGTGGTCGGTCATCGCGAGACGGCTGTTGTGCCACTCGACGTCGAGCAGGGGCAGGCCGGCCTCGATGCGCAGGGTCATGAGTGCCTGCTCGCCGAACGGGCGCAGGCTGTGCGGCTTCCCGGCCTCGAGGACCGCGTCGAGCACCGCGAGCGCGCCGTCCGCGGGCACGACCAGCTCGTAGCCGAGGTCGCCGGTGTAGCCGGTCCGGCTCAGGGTCACGGGCACGCCGGCGACCTTCGTCGCGACGTGGTCGAAGAAGCCCAGGCCGGCGACCTCGTCGCTCAGCTGCGCGAGCACCGCCCGGGACCGGGGGCCCTGGACGGCCAGGATGCCGTGGTCGTCGGAGACGTCCTCGACCTCGACCCGCAGCCGGCCGCGGTGGTCGCTCAGCCAGCCCAGGGCGGGCCGTGCTGCGGTCAGCAGGAAGTCGGTCGCCGAGTGGCGCAGGACGACGCCGTCCTCCATGACGAACCCGCGGTCGTCGCACCACAGGGTGTACTGCGCCCGACCCGGTCGCAGCCGCCGTACGTCGCGCAGCAGCATGCCGGCGAGGAACGTCTCGGCGTCGGGGCCGGTGACGGCGTACTTGAACAGGGGGGAGGTGTCGAAGACGCCGACCGAATTCCGCACCGCGAAGTACTCGTGCTTGGCGGCCTGGGTGTAGCGCAGCGGGGAGAGGAAGCCCTGCCAGTGGGTGTAGAGGCCCTGGGTGTTCAGCTCGCTCAGCCGCGGGTGGAACGGCGTGGTCCGGATCATCGGCTCCCTTCCTGGCGCCCCGGTCAGCCTAGAGCAGGGTCTCCGGAGGCCCTGGGACGGAGCGAGCAGGGGCGATCGAGGTCTGGCCCGTCCGTGCTCTTCCCTCCGGGACCGCCGGATGCCAGGATGCTGCTGACTCGTGAGTCAGCGCGTCGCAGGAGGGGCGGGGGAAGGGGCTGTCGAGACACGTCCGGTGGACGGTGCTCGCGGTTCTTGCGCCGATCCGTCATCGCGCGGGATCCGAAGCGTTAGGGTCCTCTCCGAAGCGGGCCATGGGTCGCCCACGATCGCCGGGCAGGTGCCATCCCCCGTCACCTGTCCGGCTCGGGGCGTCTCCCTCCGGTCCTGCCGTTCCCCGCGGAGCTCTCGGTCCAGTCGGCCGGCAGGCCGAGCTCGGCGGCCACGGTCGAGGCGGTCCACGCCCGCAGCTGCGCGCGGGTCACCGACCGGTTGACCAAGGTGGCCACGGACAGGCCGTCGAGCAGGGCACCGACCCGCACGACGGTGGCCTCGGGGTCGGCGCACGTGAAGCTGCCGTCCGCGACGCCCTCCTGCACGATCTCGAGGAACGTGTCACGCCAGCGCCGGTCGAGCCGACGGAGGACCGTGCGGATGCCCGCGTCGCGCTGGGCGAGGGCCCACGCGTCGATCCACAGCCGCCAGCCGACGGCCTTCCCCGACGGCCCGTAGCCGTGCACCAGCGCGCGTAGCCGCTCGGTCGCCGTACGCCCGCGGGCCGCGGCGCGGTCGATGCGCTGGAGGTCCTGGTCGACGGCGTAGGTGAACGCCTCGGCGAGGAGCTCGTCCTTGGTGCCGAAGTGGTAGAAGACCAGCGCCGGGCTGACACCGAGTGCGCCGGCGACGTCACCGACCCGGGTCTGGGCCAGGCCCACCCCCGCGATGTGCGTCACCGTGGCCGCCAGGATCTCCTCGCGCCGCAGCTCGACGCGACGGCGGCCCGTCCCGGGACCCGCGGCACCGCAGGCGCTGCCGGTGCCGCCGGTGCCGTTCGGTCCTGACCCCTGTGCGGTCATGGTCGCCCCCTTGCACCGTGCCGGCGTCGGACGCGCCGAGTGAGCGCCCGGTCCACCCCCACGGTGCCTGCACCCTAGTGCCTTGTCGAGGCCCGACAATGGAGCCATGACCTCCGCCGCCACGAACCCGTCGACGGGTGCGCGCCCGACCGACCGCCCCTCCACGGCGCGGCTCACGATGGCGATGCTGGCGCTGGCCACGGGCAGCTTCACCATCGGTACGACGGAGTTCGTCACCATGGGGCTGCTGCCGGAGGTGGCCGACGGCGTCGGGGTGTCGATCCCGACCGCCGGGCACATCATCTCGGCCTACGCGCTCGGGGTCGTGGTGGGGGCCCCCGTGATCGCCTTCCTCGGCGCCCGTGCCCCACGACGGGGCCTTCTCATCGGCCTCATGGCGGCGTACACGCTGGCCAACGCCCTCACCGCGATCGCGGTGTCCTTCGAGCTGGTCACCGCGGCACGCTTCCTGGCCGGCCTGCCGCACGGCGCCTTCTTCGGGGTCGCCTCCCTGGTGGCCGCCGACCTGGCCGCGCCGGAGAAGCGGGGGCGGGCGGTGGCCCAGGTGATGCTGGGTCTGTCGGTGGCCAACGTCGTCGGCGTCCCGGCGGCGACCTGGATGGGTCAGCACCTCGGCTGGCGCTCGGCGTTCTGGGCGGTGGTGGTGCTCAGCACCCTCACCATGGGTCTCGTCCGGCTGCTCGTGCCCTCCTCGCCCGGGCGGCCCGAGGCCACCGGCATGCGCGAGCTCAAGGCCTTCGCCAGCGCCCAGGTGTGGCTGACGCTGCTGGCCGGGGCCGTCGGCTTCGGCGGCATGTTCGCGGTCTACACCTACATCTCGCCCACCGTCACCGAGGTGGGCGGGCTCGGCAGCGGGGCCGTGCCGGTGTTCCTGCTCGCCTTCGGCCTCGGCATGGTCGTCGGCACCTGGCTGGCCGGCGTGCTGGCCGACTGGTCGGTCTTCCGCTCGCTGCTCGGCTCCACGCTCGGGATGGGACTGACCCTGCTGCTCTTCGCGCTCGTCATCCCGGGTGGGTGGTGGGCGCTGCCGGTCGCCTTCGCGATCCCGGTCCTGGGGTCGGTCGTCGTCGTCAACCTCCAGCTGCGGCTCATGGACGTGGCGGGCGACGCCCAGACCGTCGGGGCGGCGATGAACCACGCCTCCCTCAACGCCGCCAACGCGCTCGGGGCCTGGCTCGGTGGCGTCGTGATCGCGGCCGGCTGGGGCTACCGCGCCCCGGCCGTCGTCGGTGCGGGGCTGTGCCTGCTGGGCTTCTTCTTCATCACCGGCTCGGCGGTGCTGCACCGCCGGGACACCCGGGTTGCCGCTGCCCCCGACGACGTGGCGGTCCGCTAGCTGTCCTGGCCACGCAGGCTGCGGGTGAAGTAGCTGCTCCACGCGCTCGCCCGGTAGTCGCCGAAGGGCTCGCACTCCGCGAACCCGGCGCGCCGGTAGAGCGCGCGGGCCGGGGCGAAGATCTCCATCGACCCGGTCTCCAGGCTGACGCGCGTGAACCCCTGCGCCCGGGCGTGGTCGAGCAGGTGCTCCAGCATCCGCCGCCCCAGGCCCTCGCCGCGGTGGCCCTCGGCGGTGTGCATCGACTTGACCTCCCCGTGCCCGTCGTCGAGGCGGCGCAGGGCACCGACCGCGAGCAGGCCCTGGTCGTCGCGCAGGGCGAAGAAGTCGACGTCGGGGCCGGCCAGCCCGTCGACGTCGAGCGCGTGGGCGTCCTCCGGCGGGCTCTGCGAGCGGGCGAAGGCGAGATGACGGGTCAGCAGCGCGACGACGTCCTCGCGGCGCGGGTCCTCCAGGGCGACGGTCGGCTCCACCGACCCATCATCTCGCCGTCAGCTCATCGACGTGCCACCGTCACGGCCTCACTTCTCCAGGAAGTCGAGCAGCGCCTGGTTGAACTCCTTCGCGTGACTGACGTTGCACCCGTGCGGAGCGCCCTTGAGCAGCACCAGCTCGCTGCCGTCGACCGCCTCGTGGGTGCGCTTGCCCGATCCCTCGAACGGCACGATCCCGTCGCTGTCGCCGTGGATGACCAGGGTCGGCACGTCGACCTTCCCCAGGTCCTCTCGGAAGTCGGTGGTCGCCCACGCCTTCATGCAGCCCAGCGCCGCCTCCTGGTCGGACTTCTTGCACAGCGCCAGGGCCTCCTGACGCTGCTCGTCGCTGACCTTGAGGTCGTCGCCGGCGGTGAAGAAGTCGGTGGTGAAGCCGTCGAAGAACGCGTCGCGGTCGTCCTCCAGCCCCTCGCGGAACTCCGTGGCCGCGTCGTCGGTCAGCGGGCCGTCCTCGTTGTCGTCGCCCTTCTGGAGGTACGGCGTGACCGAGGCGGCGAAGACCAGGCTGCGGAGGTTGTCGGTGCCGTGCTTCGCCACGTAGTGGGCGACCTCGCCCCCGCCCATGGAGAAGCCCACGAGCGTCACGTCGGAGAGCTCGAGGCTCGTGACGACGTTGTGGAGGTCGTCGGTGAGGCGGTCGTAGTCGTAGCCGTCGCCGGGGTCGGACTGCCCGAAGCCGCGACGGTCGTAGGCGACCACCCGGTAGCCGGCCTCGCGCAGCACCGGGATCTGCTCCGACCACGAGTCGCTGCTCAACGGCCAGCCGTGGATCAGCACGACCGGTCGGCCGTCGCCCGCGGTGTCGCGGACGTAGAGGTCGTTGTCGTCATCGTCGCCGTCGTCGGTCCTGCCGTCGTCGGTGTCGTCGCTCGTGTCCGTGCTCCCCGAGTCCTCGGCCTCGGTGTCCTCGGCCTCGGTGTCCTCGGCCTCGGTGTCCTCGGCCTCGGTGTCCTTCGGGTTGTTCTCAGAGTTCTCGGTGCTCTCGGTCGTCTCGTCGGTGTCGTCGGCCATGAGGTGCTCCCCGGTGGGTCGGTGCGGACCGGGTGACCGGTCGGTCACCCGAGGGCCGTCCGAGCCCACCCGAGTCGAGCTCGTGGTCACGGTCCGGCATCCGCGTACGTCGTACCCGCCGACGTGACCTGTGACACGCCCCGTCGTCTGACCGGCGTCGCGCCACCTCTAGTCCGGGGGGCGGGGTCCCTCGCGCGACGGGTCGTCGGGCAGTCGCGGCTCGCCGGTCAGCCGGTCCCGCTCGATGCGGGCCATCAGCTGGGTCGTGGCGTCGACGTCGATGCGGGGCATGAGCTCGGTGGCGGCGTCCGGGTCGCCGGTGGGGTCGGGCTCGCCGGGACCGCCGGGGCCGCCGGGGCCGCTCGGGGTCGTCGCCAGGGTGCTGGGGACGGCCTGCCGGTGGGGACCGCCGGGCCGGGGGCGCCCGGCCGGACCGGTGCGCACCCGGGGGGCGAAGCGCGCGGACCGCATCTGCCGCCGGATCCGCTCGTCGAGGTCCATCTCCTGCAGCAGCCGTCGCACGGTGGCGAGCACGGCCGCGGTGAGCTCGACCAGCTCGGGCACCGAGGCCGTGACCAGCACCTCCTCGAGGCGGGTGCGGGCCTCGTGCAGGCCCTCCAGGGCCGCCGCGACCGCGCGCACGTCGGTGGCGCGACCGCGCGGCCCCGGGGTCGCTTCGTCGTGCACCAGCTGGCCGAAGGCGTCGACGCCCTGGTGCATCTCGGTAAAGGTCTGGGCGAGACCCTGCGCGATGTCGTCCAGCACCTCCCGGTCGACGTCGCGGGAGTCCGCCGCGGCGTCGTCGACGGCCCGGAACATCGACCGCACCGACACCGCGGTATGCTCGAGCGCCTCGAGCCCCTGGCGCAGCCCGGGGCCCGCGTCGGAGGTGAAGGCGGCGCGCATGTTCATCCGCCGGCCCTCCTCCGCGTGGAGCACGGCCGCCTCGACGGCCGGGAAGTCGTGGGTGACGCTCCGCGCCTCGTCCAGCCACCGGGGGGTGAGGTTGGCCAGGTCGTGGCCGCGCGCCACCGCCTCGGTCAGCTCCTCGGCCGCCCGCTGCAGCAGGCCGCTCACCCGGTCGGCGAAGTCGTCCACGGCCTCGCCGGCGTCGTCGACGGCGACCTTCGGCGGGAACAGCAGGTTGGCCGCCACCGCGACGGCCGCCCCCACCAGCGTCTCGGTCATCCGCTCCCAGGCAGCCGAGCCGGCCGACAGCGAGCCCACCCCCAGCACGAGCATCGCGCTGATGGCGACCTCGATGAGGTTCGCCTCGAGCCGGAGCATCTGGCCCACCGACAGCGCGACCAGGATGAGCAGCCCGAGCGTCCACCACTCCAGGGGCACCAGCGTCGCGAAGCCGACCGCGATGGACACGCCGGCCACGACGGCGATCACCCGGTCCAGCCCCCGCGCCAGCAGTGACGCCGGGGTGACCTGGACGACGAGCATCGCGGTCAGGGGTGCCAGCAGCGGCTGGGCCTCGGGGAAGATCAGCGTGGCGGCGACGTAGCTGAGCACCGCGGCGACCGTCAGCCGCAGGGCGAAGAGGAACTCGCCGCGGCTCGGCAGCCGGAACCGACGCCGGGCGCGGCTCAGCGTTCCGTCGCGGGTGGCAGCCATCTGCCCATAGTGCCGCAGGCGCCTGGGTGCCGGGAGGGTGCGGGCTGGGTGCCGGCTGGGTGCCGTGTGGTGGCATGAGCCCATGCCTGACGACCTGCTCCCCGACCTCGACCGGCTCCGTGCCGACACCCCCGGCACCGAGACGGTGGTGCACCTCAACAACGCCGGGAGCGCGCTGCCCACCCGCCAGGTGCTCGACACCGTGGTGGGCCACCTGCGGCGCGAGGCGGAGATCGGCGGCTACGAGGCGCAGTGGGAGGTCGCCGACGAGATCGAGGCCGTGTACGCCGCGGTGGCGGCCCTGCTGGGGGCCGAGACCCGTCAGGTCGCGCTGACCGACAGCGCCACCCGCTCGTGGGACCTCGCCGTCTACGGCTACCCGTTCGAGCCGGGGGACCGGGTGCTGGTCTCGCGCCAGGAGTACGCCAGCAACGCCATCTCCCTGCTGCACCTGCGCGACCGGCTCGGCGTCGAGGTCGTCCTGGTCGAGGACGACGACCACGGCCAGGTCTCCCTCGACGCGCTCGAGCGCGAGCTGCGCCGGGGCGCGGCGATGGTCTCGCTGGTGCACGTCCCGACCAGCAACGGGGTGGTGAACCCGGCGGAGGCGGTCGGGGCGCAGTGCCGCGAGCACGACGTGTTCTACGTCCTCGACGCCTGCCAGTCGGTCGGCCAGCTCCCGGTCGACGTGACGAGGATCGGCTGCGACGTGCTCGCCGCGACCGGGCGGAAGTACCTCCGCGCCCCGCGCGGCACCGGGCTGCTCCACCTCAGCGACCGGGCGATGGAGCGGCTGAGCCCGCCGTTCCTCGACCTCCACGCCGCCACCTGGGTCGCCGACGACGCCTACGAGCTGCGCGAGGACGCCCGCCGCTTCGAGACCTGGGAGCGCAGCACCGCCGGCGTGCTCGGCCTCGGCGTGGCGTCCCGCTACCTCACCGACCTCGGCCCGGAGCGGACGTGGGACCGGGTGCGCGCCCTCGCCGCTGCTCTTCGCGAGCGGCTCGCAGAGGTGCCCGGCGTCGTCGTACGCGACCGGGGGGAGGTGCTCGGCGGCATCGTCACCTTCACCGTCCAGGGCCGCGCCGCCACCGAGGTGGGCGGCACGTTGCGCGGCCAGGGCATCAACACCTCCGTCACCAGCGCCACGTCGGCCCGGCTCGACCTGGGTGCCCGAGGCCTCGCCGAGGTGGTCCGCGCCTCCGTGCACTACTACAACACCGAGACCGAGCTCGACACCCTCGTGGCCGCCGTACGTCGCCTCGCCTGAGGCGGGACCCCCTGCCGGTTTCACTGGGTACCTAGTGAAACCGGCGCTTCCCGAGTGAAGTTTCGTCAGGGAAGCGCCGGAATCACTAGGTACCCAGTGAAACCGCGGGCTGGTTTAGAGCAGCGCGCGGGAGGGGTACGCCTGGGAGATCGGGACCGGACTGCCTACGGGGGCGGCCTGGCCCCCGGCCCAGGAGGTCCGTCATGGCGGGTGCAGCGGGAGCGACGAGTACGACGAGCGGCGGCTCGGGCGGCGGACCAGGAGGCGGGGCCCAGCTGCAGAAGGGCCTCAAGCAGCGCCACCTGACGATGATCGCGATCGGCGGGGTCATCGGCGCCGGCCTCTTCGTCGGGTCCAGCACGGTCATCCTCGACACCGGCCCGGGAGCGTTCCTCAGCTACCTCGTCACCGGGGTGCTCATCATCCTGGTGATGCGGATGCTGGGCGAGATGGCCACGGCCAACCCCTCGACGGGGTCCTTCGCCGACTACGCGCGCCGCGCGCTCGGTGGCTGGGCGGGCTTCAGCGTCGCCTGGCTCTACTGGTACTTCTGGGTGATCGTCGTCGGCTTCGAGGCCGTCGCCGGCGCGGAGATCCTGACGTACTGGATCGACGCCCCGCTCTGGCTGCTGTCGTTGGGCCTCATGGTCCTCATGACGGCCACCAACCTGGTCTCGGTGTCGTCGTACGGCGAGTTCGAGTACTGGTTCGCCGGCATCAAGGTCGCCGCCATCATCGCCTTCCTCGTGCTCGGCGGCGCCTTCGTGCTGGGCCTGTGGCCCGGCCAGGGGATGGACTTCAGCAACCTCACCGAGCAGGGCGGCTTCCTGCCCTCGGGTGCCGGCGCGATCTTCTCCAGCATCGTGGTGGTCGTCTTCTCGATGGTGGGCGCCGAGATCGCGACCGTGGCCGCCGCCGAGTCCAAGGACCCGGAGAAGGCGATCGCCCGCGCTACCCAGTCGGTCATCGTGCGCGTGCTGACGTTCTACGTCGGCGCGGTCTTCCTGCTGGTCTGCATCGTGCCGTGGGACGACAACGAGGACGGCGGATCGCCGTTCGTGGCCGCCTTCGGCGAGATGGGCATCCCGTACGCCGACCACATCATGAACGCGGTCGTGCTGACCGCGGTGCTGAGCTGCCTCAACTCCGGGCTCTACACCGCCTCACGCATGATCTTCGTGCTCGCCGGGCGCCGCGAGGCCCCGATGCGGCTGATCACGACCAACTCCCGCGGCGTGCCGGTGCTGGCGATCCTGGCCTCCACCGTCATCGGGTTCCTGTCGGTCATCGCCGCCTACGTCTCACCCGACACCGTCTTCACGTTCCTGCTGAACTCCTCGGGCGCGGTGATCCTCTTCGTCTACCTGCTCATCGCGGTCTCGCAGTTCGTGCTGCGTCGCCGCACCCGCGACGAGGACCTGACGGTCAAGATGTGGCTGTTCCCGTGGTTGACCATCGCCGCCGGGCTCGGCATCGTCGCCGTGCTGGTGCAGATGATGATCGGCGACGACACCCGCTCGCAGATCCTGCTCAGCCTGCTGTCGTGGGGCGTCGTGCTCGGGCTGTTCCTGCTGACCCGCTGGCGCGGCGGGTCGGTCAGCGCCGACGAGCTCGAGCGCCTGAACCGGGGTGACGACCACGACAGCCACGGGGCGGCCAAGGACGGCGAGCCCGCGCGCCGGGTGCTCGTGCTGGCCAACCGCACGCTGACCGGCGACGAGCTGCACCGCAGCCTGCACGAGCTGCCCGGCAGCGACCAGGCCAGCTACCACGTCGTCGTGCCGACCAACCCGGTCGACACCGGGCAGGCCGAGCGGGAGGGCGCGGCCTACGTCTGGGAGGCCACCGCGACCGCGGCGAGCGACCGGCTCGAGCAGACCAAGCGGGTGCTGCGCGAGCAGGGCCTCACCGTCGACGGCGAGCTCGGGGACTACCGGCCGCTGGTCGCGCTCGACGCCGCGGTGCGGTCGTTCCAGCCGGACCACATCGTGATCTCGACCCACCCCGAGGACGTCTCGACCTGGCTGCGCCACGACGTCGTCAGCAGTGCCCGGGAGCGGTACGACGTACCCGTGCACCACGTGGTGGTCAGCGAGCCGGCGCGCACCTAGGCCGAGGCCCCAGGACGGGGCGGCCCTCCACGTAGGTCGCGACCACGCGGGCGGCGCCGATCTCGGCGACGTCGGCGGTGAACGGGTCGCGGTCGAGCACGACGAGGTCGGCGGCCAGGCCCGGGCGGACCGCGCCGACCTCGTCCTCGCGGTGGTTCACCCACGCCGAGCCGCTCGTGTAGGCGGCGAACGCGGTCTCCAGGTCGAGCGCCTGCTCGGGCAGGAGCGGCTCGCTGCCGGCCCGGCCCGGCTCGCCGTACGCCCAGCGGTTGACCGCGACGTGGATCGCCTGCAGCGGGTCGGGCGTGCTGACGGGCCAGTCGCTGCCCATCGCCAGCGGGGCGCCGGCGCGGTGGAGCTCGGCGAACGGGTACTGCCGCGGCACGGCGGCGGGGTCGAGGAACGGCAGCGTCAGCTCGGTCATCTGCTCGTCGTAGCAGGCCCACAGCGCCTGCATGTTCGCGGTCACGCCGAGCTCGGCGAAGCGGCGGACGTCGTCGGGCGCGACGAGCTGCAGGTGCGCGAGGTGGTGGCGCAACGGGCTCGGGCCCTGCTGGGACACGGTGGCGAAGGCGTCGAGCGCCTCGGCCACCCCACGGTCGCCGATGGCGTGGACGTGGACCTGGAACCCGGCCTCCTCCAGCAGGGGGAGGTAGCGCCGCAGCGCGGCCGGGTCGACGAAGGAGTGCCCGGTGTTGGTGGTCGCGTGCCCGCACCGGTCGAGGTACGGCGCGCTGACCGCGGCCGTGCCGTTCTCCAGGATGCCGTCCTGCATGATCTTGACGCTGGTCGCCCGGAACCGGCCGTGCGAGAAGTCGCGGCGGCGCTCCTCCAGGCTGGCGATCTGGGACTCGTCGACGTCCCGGTCCCACCAGAGCGCGCCGACGACGAAGGCGGTCAGGTCGCCGTTGCGCGCGGCGGCGGCGTACGTCGGGCCGGGGTCGTCGATGCCGCCGTAGGCGCCGACGATCGCGTCCTGCCAGCCGGTGACGCCAAGGGAGTGCAGGTAGGACTGACCCTCGAGCAGGCCGCGGTAGTACTCCTCGTCGGTCGTCGCCGGCACGATCGCCTGGACGAGGTCCATCGCGCCCTCGTGGAGCGTGCCCGAGGGGCGGCCCTGGGCGTCGCGCTCGAAGTGGCCGTGGGCCGGGTCGGGGGAGGTGTCGGTGATGCCGGCCGTGCGCATCGCGAGGCTGTTGACCCAGGCGCCGTGGTGGTCGCGGTTGAGCAGGTAGACGGGGCGGTCGGGCACCACGGCGTCGAGGTCGGCGGCGAGGGCGGCGCCGTTCTCGAACGCTGCCATCGACCAGCCGCCCCCGAGGATCCACGGCAGGTCGGGGTGGGAGGCGGCGTACGCGGAGATGCGGCGCAGGTAGTCCTCGCGCGTGCGGTCCTCCGACAGGTCGCAGCGGATGCGCTCGAGGCCGCCCTGCACCGCGTGGACGTGCGCGTCGACGAAGCCGGGGCCGAGCAGGCCGCCGTCGAGGTCGACGACCTCGGCCCCGGACGGGACGTCGGCGCGGGGGGCGTCGACGGCGACGATGCGGCCGTCGTCGACGAGGACGGCGCCGGTCAGTCGGCCGCGGTGGTGGTGGCCGTCGAAGAGGGACCCGTTGACGAAGGCGATCACGGCGCGAGTCTGGCACCCGGGTCCGCACCGCAGTGACCCGGAGCGTTGTCGGACGCGCGATCTAGGGTGACGCGATGAGCAGCGACGCGACCGACCCGACCGACCGGACCACCGCGACGCACGGCGCCTGGCCCTCACCGTTCTCAGCCCGCGACACGGTGACGGCGGGCACCGTGCGGACGACACCGGTCGTCGGCGGCCGCTCGGTGTGGTGGCTCGAGGCGCGCCCCACCGACGCCGGTCGGCTCACGCTGGTGCGCGGCGAGGCGGGGGAGGCCGTGGACGTGTCCGCGGCGGGCTGCAACGTGCGCACCGCCTTCCACGAGTACGGCGGCGGAGCCGTCGCCGTGGGCGGGCCCGACGGCGGCCTCGCGCTGTACGTCGACTTCTCCGACCAGCGGGTCCACCGCGTCGACGTGGTCTCCGGGGAGCAGGGCGTCGAGGTCGGGCAGCCGCGGCCCGTCACGCCCGACACCGGTGGACAGGTGCGGTGGTCGTGCTTCCGGGTCGACGCCGCGCGCGGTGTCGCCTTCTGCCTGCGCGAGGACCAGCGCGACCCGTCCGTCGAGCCCGTGACGTCGTTGGTTCGGATCGACCTCGACGGCCCCAACGAGGACCTCGGGGTCGTGCTGGTGGCAGGCAAGCGGCGGCCGGTCGACCGGGGCCCGGAGGCGGGCGCCGAGGAGGGTCCGGACTTCGTCCTCGACCCGACGCTGTCGCCCGACGGCCGGCGGATCGCCTGGCTGCAGTGGGACCACCCGAACATGGCGTGGATCGGCACGTGGCTGTGGGTCGCCTCGGTCGACGAAGCCGGGGACCTGCACGACGCCCGGGTGGTGGCCGGCGGGGTGAGCGAGTCCGTCGAGCAGCCGCGCTGGCTCTCCGACGACCGGGTGGTGTTCCTGTCCGACCGCTCTGGCTGGAGCAACTTCTCCGCCGTGCAGCTCGCGCCTCTCGACGCCGCGGGCACGGCGCCGGCCGCGTCGAGCGAGCCGGTGGTCCTCGCCCCCGAGGAGCGCGACTTCGGCCAGCCCCGGTGGACGCCCGACCAGTCGTCGTACGACCTGCTGCCGGACGGCCGGATCGTGACGACCCGCTTCACGGACGGCTTCTGCTCGGTGTGCCTGCTCGACCCCGCGACCGGCGAGGTCACCGAGGTCCCCACCGACGTCACCGGCGTGTTCGACCTGCGCGCCGTCGGCGAGCACCACGCCACCTGTCGGGCGACGTTCACCGACCGGCCGTCCGACGTGGTCACGATCGACCTGCGCGACGGCACCACCCGGTCGGTGTCGGGGCAGCCCGAGGCGCCGGACCCGGCCTGGGTCAGCACGCCCGAGGCCGTCAGCTGGACCAGCCTCACCGAGCTGGGCGGGGACGGGGCGACCGCCCACGGCTTCCTCTACCCGCCGACCAACCCCGACGCGGCCGCCCCCGACGGGGAGCTCCCCCCGCTGATCGTCACGCTGCACGGCGGCCCGACGGCCGCGGCGCCAGCGGCGTACACCCGGGCCCGGACGTTCTGGACCTCCCGCGGCTTCGCGGTGCTCGACGTGAACTACGCGGGCTCGACCGGCTACGGCCGGGCCTACCGCGAGCGGCTCGACGGCCAGTGGGGCGTGGCCGAGGTGGCCGACGTCGCGAGCGGGGCCCGGCACCTCGCCGACCAGGGGCGCGTCGACCCGGCGAAGGTGGCGATCACCGGAGGCAGCGCGGGCGGCTACACCACGCTCGCGGCCCTGACCTTCACCGACGCGTTCGCCGCCGGGGCCAGCCATTTCGGCATCAGCGACCTCGCCGCGCTGGCCCGCGACACCCACAAGCTCGAGTCGCGCTACCTCGACGGGCTCGTGGCGCCGTGGCCGTCGGGGGAGGACGTCTACACGGCTCGCTCGCCGATCCACCACGTCGACCGGCTCGCGACGCCGCTGATCCTGCTGCAGGGCACCGAGGACAAGGTGGTGCCGCCCGACCAGGCCGAGCTGATGTTCGAGGCGGTGAGGGTCAAGGGGCTGCCCGTGGCGCTGGTGATGTTCGACGGTGAGGGCCACGGCTTCCGCGACCCCGCCAACCAGGCGCGGGCGCTCGAGAGCGAGCTGTCGTTCTACGGCCAGGTCTTCGGGTTCACCCCGGCAGGGGACGTCCCGGTCGTCGAGGTCGAGAACCTGCCCTGAGCGAGGGCCCCTCGCGGTCCGTGTGATCGAGGCCAGCGGGGTCGGCTCAGCGGGTCGATTCGGGCCAGGTGTCGTCAACGACGTGGGGCCGGTCGGAGGGGCGTCGGGGGAGGCCTGGTGTCGTTGACGACGCGTGACGGGTGCCTGGCGTCGTTCACGACGTGGGGTTGGGGTGCTGGGTCGTTGACGACGCGGGGCGGGCGTCAGGGGGTGGGGACGGGCTCGTCGGCGGGCTGCCAGGGCGGGGCCTCGACGGCGCAGTGACGACGGCACGGGGAGGGCTCGGGGAGCGGCTCGTCGGGGCCGGCGGAGGCCGCGGACCGGCGTACCCGGGTCGCGGCGACCACGCTGCCGAGGGCCAGGAGGCCGGCGCAGACCAGGGCGGCCCGGTGGAAGGCGGCGATCTCGGCGGCCGGGTCGCCGTACGCGGCGTTGAGCCCGACCACGACCGGGAGCGCCGCGACCGCCAGCAGCCCGGCCGTGCGGGCGACGGCGTTGTTGACGCCGCTGGCCAGGCCGGCGTGCCGGTCCGGCGCCGCGGCGAGGACGGTCGTCGTCAGCGGCGCGACGGTGGCGGCCAGCCCGAGCCCGAAGAGCGTGACGCCTGGCAGGACGTCCGCGACGTACGACGCGTCCTGGTCGACCCGGAGCAGGAGCAGCGTGCCCGCGGCGGACAGGGCGGGACCGACCGTCATCGGCAGCCGGGGGCCGATGCGCTCGGCCAGCTCGCCGGCCCGCGCGGAGAGCGCCAGCATGATCACGGTGATCGGCAGCAGGGAGGCCCCGGCCAGCACGGGCCCGAAGCCGACAGCGGTCTGCAACGTCAGCACCAGCAGGAAGAAGATGCCGCCGAGGGCGGCGTAGACCACGAACGTCACGACGTTGGTGACCCGGAAGAGCGGGGAGACGAAGATGTCCGGCGGCAGCATCGGGTGGGCGGCGCGGCGCTCGACGCGCACGAACGCGGCCCCGGCGGTCACCGCGAGGACCAGCGCACCCCACGTCGGGGCAGCGGTCAGCCCCCGCTCGCCCCAGGAGACGAGGGCGAAGGTCAGCCCGCTGAGGAACAGCACGCCGAGCGCAGCACCACGGACGTCGGTGCCCGGGACGCTGTCGGGGTCGCGGCTCTCCGGCACGTGGCGTACGGCGACCGCCACCACCGCGAGCGCGACCGGCACGTTGAGCAGGAACACCCAGCGCCACGAGGCGACGTCGACGAGCCAGCCGCCGAGGAACGGACCGACGGCGGCCGCGATGCCGCCGAGGCCCGACCACGCCCCGATCGCGCGGCCACGGTCGGGGCCCGAGAACGACGCCTGGAGGATCGCCAGGCTGCCGGGGGTCAGCAGCGCACCCGCCACGCCCTGCAGCGCCCGCGCGGCGACGAGCGTCTCGACGTTCGGGGCGAGCCCGCAGAGCAGCGAGGCCAGCGCGAAGCCGACCACCCCGACCAGGAAGACCCGGCGGCGGCCGAACCGGTCGCCGGCCGCGCCGCCGAGGAGGATGAAGGCGGCGAGCGTCAGCGTGTAGCCGTTGACGGTCCACTGCAGGCCGCCGATCCCGGCGTCGAGGTCCTCGCCGATCGCCGGCAGTGCGACGTTGACGATGGTGCCGTCGAGCATCGCCATGCTCGAGCCGAGCACGGTGGCCAGCAGGATCCAGCGGCCCGCCGGTGCGCCGTACGCCACGGGGGCGGCGGTGGGCGGGGCGACGGACACAGGGGAGGGACGCCGGGGGAGGCCGGGATATTCCCGCCGACCTGCGTCGCGACGTCCAGGGGGCGACGCGTGGCGGCGATGCTGCCAGACTCCGGAGCATGACCCGCTACGGCCAACAGTTCGGCCCCGACTTCACCTTCCTGGGCGTCGACCGGTGCGACCTCGACGAGCCCGCGACGTACGCCGACGCGGACGTCGTCATCCTCGGCGCCCCTTTCGACGGCGGCACCTCGCACCGGCCCGGGGCGCGCTTCGGGCCGCAGGCGATCCGGGAGCAGGACTACCTGCCCCACGACGGCTCGCGGCCCAGCCTGGCGCTGCGCACCGACGGCCTCAAGGACCTGCGCGTCGTCGACGCCGGCGACGTGGAGATGTACTCCGGCGACATCGAGCGCTCGCTGCCCGCCCTGGAGGCGGCCGTCGAGAAGGTCGCCCGCGCCGGCGCCATCCCGGTGGTGCTCGGCGGCGACCACTCCATCGCCTACCCGGACGCTAAGGGCGTGGCCAACGTGCTCGGCCACGGCCGGGTCTCGATGATCCACTTCGACGCGCACGCCGACACCGGCGACATCGAGTTCGGGTCGCTGTGGGGCCACGGCCAGCCGATGCGCCGGCTCATCGAGTCGGGCGCGCTGCGCGGCGACCGGTTCCTGCAGATGGGCCTGCGCGGCTACTGGCCCGAGCCGGACACGCTCGACTGGATGGCCGGCAAGACGATGCGGTCCTACGAGATGACCGAGATCGTCCACCGCGGCTTCGCGGAGTGCCTGACCGAGGCGTTCGCGATCGCCACGGACGAGTGCGAGGGCGTCTTCCTCTCCGTCGACGTCGATGTCTGCGACCCCGGGCACGCCCCCGGCACGGGCACCCCCGAGCCGGGTGGGCTCACCGCGCGCGAGCTGCTCGACGCCGTACGCCGCATCTGCCTGGAGCTGCCCGTGGTCGGCGTCGACGTCGTCGAGGTCAGCCCGCCCTACGACCACGCCGGCATCACCGCCGCCCTGGCCAACCGGGTGGTGCTGGAGTCGCTGAGCGCGATCGCGCGCCGCCGCCAGGACGCCCGGGACGGCACGACGTGGAACCCGCTCCAGCCGCTGCTCGAGGGGCGTGGCACGCCCGGGGAGGGCGAGCGCTGATGCACTCCGTCGACCAGACCACCGAGCAGATGGTGCGCAGCGTGCTGGCCTACGCGGAGAACAGGCTGCGGATGGACCCCGTGCCGCTCGACAAGGCGACCCTCGACCCCGCCCGGCTGCACGACCGGTTGCGCGGCGTGATCCGCGAGGAGCCGCGGCAGCCCGACGAGGTGCTCGGCGTCTACGCGTCGGTGATCGCCCCGAGCGTCATCTCCGCCGACAGCCCGCGCTTCCTCGGCTTCATCCCGGCGGCGCCGACGAAGGCCAGCCTGCTGTTCGACATGCTCGTGTCCTGCGCCTCCATCCAGGGCATCTCGTGGCTCGAGGCGTCGGGGGCGATCGCCGCGGAGAACTCCGTGCTCACCCTGCTGGCGGCCGAGATGGGCATGCCCCCCACCGCCGGCGGCTGCTTCGTCTCCGGCGGCTCGGCCGGCAACCTGTCGGCGCTGGCCGTGGCGCGGGAGACCGCGAAGCGGGAGCGGACCCTGACCGGACGCCCGCAGGTCGTGGTCAGCCTCGACGCGCACTCCTCGATCATCAACACCCTGATGCTGCTGGAGATGGACGCTCTGGTCGTGGAGACCGACGACCACCGCCTGACCCGGTCCGCGGTGGAGCGGATGATCGCGCGCACCGACGCGGCCGTCCTCGACGACGTGGTCGCGGTGGTGTGCACGTCGGGCACCACGAACGCCGGCATCATCGACGACCTCGACGGGGTCGGAGCGCTGGCCGAGGAGCGCGGCTGGTGGTTCCACGTCGACGGCGCCTACGGCGGCGCGGGCGTGCTGGTGCCGTCGCTGAAGCCGAAGTACGCCGGCATCGAGCGGGCCGACTCGTTCATCGTCGACCCCCACAAGTGGATGTTCACCCCCTTCGACTGCTGCGCCCTGGTCTACAAGCGGCCCGAGCTGGCACGTCGTACCCACACCCAGGACGCGTCCTACCTCGACGTCATCCGCGACCAGGGCGGCGAGTGGAACCCCACCGACTACGCCTACCACCTGACGCGGCGGGCCCGCGGCCTGCCGCTGTGGTTCTCGCTCGCGGTCAACGGGCTCGGTGCCTACCGCGAGGCGATCGAGGTCAGCGTCGACCTGGCGAAGGCGGCCGCCGACCTGGTGCGGGCCGAGGACCACCTCGAGCTGGTGCGCGAGCCCGACCTCGGGATCGTGCTGTTCCGTCGGCTCGGGTGGGAGCACGACGACTACGACGCGTGGGCGCGGAAGCTCCACGACGACGAGGTGGCCTTCATCCCGCCGAGCAAGTGGGACGGCGAGACCGTGGGACGCTTCGCCTTCCTGCACCCCGACACCACGCTCGACGTCGTCCGCGAGGTCCTGGAGCGCACCCGGTGAGGGCCGCGCTGCTCGCGGCGGTGGGGGCCCTCGTGCTGGGCGGCTGCGGTGGGGAGAGCGTGATCGCCGACGGGAGCTACGCCGCCGAGCCGTCGGACGTCAGCGCCCAGGTGCTGACCGCCCCGCTGCGGCTCGCGTGGCGCGGCGACGAGGTCGAGGTCGAGACCGGCTGCACGCGGATCGTCGCGCAGGCCGAGGTCGACGAGGTCGGCGACGCCGCCACGCTGCGGCTCGCGGCCGTCGAGTCGACCTCGACGTGCAACCCGCCGGACTCCGACCCCGACGTCTGGGTGGAGGCCTTCCTGCGGACCGGACCCACCGTCGAGCGCAGCGAGGGAGGCGGCTTCCAGCTCTTCGACGAGGAGGTCTCCGTCAGCTTCCACCCGGAGTAGGCCCGCCGACCGGTCACTCGGCGCGCAGGACGAGCGAGATCTCGCCGCGGGTGAGCGTGAGGCGGTCACCCTCGACGACGTACGTCGACCCGCCGAGCAGGTCGGCCAGCGGGGCGCCGGCGACGAGGCACTGGCGCTCGGTCCCGCCGAGGTCGCCGCCCGCGGCGATCGAGTCCGCGGTGACGTCGACGGGGCCGGAGAGCTCGTCGCAGCCGTCGAAGCCCACCACCCGGCCGTCGGCGATGCGGAACCGGGGCGTGGACGCGGCCGGGCCGCCGACCGAGCTGGAGGCGACGTCGCCGTCGACGGTGGACTCCAGCAGCCAGGTCGTGCCCTCGAGCGACACGTCCTCAGGAGGCGGCTCGGTCGCGAAGCGTGCCGTGACGCTCTGCCCGGTGAGGGTGAAGCCGTCCGCGCCGGTCGCGATCCGCGGCCGCGACGTCAGCAGGTCGGCGACCCACTCGTCCTGCTCCATGCGGCCGGGCTCGCACCCCATCTCGGTCATGCCCAGCCCGGTGACCACCAGGCGACCGTCCGCCACCGAGGCGCTGCCCGACATCTGGTTGCAGCCGGCGTCCGCGGAGAGCTGGTCGCCCTTCCAGGTCAGCCGGACCCGGGTGCCCTCGACGAGCGAGCGTCCGGACACGTCGGTGGCGACGTACACCCCGTCGGCGGGGGCGGCCGTCGCCCGCCCGCTGTCCGACGCGCCGGCTCCCGGTCCCGCGGCGTCGCCGTCGGAGCCCGCGGTGGTGTCGCCGCAGCCGGCCACGGCGAGGGCGAGCAGCGTGAGGACGGCGATCACAGGAAGCGTCACGAGTCGCATCATCGTCATGTCGGTGGGACGCAGTCCACCCTGGACGGGTTCCCGGGAGTCACCTCGGGCTGCTGGACCGCCGTACGGTGCGTGCTTCCCGCACGAAACTGGCGCTTCCCGAGTGATGCTTCGCTCGGGAAGCGCCGGTTTCACTAGGTACCTGGTGAAACCGGCAGCCGGATCCAGGGGAACTGGGAGGACGCTCAGCGCACCTTCTCGACGTACGCCACGACGCGGTTGAAGAGGTCCGTGGCGCGGCGGAGGTCGCGGTGGTGGGGCTCGGGGACCCGCATCCGGTCGAGGTCGTGGAGCACCGCACGGGTGTCGCAGCCGGCGTCGGCGACGATGTGGGCCAGGGTGCGCGAGGCGTCGCGCACGGGCTCCGGCTCCAGGCTCCACACCGACTCGAAGACGCGGTCGCGGTCGACCACGCCCACCTGCCCGGGGATCTCCCAGGCGGTGAGCACGGCGGGGAAGTCCTCGGCCAGGCAGGCCAGGGTCCACTCGCGGTGCATCGGGGCGCCGTCGGGCAGCGCCACCTCGAACGGGGCGTCCGGGCGGGCGACGTTGTCGGGGAAGTCGGCCAGCGCCCAGGTGCCGCGGGAGGTCCGGGCCAGGTCGCGCCAGCGTCCCTCCGCACGGCGGTAGTACTTCTCCCGCTGGAAGGCGCCGAACAGCCACGGCGAGCTGGCCCGGGCGCAGCACTCGTCCTCGAGTGCCCAGGAGAGCGCGAGGAGGGTGGACTTGCGCAGCCGGTGCGGTCGCAGGTGGGGGTGGCGCTCACGCAGCTCGGCCCACACCGACGTCGCGGGGGAGGCGGCGAACTGCGAGACCTCGGTGATCGCGGCCTCGAGCCGCACGCCGACCTCACGACGCTGCTTGACGCGCAGGATCGAGTCGACGACCTCCTCGGGATAGCGCCGGTGCCCGCTGGGCAGCCGCAGCGCAAGCGGGAAGCCGTAGCGGCTCTCCCACATGCGCAGGTTGCTGGCGCTGATGCCGGTCCGGCGCGAGAGCTCGCCGATCGTGAGGGTGCCGGGATTGACCTCTCGGCCGTTCTGGCCGGCCCTCTGACCCGATTTAGCCCACGATGTCGTCATGACAAGAGGATAAACCTTCACACCTTGTGGAGAAACCTGTTCAACACGATCGTCTCGCGACGTGTCGGTGCACGGGCTGGAAGGATGCTCCTCATGCCCGCGCACGTGCCCCCGGTCCCTCCGGTCCCCGACGCCCTGACGGGTCTGCCGGCACACCTCGTCGAGCTCTTCACCGCCCGGCTCGAGCGCTGGTGGCCCGACCTGCTCGCCGGGCTCGCGGTCTACCCGGACCCGGAGGCGGTGGCCCGGCGGGTGGTCGACCTGGCCGCGGCCGGGTTCGCCGCCCGCGACGCGGAGCTGCACCACCTCGACCTGCGCCGCAGCCTGGCCCCGGACTGGTTCCAGGACCCGGCCGCCCTCGGGTACGCCGCCTACGCCGACCGGTTCGCCGGCGACCTGGCCGGGGTCGCGGAGCGCCTGGACCACCTGGAGGGGCTCGGCGTCACCTACCTGCACCTCATGCCCCTGCTGCAGCCGCGCCCCGCCCCGAACGACGGCGGCTACGCGGTCGCCGACTACCGCGCGGTGCGCGAGGACCTCGGCACCACCGACGACCTCCGCGCGCTGGCGACCCGGCTGCGCGCGCGGGGGATGAGCCTGTGCCTGGACCTGGTGCTCAACCACGTCGCCACCGAGCACGAGTGGGCCCGGCGGGCCAAGGCCGGCGAGGCGGAGTACCGCGCCTACTTCCACCTCTTCGACGACCGGCGGATGCCCGACGCCTACGAGCAGACCCTGCCGGAGGTCTTCCCCGACATCGCCCCCGGCAGCTTCACCTGGGACGACGAGGTGGAAGCCTGGGTGTGGACGACCTTCAACACCTACCAGTGGGACGTCGACTGGTCGAACCCCGACGTCTTCTGCGCCTACGCCGACATCGTGCTGCACCTGGCGAACCTGGGGGTCGAGGTGTTCCGCCTCGACGCCATCGCGTTCCTCTGGAAGCGGCTCGGGACCAACTGCCAGAACCAGCCCGAGGTCCACGCCCTGACCCAGGCGCTGCGCACCGTGGTGCGGATCGCCTGCCCGGCGGTGGTCTTCAAGGCCGAGGCGATCGTCGGACCCCGCGACCTGCCGGCCTACCTCGGCGCCGGCGAGCACCACGGCAAGGTCAGCGACCTCGCCTACCACAACGGCCTCATGGTGCAGGTCTGGTCGATGCTGGCCAGCCGCGACGTGCGGCTCGCGACGTACGCCCTGCAGCAGCTGCCGCCCACGCCCCCCACCACGGCCTGGATCACCTACGCCCGCTGCCACGACGACATCGGGTGGGCGATCGACGACGGCGACGCCGCGGCGATGGGCGTCAGCGGCTTCGCCCACCGCTCGTTCCTCTCCGACTTCTACTCCGGTGAGTTCCCGGGCTCCTGGGCGCGCGGCCTGGTCTTCGGCGAGAACGAGGAGACCGGCGACCGTCGCATCTCCGGCTCGCTGGCGAGCCTGGCCGGGCTCGAGTGCGGCGACCCGTGGGCGCTCAACCGGATCCTGCTCGTGCACGCGCTGGTGCTCGGCTTCGGCGGCCTGCCGGTGCTGTGGATGGGCGACGAGGTCGGGCTCCTCAACGACCTTGGGTGGGCGACGGAGGAGGGGCACGCCGACGACAACCGCTGGGCCCACCGGCCGCGGATGCCGTGGGGCGGCGACGGCCGCCCGGAGGACCCCCACGGGTTGCTCCCGCGCATCACGGCGCTCGTGCAGGCGCGCCGCGGCACGCCCCACCTCCACGCCTCGGTGCCCACCCGGGTCGAGTGGCCCGAGGACCCGGGCGTGCTGCTGACCGTGCGCGACCACCCGCTGGGTCCGATGGTCGGGGCCTACAACGTCACCGACACCGGACGCTCCGTCACGACCGCCAAGCTGCGCCACCTCGGCCTGGACGGCCGGGTCCTCGACCGGCTCGCCCCCCACCGGGCCCCGCACCGGCTGAGCTCCGTGCGCGAGGTCGAGCTGCCGCCGTACGCCGCGATGTGGCTCACGCGCTGACCGGGTGTGCCCGCCCGGGGCCGGGGGCACGCTGACGTCGTACCGCACGACGACCTGAGGAGCCCCATGTCCCGCTGGACCACCGACGACCTCGGAGACCTGACCGGACGGCGCGCGCTCGTCACCGGCGCCAACAGCGGCATCGGGCTGCACACCGCGCAGGAGCTGGCCCGCCACGGCGCCGAGGTGACGCTCGCGGTGCGCGACGCGGCCAAGGGTGAGTCGGCCGCGGACGGCGTCCGCTCCGCGCTCGCGGGCGCGCAGGGCGCCGGCGAGGTCCGCGTTGCCGCGCTCGACCTGGCGTCCCTGGACTCGGTCGAGAAGCTCGCCGCCGACTGGCAGGGGCCGCTGGACCTGCTGGTCAACAACGCCGGCGTGATGACCCCGCCGCGCTACCAGGAGACGAGCGACGGCTTCGAGCTGCAGTTCGGCACCAACCACCTCGGGCACTTCGCCCTCACCGGCTGGCTGCTCGGTGCGCTGCGCGCCGCCGCGTCCGCGCGCGTGGTCACGGTGTCCTCGATCGCCCACCACGGCGGTCGTCCCGACGTCCTCGCGGGCAACCCCCGCGCGGGCTACAACGCCTCGCGCGCCTACAGCAACTCCAAGCTGGCCAACCTGCTCTTCGCCGCCGAGCTGCAGCGCCGCGCGCGGGCCGCCGGCGTGCCCCTGACCTCGGTCGCCGCCCACCCGGGCGTCTCGGCCACCAACCTGGTCACGAGCGAGCAGGGTCTGGGCTCGATCCCGGGCGTGCGGATCGTGGCACCGCTCTTCCTCAAGCTCGCCTTCCAGTCGCCGCGGGCGGGCGCGCTGCCCGTCCTGTACGCCGCCACCGTGGCCGACCCGCCGCCGTACACGGGGCCGCAGGGGCTCCGCGAGAGCCGCGGCAAGCACCCCGGGCCCGCCCGGCTGCAGCCGCTGGCGCGCGACGAGGAGCTCGCCGCGCAGCTGTGGCAGGTCAGCGAGGAGCGCACGGGCGTGCGCTTCGACTGGGCCTGAGACCGGCCGCCGACGGCTCCGACACGGGGGCACAGCGCCAGGCCAGGGGGCGTTCCGGGGCGCACACGAACGGTGCCTCGGTCGGGGGGAACCGGAGGGTTCGAACGGCGTTGGGGGGTCGCCGTCGGTCGCGGGCCCGCAGAAGCCTCCCTGGCCCGACGACGGGGGACGCTACCTGTCTGGGGCGAGAGGGCGCAAAACGGCGCTGGGGTCTGCAAGAGTGACGAACGACGCCCCACCCGCGCTCGACTCCTCGGAGGTCTCCATGCCCCGCAACGACCGGCACCTCACCGAGGACGCGCTCCGCGCAGCCATCGAGAAGGACGAGATCGACACCGTCGTCGTCGCCTTCACCGACATGCAGGGACGCCTGCAGGGCAAGCGGCTGCACGGGCGCTACTTCCTCGACCACGTGCTGGGCGAGGGCAAGACCGAGGGCTGCAACTACCTGCTGGGCGTCGACGTCGACATGAACACCGTCGACGGCTACGCCATCACATCGTGGGAGCAGGGCTACGGCGACATGGAGTTCGTGCTCGACCTCGAGACGATCCGGCTGCTGCCCAACGAGCCGGCTGCCGCCATGATCCAGTGCGACCTGACGTGGCCCGACCACACGCCGGTGGCGCAGTCCCCGCGCGCCATCCTCGCCGCGCAGATGAAGCGGGCCGCCGACCTCGGCTACGTCGCCGTCGCCGGCACCGAGCTCGAGTTCATCATCATGGAGGACACCTACGAGGAGGCCTTCACCAAGGGCTACCGCGACCTCGTCCCCTCCAACCAGTACAACATCGACTACTCCATCCTCGGCACGCACCGCGTGGAGCCGCTGCTGCGCGAGATCCGCAACACGATGTACGCCGCCGGCATGAACACCGAGGCGGCCAAGGGCGAGTGCAACTTCGGCCAGCACGAGATCGGCTTCCTCTTCGACGACGTGATGGTGACCGCCGACAACCACGCGGTCTACAAGGAGGTCGCCAAGCAGATCGCGGTGAAGCACGGCAAGTCGATCACCTTCATGGCGAAGTTCAACCAGCGCGAGGGCAGCTCGTGCCACATCCACCTGTCGCTGCGTGGCAAGGACGGCGAGATCGTCTTCTGGGACGACAAGGCCGGGAAGACCACCCCGCTCTACGACCGGTTCGTCGCGGGCGTGCTCGCGACGATGCGGGACTTCACGCTGCTCTACGCCCCGAACATCAACTCCTACAAGCGCTTCGCCCACGGCTCCTTCGCCCCCACCGCCATCGCCTGGGGCAACGACAACCGCACCTGCGCCGTACGCCTGGTCGGGGAGGGCCCGGCGGCCCGCATGGAGAACCGAGTGCCCGGCGGCGACGTGAACCCCTACCTCGCGCTCGCGGCGATGCTGGCCGGCGGCCTGCATGGCATCGAGAAGAAGCTGACGCTGGAGCCGCCGCTCACCGGCAGCGCCTACGACTCCGACGCCCCCAAGGTGCCCCACACCATGAACGAGGCGCGTGAGGCGTTCACGACCTCGAAGGTCGCGCGGGCGGCCCTGGGCGACGAGGTCGTCGACCACTACACCAACATGGCCGACGTCGAGCTGGCCGACTACGACGCCACCGTCACCGATTGGGAGCTTCGCCGCGGTTTCGAGAGACTGTGACCCTGCCAGTTTCACTAGGTACCTAGTGATCCCGGCGCTTCCCGAGTGAAGTTTCGTTCGGGAAGCGCCAGTTTCACTAGGTACCTAGTGAAACCGACACACTTCCCCCGCCCCCGAGGAGGACCCCGGCGTGAGCACGTCCTACACCGTCCTGAACCCGGCGACCGCCGAGCCGGTGACCGAGGTCCAGCTGGCCTCGGAGGCCGAGACCGACGCCCTCATCGAGCGGGCGCACGAGGCGTTCCCGGCCTGGCGCGACGTCGCGCCGGGGGAGCGCGCGCGGCTGCTGCGCCGCTTCGCCGCGCTGGTCGACGAGCACCTCGACGAGCTGGCCGGGCTCGAGGTCCGCAACGCCGGCCACACCTGGGGCAACGCGCGCTGGGAGGCCGGCAACGTGCGCGACGTCCTGAACTACTACTCCGCCGCCCCGGAGCGGATGCACGGCCGCCAGATCCCGGTCTCCGGCGGCATCGACGTCACCTTCCACGAGCCGCTGGGCGTCGTCGGCATCATCGTGCCGTGGAACTTCCCCATGCCCATCGCGGGCTGGGGCCTGGCCCCGGCGCTGGCCGCCGGCAACACCGTCGTCCTCAAGCCCGCCGAGCTCACCCCGCTGACCGCGATCCGCCTCGGTGAGCTGGGCCGTGAGGCCGGGCTGCCCGAGGGCGTGCTGACGATCATCCCGGGCGCCGGCTCCGTCGTCGGCAACCGCTTCGTCACGCACCCGCTGGTGCGCAAGGTCTGCTTCACCGGCTCCACCGCCGTCGGCAAGAAGATCATGGCCGGCGCCGCCGACCAGGTGAAGCGGGTGACGCTCGAGCTCGGCGGCAAGTCCTCCAACGTGGTGTTCGCCGACGCCGACATCGCCGCGGCCGCCGCGAGCGCGCCGTACGCCGTCTTCGACAACGCCGGGCAGGACTGCTGCGCGCGGTCGCGGATCCTCGTCGAGCGTCCGGCGTACGACGAGTTCCTGGGTCGCCTCGAGCAGGCCGTCACCGGCATGCGCGTGACCGACCCCGGCGCCGACCCGGACAGCGAGATGGGGCCGCTGATCTCCGCGACGCAGAAGGAGCGGGTCGCCGGCTACCTCACCGACGTCGAGGTCGCCTTCACCGGCTCCGCGCCCGACAGCGCCGGGTTCTGGGTCCCGCCGACCGTCGTCCTGCCCGGCGGCACGGACGACGCGGTGTGGCGCGAGGAGGTCTTCGGCCCGGTCGTGGCCGTGCTGCCGTTCGACTCCGAGGAGGAGGCCGTGCGGCTGGCCAACGACACCGAGTACGGTCTCTCCGGCTCGATCTTCACCTCCGACGTCGGCCGCGCGCTGCGGGTGTCGCGCGGCGTCGCCGCGGGCAACCTCAGCGTGAACTCGCACTCCGCGGTCCGGTACTGGACGCCGTTCGGCGGCTTCAAGCAGTCCGGGCTGGGCCGCGAGCTCGGACCGGACGCCCCGCTGGCGTTCACCGAGGAGAAGAACGTCTTCATCGCCGACGGCAGCTGAGCCGTCCGGCCCACCAGCCAGCACATCCAGCACACCAGCAGGGAAGGACACCGCTCATGACCGTGCCCGAGAAGGGGCGCACCGGGGGGCGCGCAGGACGACTGGACGGCAAGGTCGCCGTCGTGACCGGAGGGGTGTCGGGCATCGGCCTGGCGACCGTCCGGCGCTTCCTCGAGGAGGACGCCACCGTGGTGGTCGGCGACCTCGACGACGTGCGGGGCGAGGAGCTGGCCGCCGAGCTCGGCTTCCACTACCTCCACACCGACGTGACGAGCAAGGAGGACGTGGACCGGCTCTTCACCTCCACGAAGGAGCGCTTCGGCTCCGTCGACGTCGCCTTCAACAACGCGGGCATCGCGCCGCCGGAGGACGACTCGATCCTCGACACCGACCTCGAGGCGTGGCGCAAGGTGCAGGAGGTCAACCTCACCAGCGTCTACCTGTGCTGCAAGGCGGTGCTGCCGATCATGATCGAGCAGGGTCGCGGGTCGATCATCAACACCGCCTCCTTCGTGGCGGTCATGGGTGCTGCGACCTCGCAGATCTCCTACTCGGCCAGCAAGGGCGGCGTGCTGTCGATGTCGCGCGAGCTCGGCGTGCAGTTCGCCCGCGACGGCGTGCGCGTCAACGCGCTCTGCCCGGGACCGGTGAACACCCCGCTGCTGCAGGAGCTCTTCGCCCGTGACGCCGAGCGGGCCGCGCGCCGGCTCGTCCACGTGCCGATGGGACGGTTCGCCGAGCCCGTCGAGATGGCGAACGCGGTGCTGTTCCTCGCCTCGGACGAGTCCTCGTTCATGACCGCCAACACCTTCCTGGTCGACGGCGGCATCTCGGGCGCCTACGTCACGCCGCTCTGAGCGGGTCGTGGTGGGTGCGAGCGAGGGGGAACGTCGGCCGCTCATCGGGCTGACG
This sequence comes from Nocardioides sp. HDW12B, assembly GCF_011299595.1. NCBI lineage: Bacteria > Bacillati > Actinomycetota > Actinomycetes > Propionibacteriales > Nocardioidaceae > Nocardioides > Nocardioides sp. HDW12B. Next base: position 2,826,964 of record NZ_CP049867.1, on the reverse strand, counting down.
ACGTACCGCGAGACGGCGACCTGGGGCATCTGGGACACCACCGCCGACGTCCTGCCGGCCGTCTACGCCCGGGCGCTGGAGGTGGCAGGGGCGGCGGTGGTGCTGCTGCCGCCGCAGCACCCCGACGGCGGTGCGCCCGAGGCCGTGGTCGCGGCCCTCGACGGGCTCGTGGTCACCGGGGGCGCCGACGTGTCGCCGCACCGGTACGCCGACGCGCCGCACGAGCGGACGCAGGCGTGGCGCGACGACCGTGACGCCTGGGAGCTGGCCCTGCTCGAGGCGGCCGCTGCCCGGGCCCTGCCGGTGCTCGGCATCTGCCGCGGCATGCAGGTGATGGCGGTCGCCGCCGGTGGCCGGCTCGAGCAGCACGTGCCCGACCGGGTGGGCCACGAGAACCACAGCCCGGGCGGCGACGTCTTCGGCGAGGTGGCGGTCGCGGTGCGTGAGGGCACCCGCGTCCACGACCTCGTGGGCGACCGGCTGACCGTGCGCTGCCACCACCACCAGGGCGTGCTCGAGCACCCCGGGTTCGACCCGGTGGCGTGGGCGGCCGACGAGACGCTCGAGGCGATGGAGCGGCCCGGCGACCGCTTCGAGGTCGCCGTCCAGTGGCACCCGGAGATGGTGGAGGACGCCGGGCTGTTCCGCGGGGTCGTCGCGGCGGCGCGGGCCGGTCGCGGTTCCGGACAGGGCCCGGGCGGTCCCGGCCACCCCGCTTAGACTGCGCAGGCACGCCGCGCGGCGGGCACGACGTACGGCGACCGGACCGCGGGGTCCGGCGCGCACGGGGCCGACGAGAGGTGGACGCATGACCGGCACGACCGGACGGCAGCACGGCGGATCCGCGAGGGGACGCGTGTTCACGGCCCGCGACCTCGCCCTGGTGGCGGTCTTCGCCGGCGTGATGGCCGCGCTGGGACTGGTCCCGGCGTGGACGGCCCCGGGCTTCTCCGTGCCGATCACCGCGCAGTCGATGGGCGTCATGCTGGCCGGCGGTGTCCTCGGCGGCCGCCGCGGCGCCCTGTCCATGCTCGTGTTCCTGGCCCTGGTCGCCATCGGGCTGCCGGTGCTCGCCGGCGGTCGCGGCGGCCTCGGCGTCTTCGCCGGCCCCTCGGTCGGCTTCCTGGTCGGCTTCCCCGTCGCGGCGTACGTCGTCGGGGTGCTGTCCGAGCGCCTGCACGGCGTGGCGTCGGCGACCGGACGGCTCGCGGCCGCGCTCGTGGCGAACCTCGTCGGCGGCGTCGTGGTGCTCTACGTCTTCGGCGTCCTCGGCATGGCGGTCAACCTGCGCATCCCGATCGACGAGGCGACCACCCTGCTCTGGATCTACGTCCCCGGCGACCTGGTGAAGGTCGTGGTCGCGGCGCTCGTCGTGCGCGCGGTGCACGCCGGCTACCCGGGACTGCTCGACCGGGCCCCTCGGCGCAAGCAGACCTCCTCTGTCTGACGACGTCGTGGACGACGCGGTGGGCCCAGCGGGGGGCCCGACGGTCGGCCCAGCGGTGGGCCCAGTGGTCGGCGTGGCCGGTGCCGTCGACGTCGCGGCGGCCGCGGACCCGGCGGGCGCCGTGCTGGCGGCCCACCGCGCCGGCCGGCGGATCGTGCTGACGACCTCGGGGACGGCTGGCCGCCCGCGCCGGATCGTGCGCACCACGGCGTCCTGGTTCGACTCCTTCCCGGTCGTGGCCCGGCTGACCGGCCTCGACGCCTCGTCGCGGATGTGGCTCCCGGGGCGGGCACCCGACGGTCCCGGCCGGGTCGGGCACGGCAGCACGCTGTCGCTCTTCGCGGAGGTGCTCGCGCGGCACACCGGCGCCGCGTGCGTCGCGCGCCCCGAGGACGCGACCCACGCGCACCTGACGCCCGGCCAGCTGGAGCGGTCCCTCGACGGCCTCGCGGCGGCGCGCGCCTCGCACCCGGTCCACGTCACGGTCGCCGGGGAAGCGCTGCCGGGCGCGTTGCGCGAGCGCGCCGAGGCGGCCGGCCTCCGGGTCTCCCGCTACTACGGCGCCGCCGAGCTGTCCTTCGTGGCCTGGGCCGTCGGCGACGCCGGGCTCCGGCCGTTCCCCGGGGTGGAGGTGGACGTGCGGGACGGCGAGGTCTGGGCCCGCTCGCCGTACCTCTCCGACGGCTACGCCGGTGGCACGCCGCAGACCGACGACGCCGGCGGAACGCTGCGAACCCACGCCGCAGGCGGCACAATGCGGACCGACGCCGCAGGCGGCACCGAAGCCGACATGGACACCGACACCCACACCGACACCGGTGGCGCGTTGCGTACCGCCCCCGACGGCTTCGCGACGGTGGGCGACCGGGGTCGGTGGGAGACCGAGCGAGCCGCTGACGGCGGCGGCCGGGTGCTGGTGGTGACCGGCCGGGGCGACGACGCCGTGACGACGGCTGCCGCAACCGTGCTGGTCGCCGACGTCGAGGCCGCGCTGCGGCCCGTCGTCACCGGTGCCTTCGCCGTGCTCGGCCTCCCGCACACCTCCCTCGGCCAGGTCCTGGCGGCGGTGCTGACCAACCCGTCCGACCTCGAGCCGGCGCAGGCGGCGGCCCGGGGGTTGACCGCGGCGCAACGGCCCCGCCTGTGGTTCCTGCGCGACGGGCTGCCGGTCGCCGCGTCGGGCAAGACCGACCGCGCGGCGCTTCGCCGTGAGGCAGCCGCCCTGCACGCCAGCGCCCCGGACACCAGCGCCCCGGACCCCAGTGCCCCGGACGGCGGGAATCGACCGCTGCGCCGGCTGGTCCCGGAGCGGGCGCGATGACCCGCCGCGGCACGGAGCCGGAGGCGCCCTGCGTGGTCGACGCCCTCCGCACCCCGATCGGGACGGCGGGCCGCGGCCTCGCGTCGCTCACCGCCGCTGACCTGGCGGCGCCGGTGCTCTCCGCTCTCGTCGACCGCCTCCCGGCCGGTGCGGGCGCCGTGCACGAGGTGGTGCTCGGCAACTGCATGGGCCCCGGGGGCGACGTGGCCCGGGTCGCGACGCTGCAGGCCGGCCTCGAGCCGGCGACGCTCGGGTGGGGCCGCGACGTGCCCGCGGTGACCGTCGACCGCCAGTGCGCGAGCGGGCTGGCCGCCGTCGTCCAGGGGGCGGCCACCCTGACGGCGACGCCGGGACCCGGCGTGGTGCTGGCGGGTGGCGTCGAGTCCGCCTCGACCGCACCCTGGCGGTTCTGGCCACCGGGGCCGGACGCCACCGCGAGCGGCTCCGACGCGCCGACGCTGCAGCGCTACGAGCGGGCACCGTTCGCCCCCGCGGCGCTCGGCGACCCCGACATGGGGGTGGCGAACGACCTGCTCGCCGCGGAGGCCGGAGTGACCCGGGCCGAGCAGGATGGCTACGCCGCGCGGTCCCACGCGCGGGCGGTGGCGACGGCGGCGGCCGGTGGCTTCGACGCCGAGCTGGTCCTCGTCGGCGGCCTCGCCCGCGACGAGCGTCCGCGCGACGGACTGGGCGTCGAGCGCCTCGCCCGGCTCCGACCGGCGTTCCGCGAGGACGGCACCGTCACGGCCGGCAACAGCTGCGGGATCAACGACGGCGCCGCCGCGGCCACCCTCGTCACCGACGACGTACGCCGGTCCCTCGGGCTGCCGGGCCTGCGGATCCGCTCGACCGCGACCGTGGCGTTCGACCCCGACCGGCCCGGGCACGGGCTCGTGCCCGCCACCCGGCTGGCCCTGGAGCGGGCCGGGGTGGGTCTGGCCGACCTCGCCGTGGTGGAGCTCAACGAGGCCTTTGCGGGCCAGGTGCTGGCCTGCTGCCGCGCGCTGGCCCTCGACCCGGAGCGGGTGTGTCCCGAGGGCGGTGCGCTGGCGCTCGGCCACCCCTGGGGAGCGTCTGGCTCGGTGCTCGTGGTGCGCCTCTTCAGCCAGCTCGTGCGCAGCGGCCGCGGGGGCCTGGGCCTGGCCGCGATCGCGGCCGGTGGCGGGCAGGGTGTGGCCGTCGTGGTGGAGGCGGTGGCGTGACCCCGGAGGTGCCGCGCATCGAGGTGCAGGGAGTGAGTCACGCCTACCCGATGGTCGGCTCCCGCGCCGGCCGACCGGTGCTGCGCGACGTCGACGTGACGCTGACCGAGCGCCGGGTCGGGGTGATCGGCGCCAACGGGTCGGGGAAGTCGACCTTCGTGCGGCTGCTCAACGGTCTGGTGCTGCCCGACGAGGGTCGGGTCCGGGTGCACGGCCTCGACACCCGCGACGACAGCCGCGCCGTCCGGCGCCTCGTCGGCTTCTGCTTCACCAACCCGGACGCGCAGATCGTGATGCCCACGGTGCGCGAGGACGTCGCCTTCGGCCTGCGCCGGCGCGGGCTGTCGAAGGGGGAGGTGCGCGCCCGGGTGGACGAGGCGCTGGTGCGGTACGGCCTCGACGGCCACGCCGACCACCCCGCCCATCTGTTGTCGGGAGGACAAAAACAGATGCTGGCCCTCGCCTCGGTCCTCGTGACCGAGCCGGAGGTGCTGGTGCTGGACGAGCCGACCACGCTGCTCGACCTGCGCAACGCCCGCCGGGTGGCCGAGACCGTCACCGCACTCCCGCAGCAGGTGCTGCTCGTGACCCACCACCTCGACCTGCTCGACGACTACGACCGGGTGCTGGTCTTCGACGAGGGTCGCCTGGTGCACGACGGCCCGCCCGCGGTGTCGGTGGCCCACTACCGCGACCTCATGGCGGCCCGGCCGTGAGCCAGCTCGGGCTCTTCGTTCCGGGCACCTCGGTGGTGCACCGGCTGCCGGCGCGGGTGAAGCTCGGTGCCCTGGTCGCGGCCGGGGTCGGGTCGCTCTGGCTCGACACGTTGCCCCGGGTCGGGCTGATGTGGCTCGCCCTCGTCCTCGCGTACGCCGTCGCGCGCATCCCCCTGCGCAGCGTGGTGGCCCAGATCCGGCCGCTGGCGCTGATCCTCGGCGCCGTGGTCGTCTTCCAGGTGCTCGTCGCGGGCTGGGAGCGGGCCGTCGTGGTGGTCGGCGTGGTGGGCGCGCTGGTGCTGCTGGCCGGCCTGGTCACGCTGACCACCCGCACCCAGGACCTGCTCGACGTCGTGGTGGCGGTCGTCCGGCCGCTGCGCCACGTCGGCGTCGACCCCGAGCGGGTCGGGCTGCTCATGGCGCTGGCCATCCGCTCGGTCCCGGTCGTCCTCGGCCTGGCCGAGGAGGTCCGCGACGCCCAGCGGGCACGCGGGGTGCGTCCCAGCGCCCGTGCGTACGCCGCCCCGCTGATCATCCGCGCCGTCCGCCACGCCGACGACCTGGGCGAGGCCCTCGTCGCCCGCGGCGTCGACGACTGAGCCCGTCCGGGCCCCAGCGGCTCAGCGGCTCAGCGGCTCAGCGCCTCAGGGCAGGTCGAGCAGACGGCACGCCGCCGGCTCCGGGCGGCACCGCACGAGCCCCTCGTCGCCACCGTCCTGGGTCACGACCAGCCCGACCAGGCTGTCCTCGCTCTCCCAGCGGAAGCCCGGCGCGACGAAGAGCCATCCCTGGGGCGGCGACAGCGTGCCGTCCGCCGAGCCGTCGAGGCGCTGCACCCGGAGGTCGGGAGCCGCCGAGGCCTCGCCGCCGACCGTGCCGGGTGGCACGAACGCCAGCCACTGCTCGCTGGCCTCGAGCACGTCGTGCGTCGGGACCGACCCCAGCCGCTCGAGCGAGCCGTCCTCGGACACCCGGGCCAGGTAGGGCTCGCCCTGGGTGCCGTCGGTGGCGCCGTACTCGCCCTCGTTGACGACCAGTCCGGCTGCGGTCCCGTCGAGCACCACCTGGCCGGGAGCCGTCTCCGCCAGGTCGACGGTCTCGTTGTCCACGAGGGGGCGCCAGAGCAGCTGGAAGCCGGGTCCGCCGGCCACCACCAGCCCGTCGTCCGTCACGGCCGCGGCGCGCGGTGGCGGACCCTGGGGGTCGACCGGCACGTCGACGCCACCGAACCCCTCACCGCCGAACTCGGTGTCGGCGCCGATGAGCATCGCGCTGCCCGCGTCGCTGACGACCCGGGCGGTGTAGCCGCCGTTGGGGGACATGACGGGCGGCTGCTCCATCGCGCCGTCCATGCGCTGGGGCTCGGTGTCGAAGCCCCACCGCCAGCCGCCGTCGGCGCGCTGGCCGACCCAGCGAGTGCCGGTGCCCTGGACGTTGAGCCACTCGCCGGGGACCTGCTCACCCCCGACGAGGAGGGTTCCGGCGACCACCGCGGGCACGTCGGGCGCTGCACCTGAGATCGCGCCCTCGGCGCTCGGGGCGGGGGTCGGGGGCGCCACCGGGCCGTCGGCGGCGGGCCCTGTCAGGGACAGGATCGTCGCCACGGTGGCGAGGGCGGTGGCGAGGACGGCTGCCGCGAGCAGCAACGGCGCCGCGCGGTGGCGACGCGACCAGCCGCCGGGGGGCGAGGAGGGCAGCGTCGGCATCGTGGGTACGACGAGCCGGCTCGCGACGTCGTCCAGGTCGCGTGCGAGGGTCTGCTCGAGCTCGGAGTCCATCATTCGTCCCTCCCATCGAGAGCGGTTCGTAGGTTCTGCAGGGCGCGGTGGGCCGTGGACTTCACGTTGCCGCGGGAGCAGTCGAGCGCGTCGGCGATCTCCGCCTCGCTGAGCTGTTCGTAGTAGCGCAGGACGATGACGGCGCGTTGCCGCTTCGGGAGGTCCCGCACGTGTGGCCACAGGGCCATGCGGTCCTCGGGACCCTCGACCGGCGGGCTGGTCGGCTCCGGGGCGTGGTCCCCGGCCAGCAGCTCCAGCCGGCGGCCCTTGTGGCGCTTGGTGGACAGGAAGGTGTTGGTGAGGATGCGGCGCACGTAGGCGTGGGGCGACTCCGCCCGGCTCACCTTCGTCCACGAGGCGTGGATCTTGATGAGCGACGCCTGCGCGAGGTCCTCCGCGTCGGCGTGGTTGCCGCACAACAGGTACGCGCGGCGGTACAGCGAGGGCCACGCTGCGGCAGCGTACTCCTCGAACGTCGGTAGCTCCGCCTCGGTGTACGTCGGCACCGGCACCACCTCCTTCCTCCCTCCAGACGCACGATTGCTCCAGCAGGTTGCGTCGGTTCGCAGTCCTATGGTCGTGGCCGCACGGTCGGATCGCGTGGCGGGGACGGTCGGATCGCGTGGTGGGGACGGTCGGATCGAGGAATCCACAATCAGTGAGAGCCGGTATGGAGCCTGTCACCCTCGTGTAGTACAATCGAACGTATGTTCGAGCATGACAGAGTTTCGGGGATGGGGCAGCCTCGCTCGGGCGTGCTCGACGTCGCGGAGGTCGAGCCGGTCGTGGATCTCGATGCGGCGAAGCTGGCCGACGCCATTGCCGACGTGGACCGCGAGAGCCGGCTGCTCGGGGCTCGGCGGCTCCTGCTGGCTGTGACCTGGGCCGACCAGCACGTGCCCGCGTGCCAGCAGGGACGGCACCTGGAGGACACCGACGTCGGGTCCGGCGCCCGCGAGGGCGTGTGCGGCTGTCAGGGCACCGCTTCGACGTCATCGCCGTGGCGACGGCGGCTGTGGATCTGCCGTCGGCCGGGGAGCGACGGGACGCCGGCGGTGTCGGCGTCCGGGGTGGCCGAGTACGCGGTCCACTTGGGCACGACCACGCAGTCGGGCTCGACCGCGCTGGGTGAGGCTCTGGACCTGCGGCACCGCCACCCACGGCTCTGGCGCCGGCTGATGGCCGGCGAGGTCGAGGAGTGGCAGGCCCGGCGCCTGGCGCGCATGGCCGCGTGGCTGACGCGGGAGCAGGCCGACCAGGTGGACCGCGCGACGGCGCACGTCCTCGCGAAGTTGCCCTGGGGTCGCTGCTTCGACGTCATCGAGGCGGCCGTGATCGCCGCGGACCCGGAGGGGCACGAGGAGCGGCGGCGGGAGCACGACGAGCGCTGCTACGTCTCGGCCGGTCGCTACCGCGGCACCGACGAGAAGGGCAACCGGACGCTCGTGGCCCGCACCTCGGCAGGCAACGTGGCCCGGCTCGACGCGCTGGTCCAGCACCTGGCCGAGCTCCTGGGCGCGGCCGGCGACGGGGACGCCGAGCAGGTGCGGCGGGCCAAGGCGATCGGCCTCCTCGCCAACCCCGCCCAGGTCTGCCTGCTGCTCGGGCAGACCGTCAGCCCCGACCGGGTCGACAGCGCCGGGCCCGGCCCCGCGGCGGTGGACGACGACCCAGGGGCCGACTCCGTGCACGAGCACAAGCCCGTGCACGAGCACAAGCCCGAGCACGAGCACGAGCACGAGCAAGGACTGGACGCGGACACACGTTCAGCTGGGGACCTGAAACTTGACCTGAACCCGGAGCCGGACCTGAACCCGGAACCGGACGCGAACGCGGACACACCTTCGGACCTGGACCTGGACCTGGACCTGGACCTGGACCCTTACCCGGACCCGGACCCGGACCCGGACCCGGACCCGGACCTGGATCCGGAGCCGGACCCGGAGCCGCCCACGGCCGTCGAGCTGGCGGCCGCGTTCGGACGAGAGCTAGCCGACCTGGCGGCCCGTCAGGGTCATGGCAGCGCATGGGACCTGCTGCGTCCGCGGACGACGCTGTTCTTCCACCTCAGCGAGGACGGGGTGGTGGCGCGGATGGCCGACTCCGACGGTCCGCTGGGTCCGGTGGGGTTGCGCCAGCTGCGTGACCTGCTGTCGGAGCAGCTGCCCGCATGGCTGGTCGACCATCTCGACGGACGACATCCACCCGGAGCCCGGCTGAGCGACCAGGGTCCCGGTCCCGGTCCCGGTCCCGGTGCCGTCCCCGGCGTCGGTGACGATGCCGCTCCCGCTGCTACCGAGGGTGGTCCTGCGTCGCGAGCGCGCCGTCAGAACCGCGCACGGCTCCGGCTCCGCGACCAGATCGTGGTGAGGCCCGTCCTGGACGTTGCGGGGCAGGCGCCCGTCGACGCCTACGACGTGCCGGCTGCGATGCAGGAGGCGGTCGTGCATTCGTCGGTGTTCGAGGTCTTTCCGTGGGGGACGGCCGACGCCCGCCGGTGCCAGATCGACCACACCGTGCCCTACGTCCACGACCGCACCGGGCCCCGCGCGACCGGGCGGGGCCCGGAGGTCGACGAGACGGTCGCGTCGGACGCCTCGACCGCGCCGGTCAGGGGTCCGACGCGGCCCGGCAACCTCGGGCCGCTCGCCGTGGGCCACCACAACCTCAAGACCCACGCCGGCTGGCGCTGCCACCAGCCCCTCCCCGGTCTGTATCTCTGGCAGACGCCGAGCGGGCACTGGTTCCGCGTCGACCACACCGGGACCACACCTCTGGGTCGGGAGCGCCCCGCGATCCTGCGCCAGCACGAGGAGAGGGCCAGCAGCAGGCCCACCGCCGCGCCCGGGTCGCGCAGTGCCCTGGAGGCCAGGATCGGACGACTCCTGATCGACGTCGCCTGACCCACGAGGCGCTCGCGCGCCGGGCTCAGTCGGTGGCGAACAGCTCGACGAAGCGGCGCACGAGCCGTGGTGGGTGGACGACGTCGCTCGCGGCGGCGGCCGCCTTGAGGTCGTCGGCGGTGCCGGGGTCGAAGTAGCCGGCGTGCTTGTAGGTGTCGATGCGGATCTGGATCCCGGTGACGTCGAGCTCGGGGTGGAACTGCGTGGCGTAGACGCGCTCACCGACCCGGAAGGCCTGCACGGGGCACGCCGACGAGCCGGCCAGCCGGACCGCGGCCTCCGGCAGCACCGTCACCGCCTCCTTGTGCCCCACGAACGCCTCGAAGGACGGCGGCAGGATGCCCAGCAGCGGGTCCCGGCGACCGTCGTCGCTGAGCTGCACCACGGTCGGCCCGACCGGCTCGGGATAAGTGTCGTCGACGACGCCCTGCAGGTGCTGGCCCAGGATCCCCACGCCGTAGCAGGCGCCCAGGAAGGGGAAGTCGCGCTCGAGCACCTCCGGCAGCAGCAGTCCCAGCTCGGCCTCGGAGCGGATCTGCGCCGACGACTTCTGCTCGGCCGGGATCGAGGTCGTGAAGGGGCTCCCGCCCAGGATCAGCCCGGACCACCGGTCCAGGTCCACCCGTCCCAGTGGGTCCCGCTCCAGCCGGTGCCGGACCAGGTCGCTCGGCGCCAGCCCCGAGAACCGCAGGAAGGCGGCGTACTCCTCGTCGGCGGCAGCGTCCTCGGCCCGGGTGGCGAGGAGCAGGAAGGGTTTCACGCTGCGAGGATAGGGGCCGGCCTGTCAGCCGGCGTCAGTCGGTGCCGTGGCCCACCGAGGAGCCGCCGTTGCGGCGGGTGCTGGGGTCCTCCCGACGGGGACCGGCCTGGCGCGGCAGGGTGACGACGCGCGCGATGGCCGGCTCCGGCTCGGCCACCACCGGGCGCAGGCTGCGGGGGGCGGAGGTCATCGAGAAGCGCTCCGAGACCTCGGTGACCGTGCGGTTCGCACTCACCTGGCCCGAGGGGGTCACGCTGAGGTAGGTGAGCCGGTCGCAGCGCAGCGACACCTCGCCGCCCGGCCAGAGCACCTCCTCGAAGGTGGCGGCGCTCGAGAAGGAGGCGTCGGCGTACACCGCGAAGCTCATCGCCTCGTCCTCGGCCACCGTGAGGTAGCGACCGTCGAGGGTCTGCAGGGCGATGCGGTCGTGCGAGAGGGCCAGCCGGCGGAAGACGGCCGCGGCGGTGACCGCCCCGTCGACCGGGTGCAGACGGGACCGGCCGGACGTGGCGTCGGGCACGAGTCCCAGGTGGTCCCCGGCGTGCCTGAGCACGACGTAGCCCATCGTTCCTCCTCGTTCGGTCGTGGTGGTCGCCCGACGTCGGAGCACGGCGACGGCGTCAGGTTATGTTCCGCCCGCCCGCCGCCACCACGGCCCAACGGCACCCGGGAGGGGACGTTGGGACTCGCATGATTTCCCTCGCGCGAGGGAAGGGGCGATCACGAGCGGCCCCACCCTGCCACACCGACCGGGCTCAGGCCGCACCCAGAAGGTCGAGCGCGACGTCGACGATCATGTCCTCCTGGCCGCCGACGAGCCCGCGCCGACCCACCTCGAGCAGGAGCGTGCGGACGTCGATGCCGTACTGCACCGAGGCCGCCTCGGCGTGCCGCAGGAACGACGAGTACACCCCGGCGAACCCGAGGGTCAGCGTCTCCCGGTCGACCCGGACCGGGCGGTCCTGAAGTGGCCGGACCAGGTCGTCGGCGGCGTCCTGCAGCGCCAGCAGGTCGCAGCGGTGGCCCCAGCCGTTGAGCGTCGCCACGGCCACGAACGGCTCGATCGGGCAGTTGCCGGCCCCGGCGCCGTGCCCGGCCAGCGACGCGTCGACCCGGGTGACGCCCTCCTCCACGGCGACCACGGAGTTGGCCACCGACAGCGAGAGGTTCTCGTGGGCGTGGATGCCGAGCTGGGTGTCGGGGTCGAGCACGTCGCGGTAGGCGCGGAACCGCTCCCGGACCCCGTCCATGGTCAGCCGGCCCCCCGAGTCGGTCACGTAGACGCAGTGGGCGCCGTACGACTCCATCAGGCGGGCCTGCTGGGCCAGCTCCGCGGCGGGGGCCATGTGGCTCATCATCAGGAACCCGGACACGTCCATCCCGAGCTCGCGCGCCATCGCGATGTGCTGCGCGGCCACGTCGGCCTCGGTGCAGTGCGTCGCGACGCGGACCGAGCGGACGCCGAGGTCGTAGGCGCGCCGCAGCTCGCGTCGGGTGGCGATCCCGGGCAGGATCAGCGTGGTCAGCACGGCGCGCGAGCAGTGTTCGGCCGCGGCCTCGATCCACTCCCAGTCGGTGTGGCTGCCCGGCCCGTAGTTCACCGATCCACCGGCCAGTCCGTCGCCGTGGGCGACCTCGATGGCGTCCACCCCGGCGGCGTCCAGCGCCGCCACGATGCGGCCGACGTCGTCGGTGCCGATGCGGTGCCGGATCGCGTGCATGCCGTCGCGCAGCGTGACGTCCTGGACGTAGAGCTCGGGCGCGCTCACCGCGCCGCCTCCAGCGCACGGTCGGCCCGGTCGGCCCGGTCGGCCCGGTCGGCCCGGTCGGCCCGGTCGGCCCGTCGCTCGGCGACTCGCTCGGCCACCCGCAGGGCCGCCGACGTCATGATGTCGAGGTTGCCCGCGTAGGCGGGCAGGTAGTGCGCCGCGCCCTCGACCTCGAGGAAGACCGTCACCTTCGTCGTCACCGGCGCGTGCCCCGCCGGCACCACCGTGTGCCAGGGGTCGCCCTCGGCGAGCGGGGTGACCTGCACCTGCTGCTTGAGCCGGTAGCCCGGCACGTACGCCGCCACCTCGGCCACCCGCGCCTCCACGGCCGTGCGTACGGCGTCCGCGTCGACGTCCCCGGTCAGGCAGAAGACGGTGTCGCGCATGATCAGCGGCGGCTCGGCCGGGTTGAGGACGATGATCGCCTTGCCGCGACCGGCGCCGCCGATCTGCTCGATCGCCCGCGCGGTGGTCTCGGTGAACTCGTCGATGTTCGCCCGTGTGCCCGGACCGGCCGAGCGTGACGCGATGGAGGCCACGATCTCGGCGTAGGGGACCGCGGTCACCTGGGCGACGGCGTGCACGACGGGGATCGTGGCCTGCCCGCCGCAGGTGACCATGTTGAGGTCCAGCCCCTCCCAGGCGACGTCGGGACCCAGGTGCTCCTCCAGGTTCACCGCGGGCACCACGAACGGCCCGAGCGCGGCCGGGGTCAGGTCGACCAGCGTCACGCCGTACGGCGCGAGGGCCTCGGCGTTGGCGGCGTGGGCCCGGGCCGACGTCGCGTCGAGCACGATGCGGATGCGGTCGAAGCCCTCCATCGCGATCAGGCCCTCGACGCCGTCGGCCGTGGTCGGCACCCCGAGGCGGGCCGCCCGGGCGAGCCCGTCGGAGTCGGGGTCGATGCCCACCATCGCGGCCATCTCGAGGGTCTCGGAGAGGCGCAGCACCTTGATCATGAGGTCCGTGCCGATGTTGCCCGAGCCGATCACCGCCACCGCGGTCCGTCCTGCTCCGTCCGGTTCCATGGCCGCATGGTCCTCGGGATGCCGGGCGGGAGGACACCTCAGTGTTCCGGTGAGTGGACCTCCGGGGTCAGCTCCCGCCGACGGGCGAGGGTGGCCGCGATGCCGTCCGCCGCCGCCCGGACGGCCGCCGCGTGGCGGGTCGGGTCGAAGCGGGTGATCGGTCCGGTCGCGCTCACGGCCGCCACCGGTCGGTCGTCGACGCCCAGCACCGGCGCCGCCACGCACACCACCCCGGCCACCGCCTCCTCGTGCTCGAAGGCCACGCCGCTCGCGCGGACCCGCTCGAGCTGACGGTGCAGCAGGCCGGGCGCCACGACGGTGCGCGCCGTACGTCGCTCGAGGGGCCCGGCGAGCACCGCGTCGCGCACCTCGGGGTCGGTGTGGGCGAGCAGCGCCTTGCCCAGCGCTGTGCAGTGCATCGGCATCCGCCCGCCCAGCCGGGTCGGCGTGCTGGCCTGCTGGTGGTCCCCGAGCTTCGCCACGTAGACCACCTCGGTGCCCTCCGGGACGGCGAGGTGGACGGTCTCCCGGGTGCGCTCGCGCACGTCCTGCAGGAACGGCGTCGCGACCTCGAGCAGGCCCCGCTCGACCGAGGCGCGCATGCCGAGCTCGAAGAGCCGCGCCCCCAGCCGGTAGTCGCTGCCGACGCGTTCGAGCAGCCGCAGCGCGACGAGGTCGCCCGCCACCCGGTGCACCGTCGGCTTGGCGACGCCGGTGCGCGCGGTGAGCTCGCTCAGCGAGAGCTGCGGCTCGTCGGGGCCGAAGGCGAAGAGCAGGGCGGCCGCCTTGCCCAGCACGGTCTCCGGCCCCGGCACCGGCCCGGGCCCGGTTGCGGGCGCCGGTCCGGGCCCGACGGTGGCGATGTCAGGAGCCCTTCGTCAGCAGCGCGGCCCCGGGCGCGTCCTGGATCCGTGCGAAGGGCCGCGCCGCCTCCAGCTCGAAGGCCAGCTCCAGCAGGGTCCGCTCGTCGCCGAGGTCGCCGGCCAATTGGACGCCGATCGGCAGACCCCGGGAGGACTGCGCCAGTGGCAGCGAGACCGCCGGGGTCCCGGTGGCGTTCTGCAGGGGCGTGAAGGCGACGTAGGTCCGCAGCCGCTCGAAGAGCTCCTCGAACCCCAGCCCGGGGGAGAGGAACCCGATCTCGGGCGTGGTGTGGCTCAGCACCGGAGACAGGTAGACGTCGTGGGTGGCGAAGCCGGTGCGGTAGACCGCGGTGCTGCGGCGCAGCCGCCGGACCACCCCCGGGGTGCTCAGGACCTGACGGCGGAACGTCCGCGCCAGCCCCTGCGTCAGCGCGTCCGTGCGCGAGGCGTCGAAGTCGCGCCCCAGCGCCAGCCGCCCCGTGCGGGAGATCAGTGCCCCGAGCAGCGCCCAGTACGCCGCGAAGTCGTCGGCGAAGCGGTCCGGGGCCGGGGGCGCGGCCTCCTCGACGTGGTGGCCGAGACCGGAGAGCAGGTCGGCCACGGAGAGCACCGCCTTGCGGGTCTCCTCGTCGGTGACGGCGCCGCCGAGCGAGTCCAGGGTGACCCCGACCCGAAGCCGGGTCCGGCCGGGGCCCTCGACCAGCCGGACCGGGGGCAGTCCCGGCGCGCGCCGGTGCTCCTCGACCGCGGCGAGGAAGCGTGCGGTGTCGCGCACCGAGCGCGTCACGACCCCCTGCGCCACGATGCCGACCGGCATCGCCCGGTCGGCCGGGTCCGAGGCGACCCGGCCGCGTGTGGCCTTGAGCCCGACCAGCCCGCAGGCGGCCGCCGGGATGCGGATCGAGCCGCCGCCGTCGTTGGCGTGCGCCAGCGGCACGGCACCGCCGGCCACGAGGGCCGCCGATCCGCCGGAGGACGCGCCGGCGGAGAAGCGGGGGTCCCACGGGTTGCGGACGGGAGCGGCGCCGGCGTACTCGGTGGAGGCGCTGAAGCCGAACTCCGGCAGCCGCGACTTGCCGAGCACGGTGACCCCGAGGGAGCGCAGCTGCGTCACGACCGGGCCGTCGGCCTTGGCGGGCCGGGCGACGAACGCCTCGGTGCCGTGGTTGGTCGGCAGCCCCTTCACGTCGGCGTTGTCCTTGACGAACGTCGGGACGCCGGCGAAGACGGCGTCCGCGCCCGGAGACGTCGAGCCGCCCGCGTCGTAGGCGGCGTGCTGCACCGCGTTGAGCACCGGCTGCAGGGACTCCGCCCGGTCGATCGCGGCGGCTGCCACCTCGGCCGCGGAGATCTCGCCGGAGCGGATCCGCGCGGCCACGCCGGTGGCGTCGTCGCTCCCGAGGGCGTCGTCAGAGAAGGCGTGGACCGGGTGCCCGGGAGGGGTGGGGGAGGTCATGGCAGCCCATGATGCCCGCTCAGACGCGCTGCGGGGGGTCCAACAGCCACAGCTGGTGCTCGCCGGCGAGCCCCTTCAGCTCGACGACGCCGAGCGGGGTCAGGTCGAGGTCCTCGCGACCCTCGAGCGCCTCGGCGACCTCGTCGGTGACCAGGGTCTGCCCGCCGTCGGCGAGCGTCGCCACCCGGGCCGCCATCGCGACGTTGCGCCCGAAGAAGTCCCCGTTGCGGGCGACCACCGTGCCGCAGTGGATGCCGATCCGGACCGTCAGCGGCGTACGTCGCAGCCGGCGCCCGGCGGTGCCCACCTTGCGGTGGATGCGCTCGGCGGCGGCCACCGCCGACTCCGGGTCGCTGAAGATCACCATGAAGCCGTCGCCCTGCGACTTCACGACGTACCCGTCCTGGCTCGCGACCGCCGCCCGCACCACGGCGTCGTGGCGGCGCAGCACCTTGACCCACTCGCGGTCCCCGAGCTCCTCGTTGAGGGCGGTCGAGCCCTGGATGTCGGAGAACATCACGGTGAGGTGCCCGTCGGGGCCGGCGATGCGGCGGATCTGCTCCCGCTCCTCGGTGAACCACCGTTGCAGCTCCTCGATGGGGGTCCGCAGCAGCCCCGAGACCAGGCCCCGCTCGCGGACCCTTGCCGCGGTGTCGACCACGGTCCGCACCGCCCACTGGGCGGCGTTCTGGGGCCGGTCGGGATCGGGGGTGAGCCGGGCCTCGAGCTCCTCGATCCGCCGGGCCCGACGCAGCGCGAGCACGGTCATCGCGATCAGGGCGACGAGCGTGGCGGCCAGCAGCACCAGCGCGACCAGGAGCAGCACGAGCGTGAGGTTCCGCGACACGGGTCCAGCCTGTCAGAGTGACCCTGGCCCGCGACGCCGAGGCCACCGAACTCCGAGGAGAGCCCCCGTGACGGACCGTTCCCCCTGGCCCGAGCCCGCCGTGCGCGCGGCCGACCAGCTGCGCGCGGCGTCGGGCGCCGAGCCGGAGCAGGTCTGGTTCGCCCCGGGACGGGTCAACCTCATCGGCGAGCACACCGATTACAACGAGGGCTTCGTGCTGCCGCTCGCGCTGCCCTTCGGGGTCGGCGCCGCCACGCGCAGCCGCGACGACCACCTCGTCGTGGTCCGGTCGGGCCAGGCCGACGGGGTGGTGGAGATCGACGTCGCCGCGCTCGACCCCGCCTCCGAGGACGGCCGCGTCGAGGGCTGGGGCGGCTACGCCGCCGGCGTCGCCTGGGCGCTGCGCGAGGCCGGACACGACCTCGTGGGCCGCTCCGGCGTGGACGTCTTCCTCGACTCCGACGTGCCGAGCGGCGCCGGGCTGTCGTCGTCGCACGCCCTCGAGTGCGCCGTCGCCCGCGCCCTCCTCGGCCGCGCCGGGCTGGAGGTCGACGCCACCGAGCTGGCGCTGCTCGTGCGCACCGCCGAGAACGACTACGTCGGCGCGCCGACCGGGATCATGGACCAGATGGCCAGCCTCCACGGGCTCGACGGCCACGCGCTGTTCCTCGACACCCGCAGCCTGGAGGTCGACCCGGTGCCCTTCGACGCGGCGGCCCACGACCTGGCGCTGCTCGTCGTCGACACCCGGGCGCCGCACGCCCTGGTCGACGGGGAGTACGCCGAGCGGCGCAGCTCGTGCGAGGCCGGGGCCCACGCGCTCGGGGTGCCGGCGCTGCGCGACGTCACGGTCGACGACCTCGACGACGCGCTGGCCCGCATCGACGACGAGGTGGTCCGCCGGCGGGTCCGCCACGTCGTCACCGAGGACGGCCGGGTCCTCGAGGTCGCGGCACTGCTCCGGTCCGGCGACCTCCGCGCCGTGGGACCGCTGCTCAGCGCCTCCCACACCTCGATGCGCGACGACTTCGAGATCACCGTGCCCCAGGTCGACGTCGCCGCGGAGGCGGCGGAGCGGTCCGGCGCCCTCGGCGCCCGCATGACCGGGGGCGGCTTCGGAGGGTGCGTCATCGCCCTCGTGCTCCGCCAGGACGTCGCCGCGGTCGAGGCGGGCGTGCGGGCGGCGTACGACGAGCACGGGTTCACCGAGCCGCGCACCTTCGTGGTGACCGCCTCGGCCGGCGCGCGCCGGGTGGGGTGACGGGCGGCATGAGCCGCCGCCGGCAGGGCGACCGGTCCGGGACGACCTCAGCCCTCCCCGGGACAGCCTTCCTGCTGGCTGCCCTCGAGCGGCTCGCCGACGCCCTCCCGCCGCCCGGTGCTGAGGTCGCCGAGGCCCGTGACGAGGGCGCCGCGGACCGCTGTCGCGCCGACCTGCTGGCCGTCGGCTACCGGCTGCTGTTCGCCGAGCTGGCCGGCGCGTCGGGGCTGACGGTCTCCACGTCCGAGGCCGTCGCGGGGCTGGCTCTCGCGTCCCCGGTGCCGGACCTCCCCGTGCTGGACGCCGCCCGGGACGTGCTGGGCGTCGGACGGGGCCTGGGTGGCGGACCGGGCCTGGGGCGTGATGACGGGCCGGGCCTGGGGCGCGACGACGTGCTGCGGCTCGGCCGGCTGCACGAGGAGGTGCTCGACTGGCAGCTGGTCGCGGAGCAGGACCGCTGGACCTGGCGGCGCGAGGGCCGCCTGCGCAAGGCCGGCGGCTCCTACTTCACCCCGGCCGCGCTGGTCGACCACCTGCTCGACGAGACGCTGGAGCCCGTGGCGGACCGGCCCCAGGACGTCGCCCACGGGCAACCGGTGCTGCCGCCGGCGCTGCCCCGGGTGCTGGACCCGGCCTGCGGGGCAGGCGCGTTCCTCCTCCCCGCGGCCCGCCGGCTGACCGCCCGGGTCCGCGCGGGCGGTCCGGGGCCGGCGGAGGCGAGGCGGGCGGCCCTGGCCGCCGTGCACGGGGTGGACCTCGACCCGGC
Source organism: Nocardioides sp. HDW12B (assembly GCF_011299595.1). NCBI lineage: Bacteria > Bacillati > Actinomycetota > Actinomycetes > Propionibacteriales > Nocardioidaceae > Nocardioides > Nocardioides sp. HDW12B. Next base: position 2,808,847 of record NZ_CP049867.1, on the reverse strand, counting down.
CGTCCTCGAGCTCGCCCGGATCGGTCTCTGGCTCGACACCTGGCTCGACCTGCGCGACGAGGACGCGCCCGGGACCGTCCCCGCCGACGTCATGCTCGAGGTCACCCTGGTCGCCGGCGACAGCGTGGGCGACCTCGGCTGGCAGCGGTGCTTCCCCGACGTGTTCGTCGACGGCGGCGTCGGGGTGGGGGACTTCGAGCTCGGTGACTTCGAGGCCGGGGAGTTCGCCGCGGGCGAGGTGCGTGCGGTCGAGACGGCGCCGGGCGGCTTCGACGTGGTGGTCGGCAACCCGCCCTTCGCCAACCAGCTCGAACGGCTGACCGTCCGGGCCCGCCCCACCGCCGGCGTCGCGACGTACACGGACCTGAGCGCGGTCTTCCTGCTGCACGCGCTGTCCTGGGTGCGTCCGGGTGGCCGGGTCGGGCTGGTGCAGCCGCAGTCGGTGCTGTCCACGCGCGACGCCGCGCCGGTGCGGCAGGCCGTGACCGCGGCCGGCGCTGTGACGTCGCTGTGGGTGGGGGAGTCGGGCCTGTTCGACGCGGCGGTCCCGACGTGCGCGGTCGTGGTGGCGCACGGCGCGACCCAGGACGTCGTACGCCGCTGGCGGGGCGGCACCTTCGAGCGGCTGCCCGACCGGGCGGTGGAGGCCGGCCACCTGACGCGGGAGTGGGGCTTCCTGCTCGCCGCCGCCCTCGGGGTGCCCGAGGTCGCGCTGGTGTCCTCGCGGACCCTCGGCGACCTCGCCGACTGCACCGCGGACTTCCGCGACCAGTACTACGGGCTCGAGCCGGCGGTGCGCGAGTCCGACCCCGCGGATCCGCCGACCACCGGGGGTCGTGTCGCCCCGCTCGTCACCGCCGGGCTGATCGACCCCGCGGTCTGCCTGTGGGGGCTGCGCAGCACGCGCTTCCTCAAGCAGCAGTGGCAGGCCCCCGTGGTGGACCTCGACGTGCTCGAGGAGGACCCGGCGCTGGCGGGCTGGGCCGCGCGGCGGCTGGTGCCCAAGGTGCTGCTGGCGACCCAGGGCCGTGTGCTCGAGGCGGTCGCCGACCCCGCCGGGATGTGGCTGCCGTCGGTGCCCGTCGTCACCGTCCGCCCGCACGACCCCGCGGACGTGTGGCGGGTGCTCGCGGTCCTGCTCGCCCCGCCCGTGTGCGCACTCGCGGCGACCCGCTACGCCGGCAGCGCGCTCAACCCCGCATCGATCAAGCTCAGCGCCAAGCAGGCCGCGGCGCTGCCGCTGCCCACCGACGAGGAGTCCTGGGGCCGCGGCGCCGACGAGGTCCGGGCGGCCCAGGAGGCGGCGACCCCGGCCGAGCGGCGCGAGCTCCTCCTGCGGGCCGGAGCCACGATGGGCCGGGCCTACGGCTTCGGCGTGGACCCCGCGGGTGCGCCGCGCGCACCGCTCCCGGGGCCGCCCGGGGACGACGTCCTCGCCTGGTGGAGCGCGCGCCTCCCGCGGGTCTGACCCCCGGCCCTCAGCGCGTCGCCGCGGCGCCCAGCACGAGGGAGAGCAGGAAGGCCCAACCGCCGGTCAGCCCACGCCGCCCGTCCCGGCCGGGCGGCAGGAACGGCGTCCGGTAGCCGAGGACCAGCAGGGCCACCGCCACGAGCGGCAGGAACGGGGTGGTCAGGAGCCAGAACCAGGCCCACGGCGTGGCCCGCCGGGTCGGCGGGCCCAGGACCAGCAGGACGACGGTCGCGACGAACGTCCCGAACGCGAGGCCGACGACCCAGCCCTTCAGCCGCCAGCCGGGGAAGGCCTCGAACGTGGCACCCGAGCCGGACCACGGGGCGGTCTCGACCCGGAGGTCGGGGTCCAGGTCCGCCAGCAGCGTCGACACGTCCTGCGACGTGACCAGCGTGGCCTCAGGGAAGCTGCCGCGGCGCACCTGCCTCAGGCCCGCCTCGCGCGGACGGGCCACCAGGACCTCGGCGTGGTGCGCGAAGGGGCCCTCGCGCCAGGCGACGTCCGTCACCGACCAGCCGCGTCCCTCGAGCGCCAGGTCGCCGCGCAGGACGACGGAGCCGACGTCCCCGCGTGCGACGGCACCCTCCAGCCGGTCCCAGCTCGACGGGCGCTCGGCGAGGAGCACCGCCGCGGCCAGCACCACGAGCCAGGCTCCGAGGAGCACCAGCCGGACCACGTCGACGACCCACGACCGGCCTCGGCCGGCTCGGGGACGCGGAGGGTCGGCCAGGACGGTCACTGGTGGGAGATCTTCCCGCCCGGGTTCTTGTCGAGGTCGCGGGAGATCACCATGCGCTGGATCTGGTTGGTGCCCTCGAAGATCTGCATGACCTTGGCCTCGCGCATGTAGCGCTCGACCGGGAAGTCCCGGGTGTAGCCGTAGCCGCCCAGCACCTGGACCGCGTCGGTGGTCACCTTCATGGCGTTGTCGGTGGCGACCATCTTGGCGATCGAGGCCTCGCGCCCGAACGGACGGCCGGCGTCCTTCAGGCGCGCCGCGTGCAGCGTCGTGGCCCTCGCCGACTGCACCGCCGCTTCCATGTCGGCCAGCACGAAGGCCAGCCCCTGGTGGTCGATGATGCGCGTGCCGAAGGTCTCGCGGTGCTTGGCGTAGGCGACCGCGTGGTCGAGCGCGCCCTGCGCCAGGCCGGTGGCGACCGCGGCGATGCCGAGACGTCCGGAGTCGAGCCCCTCGAGCGCGATGCGCAGGCCGTCGCCCTCCGCGCCGAGCAGCCGGTCGGCGTCGACGTGCACGTCCTCGAGCCGCAGCGTGGTGGTGGCCGAGCCGGTCAGGCCCATCTTGCGCTCCGGCGGGTCGGTGCTGAGCCCGTCGGCGTCCGCCGGCACGAGGAAGCAGGAGATGCCGTTGCGGCGGTCGGAGGTGCGGGCCATGACCTTGTAGAAGTCGGCGTGACCGCCGTGGGTGATCCAGGCCTTGGTGCCGCTCAGCACGTAGGACCCGTCGCCCTGGCGTGCCGCCTTGGTCGTCATCGCCGCGGGGTCGGAGCCGGCGTGCGGCTCGGACAGGGCGTAGGCGCCGAGGAGCTCGCCGGAGAGCATCTCCGGCAGGAAGCGCTGCTTCTGCTCCTCGGTGCCGCGGGTGAAGAGCCCGAAGCAGGACAGCGCGTGCACGCTGACGCCGACGCCGACGGAGGCCCACACCGACGAGATCTCCTCGAGCACCTGGAGGTAGACCTCGTAGGGCTGCTCGCCGCCGCCGTACTGCTCGGGGTAGGGCAGCGACAGCAGCCCGGCGCGCCCCAGCGTGCGGAAGGCCTCGCGCGGGAACTCCTCCTCGGCCTCGGCCCGCGCCACGTGCGGGCCGAGCTCGGCCTCGACGATCTGGCGGGTCAGCCGCAGCAGGTCGGCGGCCTCCTCGGTGGGCAGGACGCGGGTGGCGGGCACGGGTTCCTCCGGGGGCGGATGCGGGATCGGTGGGGTCGGTGGGCGGGTCGGTGGTGGTGCTCAGACGGTACGCCGGGCGCGGTCCTCGGCGTGCAGCCTCATGAGCACGCGCGGGAATCCGCCCGAGACGGACTCGGTGTCGGCGGACTTGACGAACCCGGCCCGCTCGAAGAGCGCGCGCGTGCCGACGTAGGCCATGGTCAGGTCGACCTTGGCGCCCTGGTTGTCGGTGGGGTAGCCCTCGACCGCGGGAGCGCCCTGGGAGAAGGCGTAGTCGGCGGCGCCGGCGACGAGCACGGGGGCGATGCCGCGGCCCCGGTGTCCCGGTCGGACGCGCACGCACCACAACGACCAGACGGGCAGGTCGTCGACGTGCGGGATCTTCGTCGAGCGGGCGAAGGGCAGCTCCGAGCGGGGGGCGACCGCGGCCCAGCCCACGACGGTGCCGTCCTCGTCGTACGCCAGCACGCCGGGGGCGACGTCACGGGAGCACAGCCCGCGCACGAACTCCCCGCGGGCCGGACCGACGAGCTCGCGGTTGGTGCGGGAGTCGACGCGGTGGCTGAGGCACCAGCACACCGAGGACGTCGGGTTCCTCGGGCCGAGCATCGTCGCGACGTCGGCGAAGTCGTGGGCCGGCCGGATCTCGAGAGCCACGACGGCCTACACGTTGCGGCGGTAGGCCCCGCCGACCTCGAAGAAGGCCTCGGTCACCTGCTGCAGCGAGCACACGCGCGCCGCGTCCATGAGGACGGCGAAGACGTTCTCGCCCTCGACGGCCGCGCGCTTGAGCCGCGCCAGCGCCTCCTCGGCCTCGCTGCGGTGGGTCTCCTGGAAGCCGTGGACCCGGTCGAGCTGGGACCGCTTCTCGTCCTCGGTGGCGCGGGCGAGCTCGACGGTCACCGGCTCCTGGTCGGACTCCGGCGCGAGGAAGGTGTTGACGCCGACGATGGGCAGCGACCCGTCGTGCTTGCGGTGCTCGTAGAGCATCGACTCGTCCTGGATGCGCCCGCGCTGGTAGCCGGTCTCCATCGCCCCGAGGACGCCGCCGCGCTCGGTGATCCGGTCGAACTCCTCCAGCACCGCGGCCTCGACGAGGTCGGTGAGCTCGTCGATGACGAAGGAGCCCTGGAGCGGGTTCTCGTTCATCGCCAGGCCCCACTCGCGGTTGATGATCAGCTGGATCGCCAGCGCTCGGCGCACCGAGGAGGCCGACGGGGTGGTGACGGCCTCGTCGAAGGCGTTGGTGTGCAGGGAGTTGGCGTTGTCGTAGATCGCGATGAGCGCCTGCAGCGTGGTGCGGATGTCGTTGAAGTCCATCTCCTGCGCGTGCAGGGAGCGGCCCGACGTCTGCACGTGGTACTTCAGCTTCTGCGAGCGCTCGTTGGCGCCGTAGCGGTCACGCATCGCCACCGCCCAGATGCGACGGGCGACGCGGCCGAGCACGGAGTACTCCGGGTCCATGCCGTTGGAGAAGAAGAACGACAGGTTCGGCGCGAAGTCGTCGATGTCCATGCCGCGGGCGAGGTAGGCCTCAACGTAGGTGAAGCCGTTGGACAGCGTGAACGCGAGCTGGCTGATGGGGTTCGCCCCGGCTTCAGCGATGTGGTAGCCGGAGATCGAGACCGAGTAGAAGTTGCGCACGCCGTTCTCGATGAACCACTCCTGGATGTCGGCCATCATCCGCAGGGAGAACTCGGTGGAGAACAGGCAGGTGTTCTGGCCCTGGTCCTCCTTGAGGATGTCGGCCTGGACCGTGCCCCGCACGGTGGCCAGCCCGTGCGCGGCGAGCGCCGCGCGCTCCTCGGCGTCCGGCTCGCGGTCGTGCTCGGCGGTGAACTTCGCGACCTGCTGGTCGGCGACGGTGTTGAGGAAGAAGGCCAGGATCGTGGGCGCGGGGCCGTTGATCGTCATCGAGACCGACGTGGTGGGCGACACGAGGTCGAAGCCGTCGTAGAGCGCCCGCATGTCGTCGAGAGTCGCCACCGAGACACCGGAGGTGCCGACCTTGCCGTAGATGTCGGGTCGCAGGTCGGGGTCGCGGCCGTAGAGCGTCACCGAGTCGAAGGCGGTGGACAGCCGGGTGGCCGGCTGGCCCTCCGACAGCAGCTTGAAGCGCCGGTTGGTGCGGAACGGGTCGCCCTCGCCGGCGAACATCCGGGCCGGGTCCTCGTTGTCGCGCTTGAACTTGAAGACCCCGCCGGTGAAGGGGAAGAAGCCGGGCAGGTTCTCCCGACGCAGGAAGCGCAGCAGGTCGCCGTGGTCACGGTGCCGGGGCAGCGACACCCGGCGGATCTTGTTGCCTGACAAGGACTCCCGCGTCAGGGCCGTGTGGATCTCCTTGTCGCGCACGACGACGACCTGCTCCTCGCCGGAGTACGACGCGACCACGTCGGGCCAGGAGGCCAGCTGCTCGCCCGCCTCGGCGGGCAGGTCGTCGCGCGCCCGGTCGAGGAGGCGCCGGACCCCTGCGTCGTCGGAGCCGGCGAGCTCGTCGTGCACCAGCTCGAGGCGCTGCACGCGGGACGCCGCCTCGGCCAGCCGCTCGGTCGCGGCGTGGTAGCCGCGCACGGTCTCGGCGATGTCGGCGAGGTAGCGCACCCGCTCGGGCGGCACGATGCGCGCCGTCACCGACGAGCGGCGTACGTCGACCCGGGGCAGGCGCCCCTCGGTCACCGGCAGGCCGCGCTCGGCGAGCAGGTCGCGCAGGTGCTGGTAGAGCGCGGTGACGCCGTCGTCGTTGAAGGTGGCGGCCGAGGTGCCGAAGACCGGCATGTCGGTCGGCTGCTGCCCGAAGGCCTCGCGGTTGCGCACCAGCTGGCGTCCGACGTCGCGCAGCGCGTCCTCGGCCCCGCGGCGCTCGAACTTGTTGATCGCGACCGCGTCGGCGAAGTCGAGCATGTCGATCTTCTCCAGCTGCGACGCGGCGCCGAACTCGGGCGTCATGACGTAGAGCGCGGTGTCGACGAACGGCACGATGCCGGCGTCGCCCTGGCCGATGCCCGGGGTCTCGATCACCACCAGGTCGAAGCCGGCGGCCTTCAGCACCGTGACCACGTCGGGCAGGTAGGGCGGGATCTCGTGGGCACCGCGGGTGGCCAGGGAGCGGAAGTAGACCCGGTCGCCGTCGAGGGAGTTCATCCGGATCCGGTCGCCCAGCAGGGCGCCGCCGCCCTTGCGCCGGGTCGGGTCCACCGCGACCACCGCGACGCGCAGCTTGTCCTCCTGGTCGAGCCGCAGCCGGCGGACGAGCTCGTCGGTCAGCGAGGACTTGCCGGAGCCGCCGGTGCCGGTGATGCCGAGCACGGGCACGTCCCGACCGGCGGCGACCTCCTCGAGGCGTGCGCGCAGGTCGTCGGGCAGGCGTCCGGTCTCCGCGCCGGTGATCGCCCGGGCCACGGCGGTCGCGCCGCCGGCGAGGACGGCGTCGACGTCGACCGGTCCGCGGTCCCAGCCGGGGACGTCGCACTCGGCGACGATGCGGTTGACCATGCCGGCCAGGCCCAGCTTCTGCCCGTCCTCGGGCGAGAAGATCGTGACGCCGCTGCGGGCCAGCCGCTCGATCTCGTCGCGGACGATGACGCCGCCGCCACCGCCGTACACCTTCACGTCGGGGGCGCCGCGCTCGGCCAGGGAGGAGACGAGGTACTCGAAGTACTCCACGTGGCCGCCCTGGTACGACGACACGGCGACGCCCTGGGCGTCCTCCTCGAGGACGGCGTCGACGACCTCCTGCACGGACCGGTTGTGCCCCAGGTGGACCACCTCGGCGCCCTGCGACTGCAGGATCCGCCGCATGATGTTGATCGAGGCGTCGTGGCCGTCGAACAGGCTGGAGGCCGTCACCAGCCGGACCGGGTGGACCGGCCGGTGGAGGGCGGGGCGGGACGGCACGGTCGGCTCGGGCATGGCACCTCGGATTTAGTTGGACGTCCAAGTAATCGTCGTCATCATACGCCGTCCTCGCCGGGCTCGACCCGGTCTCCGGCGTGCCGGCGGTACGTCGACAGCAGGCGCGTCAGGTCGGCGGTCTCGTCCGGGTCGAGGCCGAGCTCGCCGAACACCGAGTCGTTGAGGCCCACGGTCGCCTCCTCCACGACGGCGCGCCCGGTGTCGGTGATGGCGGCTCGCACCACCCGTCGGTCGGCGCTCTGGCGCTCGCGGACCACGAAGCCCTGCCGCTCGAGGCGGTCCACGGCGCTGGTGACGCTCGTCGGGTGGACCTGCAGCAGGGACCCGAGCCGCGTCATCGGCAGGGACCCGGCCGTGGTGAAGGCCAGCAGCCGCAGGACCTCGTAGCGGGCGAAGGTCAGGCCCAGCGGACGCAGCACGGCGTCGATGCGCTCGTGCAGGAGCTGGTGGACCCGCACCAGCGAGGTCACCACCGCCATCGCGTCGGCGGCGTCGGCCCAGCCGTGCCGCACCCACTGCCGGTGCGCCTCGCGGATGGGGTCGGGCCGGTCCGGGCGCGCCGGCCGGTCCGGGCCTGGGGAGGACACCACCCTCAGTCGGTGGCCGGGAGCGGGACGGACCACACGAAGACGGTGCCGCTGGGCTCGTTGGGCCACAGGTCGAGGTCGCCGCCCAGCAGCAGCGCGCGGCGTCGTGCGTGGCGCAGACCGCTCTCGCGACGCTCCTCGGGCACCCCGCTGCCGTTGTCGGTGACCCGCAGCTGCACCTGCGCGTCGACCACGCGGACGTCGATCCACACGCTGCCGGCGCGGGCGTGCCGGGCGACGTTGGTCAGGGCCTCCCGCAGGACGGCGAGGAAGACGGGCTGCACCTGGGCGCCCAGGCCCTGGTCGACGCGCCCGGTCAGCTGCACCGAGGGGGCGAAGCCGAGGCGGGGGACGAATTCACGCACGACCTCCCGCACCTCGGCCCGCAGGGAGTCCTGGGGGCGCTTCTGCAGCGAGAAGATGGTGCCGCGGATGTCGCGGATGGTCTGGTCGACCTCGACCACGACCTGCTCGATGCGGGCGCGGAGGTCGGGGTCGGTGGCCGCCGTGCGCGCGGACTGCAGGTGCAGGCCCGTGGCGAAGAGGCGCTGGATCACCACGTCGTGCAGCTCGCGGGCGATGCGGTCGCGGTCGGCGACGACCGCCATCTCCTCGCGGTCCTGCAGGGCCTGCGTCCGGTCGAGCGACAGGGCGACGTGGTCGGCGAAGGTCGCGAGCAGGTCCCGCTCCTCCACGTAGTCGGGGCGGCGGCTCGCCTCGTGCGCGATCACCAGCACCCCGGGGACGGCCAGGTGGGCGCGCAGCGGGGCGACGAGCGCGCTGACCTCGTCGGCCAGCGTCGTCTCGAGGACCTCGCCGCTGGCCACGACCATCCGCACCGTCCGCTCCATCTCGCTCGTCACGGCGCTGAGGACCGACTCGTCGCCGGACTGCGCCGCGACGCTGACCAGGCCCTGCTCGGGCACCTGGACCACCGCGGCTGCCAGGGCGCCGGAGGCGATGCGGACGGCGGAGGCGACGCGGCGCAGCGCGGTGCCGAGCACCAGCGGCGGCTGGAGGGCGTCGTTGAGCTCGCCGAACATCTCCAGCCAGCGGCGGCGGCGCTCGCTCAGCCCGTAGGCGTGCGCGTTCTCGACCACGAAGCCCGCGACCTGCGCGAGCGCCTGGACCTGGGCCTGGTCGGCGGCCGTGAACGGGGCGCCGTCGGCCTTCTCGCTGAGGTAGAGGCTGCCGAACTCGGTGCCTCGCACCCGGATGGGCGCGAAGATGAGCGTGCGCAGCACCGGGTGGTGCGGCGGGAAGCCGCTGAAGCGCGGGTGCTGGGTGAGGTCGTCCATCCGCAGCGCGCCGCTCGGGTGCCCGTTCAGCCCGAGCAGCCCGCACCCGGTGGGGGGCGACCCGATGCGGCTCTCCTGGCGTCGGTCGACCCCGTGGGTGACGAAGCGCGCGAGCCGGCCGTCGGCGCCGAACACGAGCAGGGCGCCGTACCGGGCGCCGACGAGGTCGCAGGCGGCGAGCACGAGCTGGTCCAGCAGCGTGGTGGTGTCGAGGTCGCTGGAGATCGTCTCCATGGCGCGCAGGAACGCCGGGAGGGAGGGGGTGGGCGACGGTGCGGAGGGCAGCGGGGCGGGGGAGCCGAGGTCCTCGTCGTCGGAGCCGGTGGCGGAGCTCACGGGCTCATTGTCACAGTCAGCTGGCGTTCAGGGTGGTGTCCGGCGACACCCGCGTGGCGGAGAGGCCGCGCATCGCTCCGGCGCCGATGGCTCGACCGGTGAGGGTCTCCCACCGCATCCGGAGGTAGAGGTTGCGCACGCCCCCGGCCCAGGGGTGGGGCCGCCACGCGTTGCGCATCGCCGTGATGACGTCGGCGTCGAGCTCGGCCCAGGCCCGTCCGCGGGCGAGCACGCTCCAGCCCACGTGCCGGTCGTGGTCGACGTCGTCGACCTCGAAGGCGAGCATGGAGTTGCGGCCGTAGGTCCCCAGCAGGCTGTACGTCGAGGTGCGCACCACGATGGTGTCCTCGAACACGGCGTAGTTCACCGGGACGATGTGCGGGCCCTCCGGCGTCGACAGCGCGACCCGGCCCACGACGCCGCTGCGGAGCAGCCGGACGCACTCTCCGGGCTCGAGGTCTCGGGTCTCGGACATGGGACGGGCTCCGTCGCGCTCGCGGCAAGGAGCACCGCGGGTCGCGGTGCTGATCCATGGTGCGCCACGAGCGGCGCGTCAGCCAGCCTTTCGCCCCAGGTGGGGGCGTTGGTCCCCGACCCGGGCGACCATCGGCCTTCGGGTCGGGGACCGGCCCCTCGAGGAGAGGAGGTCAGGCGCTCTTGATGGCGCTGAGGTCGAACTCCAGGGTCACCTTGTCGCTGACCAGGACGCCGCCGGTCTCGAGGGCCGCGTTCCAGGTGAGGTTCCAGTCCTTGCGGTTGACGACGACGGAGCCCTCGAAGCCGACGCGCTCGTTGCCGAACGGGTCGGTGGCCGCACCGGTGAAGGTGAAGTCGATCGTGACCGGCTTGGTGGTGTCCTTGATGGTCAGGTCGCCGGTGACGCTCAGGGTCTCGTCGTCGGACTGCTCGACCTGGGTGGACACGAAGGTGAGCTTCGGGAAGGTCTCCACGTCGAAGAAGTCGCCGCTGCGCAGGTGGCCGTCGCGCTGCTCGCTGCGGGTGTCGATGCTGGCCACGTCGACGCTGACCTCGGCCTTGGTGGCGGCGAGGTCGGCGGGGTCGAAGGTGGCGGTGGCGCTGAACTCGTTGAACGAGCCGCGGACCTTGGTGACCATCGCGTGCCGCGCGACGAAGCCGACGTGGCTGTGCGACGGGTCCACGGTGAAGGTGCCGGCGGGGATCGTGCTCTGGGTGGTGGTGCTCATCGGGCTCTCCTCGAGTCGTTGATTGAACTTACAAGCATCACTGTGCCACGAGACAGTTGAAGTGTCAAGTATTGCTCCGGACGGGATCGCCGGGCCGGTGCCGTGATAGGAACAAGAACACGTTCTAGGTCGGGAGGCAGCATGGTGGCGACGCCGGTCGTCGAGGGGTGGTTCACCACCGAGGGGTCGCCCGCGCTGCTGGCATCGCGGTGCACGACGTGCGCGACGCTGGTGTTCCCGCCCGTCCGTGACGGGCGGGGCTTCTGCCGCCGCCCCGACTGCGCCGGGGACCGCTTCGAGCCGGTCCCGCTCGCGCGCCGGGGCCGGGTGTGGTCCTACACCGACGCGCAGTACCAGCCCCCGCCGCCGTACGTGCCCGCCACCGATCCCTACGTCCCCTTCGCGCTCGCCGCCGTCGAGCTGCCCGAGGGGCTGGTGGTGCTCGGCCAGCTCGCCGAGGGGTACGGCGTGCGCGACGTGGTGGTCGGCAGCGAGGTGGAGCTCGTCGTGGAGACGCTCTACGTCGACGACACGGGGGAGCGCACGACGTGGCGGTGGCGGCCGGTGGGGCCGGCAGGGTCGGGAACGGCGGAGGGGGACCGGTGAGCCACGACGTCGCCGTGCTCGGGGTGGGCATGCACCCCTGGGGCAAGTGGGGCCGTCCCTTCACCGAGTACGGCGTGCACGCCGCCCGGGCCGCGCTCGCCGACGCCGAGGTGCCGTGGGCCGACGTCGACCTCGTCGTGGGCGGGGAGACCGTGCGCAACGGCTACGCCGGCTACGTCGCCGGCGCGACCTTCGCCCAGGCCCTCGGCTGGAACGGGGCCCGCGTCGCGACGTCGTACGCCGCCTGCGCGACCGGGGCCCAGGCCGTCGACACCGCCCGGGCCCGGATCCTGGCCGGCCTGTCGGAGGTGGCGCTCGTGGTGGGCGCCGACACCACGCCGAAGGGGTTCCTGGCCCCCAACGCCGGCGAGCGCTGGGACGACCCGGACTGGCTGCGCTTCCGGCTGCTGGGCATGACCAACCCGGCCTACTTCGCGCTCTACGCCCGCCGCCGCATGGACGTCTACGGCGCCACGTCGTCGGACTTCGCGAAGGTAAAGGTCAAGAACGCCGCGGCCGGGGTGGCCAACCCGTACGCCCGCTACCGCAAGGCGGTGACGGAGGAGGAGGTGCTCGCCTCCGCCGTGGTGGCCGACCCGCTGCACCTGCTCGACATCTGCGCCACCTCGGACGGCGGCGCCGCGGTGCTGCTCACCAGCGTCGACTACGCCCGCCGGAGGGGTGTCGACCGTCCGGTGCGCGTCCGGGCCGTCTCCACGGTGACGCCGACCTACCCGCAGACCCGCATCGAGATGCCCGACATCGCCACCGACGCCCGAGCCGCAGCGGCCCCCGGCGCGGACCTGGGTCCGGGGCGCACCTTCAAGCAGTCCCTCGCCCACGCCGCCTACGAGGAGGCGGGGATCGGCCCCGACGAGGTCGACGTGGCGGAGGTCTACGACCTCTCGACCGCGCTCGAGCTGGACTGGTACGAGGACCTCGGGCTCTGTGCCGAGGGGGAGGCCGAGCAGCTCGTCCGCCGGGGGGACACCGCCCTCGGTGGGCGTTTGCCGGTGAACCCCTCCGGCGGGCTGGCGTGCTTCGGCGAGGCCGTGCCGGCCCAGGCGCTCGCGCAGGTGTGCGAGCTGACCTGGCAGCTGCGCGGGCAGGCGACCGGGCGCCAGGTCGAGGGTGCCCGCGTCGGGATCACCGCCAACCAGGGACTGTTCGGCCACGGGTCCTCGGTGCTGCTGTCCCGCTGAGCCCCGCCGCCCCGCCGCCCCGCCGCGCGGCCGATCGGCCGGTCAGGCGTCCTGCAGGTCCCAGAGCTCGCGCCCGAGCGGCGAGAGCCGCAACGAGTGTCGCATGACGCGGGGTGTGAGGCCCTGCGCGCGGGCGGCGGTGAGGGCCTCCAGGACCGTCGGGTCCGCCAGCAGCGCGGGGTAGTCGTTCTCGAGCCGCGGGTCGGCGGGCCCGATCTCCACGAGGTCGAGGGCGAGCAGGCGTCCCACGTAGTAGGGCACGAGCTGCGGCAGCGCCAGGGGGGCCGCGTCGCCGATCCCGACGACGTTCTCGAGCAGGGACTCGCCGTTGAGCCCGGTCGGGGTCATGCAGTGGATGTGGACCAGCGCCCGCCCGGGCGTGCCGTCGGGCTCGGCGGCCAGCACCGCCAGGACGCGGGCCTCGTCGGGCACCAGGTGCTCGACGGCCCGGGCCAGCCAGGCGTCGCGCCCGGCGGCGGCGTCCTGGCTCTCGGCCTCCGCGAGGAGTCGTCGCAGCTGCTGTCCCGCGCCCTGCCGGGGGACCGCGGGGTGCGCGGCTGCGGTCCCGTCGACGGCTCCGGCCGCCTGTCCGTCCGCGGGTGCGCCGCCGCGTCCCGCGCGGCGGGAGAAGACGTCGAAGCGGGGCAGCAGGGCCACCTCTCGACCGTAGCCGCGGCCCGCGGGTGGCGGGTGGGTTTGACGTCGATCGGCTTAGGCTGGGTCCGTGACCCGCCCCGCGACGCGCACCCGCCGCTCGGAGAGCCAGGCGCAGACCCGGCGCCGGCTCGTGGAGACCGCACGGGAGCTCTTCCTCACCGACGGTTACGCCGCCACGTCGCTCGAGCGGGTAGCCGAGGAGGCCGGGTTCTCCAAGGGCGCGGTCTACTCCAACTTCTCGGGCAAGGACGAGCTGTGCCTCGAGGTGCTCGAGGTCATCCACTCCGAGGTCGCCCGGGCGGTGGTCGGCGCCTTCGAGGGCGCCACCTCGCTGGAGGACGCGCTGCGCGCGCTCGACGTGTGGGCCGACGCCCGGCTCGGCGACCCGGACTGGTCGGCGCTGGAGGCCGAGTTCGCCGCCCGGAGCCGCCGCCAGCCGGAGCTGCGGGCGGCCCTGGAGGAGCGCAACAAGGCCATCCGCGACCTGATCGCGCGGGTGCTGGGCGACACCTGCGCACGGCACGGGCTGGTCATGCCGATCCCGGTCGACGAGGCCGCCCACGCCCTGCTGAGCCTCGGCATCGGGCTGGGGCTGCAGCGGGCCATCGACCCGGCCCTGTCGGTGCAGGTCCTCTCCGACGTCGTGCGCGTGGTCGTCGGCGCGCCGGTGCCGGCGCCCCGCTGACCACCACCGGTCCCAGGGGTCCCACCGACCGGGACCTTCGTCCCGGCAACACGGGAAAGAGGCCACGGGGCGCGCCGCCGCGAACTGCGCCATGCTGGGTGATGTCACCAAGCCGACCTCCCACGGCGACGTGACTCGCCTTCGGGCACAAGAAAGTCACTCGTGCGACTCTCCCAGCGCGCGACGAGACTCACAGCGGGCCGGTCCAGGGGTGGGCCGGCCCGAAGTCTTTTTTCGCCGGCAGTGTCCGATCCAGCCGCTAGCATGGGCCGCAGTCAACGCGGGCCGGACTGGGCCTGAAGGGAAATGGGTGGCATGAGCGTGGTTCGCGTCTTCCTGCTCGACGATCACGAGGTCGTGCGCCGAGGTCTCAAGGACCTCTTCGACTCCGAGGAGGGCTTCGAGGTCGTCGGCGAGTCCGGGTCGGCCAAGGACGCCGAGGCCCGGATCCCGGCGCTTCGTCCCGACGTCGCGGTGCTCGACGGGCGCCTGCCCGACGGCAGCGGTGTCGACGTGTGCCGGTCGGTCCGCTCGGTGGACCCCTCCATCCGCGCCATCATCCTGACCAGCTACGACGACGACGAGGCGCTCTTCGCCGCGATCATGGCCGGCGCCGCGGGCTACGTGCTCAAGCAGATCGTGGGCAACGACCTGCTCGACGTCGTGCGCAAGGTCGCCGACGGCCAGTCGCTGCTCGACCCGGCCGTCACCCAGCGGGTGCTGGACCGCCTGCGCGACGGCGGGGCCAACGAGCCCGCCGAGCTGCGCTCGCTCACGCCCCAGGAGCGGCGCATCCTCGAGCTGGTCGCCGAGGGCCTGACCAACCGCCAGATCGGCGAGCAGCTCTTCCTGGCCGAGAAGACGGTCAAGAACTACGTCACCAGCATCCTCACCAAGCTGGGGCTCGAGCGCCGCACGCAGGCCGCCGTGCTGGCCTCGAAGCTGCTCAACTGACCCCTCCCGACCCCGTCGCCGGGCACCTCCTCCTGGGTAGGTTAGGCTCACCTAACCGATGTCTTCCCCCTCGGAGGTCCCTCCCGCATGCGCACCGCCCGCACGCTCGTCCCGGCTCGCCGCGCCACCGCCGCGCTGACCGGGCTCACCCTGTCGCTCACCCTCGCCGGCTGCGGCATCTTCGGGGGCGGCGAGGAGGAGCCCGGTGACATCCAGGTCTACTCGGCGCGCCACTACGACCTCGAGGAGGCCTTCGAGGACTTCGAGGAGGACACCGGCCTGAAGGTCGACTTCCTCTTCGGCGAGGACGCCGACCTGCTGCAGCGGCTCGAGGCCGAGGGTGAGGGCTCCCCGGCCGACCTCTTCGTGACCGTCGACGCCGGCAACCTCTACGCCGCCGACCAGGCGGGCGTGCTCGCGCCCCTCGACAGCCGACCGCTCGAGCGGGCGGTGCCGGCGGCCTACCGCGCCGACGACAACAGCTGGTTCGGCCTGGCCCGGCGCGAGCGCACCCTCGTCTACAACCCCGACAACGTCGACCCCGCGGACTTCGACCCGGTCAACAGCTACGCCGGGCTCGGCGACCCGCAGTGGTCCGGACGGCTCTGCATGCGGGACTCCTCGGAGGCCTACACCCAGTCGCTCGTGGCCGCGCTGATGGACCAGTACGGCGACGACGAGGCGCGCGACATCGTGCAGGGCTGGATCGACAACGACGTCGACGTGATGGGCAACGACGTGCTGCTGCTCGAGGCCGTCGACGCCGGCACCTGCGACGTGGCGATCGTCAACCACTACTACCTGGCGCGCGAGCTCGACGAGAA
Source organism: Nocardioides sp. HDW12B (assembly GCF_011299595.1). Lineage (NCBI taxonomy): Bacteria > Bacillati > Actinomycetota > Actinomycetes > Propionibacteriales > Nocardioidaceae > Nocardioides > Nocardioides sp. HDW12B. The sequence goes on along the minus strand of NZ_CP049867.1, from coordinate 2,793,205 downwards.
CCCCGACCTCAACGTGGAGCTCTACTGGGCCAGCCAGGACGGCAAGGGCGTCATGGAGAACATCTCCGGCGCCGGGGTGGTCTCCACCGCCGACGACGCCGCCGACGCGCAGCGCCTGCTGGAGTGGCTGGCCACCGACGGCCAGGAGGAGTTCGTCGGCGACAACCACGAGTACCCGGTCAACCCCGACGTCGCCCCCGACGACGAGATCGTCGCCTTCGGCGAGTTCACCACCATGCCCGTCGACGCCGAGGCCTACGGCGAGCGGAACGCCGACGCGCTGGCCTTGCTCGACGAGCTCGGCTACGAGTGAGCCCCCCGATGACCTCCCGATGACCCCCCGATGACCCTGCTCGACCCGGTGCAGCCGGTCGCTCCCGGCCGGCGGCCGGGCGCGACGGCGTCCCGCACCCGCCGCACCACGGGCAGCGGGGCGGGCGGGCGCGTCGGGTGGGTGCTGGCGGCGCTGCTCGTCGCCGCCCTGGTGGCCGCCCCGATCCTGGCGGTCGTGGTCGACGGTCTGCGGGCCGACGCCGACACCGCCTTCCCGGCGCGGCTGCCGGAGATGGTGCTCAACACGGTCCTGCTGATCGGCGGCGTCGGGATCGGCACCCTGGTCGTGGGCGGCGGCCTGGCCTGGCTGGTCACCGTCGCGCGCTTCCCGCTGCGCGACCTCTTCACGTGGATGCTGGTGCTGCCGCTGGCGATGCCGGCCTACATCCTCGGCTTCGTCTTCCTCTCCACCCTCGACGAGGCGGGTCCCGTGCAGACCGCCCTGCGCGGGGTCTTCGGCGACGGGTTCTGGCTGCCGCCGGTGCGCTCGCTCGGCGGCGCGGTCGTCGTGATGACGCTGACGCTGTTCCCCTACGTCTACCTGATGGCACGCGCGGCGTTCGCCGAGCAGTCGGCGACGACGTACGACGCCGCGCGCTCGCTGGGCGCCTCCCGGGGACGTGCGCTGCGCCAGGTCGTGCTGCCGCTGGCCCGCCCCTCGCTCGCGGCCGGTCTGGCGCTGGTGGCGATGGAGGTGCTCACCGACTTCGCCACCGTGCAGTACTTCGGCGTGCAGACCATCTCGGTCGGCGTCTACAACCAGTGGAAGGGCGGCTACGACTTCGACTCGGCCAGCCGGCTGTCGGTGCTGGTGCTGCTGTTCGCGGTGGCCGTGCTGGTGGCCGAGCGCGGCCTGCGCGGACGGGCCCGCTTCACCCAGCGCGGCGGGCGCGGGCGCGGCCTGGAGACCGTCACGCTGACCGGCTGGCGCGCCGGCGCCGCGGTGGCCGCATGCCTGCTCGCGCTCAGCGTGGCCTTCCTGCTGCCGGTGGCCCGGCTGCTCGCGTGGGCGGTCGGCGAGGCGCGGCGCGAGTCGGGCGCGCTGGTCGACCCGCGGTTCACCGAGTACCTCGCCAACACCCTCACGGTGGCCGTCACGGTGGCCGCGGTCTGCGTGCTGCTGTCGCTCGTCGTCGCCCACGCCCAGCGGGTGACCCGGGTCGGTCGGCTGCTGCCGGCCGCCGCCCAGGTCACCACCTTCGGGTACGCCGTGCCCGGTGCGGTCATCGGCATCGGCGTGCTGCTCGTCTTCGCCGACCTCGACCGGGTGGTGCGGGCCCTGGGGTCGGAGGACGGGACCGGACTGCTCGTCACCGGCTCGGTGCTGGGCGTCCTCTACGCCTACGTCATCCGCTTCCTGGCCCCCGCCTACCAGGCCGTCGACGCCAGCCTCACGAAGGTGTCGGCCTCGATGACCGCCTCCGCGCTCAGCCTCGGTGCCCGGCCCGGCCGCGTGCTGACCCGGGTGCACCTGCCGCTGGCGCGGTCCGGGGTGTTCGTGGCGTTCGTGCTGGTGCTCGTCGACGCCGTCAAGGAGCTGCCGCTGGTCCTGCTGCTGCGTCCGTTCGGGTTCAGTACCGTGTCGGTGTGGGTCTACGAGCTGGCGAAGGAGAACTACTGGGAGAAGGCGGCTCTCCCGGCGCTGGTGATCGTGGCGACGGCGGTGGTGCCGGTCTTCCTGCTGTTCCGCCGGGAGCGTCGCACGCTGGACCGGACGGCGGGGGCGCCCCGGTGACCCCGACCCTGACCACCCCCCAGGTGGCGGCCGTCACCGAGCCCGACCGCGGCCACGAGGGCCAGCGGCCCGTCCTCGAGATCGCCGACGTCTCCAAGGCCTACGGCAAGGTCCCGGCCGTGACGGGCCTGACCCTCAGTGCGGGCCCGGGCGAGCTGCTCACCGTCATCGGCCCCTCGGGCTGCGGCAAGTCCACCCTGCTGCGGCTGGTCGCGGGGCTGGAGAAGCCCGCCGTCGGCAGCATCCGCATCGACGGCGAGGAGCAGGCCGGCGGCCGCTGGGTGCCGCCCGAGCGGCGCCGGGTCGGTCTCGTCTTCCAGGACCACGCGCTCTTCCCGCACCTCGACGTGCGCCGCAACATCGCCTTCGGCCTCGACAAGCTGCCGGGACGCGAACGCCGCGCCCGGGTCGAGGAGGTCCTCGCGCTGACCCGGCTCGGCGCCCTGGCCGACCGCTACCCGCACGAGATCTCCGGGGGCGAGCAGCAGCGGGTGGCCCTCGCGCGTGCCCTGGCGCCGCGGCCGGCCGTCATCCTCCTCGACGAGCCCTTCTCCAGCCTCGACGAGACGCTGCGCGCGCAGCTGCGCGCCGACACCGTCGCCGTGCTGCGCGCCACCGGGACCACCGGGGTGCTGGTGACCCACGACCAGACCGAGGCGCTGTCGGTGGGCGACCGCGTGGTGGTGATGCGCGACGGCCTCGTCGAGCAGGCCGACACCCCCGTGATGGTCTTCGAGCGGCCCGCCACCCGCTTCGTCGCCTCCTTCATGGGCGACGCGGTGTTCCTGCCGGCCCACGTGCGCGACGCGCTGCTGACCTGCGAGCTGGGCGTGGTCTCGACCGTCCCCGGCTGGGGCGACGCCGACGTCGACGTCGAGGTCGTGCTCCGTCCCCACGAGGTGGCGCTGACCGCCGAGCCGGACGGTGCGGGCACGGTCACCGCCGTGGCCTACCACGGGGCCTTCGTGCTCCACACCGTCGCGCTGGCCTCCGGCCGGGAGGTCCGCTCCTGGCAGCCGCACGCCGTCCGCCACCCGGTCGGCAGCCGGGTCCGGGTGTCGGTGGTGGCCGGTGTCACCCCCACGCTGCTCGTCGGCGACCACGCCGTGACCGAACCGCCCCGGTAGGTTGGGCCCGGTGCCCGCCACGACGACCGCCACGAACACCGCCACCGGGACCCCGCCCCGGTCCGCCCCCGCTCTGAACGCCGATCCGGACCTCGACCAGGAGCGGCGTACGGCTCTGCGGCGGATGCGCAGCGTCGCCGTCGGGCTGCTGCTGTTCGCGGCCACCGTCTACCTCGTCACGCTGGGCGAGGACGGCTTCCTCGGCTTCGTCAACGCCGGCGCCGAGGCGTCGATGGTGGGGGCGATCGCCGACTGGTTCGCGGTGGTGGCGCTGTTCAAGCACCCGCTGGGCATCCCGATCCCGCACACCGCGCTGGTGCCCAAGCGCAAGGAGATGCTCGGGCGCGGCCTCGAGGAGTTCGTGGGGGAGAACTTCCTGCAGCCCGACATCATCAAGGACCGGGTCCTCGGCGCGGAGCCGGCGCTCAAGGCCGGGCAGTGGATGGCCGAGGAGCGCCACGCGCGGCGCGTCGTCCACGAGGCGACCGACCTGCTGCGTCTCGGCCTGAGCCGGGTCGACGACGAGGACGTCGCGGCGTTCATGGAGCAGGTGCTGGTGCCGCGCTTCCTGGAGGAGCCGATCAGCCCCATCGTCGGGAGCCTGCTCAAGGAGGTCGTCGAGGACGGTGCGCACCACGGCGTCGTGGACCTGCTGCTCGAGGAGGCCCACCGCTGGCTCGAGGGCAACGAGTCGACCTTCCACGACGTCGTCGTCGAGCGCGCCCCCTGGTGGGCGCCGGACTCCCTCAACGAGCGGGTCATCCACCGGCTGCACACCGAGATCCTCACCTGGCTCACCGACATCCGCCGCGAGCCGCACCACCGCTCCCGGATCGCGCTGGACCGGCTGCTGCGCGACCTGGCCCGTGACCTCCTCGAGGACGCGGAGACCATCGAGCGCATGGAGCGGCTCAAGGCCCGCTTCCTCGGTCACCCGCAGGTCACCAGCACCTACATCTCGCTGTGGAACGCGCTCAAGCGGTCGCTGGAGAAGGCGCTGGCCGACACCGACGGCGAGCTGGTGCGGCGCGGCGTCCGCGAGGTGCAGGCGTACGGCGAGCGCCTCGTGGCCGACGCCGGACGGCGCGGCCGCCTCGACGTCCGGGCCGCGGACCTCGCGGTGTTCCTCATCGACCGCTACGGCCGCGAGCTGACCGCCGTCATCACCACCACCATCGACGAGTGGGACGGCAAGGAGGCCTCGGAGAAGATCGAGCTGCACGTCGGCAAGGACCTGCAGTTCATCCGCATCAACGGCACCATCGTCGGCGGCCTCGTCGGGGTCCTCATCCACACCGTCGCGGTGGTGCTCGGATGAGCGGCGGCGGCGGGGGCCAGGAGCACGAGCCGCGGCTCGTGGCGGTCCGCGAGGCGAGCATCCGCCTCGGTCAGCTGCTCAAGCTGGCCGACCTCGTCGACGCCGGCTCCGACGCCAAGGCGCTGCTGGCCGAGGGCGACGTCCGCGTCAACGGCGAGGTCGAGACCCGGCGGGGCCGGCAGCTGGTCCGCGGCGACGTCGTCACCGTGGACCTGCCGGCCGGCCCCAACTCGGTGCAGGTCGACTGATCCGCTCACGCGGCGGGGAACCGCGGAGCGACGATCTCGTCGACCAGGTAGTCGAAGAGGTCCGGCGCGAGGCGGCTCAGCCCGGGCCCCGGGTCGACGTCGGAGGCGACGACCACGACGAGGTCGCGCGCGGGCACCACCTCGACCATCTGCCCGCCGTAGCCCCAGGCCCGGGCGGACGGCGACCCGTCGACCTCGTCGACCCACCACAGGTAGCCGTAGCCCTCCGCGGCGCCGTACGCCTCCACGTGCGTCCGGGTGGCCTCGGCGACCCAGGCGGCGGAGACCAGCTGCTCCCCGTCCCAGCGGCCCTGCTGCAGGACGAGCCGACCGAGGGCGAGCAGGTCCTCGGGCCGCAGCTTGAGCCCGGCCCAGCCCAGCGGTCGGTCCTGGGGGTCGACCGGCCAGGCGAAGTCCGCCGCGACGTAGGCCGGCGCGTTGCGGGCGACCGCGAGCGGCAGCGCGGCCGGTCGGGTGTCGACGCCGAGCGGGTCGAGCAGGGCGCTGCGGGCGAAGCGGAGCACCGGCATCCCGGTGGCCTCGGTCAGCACGGCGCTGAGCAGGTGCGCGCCGCCGTCGGAGTAGGCGAACTCCCCGGCCGCGGCGGGATCGGCGTCACGCAGGACGGCGCGGACCCAGTCGCGCGAGGCCCTGAACTCCTCGTCGGGGGCCGACCACGAGCCGACGAAGCCTCCGGTCATCGTCAGCACCTGCTCGAGCGTGGTGCCGGCGACCGCACGCGGCATCGTCTCGTCGGGCAGCAGCTTGCCGAGCGTGGCGTCCACCCCGTCGATCAGGCCCCGGTCGACCGCGATGCCGACCAGGGTCGACATCACGCTCTTGGTGATCGAGCGGGTGTCGGCGAACTCCTCGGGGGAGGTGTCCTGGTACTCGGCGAGGACGACCTCGTCACCGGTGGCGACGAGGACCACGCGGACGTCGTCGAAGATGTCCTGCGACCCGAGGTAGTCGACGACCTCGGCCCTCAGGGCGTCCACTCCGGCCGACGAGAGGGGCTCACCGACGCCGGGGCTGGTCGCCGGGGTGCGGGGCCCGTCGGTCGAGGTGCAGGACACCAGGACGGTCCCGGCGAGGAGCAGAGCCGTGAGGCTCGCGAGCGTGCGGGAGGGAGCCGAGACCGTCGACGGCAGGTCCATCGCGCTCACCCCTGGTCGCTGGGTCCTTCGATCATGGACCTGCGCGCTCACGTCGGGCAACGCCGGGCGGCGCCCGGTCCACACCGGAGTGCGGTGGATCCGAGCCAGGGTCCGGATCCACCGCACCCGCGCGGTCAGCGGGTCGCGGTGCGGCTCAGCGCACGGACAGCAGGTCCACCACGAAGATCAGGGTCTCGCCGGGCTTGATGACGCCGCCGGCGCCGCGGTCGCCGTACGCCAGGTGGGGCGGGATGACGAGGCGACGGCGGCCGCCGACCTTCATGCCCTGCACGCCGGTGTCCCAGCCGGAGATGACCTGGCCGACGCCGAGGCGGAACTGCAGCGGGTCGCCACGGTCGTAGGAGGCGTCGAACTGCTCGCCGGTGGAGTGGGCCACGCCGACGTAGTGGACGCTGACGGTCTGACCGGCCGCGGCCTCGTCGCCGTCGCCGACGCTGAGGTCGGTGATCTCGAGCTCGCTGGGCGGCGGGCCGTCGGGGAAGTCGATCTCGGGCTTGTCGGTCATGCAGGTTCCTCGTCTCGTTCGGGGGTGGGCTGGTCGACGGTACCCGGGTCGCCCCGGGGCTCGGGTCCGGCCCCCGGGGCGGCCCGGGTAAACTGGTGGCCGAAAGGGAGTAGTCCCCAACAGCCGCGTCGACACACTGACCCTCGGGTCCGGTGCGGCAGGCCACTCGATCAGTACTCGGTGGCGGACGAGACTTTCGACCGGTTCCACGACCCCTGCGGACGTGCCTGGTCGAAGGGTCGTCGTCCGGCGGTCTCCTCGGTCCGGGCGCGGCCCGTCACGACAAGGAGACACCCGTCCGATGTACGCCTTCCTGCTCAGCACCGCCGTCATCTTCGTCGCCGAGCTCGGCGACAAGAGCCAGCTGATGGCGATGACGTTCGCCGCCCGCTACCGCGCCCGCGACGTCCTCATCGGCATCACGGTCGCCACCGCGATCGTCCACCTCTTCTCGGTCGCCCTCGGGCGCTTCGTCGGCGACCAGTTCGCCGAGAGCCAGGACCTCATCTCGATCATCGCCGGCCTCGCGTTCCTGGCCTTCGCCGCGTGGACGCTGCGCGGCGACGAGCTGAGCGACGAGGAGGCCGACAAGGCCCGGCACAGCACCGGCGCCGCGATCCTGGCCGTGGGCGTCGCGTTCTTCCTCGCCGAGCTGGGCGACAAGACGATGCTCGCCACCGTCACGCTCGCCACCCAGGAGGGCTGGCTCGGCACCTGGATCGGCAGCACCGTGGGCATGGTGGCCGCCGACGCGCTGGCCATCGTCGTCGGGGCGGTGCTCGGCAAGAAACTGCCCGAGAGGGCCATCAAGTACGGCGCTGCGACCGCCTTCGCCGTCTTCGGCCTGCTGCTGGTCGCCGAGGGTGCCGGCTGGCTCTGACTCGCGACGCCGCCGGCGACCCGCGACCTGGGACCGGTGACCTGGGACCGGTGACCTGGGACCGGTGGGTCGGGGGCGTCAGCTCTGGTGGACGTAGGAGTCGAGCTGGTCCCGCTCGAACTCCAGGGCGCTGATCTTGTGCTTGACCAGGTCGCCGATGCTGACGATGCCGACGAGGGCGTCGCCGTCGACCACGGGGACGTGGCGGATGCGGTGCTCGGTCATCAGCGAGAGCAGGTCGTCGAGCCGGTCCTCGGGCGTGCAGGTGCGCACCGCGGAGGTCATGATCTGCTCCACGCTCGCGTCGAGCACGGAGGCGTCGCGGCCCAGGTGGCGCACCACGTCGCGCTCGGAGACGATCCCGTCGAGGTGCGTGCCGTCGCCGCTGACGACCAGGGCGCCGAGGTTGTGCTCGGCCAGCGAGGCCACCAGGTCGCGCACGGTGCTGCCGGGCGTGGCCGTCACGACCTCGTGGCGCGGTTTGGCTGCGAGCACGTCCTTGATGCGCATGGCTGACCTCCGGTCACGACGACGGGACCTCCCGCCGGCTGGGGTGAGGCGAATCTAGACCACGCCGGACGGCCCGCGGTAGGGGCGACGGGCAGGATGGGGCCATGACCCGTCCCGACCCCGCCGAGGGCGCCGCTGCCACCGCTGTCGGGGGGAGCGGGCCGCCCCGGGGCGGGGGAGCCGGGGGCGGGCGCGTCGCGCTCGTGCTCATGGGCTGGCTCAGCCTGGTGCTGCTGGCCGACCACGACGGCTCCCTCACCCTGCAGCGCTTCCTGGGGCTGGCCACCTGGGGCGTCCTGCTGCTGGCGCTGCGGCGGGTGGACGCGACCGTGCGGGCGCAGACCGCCGTCGTGGTGGTGGTGGCGACGGTGGTGGAGTACGTCTTCAGCCCCGGTCTCGAGGTCTACACCTACCGCTTCGACAACGTCCCGGCCTACGTGCCGCCGGGCCACGGGCTGGTCTACCTCTCCGCCTACGCGCTGGGCCACGCCCCGTGGGTGCGGCGCCACCTCGACCGCGCGACCTGGCTCGTCGTCGTCGGCCTCGGGACGTGGGCCGCACTGGCCCTGCGCGGCGACCGGCCCGACGTCCTCGGCGCCTTCTGGTTCCTGTGCCTCCTCGGCTTCCTGCGGTGGGGGCCGTCGCGGGAGGTGTACGTCGGCGCGGCCGTCGTCGTGACCTGGCTCGAGGTGCTCGGCACCGAGCTGGCGACGTGGACCTGGCAGCCGACCGACCCCACGGGGCTGGTCAGCATCGGCAACCCGCCGACCGGCGCCGCGGGCGGCTACGGCTGGTTCGACCTCGCCGGGCTGCTGCTCGCCCCGACCGTGCTGGCGGCGTGGGCGCGGCTGCGCGGCGACCGCCCGGGCGCGGCGGCGCCCCCGGAGACCGCGGCCGTCACATCGGAGGCAGGTCCGGACCCTGTCCCGTCGGGGCCGGCCGACGCCGGTCGCTGAGCTGGTGCAGCGTGCCTCCGGGCTCGCGCGGGGCCACCGAGCCCTCCCGGGCCGGTGCCCGGTCGCCGGTGCCGTGAGCCTCCGAGCCCTCCGGGTGGTCGCTCGCACGCTCGTCGTCGCCGCCCGCCGCACCGGCGGGCCGTCCGTCCGCGGACGGTCGGGCGTCGGGTCCGACCGAGCCGAGGAAGCCCAGCACGGTCTCGTGGAGGATCCCGTTGCTGGCCAGGGCGTTGCCGCCGTGCGGGCCGTCACGCCCGTCCAGGGAGGTGAAGCGGCCCCCGGCCTCGCGCACGATCACGTCGAGCGCGGCCATGTCGTAGAGCTCCAGCTCGGGCTCGGCCGCGAAGTCGACGGCCCCCTCGGCCACGAGCATGTGGCTCCAGAAGTCGCCGTACGCCCGGGTGCGCCAGCTGTGGCGGGAGAGCGCGAGGAAGTCGTCGAGGCGACCGGCGTGGTCCCAGCCGTCGAGCGAGGAGTAGGAGAACGAGGCGTCCTCGAGCCTCGAGACGTCGGAGACCCGGATCGGGAGCGGCTTGAGCAGCGAGCGGCCGGTGAAGGCGCCGCCGTCCTTCATCGCCCACCAGCGGCGGTTGAGCTGCGGGGCGGACACGACGCCGACGACGACCTCGTCCTCGACCATGAGCGAGATCAGCGTGGCCCAGACGGGCACGCCGCGCACGAAGTTCTTCGTGCCGTCGATCGGGTCGACCACCCAGCGCCGCTGGCTGAAGCCGGTGCTGCCCTGCTCCTCGCCGAGGATGGCGTCGCGGGGGCGGGCGCGGCCGAGGGTGCGCCGGATGCCCTCCTCGACGGCCCGGTCGGCGTCGGTCACGGGGGAGAGGTCGGGCTTGGTGTCCACCCGGAGGTCCAACGCCTGGTAGCGGTTGGTGCTCAGCGAGTCCGCGTCGTCGGCGAGGACGTGGGCCAGCCTCAGGTCGTCGGTGAAGGAGGTGGGCATGGGGGTCAGCGTATGTCCCGGCTGCCCAGCAGCCGGCGGTAGGACTCCACCCGCGCGGCGTCGATGCGCCGGTCGGTCACGGCGAGGTCGAGGCCGCACTCCGGCTCGGTCGGCTGGTGGGAGCAGCCGCGCGGGCAGTCGAGGGCGGCGTCCTCGAGGTCGCTGAAGGCACGGATCAGGTCGGCGGCGTCGACGTGTGCCAGCCCGAAGGAGCGGATGCCGGGGGTGTCGACGATCCAACCCCCGCCGGAGCCGCCGGGCAGCGCCAGCATGATCGCCGAGGTGGAGGTGTGACGGCCCCGTCCGGTGTGGTCGTTGACCACCCCGACGGCGCGGTCGGCGCCCGGGACCAGGGCGTTGACGAGCGTCGACTTGCCGACCCCGCTGTGACCGAGCAGCACGCTCGTGCGGTCGGCCAGGCGGTCGCGCACGTCGCTGACGTCAGCGCCGCGCTGGGTCACGACGAAGGGGACGTCGAGCGGTCGGTAGATCTCCAGGAACGGCCCGGGGTCGGCCAGGTCGGCCTTGGTCAGGCACAGCAGCGGGTCGATGCCCGCGTCGTACGCCGCCGCGAGCGCGCGGTCGACCAGGCCGGTGCGCGGCTCCGGGTCCGCCAGGGCCACCACGATCACGAGCTGGTCGGCGTTGGCCACCACGACGCGCTCGACGGGGTCGTCGTCGTCGGCCGTGCGCCGCAGGACGGTGGCGCGCGGCGAGACCTCCACGATGCGGGCCAGGGTGTCGCCGCCGGCCAGGTCGCCCACCAGCCGCACCCGGTCGCCGACCACGACGCCCTTGCGGCCCAGCGGGCGCGACTTCATCGCCGTGACCAGGCGGTGCTGCTCCCCGACGAGCCCGCAGGTGAAGCGACCCCGGTCGACGGTCATCACCACCGCGTCGGTGGCGTCGTCGTAGGTGGGGCGGTCCTTGGTGCGCGGCCGGGTCCGGCGCCGGGGCCGGTCGAAGGAGGAGTCGTCGAGGTCGGCGTACTGCCGCTCCGCGCCCTTGCGGTCCCGTCCGGCCACGCTCAGCCCCCGACCAGCGCGGTCCACGCGCCGGGGAAGTCGGTGAAGGTCTTCGCGGTGGTGGCCACGTCGACCACCTCCACCCCGGGGACGCCGAGGCCGAGGATGACCGCGGCGTGGGCCATCCGGTGGTCGGCGTACGTCGCGAAGGCTCCGCCGCGCAGCGGGCCGGGCGTGATCTCCAGACCGTCGGGCCGCTCGCGCACGGTGCAGCCGCGGGCGGTCAGCTCGGTCGCGAGCGCAGCGAGCCGGTCGGTCTCGTGGCCGCGGATGTGCCCGATGCCGCGCAGCACCGACGGGCCGTCGGCCAGCGCGCACAGGGCCGCGACCGCGGGGGCGAGTTCGCCCTCGTCGTGCAGGTCGAGGTCGACGCCGCGGACGACCCCGGTGCCGCGCACGGTCAGCCCGTCGTCGGTGAGCTCCACCTCGGCGCCCATCAGCGCGAGGATCTCGCGCAGTCGGTCGCCGGCCTGCGTGGTGCGTCGAGGCCAGCCCACGACGGTCACCTCGCCGCCGGTGACGACGGCGGCGGCCAGGAAGGGGGCGGCGTTGGACAGGTCGGGCTCGACGGCGACGTCCACGGCGCGCACCGGTCCGGGGGAGACGCGCCACCGGTTCGGCTCGCTGTCGTCGACGTCCACGCCGTGCTCGCGCAGCGCCTGGACGGTCATGTCGATGTGCGGCAGCGACGGGACCGGCTTGCCGTCGTGCAGGACGTCGACGCCCTCGTCGTACGCCGCACCGGCCAGCAGCAGGGCGGAGACGAACTGGCTGGAGGCGGAGGCGTCGATGACCACCTGGCCGCCGCGGACCGAGCCGTGTCCCCGCACCGTGAGCGGCAGCGTGCCGCGGTCCTCGTCCTCGACCTCGACACCGAGGCCGCGCAGCCCGTGCAGCACCTGGCCCATCGGCCGGGTGCGGGCGTGGGGGTCGCCGTCGAAGGTGACGGCGCCGTCGGCCAGGGCCGCCACCGGCGGCACGAACCGCATGACGGTGCCGGCGAGGCCGCAGTCGACGTGTGCCGGGCCGCGCAGGGGCCCGGGGGTGACCCGCCAGTCGGGGCCCTCGGTGTCGACGGCGGACCCGAGGGCGGTCAGGGCGGCCGCCATGAGCAGCGAGTCCCGTGAGCGCAGCGCGCCGGCCACGGTGCTGGGACCGTCGCTGAGCGCGGCCAGGACGAGCGCCCGGTTGGTGAGCGACTTCGAGCCCGGGAGCCGGACCCGCGAGCGGACCGGGGCCGTCGGCGTCGGCGCCGGCCACAGGTCGGGCGCACCGGCGTCGGTGCGCGGGAGGTCGGTGGTGGCGTCGGGAGGCACCGGCGAACCCTATCGAGCCGGGCGTGCCGGTCGGGGACGACGGTCAGCCGTCACGAGGCGACCGGCGTCCGGAGCGGCGCGGGCCCTTGCCCTCACCGGCGGGCCGCGAGGGTCCGGCGCCCGGCTTGTCGTCCGGGTCGGGCTTGCCGCCCGGCTTGTCGCCCGGCTTGTCGCCCGGCTTGTCGTCCGGCTTGTCGTCCGACTTGCCGTTCGACGGGTCGGTCTCGTGGCCGTTCGCCTTGCCGGGCGGGTCCGCCTTGCCGGGCGGGTCGCCCGCCTGGCCCGGCTTCTCGGGCGGGGCCGGCTTGTCGGGCTTGGCGGGCTTCTCGGGCTTGGCGGGCCTGTCGGGCCTGTCGGGCGCGGGGGACGGGTCCGGTCGGCCGGGTCCCTCGGACGGCTTCGAGCCGCCGGGGTTCGACGGCCGGGTGTCCTTCGGGCCGCCGCTGTCCTTCGGCCCGTCGTCCTTCGGCCCGCCGTCCTTCGGCCCGCCGTCCTTCGGCCCGCCGTCCTTCGGCCCGCCGTCCTTCGGCCCGCCGTCCTTCGGGCCGCCTCCGGTGGCGCGGTCGTCGCCCTCGAGCCGGAGCGTGTCGGTGTTGTTCTCGGGGCGGGGGTCGGTGAGGCCGGGCAGGCTGACGGTCGTCGAGACGTCGACGGTGTCGCCGGCAGCCAGGGGAACGGTGAAGAAGCCGACCCAGGTGTTGCCGTTCCAGTCGCAGGTGACGACCCCGTCGACCGGCCCGGTGCAGTCGCGCTCGGCCGCGGCGACGGTCACGGTGCCGGGACGGAAGGCCAGACGCAGACCGACGTCGGCCGGACCGGTGCCCCGCGGTGTGCTGACCTGGACCTTGAAGCGGCCGTCGTCGGCGGACACCCGGGAGAGGGCCACGGCCAGGTCGGGTCCCTCGCTCGGTTCTTCGGTGGGGCCGCCGGTGGTGGGGCCGTCGGTGGGGCCGCCCGTCGTCGGGCCGTCGGTCGGGCCGTCGGTCGGGCCGTCGGTGGGACCGCCCGTGGTCGGGCCGTCGGTCGGGCCTCCGGTCGTGGGGCCGTCGGTGGGACCGCCGGTGGTGGGGCCGTCGGTGGGGCCGTCGGTGGGGCCGTCGGTCGTCGGACCGTCCGTGGGCGTGCGGACCGGTCGGTACTCGAAGCGGATCCGGTTGTCCTCGGCGAAGGTCTCGCGGTAGCCGACGACGTTGACCGACACGTCGAGGAAGTCGACGTCGACGTCGGCCGGGAAGTCGAGCGGGATGACGGCCTGGAAGGAGCGGGGGGCCAGCTGGGTGGCCGCCATGCGCGCCATGGCGGTGCTCGTCACGCAGACCGCTCGGGTCGGGGTGGCGGGCTCGACGCTGCACACCCGCTGGCCGGGCACGAAGGCGGCACGACCGGAGTCCGAGGCCAGGTCCACGACGATGGTGACCGGCTCCGGCGGGAGGTTGTCGACGTCGACGACCAGGGCGTCGTCGGAGACGGTCGCGCCCGCGACCCGGATGTCGGTCTCCGGTTCTCCCGGGTCGGTTCCGGGGTCGGTTCCGGGATCCGTGCCCGGGTCGGTCCCGGGGTCAGTGCCCGGGTCGGTCCCGGTGCCGGTGTCGGTGCTGGTGTCGGTCCCGGGCGCCAGGGCCTCGGTGACGAGCTCGGTGACGGAGGTCGGGGCGGCGGCCTCGGTCAGGGCGACGGGCTCGGCGAGCAGCGGCGAGGCCACCCGCAGGGCCGGCTCGTCCGCGGTCCGAGGGGCCGGGAGCCGGGCGCCGGGCGCGGAGCCACCGGGACCGGAGGGGTCGTCCGGGTCGGCCCCGTCGGCGGTGTCCGTGGTGGAGCGGTCGCCGCCGGCGGCGGCGGGCGGCTCGTCGTCGCCGGTGACGGCGATCGCGATGAGGGTCGCCACCGCGACCGTGGCGGCGGCGGTGCCCGCCACGACCGGGCCCACGTTGCCGGTGACCGCGTCCTTGGCCCGCCCCAGCAGCGCGACCACGCCGCCGGCCGCGCCGGCGCCGCTCGAGCCGAGGTAGCCGGCGGCCAGGCCGCCGAGCAGGAGGGGGGCGATGATGCCGGCCAGGTTGTCGTTGACCTCGGTGAGCTCGAGGTACATCGCGGTGCAGCGCGGGCAGACGTCGAGGTGGAGCGCGACCTTGTCGTGGTCCCGCTTCGACAGGCCCTTGCGGACGTAGCCGCCGAGCCTCTCGGTCACCCAGCGGCACTCCGCCTGGTCGGCGGTGGCGAGGTGCGCGGCCAGGAACGCCTGCCGCAGGCCCTCGCGGGCGCGGTAGGCCAGGGCGGAGACCGAGTTCGGGCTCATCCCGAGGAGGACGGCGATCTCGGCGGGCTTCTGGCCCTCGACCTCGAGGTGCCACAGCACGAGCTGCCACCGCTCGGGCAGCGAGGAGAAGGCCCGGGCGGCGGCGCCGTTCTCGAACTGCGCGACGGCCGTGTCCTGGAAGGGCACCCCGGGGTCGAAGGCCTCGAGGTCGTCGGTGGTCGTGACGCGCGACGTCGCCCGGATCCGGTCGACGTGCAGACGTCGCACGGCCGTCAGCAGGTAGGCGCGGAACGCCACGTCCGGGCCGCCGCCGCGCTGCAGCACGGCCATGACCTTCGCGAAGGCGTCCGAGACCAGGTCGTCCGAGTCGGGTCCGCGGACCAGCTGGCGGGCCAGCCGTCGGGCGGCGTCCACGTGGCGCGCGTAGAGGTCGCCGTACGCCTCCAGGTCGCCCTCGCGCACGCGCGAGATCAGCTCCGCGTCTCCGGGAGCCTCGAGCTGGTGCAGGAGTTCGGTCATGTCCCCACGGGTGGAGCGGACAGGGTGCCCGCCTCCTCGGCGGACGAATCGCCTGCCGTGACAAAAAATACCCCGGGTCGGCCGATACCGCGAGCGATCCGCGAGGCCGAGGTGACGCCTGAGTCGACCGTGGGTGCACCGGCAGCCACATCAGCCCCAGCCGACCCGGCAGCACCAGGACCCGCGGGACGGGCCCGCCGGGGCGGACGAGGGCCGGGCGGCACCGAAAAAGAAAATCTCCGGAACCGCGTCATGACCCCGCCACGGCTCCGTTCCCTCATCGACGGCACCACCGGTGCTCGTCGGCCACGGGTCGGTTCATGGGAGGACGACCCACCGGAGGGGAGGAGGACGCCATGCGAGGCAGCTTGCCGTCCTTCACCGGCCGACGTGACCCGGGTGGCTCGCCGGAGCCAGGGAGGGAGCGCACCACCGCATCGAGGCACGACGTGCCGCTGGGATTCGATGCGGTCGGTGACGCCCTGGCGTCCGGGAGGTGCCCGCTCGCGGCCTGCGCCCTGGTGGGGACCGCGCTGGCCGGGGACGGGGCGTCCGTGGGAGAGGCGCTCACCGGGCTGCGGAGGACCTACGAGGTCGTCCGCAGCTCGGACCCCGACTTCGCTGCCGTGGAGGCGATGACCGTGGCCTGGAGCGAGGCGACGCTCGGCTACCTGGTCGACGTCTCGTGCGAGGACCCGCTCACCGGGCTCGCCAGCCAGCAGCACCTGCGCAGCCGCCTGGCGGAGGTCTACCGGGGCGCCGAGCGCTCCGGGGACGACGTACGCCGCACGCACGCGCTCGTCGTCGTCGACGTCACCGCCAGCGCCCGACGCCACCGCGCCGGCCTGCGCGGGGCCGGACCCGTCGACCTGCGGCTGGTGCGTGCCCTCGAGCTGGCCACCGTCGCCGAGGGACTGCGTGCCACCTTCTCCGGCGAGGAGACCGTGGCCCGCCTGGGCCACGACGCGGTGGTGACGCTCGTGCGTCGCACGCCCGACCTGGCGCCGGCCGTGGCGCGCCTGCGCACGCTGCTCACCGAGCTGGGCGGTCCCGAGGACGCCCGCATCTGGGTGGAGGGGCTCCCGGGCGACGTGGACCGGGCCGGCGCCGTGCTGGGCACGCTGCTCGTCCACTGACCTACACGCCGCTCCCGCCAATCGCTGCGGTGTGACGCGCGACACGTCGGTGTACAAACTCGAAGTCGTTGCCAAGTAGGTGTACAACTCCTACTCTCGTGTAAAGCCCGCTGTTCACGCGGGACGCAGCGAGCAGGAGGCTGATCATGGCTGCCACTCACACCCCGGCGACCACCTCGACCCACAGCGCGGAGGCCCACCCCGCCGAGCCCGTCTGGCGCGACACCAAGCGCTACGCCTGGCTGGTCGGCGCGATCGTGCCGATCATCCCGTTCCTGTCCTGGGGCCTGGTGAGCTGGACGGGCTGGGACGCCTTCTGGTTCTTCGGCCCGGTCTTCATCTTCGGCCTCGTGCCCCTGGTGGACCTCCTCGTGGGGATCGATCCCAACAACCCCCCGGACGAGGTCCTCGAGCGCCTGGAGGAGGACCGGTTCTACCGCTGGATCACCTACGCCTTCATCCCGATGCAGTACCTCGCGGTGATCTGGACCGCCTGGATGATCAGCCAGCCCCAGCACGACGTGCTGGACCGGCTCGGCATGGCGATCTCGCTCGGCATCGTGGTCGGGATCGGCATCAACACCGCCCACGAGCTCGGCCACAAGAAGGAGAAGCACGAGCGCTGGCTGTCGCGCGTGGCGCTCGCCCCGACGGCGTACGGGCACTTCTACATCGAGCACAACCGCGGGCACCACGTCCGCGTCGCCACCCCGGAGGACCCCGCGAGCTCGCGGATGGGGGAGACCGTCTGGGGCTTCCTGCCGCGCACCGTGGTCGGCAGCTGGAAGAGCGCCTGGCGCCTGGAGAAGAAGCGCTTCGGTCGCCGCGACCAGAACCACTGGACCATCAAGAACGACATCCTCAACGCCTACGCCATGACCGTGGTGCTGTGGGGCGGGCTGGTGCTCGCCTTCGGGTGGCAGGTGCTGCCCTACCTGCTGGTCGCCGCCGTGGTCGGCATCTGGGAGCTGGAGTCGGTCAACTACCTCGAGCACTACGGCATGAAGCGCGCCACGCTCGAGTCGGGCCGCTACGAGCGCGTGAACCCCAGCCACAGCTGGAACAGCAACAACATCGGGACCAACGTGCTGCTCTACCACCTGCAGCGCCACAGCGACCACCACGCCAACCCCACGCGGCGCTACCAGGCGCTGCGCGACTTCCCCGAGGCGCCGGTGCTGCCCACCGGCTACGCCGGGATGATCGTGCTGACCTGGGTCCCGGCCGTCTGGCGCCGGGTCATGGACCGCCGCGTCGTGGCGCACTACGACGGCGACGTCAGCCGCGCCAACCTCCACCCGCGGCGCGCCGAGCGCTACCTCGCGACGTACGGGCAGCCGCCCACGAGCCGCGCCGACGCCGCCTGAGCCACCGGCGCCGGCCCAGCACCAGCCCAGCACGAGCCCAGCACGAGCCCAGCACGCAGCACCCGACCGACGAGCCGAGGGAGAGAACCATGGAGACCGTCACCACCACGACACGGCAGGACCAGCAGACCGGCTGCTTCCGCTGCCCCAATTGCGACTACGTCTACGACGAGACCCTCGGCGAGCCCCGCGAGGGCTGGCCGGCGGGCACCCCGCTGGCCGAGGTCGACGAGGACTGGCCGTGTCCGGACTGCGGGGTGCGCGAGGCGCAGGACTTCGAGCCGGTCTGAGCGAGCGCCCGACCTCGGGTCGACCCGCCCGGCGACGCGCTGGTCGACCTGCCGGACGGCCCGCCGGACGACCTGCCCGGCACCTTGCCCCCGGATGAGACCCTGACCAGGTGAGCAAGAAACCGTTCCGGGCCGCCGTGCGCACGATCCTGCGCGACCGGCTGCTCGACGCGGCCGCCGCGGCCTTCGCCGCCGAGGGGTGGCGCCGGCTCACGATGGCCAAGGTCGCCGACCGGGCCGGGGTCAGCCGGCAGACCGTCTACAACGAGTTCGGCACCAAGCAGCAGCTCGCCGAGCAGCTCGTGATGCGCGAGCTCGACGTCTTCCTCGACGTGGTGCGCGAGTCCTTCGAGGGGGAGCAGGAGTTCCAGCCCGCCGTGCGCTCGGCGGTGCTCGGCGCGCTCACCAGCGCCGGCGACAACGCCCTGCTCAAGGCCGTGCTGGAGAGCGGGCACACCGGCGACACCGACCTCCTGCCCTACATCTTCCAGTCGCAGACCATCATCGACACCGCCGCCGGCTTCCTCTACGACCTCGTGGTCGAGCACTTCCCCGACCTGCCGCTGCGCGGCGAGAAGCTCGCCGTGTCGCTGGAGTCGGTCATCCGGCTGGCGCTGTCGCACCTGACGCAGCCCCACCACAGCCCCGAGCGCACCGCCGACGACCTGGCCTGGGTCGTCGGCGCGGTGCTGGCCGGGGTCGAGGCCGAGCAGGCCGCCGTAGGGTGATGCCCATGTGTGGGCGCTACGCATCGAGCCGCAAGCCGGAGGACCTCGCCGAGGAGTTCGAGATCGACCGCGCGAAGGTCACCGAGACCGTCGCCGCTCCGCTCGAGCCCGACTGGAACGTCGCGCCGACCAAGCAGGTGTACGCCGTGCTCGACCGGCCGCCCGGCGAGGACGCCCCGGCCGAGCGGCAGCTCCGGGTGCTGCGCTGGGGGCTGGTGCCCTTCTGGGCCAAGGACCCCTCGATCGGCAACCGCATGATCAACGCGCGCATGGAGACGGTGACCGAGAAGCCCGCCTTCCGCCGGGCCTTCGCCAAGCGTCGCTGCCTGCTGCCCGCCGACGGCTACTACGAGTGGTACGCCACCGAGCAGCGCACGAAGGCCGGCAAGCCGCTCAAGCAGCCGTTCTACATCCACCCCGCGGACGGGTCCGTGATGGCCATGGCCGGCCTCTACGAGATCTGGAGGGACCCGACACGCGACGAGGACGACCCCGAGCGCTTCCGCTGGACCTGCACGGTGCTCACCACGACCGCGGAGGACGCCGTGGGCCACATCCACGACCGGATGCCGCTGCTGGTCGAGCCGGACCGCCGCGCCGAGTGGCTCGACCCCGGCGTCGACGTCGACCGGGCCCGCGCCCTGCTGGTGCCCGCGGCCCCGGGCCGGCTCGAGGCCTATCCCGTCTCGACCCAGGTCAACAACGTGCGCCACAACGGCCCCGAGCTCGCCGAGCCCCTGCCCGCCGAGGACGTGCCCGCGGGCGTGGATGCCGGCACGGGCGGACCCGCGTGACCGAGATCCGCACCTGGGCCACCCCCCACGGCGACGCCCGGCTGCACGTCGACCGCTCCCGCAGCCCCCGCGCCACCCTCTTCCTGCAGCACGGCGCCGGGGGAGGCCCCGACGCCCCCGACCTGGTCGCGCTGGCACGGGCGCTGCCCGGCCAGGGCATCACCGTCATCCGGCTCGAGCAGCCCTGGCGGGTCGCCGGACGCCGGATCGCCTCGGCCCCCGGCATCCTCGACACCTGCGCGGTGGCGGTCGTCGACCGGCTGCGCTCGCGGACCCCGCTGGTCCTCGGGGGACGCAGCGCCGGAGCCCGCAGCTCCTGCCGGACCGCTCACCACCTCGGTGCGTCGGCGGTGCTCGCGCTGTCCTTCCCGCTGCACCCGCCGGGCAAGCCGGAGAGGTCGCGGGCCGACGAGCTGGCCGCGGTCACCGTGCCGACCCTGGTCGTCCAGGGCGAGCGGGACCCCTTCGGAACCCCGGCGGAGTTCGCGCCGACCCAGCCACTGGTCGTCGTACCCTCGGCCGACCACGGGCTGAAGACGCCGAAGCGCAGCGGGGTCAGCGCCGAGGACGTCGCGCAGATCGTGGTCGAGAGCGCGCTGGAGCTCATCGAGCAGCGCGTGCTCTAGGAGGGAATCAACCCCGCGGGCCGGGCGTTGACCCGGGGTCGGCGCACGCGCGCCGGCACCTCGAACGACAGGAAGGGGTCACCGTGGCCTGCGCGACGATCACGGCCGATCTGCCGGGGCGGACCCTGCCGGTAGGCTGGCGGACAATGTCTGACGAAGTCACCACCCCTGAGCCCGAGTCGGAGCAGGAGCGGGCCGCACGCTTCGAGCGCGACGCCCTGCCCTACCTCGACCAGCTCTACTCGGCCGCGATGCGGATGACCCGCAACCCCTCCGACGCCGAGGACCTGGTCCAGGAGACCTTCGCGAAGGCCTTCGCCGCCTTCCACCAGTTCAAGCAGGGCACCAACCTGAAGGCCTGGCTCTACCGCATCCTGACCAACACCTTCATCAACAGCTACCGCAAGAAGCAGCGGGAGCCGCAGCAGTCGATGAGCGAGGACGTCGAGGACTGGCAGCTCGCCCGGGCCGAGTCCCACACCTCGAGCGGACTCAAGTCCGCCGAGATGGTGGCGCTCGAGCACCTGCCCGACAGCGACGTCAAGGACGCGCTCAACCAGCTGCAGGAGGAGTTCCGCCTCGCGGTCTACCTCGCCGACGTCGAGGGGTTTCCCTACAAGGAGATCGCCGAGATCATGGACACCCCCATCGGCACCGTGATGTCGCGGCTGCACCGTGGCCGTCGCCAGCTGCGCACCATGCTGGCCGACTACGCCCGGGAGCGCGGCATGCGCGTCGACGCCGACGGCAACGCCGCCCGGACCGTGGAAGGAGCGACACGATGAGCTGCGGCGACCCGAACGACACCGACTGCACCGCCGCCCTCGAGCGGATGGTCTTCTTCATCGACAACGAGCTGGCCGACGCCGACGCCGCCACGATCAAGCAGCACCTCGACGACTGCGCGCCGTGCGTCGACCACTTCGTGCTCGAGCGGGCGGTCAAGGCGCTGGTGGCGCGCTCCTGCGCCGAGCGCGCCCCCGACGAGCTGCGCCACAAGGTGCTCATCAGCATCCGCCAGGAGATCCAGGTCCGCTACGGCGAGACCGGCCCCGCCTGAGCCGACGGCCGGTCCGGGTCCCGGACCGCACCCGGCCCCAGAACGACGACGACCCCGTGCTGGTGCACGGGGTCGTGGTGTCTCTCGCGAGGACGGTCAGGCGTTGGGACGCTTGCCGTGGTTCGCTGCCTTCTTCTTGCGCCCGCGGCGCTTGCGACCGGTCTTACCCATGGTGTCTCCTCTGCACGGCCCGTGATCCGACGGACCGGTGGACTCTGGTTCGCCCCAGTCTCTCATCGAGGCAGGCGTCAGAGGAAATGGGCATGCTGGGGGCATGACCCACGACGAGGCGACCCTCACCTTCACCGTCACCACCGACGACACCGCCCGCGCGGTCGGGTCGGGCTCGCTGGAGGTGCTCGGCACACCGGTGCTGCTGGCCTGGGCCGAGGCGACGACCTGCGCGGCCGCCGACCCGCTGCTCGAGGACGGCCAGACCACCGTCGGCACCCGGGTCTCCCTCGAGCACCGCGCCGCCAGCAGCGTCGGCGACCGGGTGCGGGTGCTGGCCCGGCAGGTCCACCGCGACGGCCGGCTGCTGCGCTACGAGGTCACCGCCGTGGCCGACGACACCGGCTCGGTGCTCGGGCACGGCGAGGTCACCCGGGTCGTGGTCGACACCGAGCGCTTCCTGGCCCGCCTGGGCCGGGGCGCCGGGTGAGCGCTCAGATGCCCAGCGTGTTGCGCGGGTAGGCCGCCTTCACGTCGGTGATGACGTTGACCAGGTAGGGCACGTTCGCGGCGAAGGCCCGGTCCATGGCCGGCCCGATCTCCTTCGGGTCGGTGACCATCTCGCCGGCGCCCCCCAGCGCCTTCACCACCTCGTCGTACGCCGTGCGCGGGGCGAGGTCGGCGATGACGTCGTAGCCGTAGAGCATCTGCATGGGGCCCTTCTCCAGCGCCCAGGCCGAGTTGTTGCCCATGACCATGACCACCGGCAGGTCGTGGCGCACCAGGGTGTCGACGTCCATCAGCGACATGCCGGCGGCGCCGTCGCCGAAGAGCACCACGACCTGGGCCGAGGGCCGCACCAGCCGGGCCGCGATCGCCGCGCCCATGCCGGCGCCGAGGCAGCCGTAGGGGCCGGGGTCCAGCCACCCGCCTGGCCGCTGCGGCTCGACGTACTTGCCGGCGAACGAGACGAAGTCGCCCCCGTCGCCGATCACGACGGAGTCGTCGGCCAGCCGCGGCAGCAGCTCGCCGTAGATCCGGGCGGGGTGGATCGGGTCGGCCTCGGCGTCGAGCAGCTCGCGGTCGCGCTCGGCGGCGGCCTTGACGGTGTCCTGGAGCCTCGCGACCCACGCGGACCAGTCGGGCTTCTGCCGCTGCTGCTCCAGGGCGGTGAGCACCCCGTCGAGGGCGTGGGTGAGGTCGCCGTACGCAGACGCGGCGAGCTCGGCGTGACCGGCCACCTGGGCCTCCGAGTCGGCGACGTGGACCGTCCTCGCGGTGGGAGCGCCCTCCTTGCCGCCGAAGACGCCGTAGGAGAGCCGGAAGTCCAGCGGGGTGCCGACCACCACGACCAGGTCGGCCTGGCCCAGGGCGACCGAGCGAGCCTTGGTGACGAGCAGCTCGTGCCCGCCGGGGACGATGCCGCGGCCCATGCCGTTGGCCAGGGCCGGCAGCCCGGCGGTCTCCACGAGGCGTCGGGCCGCCTCCTCGGCGCCGTCCAGCCACACGTCGCTGCCCAGCACCAGCACGGGGCGCTCGGCCTCGGACAGCAGCTGGGCGATCGTCGCGATCGCTTCGGGGTCGGGCTCGACCGGCTCGGCGGGGGAGTAGGCGGGACGTTCCACGGTGGCGTTGTCGAAGAAGGCGTCGAGGGGGACGTCGAGGAAGGCCGGTCCGCGGTGGGAGGTGCGCGCGGACGTGAAGGCGCGGTGCATCTCGTCGGCGACGTCGTCGGCCCGGTGCGCGGTGCGCGCCGACTTGGTCACCGGGGACACGAGCGGGACGTGGTCGAGCTCCTGCAGGCTGCCCTGACCCCACCGGTTCGCGGGCGCGCGACCGCCGACGACGACCAGCGGCGAGCCGCTGAAGTAGGCCTGCGTGATGGGGCTGACGCCGTTGGTGATGCCCGGGCCGGCGGTCAGCACCGCGAGCCCCGGCACCCGGGTCAGCTTGCCGACGGCCTCGGCGGCGAACACGGCGGTCTGCTCGTGGCGGACGTCGAGCAGCTTGACGGGCGGGTCGGCGTGGACCGCGGCGTCGTACATCGGGAAGACGTGGGCGCCGGAGAGGGTGAACATGGTCTCGACGCCGTGGGAGGCGGCCACGGCGACCGCGTGGGTCCCGCTGTGACCCTCCACCGCACCGTCGGAGGAGGCGGCCGGGGCGTTCGCCTCCGGGGTCTCGGCGGCGTGCGGGGCGTCGGGGGTGGTCTCCTGCGTCATGCGGCCGAACCTATCCGGCCTAGGGTGGAGCCGTGGCGTCCTTGAGCGAGCTGGCCCAGGCGCATGCCGACCTCACCGCCGACGACGAGGCCTTGCTGCAGCTGCTGGTGGCCGACTGGCAGATCATCGCGGACCTCTCCTTCGCCGACCTCGTGCTGTGGCTGCCCGACCGGGAGGGGCGAGGCTTCTGGGCCGTGGCCCAGATGCGCCCGACGACGGGCCCGACCGCGCACGTCGACGACGTGGTGGGCACCTTCATCCCGCCCGGCCGGCGCCCGCTGATCGACACGGCGCTGGCACAGGAGCGCGTCGTGCGCGAGGGCGACCCGGAGTGGCGCGACGAGGTGCCGGTGCGGGTGGAGGCGATCCCCGTCCGCCGGGGGCGGCGCATCATCGCGATCATCGGGCGCAACACCAACCTGCTGGGGGTGCGCACCCCCTCGCGCCTGGAGCTGGCCTACCTCCAGACCGCCACCGACCTCACCCAGATGATCGCGCGCGGGCAGTTCCCCTACCCGGGGCAGCGTTCGGACCACACGGACTCGCCCCGCGTGGGCGACGGCTTCGTGCGGGTGGACGAGTCCGGGTCCGTCACCTACGCCAGCCCGAACGCGCTGTCGGTCTACCGCCAGCTCGGGCTGGCCACCGACCTCACCGGTCTCGACCTGGCGGCCACCACGCGCTCCCTGGTGCCGCTCGCGCAGCGCGCCGACGAGGAGACGCTGAGCGCGGTGCTCGGGGGGCGCGCCGCGCGCGACACCGAGATCGGCGACGGCTCCCGCGTCGTCATCGCCCGGTCCATCCCGCTGCGCGACCTCGAGCGGCACGTCGGCGCCCTGGTGCTGCTGCGCGACGTCACGGACCTGCGCAGCCGGGACCGCGAGCTGGTCACCAAGGACGCCACCATCCGCGAGATCCACCACCGGGTGAAGAACAACCTGCAGACGGTGGCGGCACTCCTGCGGCTGCAGGCGCGACGCATGCAGGTGCCGGAGGCGCGCGCCGCCCTCGAGGAGGCGGTGCGCCGCGTCGGCTCGATCGCCCTGGTCCACGAGACCCTGAGCCAGTCCCTCGACGAGCACGTCGACTTCGACGAGATCGCCGACCGGCTGCGCACCGTGGTGGCCGACGTCAGCTCCGGGGTCGCCTCGGCCGGCGGGGTCATCAGCTCGTCGCGGACCGGCTCGTTCGGGACCGTGCCGGGCGAGGTGGCCACGCCGCTGGCGATGGTGCTGACCGAGCTGGTGCAGAACGCGGCCGAGCACGCCTTCGCCGGCGGGCCGGGCCACGTGGAGGTGGCCGCGACTCGCAGCGAGACCGGCTGGGTCGTCAGCGTGACCGACGACGGGGTCGGCCTGCCCGACGACTTCGACCTCGATCGCTCGAGCAGCCTGGGGCTGTCGATCGTCCGCACGCTCGTGGAGTCCGAGCTCGGAGGGTCCATCGAGATCGGCGCCGCCTCCCCGCGGGGGACGTGCGTCCGGCTCGTGGTGCCCGCGGGCTGACGCCCGACCGGGACCTGGCTCGCGTCAGGCGGTCTCGGGTCAGGAGGTCTCGCGTCAGGCGGTGGTGCGCACCCGGGCCCGGGCGTTGCGGCGCTTGAGGGCGCGCCGCTCGTCCTCGCTCATCCCGCCCCAGACACCGTGGTCCTGGCCCGCCTCGAGCGCCCACGCAAGACACTGCTCGCGCACCTCGCACCGACGGCACACCTGCTTGGCCTCCTCGATCTGGAGGATGGCCGGACCGGTGTTGCCGATCGGGAAGAACAGTTCCGGGTCCTCGTCGAGGCACGCGGAACGGTGGCGCCAATCCATGGCGACGGCTCCTTGTCTGGTTCAGGGGGTGTGGCACGGGGTGCCGACCACAGGTCATCGTCGCCGCTCGCGGCTCTGGTGAAACCCTCGCGTCCAACGTTCCGGTGATCGGATCCGAGGACGGGGGCGCTGCGAAGACCGGGCGGGGGCCCGACGCGTCGCAGGATGCCCCCATGACCGATGACCAGCCGATCGTGTCAAAGTCAGGGGCACCGGTTCAAGGTTTTGGCCTGGTTGGTTTGGTCACACGCCCTCAGATGGCCTCTCACCAGCACAAATGCCACCGTCGCGCTAGGACGTAGTGCCCGGGTGCGGGCCCGTACCATCGCGGTGTGACCGACGTGCCGCGCTCCTCGCCCCTCTCCGCGCAGCCCTGGCCCCTCCGGGCCGCGTGCGCCACCGCGGCCCTCGAGGCGGTCGTCCTGGTCGTCCAGGCGCTCCTGGTCCTGCCCGCGCTCGACGGGCAGCGCCTCGCCATGGGCCTCACCTCGGCGCTGTTCCTCGCCGTGTACGGCGCCGGGCTGGCCTGGTGCGCCTGGTGCCTGGTCCGGGGCCAGTCGTGGGCGCGGGCGCCGGTCGTGCTGGCGCAGCTGATCCAGGTGCTGGTCGGGTTCACCAGCGACTGGACCCCCGACGTGATCGGGTGGGTGCTGGTCGCGGTCGGGATCGCCGTGCTCGTCGGGGTCTTTCATCCCCGGTCGCTGGCGGCGCTGAGCACCGACGAGCACGCCTGACCGCCGGCCCGAGCCGGGGTCGGCCGTCCGGCCTCCGGGCTAGGGGGTCGGTCGCTGGTCCTCGAGGTTGCGACGCAGGTCGGCCAGGGTCCGGCTCAGCAGCCGGGAGACGTGCATCTGGCTGATCCCGAGCTCCTCGGCGATCTGCGACTGCGTCATGTTGCGGAAGAACCGCAGCAGCAGGATGCGCTTGGCGCGCGGGTCCAGGGCGTCGAGCAGGGGCTTCACGGTCTCCCGGTCCACCACGGCGTCGAGGGCGTCGTCGTAGTCGCCGAGCTGCTCGATCACCGCGCCGACCTCGCCGCCCGGGTCGGGGGCGTCGAGCGACAGCGGGCTGTAGGCGTTGGCCGACTCGAGGCCCTCGAGGATCTCCTCCTCGCTGAGCCCGGCGTGCTTGGCGATCTCGGCCACGGTGGGGCTGCGACCGAGCTGCTGGCCCACGTCGGCGACGGCCTGGTTGATGATCGCCTGCATCTCCTGCAGCCGGCGCGGGACCCGGATGGTCCAGCCGCGGTCGCGGAAGTGACGCTTGACCTCGCCCATGATCGTCGGGGTGGCGAAGGTCGAGAACGCGACCCCGCGGTCGGTGTCGAAGCGGTCGATGGCCTTGATCAGCCCGATGGTGGCCACCTGGACGAGGTCCTCGTGGGGCTCACCGCGGTTGCCGAAGCGACGGGCGAGGTACTCCGCGAGCGGCAGGTGCAGCTCGACGAGGGCGTCGCGCACGCGCGCGGCCTCGTCTCCCTCCGCGGCCTGCATCTGGGCGAAGAGCTCAGCGGTGCGGGCGTGGATGTCGTTCGTGTCGTTGCTGCGCTGGTGCGTGGTCGACACCTGGCGCGCGGTCGGGCCGGCGGTCACGGGTGCTGTCCAGCGCTGCGCGAGAGCGTGAGCACGAGCCGGTCGTCGTGCACCTCCGACCGGGCGTGGGTGGTCAGCGCCGTCAGCACCCGCCAGGCGAAGCCCTGCTCCGAGGGCTGGCGCGGCTCGGTGCAGGTGGCGCCGACCGCGACGGTCATCGTCGCGCCTCCGAGCCAGAAGGTGCAGTCCAGCTGCGTGTCCGGAGCGGCCTGCGGCAGCAGGATGGCGCACGCCTCGTCGACGGCGATGCGCAGGTCCTCGATGTCGTCGAGGGTGAAGTTGATGCGGGCGGCGAGCCCGGCCGTGGCCGAGCGCAGCACGGCCAGGTAGGCGCTGTCGGCCGGCAGCCGCAGCTGCGCGTCCGGCGGTGAATCGATGTCCACGTGGTGGTGGCTCCCGTTCGGCGTGGGGATCGGGCCCGGGTCGTGTCGACCCGGGCCCGATCCGACGTCATGAGGTCGAGCAGGCGGGGCCCCCGCTGCGGGGCGCCCCACGGTGCTCAGGCCTTCTTGGTCTCGGCGAAGATCTCCGCGATCTCGTCGATCTTGGCCAGCAGGTCGTCGGCCGTCGCAGCGTCCATCGTGCCCTTGGTGCCGGACGCACCGGCGAGCTTGGTGGCCTCGTTGAAGAGGGTGTGCAGCTGCGGGTACTTCTCGAAGTGCGGGGGCTTGAAGTAGTCGGTCCACAGCACCCAGAGGTGGTGCTTGACCAGCTCGGAGCGCTGCTCCTTGATGACCACGGCGCGGGTGCGGAAGTCCGGGTCGTCGTTGTCGGCGAGCTTGCCGATGATCGCCTTGATCGACTCCGCCTCGATGCGGGCCTGCGCGGGGTCGTAGACACCGCAGGGCAGGTCGCAGTGGGCGTGGACATCGAGCGTCGGGGCGAAGATTCGCGCGAGCATCCAGAATCCTTTCGTGAGCATGCACAGGGAGGGGTTCTTCGGTCTGCTGCGACACTACTCCGTGGCCACGGCGCTGCGGGGGCGGCTCAGCAGACTCACCCCCAGGGGTGGGGCCGCCCGAGGGACCCCGACGTGACAGGTGAGGTGAGGCGGGTGAGCACCCCGGTCCGCGTCGGCCTGGCCCGCGTCCACGGTCGCTCCATGCTGCCGACCCTGCACCCCGGCGACCTGCTCCTCGTCGTCCACGGCGCCCGCCCGCGGGTCGGCCGGCTGGTCGTCGTACGGCTGCCGGACGGCACGGTGGCGGTCAAGCGCGCCGTACGCCGTGAGCCCGACGGCTGGTGGGTCGAGCGGGACAACCCGCGCGAGGGCGTGGACTCCTGGACGGTCGGCGCGGTGCCCGACGACCGCGTGCTCGCCGCGGTGCTGGCCCGGGTCTGGCCGCTGCGCGGTCGTCGGGCTGTGCCAGACTGAGACCCGATCGAACGCGCTGCAGGGCGCCCTGCCACGACCGCGGGCCCCTGCCACGGATTCCACCACCCCACGGATCCACGACCCGCCCTGATCGGCACCGATCAGTCCCGACCGCGACTCGCACTCGAGCCGCCCCTGCTCGCACCCACTCGCGAAAGCCTGCTGCCACGCCATGACCGCGTCCCCCACGCCCGCCGACCGCGCCGCGTCGCCCGTGTTCCGCCTGCACGAGGGCGGCAAGATGGCGATCGCCAGCACCGTGTCGCTCGACGACCGCGACGACCTGTCGCTCGCCTACACCCCCGGCGTCGCCGAGGTGTGCGAGGCGATCGCGGCCGAGCCGGCGCTGGTGCGCGACTACACCTGGGTCTCCAACACGGTCGCCGTCGTCACCGACGGCACCGCGGTGCTGGGGCTGGGCGACATCGGCCCGGCCGCGGCCATGCCGGTGATGGAGGGCAAGGCCGTGCTGTTCAAGCAGTTCGGTGGGGTCGACGCCGTCCCGATCTGCCTCGACACCACCGACACCGACGAGATCGTCGAGACCGTGGTCCGGCTGGCACCGTCCTTCGGCGGCATCAACCTCGAGGACATCTCGGCTCCGCGGTGCTTCGAGATCGAGCAGCGGCTGCAGGAGCGCCTCGCGATCCCGGTCTTCCACGACGACCAGCACGGCACCGCCGTGGTGGTCGCCGCCGCCCTCGAGGGCGCGCTGCGGCTGACCGGACGCACGCACGCCGGCACCCGCGTCGTGATCTCCGGGGCCGGAGCCGCCGGCGTCGCGGTCGCGCGCATCCTGCTGGCGGCCGGCATCACCGACCTCGCCGTCACCGACCGTCGCGGCGTGCTGAGCTCCCAGCGCCACGACCTCACCCCGGTGAAGCGGGCCCTGGCCGTCGACACCGCCGACCGCACCGGACGCTCGGGCTCCCTGGCCGACGCGCTCGCCGGCGCCGACGTCTACATCGGCGTCTCCGGCGGCACCGTCCCCGAGGAGGTCGTGGCCACGATGGCCGACGATGCGATCATCTTCGGGCTGGCCAACCCCACCCCCGAGGTCCACCCCGACGTCGCCCACCGGCACGCCGCCGTCGTGGCCACCGGCCGCTCGGACTTCCCCAACCAGATCAACAACGTGCTGGCGTTCCCCGGCATCTTCCGCGGCGCCTTCGACGCCCGGGCCACCGCCATCACCGAGGCGATGAAGCTCGCCGCCGCGAGCGCCATCGCCGGGCTGGTCGGCGAGGACCTGCGCGCCGACTACATCGTGCCGTCGCCGTTCGACCCCCGGGTCGGCCCCGCCGTGGCGGCCGCGGTGGCCGCGGTGGCCGCCGCGGCGGTCGCTGGCGGCGGGACGCGGTAAACATCACAACCGGGAGGCTCGGCGGGCCTCCGCGGCTAGGGTCGGGGCATGTTTGCCGTCTACGCCGAGTCCTTCTCCTCCGACACCCCGCTCGACGGTCTGGTGGTGGGGGAGCGACCCGATCCCGAGGTCCCCGACGGCTGGACCATGGTGACCGTCAAGGCCGCCTCGCTGAACCACCACGACCTGTGGTCGCTGCGCGGGGTCGGCCTGCGCGAGGAGGCGCTGCCGATGATCCTCGGCTGCGACGCGGCCGGTCTCGACGAGGACGGCAACGAGGTCGTCGTGCACGCCGTCATCCCGTCGGCGTCGTGGACCGGTGACGAGACCTTCGACCCACGCCGGTCGCTGCTGAGCGAGCGCCACCAGGGCACGTTCGCCGACAAGGTCGCCGTACCCCGGGCCAACGTGGTGCCGAAGCCGGCCTCGCTCAGCTTCGAGGAGGCCGCCTGCCTGCCGACCGCGTGGCTCACGGCGTACCGCATGCTCTTCACCCAGGGCGGGCTGAAGGCCGGCGACTCGGTGCTGGTGCAGGGCGCCGGCGGCGGTGTCGCCACCGCCCTCATCACGCTCGCGCGGGCCGGCGGCCTGCGGGTGTGGGCCACGAGCCGCGACGAGGCCAAGCGGTCCCGCGCGCTGGAGATCGGGGCGCACGAGGTCTTCGAGAGCAACGCCAAGCTGCCGGGCAAGGTGGACGCGGTCATGGAGACCGTCGGACGCGCGACCTGGTCGCACTCGATCCGCGCACTGCGCCCCGGCGGCGCGATCGTCATCAGCGGGACGACGAGCGGACCCAAGCTCGACGACGCCGAGCTGACGCGCATCTTCTTCCTGCAGCTGCGGGTCGTCGGCTCGACCATGGGCACCCGTCAGGAGCTGGCGAGCCTCGTGCAGATGCTCGACGCCACCGGCACCACACCGTTGATCGACCGCTTGATGCCGATGGAGCAGGCCGCCGACGGCTTCGCCGCCATGGCCGACGGCGACGTGTTCGGCAAGGTCGTCTTCACCCGCTGAGGCCCCTGTCGGTTTCACTGGGTACCTAGTGAAACCGGCGCTTCCCGAGCGAAGTTTCGCTCGGGAAGCGCCAACATCACTAGGTACCCAGTGAAACCGGCACCGCCTCGGCTCAGTCGTCGTCGGGGTCGTCGAGGCGGGCCAGCCAGGTGGCCAGCCGCTCGACGGGGACCTCGAAGTCGGGGTGGAGGTCGACGAACTCCTGGAGCCGGTCGGCGAGCCAGGCGATGCTGACCTCCTCGTCGCCCCGTCGGCCCTGGAGCTCCTCGATCCCGCGGTCGGTGAAGTACACGGTGCTCCCGTCTCGCGTCGTCTCGACTCGTCGCTGCGGCGTCCGCGCGACTACGCGAACGCGTCCTTGAGCAGGTTCTCCAGCTCCTGCTTGTGACGGCTGGCCTGCCCGACCGCCGGCGAGGTCGACTTCGACCGCGAGACCAGCGTCATCTCGACGGGCAGCTCCTCGCGCAGGTTGAGCGCCATGTGCGGCCAGGGCCCCATGTTGGCGGGCTCGTCCTGGACCCAGCGGATCGCGGAGAGGTTCGGGAACTTCTCCAGCTCCGCGAGCAGCTCCTTGACCGGGCGGGGGTAGAGCTGCTCGAGGCGGAGGATCGCGGTGGAGGGGGTGTCTCCCTCGCGCTTCTTCCGCTCGTTCATCAGGTCCCAGGTGATGCGGCCCGAGCACAGCAGGACCGTCTCCACCGCGTCCGCGTCGACCGCCGGGTCGGACGTCACCGGCCGGAAGGTGCCCTCGGTGAAGTCCTCCGGTCGCGATGCCGCCTCCTTGCGCTTGAGCATCGACTTCGGGGTGAAGACGATGAGCGGGCGGTGCTTCTCGCCCAGCGAGTGCTGGCGCAGCAGGTGGAAGTAGCTCGCCGGGGTGGACGGCTGGGCCACCACGAACGCGTCGTCGGCGGCCATGGTGAGGAACCGCTCGATGCGTGCCGAGGAGTGGTCGGGGCCCTGGCCCTCGTAGCCGTGCGGCAGCAGCATCACGACGCCGGACTGCTGGCCCCACTTGGTCTCGCCGGAGGTGATGTACTCGTCGATCACCGTCTGGGCGCCGTTGACGAAGTCGCCGAACTGCGCCTCCCACAGCACCAGCGCCTCGGGACGGGCCACGGAGTAGCCGTACTCGAAGCCGAGGGCGGCGTACTCGGAGAGCAGCGAGTCGTAGACGTAGAACTTCGCCTGCTCCTCGTCGAGGTTCGACAGCGGCGTCCACTCGTCGGCGTTGCGCCGGTCGATGATCGTGGCGAAGCGGGACACGAACGTGCCGCGCCGCGAGTCCTGCCCGGCCAGCCGGACCGGCCGACCCTCCATGAGCAGCGAGCCGAACGCCAGGATCTCGCCGGTGCCCCAGTCGATGGGACCGTCGGTGATCGCCGCCGCCCGGCGCTGCAGCTGCGGCAGCACCTTCGGGTGCACGGTGAAGCCGTCGGGGGCGTTGACGTGCGCGTCGGAGATCCGCTTGAGCGTCTCCTTAGTGATCGCGGTCTTCGCCTCGGGGGACGGCTTGTCCGGGTAGTCCGGGACGGTGAGCCACTCGTCGGGCTGGGTGTCGGCCTCGCGCACCTCGCTGAAGACCCGCTCGAGCTGCTGCTGGTAGTCGCGCAGGACCTGCTCGGCCTCCTCGATCGTGATGTCGCCACGACCGATGAGGGACTCGGTGTAGAGCTTGCGCACCGAGCGCTTCTGCTCGATGAGGTCGTACATCAGCGGCTGCGTGTACGACGGGTCGTCGCCCTCGTTGTGACCGCGGCGGCGGTAGCAGACGAGGTCGATGACGACGTCCTTGTTGAAGGCCTGGCGGTACTCGAAGGCGAGCCGGGCCGTGCGGATGCAGGCCTCGGGGTCGTCGCCGTTGACGTGGAAGATCGGCGCCTGCACCATCCGCGCCACGTCGGTGCAGTAGAGCGAGGAGCGCGACGAGGACGGCGACGTGGTGAAGCCGACCTGGTTGTTCACCACGACGTGGATCGTGCCGCCGGTGCGGTAGCCGCGCAGCTGCGAGAGGTTGAGGGTCTCGGCCACCACGCCCTGACCGGCGAAGGCGGCGTCGCCGTGGACCAGCAGCGGCATGACGGGGAACTCCGCGCCCCGGTCCAGCACGTCCTGCTTGGCCCGGGCGATGCCCTCGAGGACCGGGTCGACGGTCTCGAGGTGCGAGGGGTTCGCCGCCACCGAGACGTTGATGGTCGCCCCGGAGCCGGCGCTGAAGACGCCGTCGGCGCCGAGGTGGTACTTCACGTCGCCGGAGCCCTGGACCGTGCGCGGGTCGATGTTGCCCTCGAACTCGCGGAAGATCTGGTTGTAGGACTTGCCCACGATGTTGGCCAGCACGTTGAGCCGGCCGCGGTGGGCCATGCCGATGCAGACCTCCTTGAGCTCGGCCTCGGCCGAGGCCTCGCAGATCTCGTCGATCAGCGGGATCGTGGTCTCACCGCCCTCCAGGCTGAAGCGCTTCTGCCCGACGAACTTGGTCTGCAGGAACGTCTCGAACGCCTCGGCCTGGTTCAGCTTGAGCAGGATGCGCAGCTGCTCCTCGCGCGGCGGCTTCTGGTGCGGCTGCTCGACGCGCTCCTGGATCCAGCGGCGCTGCTCGGGGTCCTGGATGTGCATGTACTCGATGCCGATGGTGCGGCAGTAGGAGTCACGCAGGATGCCGAGGATGCCGCGCAGCTTCATGAAGCGCCGGTCGCCGCCGAAGGAGCCGGTGGCGAACTCGCGGTCGAGGTCCCACAGCGTCAGGCCGTGCGACTCGATCTCGAGGTCGGGGTGGCTGCGCTGCTGGTACTCCAGCGGGTCGGTGTCGGCCATCATGTGGCCGCGCACGCGGTAGGCGTGGATCAGCTCGAGGATGCGGGCCTGCTTGCTGATGTCGTCGTCGTGGTTGGTCGAGATGTCCTTCGACCAGCGGATCGGCTCGTAGGGGATGCGCAGCGCGCGGAAGATCTCGTCGTAGAAGCCCTCCTCGCCGAGCAGCAGCGCGTGCATCCGCTTGAGGAACTCGCCCGACTGCGCGCCCTGGATCACGCGGTGGTCGTACGTCGAGGTCAGCGTCATCACCTTGCTGACCGCGTTGCGGGTGAGGGTCTCCTCGGAGGCGCCCTGGTACTCCGGCGGGTAGTCCATCGACCCGACGCCGAGGATGCACCCCTGGCCCTTCATCAGGCGCGGGACGGAGTGGTTGGTGCCGATGGTGCCGGGGTTGGTGAGGCTGATCGTCGTGCCCTGAAAGTCGGAGACCCCGAGCTTGCCGTTGCGGGCCTTGCGGATGAGCTCCTCGTAGGCGGTCCAGAACTCGGCGAAGTCCATCGCCTCGGCGCCCTTGATCGAGGGCACGAGCAGCTGGCGGGTGCCGTCGTCCTTGGGCAGGTCGATGGCGAGGCCGAGGTTGATGTGGGCCGGCTGGATGAGGTTCGGCTTGCCGTCGATGACGTCGAAGCCGTTGTTCATCTCCGGCATCGACCGCAGCGCCTTCACCAGCGCGTAGCCGATGACGTGGGTGAAGGAGACCTTGCCGCCGCGGGCGCGGGCCAGGTGGTTGTTGATGACGATCCGGTTGTCCCACAGCAGCTTCACCGGGACGGTGCGCACGCTCGTGGCGGTGGGGACGGTGAGGCTCAGGTCCATGTTCTGCGCGGTGCGCATGGGGGCGCCGCGCAGCACGGTGAGCTGGGGCTCGTCGCTCGCCTCGGACGGGGGAGCGGGCGGGTTCTCCTTGGGCACGGGGGCCGCCTTCTTGGTCGGCTTGTCGCTCGACCTCGGGGCCGAGGTCTCCTTCGCGGCGGGCTTCGAGGCGTCCTTGGCCGCCGACTCCTTGGCCGCCGACTGCTTGGCGCCGGCGGTCGCGGCGGTGTCCTGCGCCGACTTGGCCGGAGCCGAGGTGCCGGACGAGGCACCCTTCTCCGCGGGTGCCTTCGCCGCAGCAGCCTTCTTCGCGGGCGCCTTGTCAGCCGCCTTGTCAGCCGCCTTCTCGGGGGCCGTGCCGTTGCTGCCGGCGGCGGACGTGCCGTCGCCGGAGGAGGCCGTGTCGCCGGAGTCAGACCGGCCCTCGAAGTAGGCCACCCAGGCGTCGTCCACGCTGGACGGGTCCTCCTGGTAGCGCTCGAACATCTCGTCGACGAGCCACTCGTTGTCGCCGAACTCGGCCACCGAGCCGCCCGGGGCGCTGGATTGGTTGTCTGGACCCGATTCGGCCACGATTGAAGCTCGCCCTCTTCCGCTGCGGTATGGAACTGATCGCCGGACCAAATCTAGACCGTGCGCGAAGGTCGCGGGCGGCTGGCACGCGACTCGCGGGTAGCCCGGACGCTGTGCCCCGGTCGACGGGTGCTCCGAGGGTGAGGGAGAACACGTCCAAAGCGGACGCAGCGACCCCCAGGGTCGTCACCGCGGCACGGTGCGTCCCACCCCCAGGGGTGGTCCGTTCTCGGGCGTGTCCGTCCGCGCGGCGCGGTGCAGAGGTGATCATGTCCCCATGCGTCGTACGACGACCGCCGGCTGGTCCCGGCGCTCCACGCCCCCTCGCGCGGCTCGCCACCGATCCACCCGAGCCACTCGGGCCCGCCGGGCCCCCTCGATCGCCTCGGCTGCTTCGGCCGTCGTGTCGCTCGTCGTGGCAGGTGCCCTGGCCGGGTGCACCTCGCCCGCCGAGTCGGCCGACACCCCGACGCCGCAGTCCGGTGAGGCGGCGGAGGTGGCGGCACCTGAGGTCTCCGCCCCGGTGACGCGGGTGGCCGGGCGGCTCCCCGACCGCGACCGTCTCGCGCTGCGACGTCAGGTGGAGGAGCTCGTGTCGCGCTACGTCCTGGCGGCCTTCGTCGACCCGGCGACGGCCCCCGCGGACCGGTTCCCCGGCTTCACCGAGGGCGCGACCCGGCTGGCCCGGACACAGGGAGCGGTGCTCTCGCGGGCCGACCTCGAGGAGGCGGGAGAACCGGTCGTGGTGCAGGTCGTGCGCGTCGAGGCCCCGGTCAACGTCCTGGCCCCGCGCGGCCGACCGGCCGGCGCCACGGCCCGCCTCGACCTCACGCTCGAGGTCGCGTCCCCGGAGGACGACACCGCCTCGGCGTCCGCGTCCGGGTCCCCGACCGCGTCGACGTCCGGGCCGGAGCGGGTGCGGCTCCAGGGCCGCCTGCTCCTGACCCCGGTCGGACAGAGCTGGCGGGTCTTCGGGTTCGACGTCCGCAGGACCGACCGATGAGCGCGCGCACGGTGCGGACCGGCCGCCGTACGGGCCGCCCTGGCCGCCTGGGCCGCCTGGGCCGCCTGGGCCGCCCGGGTCGCACGGGCCGGATCGTCGGTCTGGCGCTGCTGGCCCCGCTGCTGCTCGTCGTGCCGCCGGCCACCACCAGCCACACCCCCGCCGGCCTGGTCGCCACCGGACTGGCCCGCGGGGTCGACCACGACGAGCGGATGCTGTGGATCCTGGCCCTCGGGTCCGACGCGCGCCCGGGGCAGAACATCACCCGGCAGCGGGCCGACGCGATCCAGATGGTGGGCGTCAACTTCGCCACCGGCGACGCGGTCAGCATCGGCGTCCCGCGCGACTCCTGGGTGCCGATCCCCGGCCACGGCTCCGGCCGGGTCAACTCGGCGCTGACCTTCGGCGGCCCGGAGCTCATGGGCCGCACCGTCGGCAACCTCGTGGGCGTGCAGCCGGACTACGTGTTCCTGACGTCCTTCACCGGCTTCAAGCAGATGGTCGGCAGCATCGGCGGGGTCACGGTGAACTCGCGCATGGCGTTCCGCGACGACGCCATGGAGGGATCCATCCGCAAGGGCCGCAACACCCTCAAGCCGTGGGAGGCACTGTTCTTCTCCCGCGCCCGTCACTTCCTGCCGCGCGGCGACTTCGACCGCTCCGCCAACCAGCAGGAGATGCTGCGCGCGATCCTGCGGCGGGTGCGGCTGATGCAGGACGCCCCGGGCTTCATGGAGCGCGCGCTGCTGTCGGTCGCGCAGAACCTCACCACCGACCTGTCGCCGGCCGCGCTGTTCCGCCTGGCCCAGGCGCTGACCGCGATCGACCCCTCGGCCATGCCCACCTGCGTGCTCGACGGCAGCTACGGCTACGTCAACGGCGCGAGCATCATCTTCCCGGACGTGGCGCAGGCCCGTCGGCTGGGCAACGAGGCCCGCAACGACGGTCGCTTCGCACGGGGCTGCTGAGGGCGAGCGATCGGGAGCGGGTGACCGCTCGACCGACACGCAGGAAACGGTGCCCCCGGTAGGATTCGAACCTACGCTCCCGCCTCCGGAGGGCGGTGCTCTATCCCCTGAGCTACGGGGGCTCAGCGTGCGCGGGCAAGGTTACATGACCTGCCGGGTCGTCCCGACCGCCCTGCCGGTGGGCCTGCCGGCGGGTGCCGGCGTGCGTCTGCCCCCTGACATCGGTCGCCGCGGTGCCCGCCGTCGCCGATACGCTGGGCCGGTGCTGATCTCGCGTCCCGACCTGCGCCGACCCCTGGCGGCCCCGGCATGAGGGCCCACGAGGCCGGCGCCCTGCACGCCGACATCAACGCCCGCGGGCCTGCGTGGCTGCGCGAGCCGGTCGACGCCAACGCGCTGGTGCCGCACCTGTGGCCGGGCACGGCCGAGAAGGTCGACGGAGTCCTCCACGTCGGCGGGACAGACCTGCGCGCGCTGGCCGCCGAGGTGGGCACCCCGGCGTACGTCCTCGACGAGGAGGACTTCCGCAGCCGGGCGCGAGCCTTCCGCGACGCCTTCTCCTCCTACGACGTCTTCTACGCCGGCAAGGCCTTCCTGTGCACGACCGTGGCCCGCTGGGTGGCGGAGGAGGGGCTCGGCCTCGACGTGTGCTCGGGCGGCGAGCTGACGGTGGCGCTGCGGGCCGGCACCGACCCGGCGCGCATCGGCTTCCACGGCAACAACAAGTCGACCGCCGAGCTGCGCGCCGCCCTCGAGGCCGGCGTGGGCCGCATCGTGCTCGACTCCTTCGACGAGATCGCGCGGCTGGAGCGGCTGACCGCCGAGCTCGGCCGCGTCGCCCCGGTGATGGTCCGCGTCACCGCGGGCGTCGAGGCGCACACCCACGAGTACATCGCCACCGCCCACGAGGACCAGAAGTTCGGCTTCTCCATCAACGCGGGGGACGCGCTCGCGGCGGTCCGGCAGGTCCACGGCAGCGAGGGCTTCGAGCTCCTCGGGCTGCACAGCCACATCGGCTCGCAGATCTTCGACACCTCGGGCTTCGAGGTCGCGGCCCGGCGCGTGCTCGCGCTGCAGGGCCGGGTCCGCGACGAGCTGGGCGTGGAGATGCCCGAGCTCGACCTCGGGGGCGGCTTCGGCATCGCCTACACCCTCCAGGACGACCCAGCCGACCCGAAGGACCTGGCCTCGGAGCTGACCTCGATCGTCGAGCAGGAGTGCCGCGCGCGGGGGCTCGCGGTGCCGCGGCTGGCGATCGAGCCCGGCCGGGCGATCGTCGGTCCGGCCATGTGCTCGCTCTACGAGGTCGGCACCGTGAAGAAGGTCGCCCTCGACGGCGGGGCGGTGCGCACCTACGTGTCGGTCGACGGCGGGATGAGCGACAACATCCGCACCGCGCTGTACGACGCGGACTACTCGGCCACCCTGGCCTCGCGATCCTCCGACGCCCCGGTCGTGCTCGGACGCGTCGTCGGCAAGCACTGCGAGGCCGGCGACATCCTGGTCAAGGACGAGTTCCTCCCCGGCGACGTCGCCCCCGGGGACCTGCTGGCGGTCCCGGGCACCGGCGCCTACTGCTGGTCGATGGCCAGCAACTACAACCACGCCCTGCGCCCGCCGGTGGTCGCGGTCCGCGGGGGCTCGGCCCGCGTCGTCGTCCGGCGTGAGACCGTCGAGGACCTGCTGGCCACCGACACCGGTGCCGGCACCGGCGCCGACCCGACCCAGGAACGAGAGCAGTGAACGCGATGCCCGAGGACGTCCCGGCGAGCACGCCCCGCCGCACCGTGCGCGTGGGCCTGCTGGGCTGCGGCTCGGTCGGCAGCCAGGTGGTGCGGCTGCTCACCGAGCAGGCCACCGACCTCGAGGCGCGGGTGGGGGCGCCGGTCGAGCTGGTCGGCGTCGCCGTACGCCGCCTCGACGCGCGTCGCGAGGTCGACGTGCCGGCGCACCTGCTGACCACCGACGCGGCCGGGCTGGTCGCCTCCGGGGTCGACGTCGTCATCGAGGTCATCGGTGGCATCGAGCCCGCCCGCACGCTCATCCTCAGCGCCCTCGAGCACGGCGCCAGCGTCGTGACCGCCAACAAGGCGCTGCTCGCCGAGGACGGCTCGACGCTGTTCACGGCCGCGGAGAAGCACAACCGCGACCTCTACTACGAGGCCGCGGTCGCCGGCGCCATCCCGATCCTGCGGCCCTTGCGGGAGTCGCTCGCGGGCGACCGGGTGCGGCGCGTGCTCGGCATCGTCAACGGCACCACGAACTTCATCCTCGACAAGATGGACACCTCCGGCGCCGGCTTCTCCGAGGCGCTCGAGGAGGCCCAGTCCCTCGGCTACGCGGAGGCCGACCCGACGGCCGACATCGAGGGCTTCGACGCGGCGGCGAAGGCCGCCATCCTCGCCAGCCTCGCCTTCCACACCCGCGTGGTCGCCGCGGACGTCTACCGCGAGGGCATCACCGACGTCAGCGCGGCCGACGTCGCCTCGGCGCGCGAGATGGACGCCGTGGTCAAGCTGCTGGCGATCTGCGAGCTCACCGACGGTCCCGACGGACCGGCGGTGTCGGCGCGCGTGCACCCGGCCATGATCCCGCGCAGCCACCCGCTGGCCAGCGTGCGCGAGGCGTTCAACGCGGTCTTCGTCGAGAGCGAGGCCGCAGGCGAGCTCATGTTCTACGGCCCCGGCGCCGGCGGCGCCCCGACCGCCTCGGCGGTGCTGGGCGACTTCGTCACGGTCGCACGCAACCGTCTCGTCGACGTCCGCGGAGCCGGCGAGTCGGCGTACGCCGAGCTGGCCGTGCGACCGATGGGGGAGACCACCACGCGCTACCACGTGGCCGTCGACGTCGATGACCGCGCGGGCGTGCTCGCGGCGGTCGCTCTGGCCTTCGCCGAGCACGGCGTCTCGATCCAGACGGTGCGCCAGGAGGGCCGGGGAGACGACGCCCAGCTCGTCGTGGTGTCGCACCGCGCCACCGACGCGGCGCTGTCGGCGACGGTCGCCGCGCTGCACACCATGCCCGAGGTGCGCGACGTGTCCTCGGTGATGCGGGTCGAGGGGGAGGGCGAGTGAGCGTGCAGACCGGTCCCGGCCACCAGCGCACCCGCACCCACCAGTGGCGGGGGGTCATCGAGGAGTACCGCGACTGGCTGCCGCTGCCTGAGGGCACCCCGACGTTCACGCTGCGCGAGGGCGGCACCCCGCTCATCGACAGCCCGTGGCTCTCGGAGCTGACCGGCGCGAAGGTCTGGATCAAGGTCGAGGGCGACAACCCCACCGGGTCCTTCAAGGACCGCGGCATGACCGTGGCCCTCTCGGTCGCGGTCGGTCAGGGCGCCGAGGCGGTCGTGTGCGCCTCCACCGGCAACACCAGCGCCTCGATGGCGGCCTACGCCGCGCGGGCCAAGGTCAAGCCGCTCGTGCTGGTGCCGCAGGGCAAGATCGCGGCCGGCAAGCTGGCGCAGGCGATCGTGCACGGTGCGCAGGTCATCATGGTGCGCGGCAACTTCGACGACTGCCTTCGCATGTCGCGCGAGCTGGCCGAGCACTACCCGGTCGCGCTGGTGAACTCGGTCAACCCCTTCCGGCTGGAGGGGCAGAAGACCGCGGCCTTCGAGATCGTCGACTTCCTCGGCGACGCCCCCGACGTGCACGTGCTGCCGGTGGGCAACGCCGGCAACATCTCGGCGTACTGGAAGGGCTACACGGAGTACGCCGACGCCGGCTGCGCCACGCACCGCCCGACGATGATCGGCTGGCAGGCCGAGGGCGCCTCGCCCCTGGTCCGCGGCGAGCCCGTCACCTCGCCCGAGACGGTGGCCTCCGCGATCCGCATCGGCAACCCCGCGTCGTGGCACCTCGCCGTGGCGGCGGCGGAGCAGTCGGGCGGACGCTTCGGCGCCGTCAGCGACGAGGAGATCCTCGCCGCGCAGCGTCAGCTCGCCGCCGCGGAGGGCATCTTCGTGGAGCCCGGCTCCGCGGCGAGCGTCGCGGGGCTGCTGCGCGACGTCGCCGACGGAGCCGACTTCCGCGGACGGACCCTGGTGCTGACGGTGACCGGTCACGGTCTCAAGGACATCGACACCGCGCTGTCGACCTTCACCGACCTGGTCGACAACGTCGTCGAGGCCGACGCCGCCGCGGCGGCGCGGGCCGCCGGCCTCGCGTGAGCGCGACCCTCGCGTCCGGACCGGTCACGGTCCGGGTGCCCGCCACGAGCGCCAACCTCGGCCCGGGCTTCGACGCGCTCGGCCTCGCGCTCGACCTGTACGACGAGATCACCGCCGAGGTGCTGCCCACCGCAGGAGCGCTCGAGATCGCGGTCGAGGGGGAGGGTGCCGCGCCGGGTGCCGTGCCGCGTGACGCCTCGCACCTCGTCGTCCGCTCCCTGGTGGCCGGCCTCGAGGCCGTGGGTGCGCCCGTCCCGGGCCTGCGCCTGACCTGCCGCAACGTCGTGCCCCACAGCCGGGGGCTGGGCTCGTCGGCCGCCGCCATCGTCGGGGGCCTCGCCCTGGCGCGGGCCCTCACCCCGGGCGTGGAGCGCAGCGACGACGACCTCTTCGAGCAGGCAGCGGGCCTCGAGGGCCACCCCGACAACGTCGCCCCCGCCGTCTTCGGCGGATTCACCGTCGCCCTGACCCGCGCCCACGGCTACGCCGCGGTGCGGCTGCCGGTCCACCCCGACGTGCGGCTGCACGCCTTCGTGCCGCCGTCACCGGTGTCCACGTCGGTGGCGCGCGGGCTGCTGCCCGCGACGGTGCCGCACGCCGATGCGGCCGCGAACGCCGGCCGGGCCGCGCTCCTGGTGGCGGCGCTGACGACCCGGCCCGAGATGCTGCTCGAGGCCACCGAGGACCGGCTGCACCAGGACTACCGGGCACCGGCGATGCCCGAGACGCTCGCCGTCGTCTCCGCGCTGCGCGGCCGATGCGCGGCCGCCGTGGTCTCCGGCGCCGGCCCCACCGTCCTCGTGCTCGGCACGTCCGCGGACGGGTCGCGCCTGGCCGCGGACGTCGACGACGTGGTGCCCGACTCCTGGCGCCGCCTCGCCCTCGGCGTGGGCCGCGGCGTGGCGACCGTCGCCTGACCACCCGGGCGTGACGGCGGACGCGCCGCCGACCGACTGCCGTGGCGCCGGTGCTGCCGCGGTCGCGGCCGGTGCTACTGTGGCGCTGCGCTGGAAGCGCGACGGACGACGTCGCCCAGGCCTGGCTCGATCGCCGGGACAGCGTTCTCATCTCTCCGGGTCTCCCTGACGTCGACACCTGACCGGGTCGTCGGGCGTGACGGCGGTCCGGAGTCACTGATCACAGGTCGACGGGCACCTGCTCCGCGACCTCGACGTGCGAAGGACCTCACGTGTCGGAGACTGTCGGAGCCACCTCCTCCTCGACGCCGGACGCCGGTGCGTCCGGTGCCGCCCGCTCGGGCGGCGGCCTGTCGGGCAAGCTGCTGCCGGAGCTCAAGCAGATCGCCGGCGGGCTCGGCATCAAGGGCGCCCGCGGCATGAAGAAGGCCCAGCTCGTCGAGGCCATCCGGGCGGCCCAGTCAGGTGGCCAGTCCGGTGGCCAGCCCGGCGGCTCGTCCGGCGACTCGTCCGGCGGCCGGCCGAGCGCGTCCTCCGGCTCACCGTCCGTCGAGCGCCCCGTCAGTGAGCCGACCGGTGCGAGCGACCGTCCCGGTGCGGGTGACCGGGCGAGCACGGTTGACCAGGGTGCGACCCGGTCCTCGGACCGCGCGGACAACCGCGACCAGGACGGGAGCGGCCAGGACCGTGGCGGCCAGGGTGGCCGTGGTCAGAACGGCACCGAGCAGAGCGGCGGGGGCCAGGGCGGCG
Source organism: Nocardioides sp. HDW12B (assembly GCF_011299595.1). Taxonomy (NCBI): domain Bacteria; kingdom Bacillati; phylum Actinomycetota; class Actinomycetes; order Propionibacteriales; family Nocardioidaceae; genus Nocardioides; species Nocardioides sp. HDW12B. The sequence continues at coordinate 2,750,773 of NZ_CP049867.1, read as the reverse complement.
GCCAGGGTGCCGGCGGCCAGGGCGGCGGCGGCCAGAGCGGGCCCGACGGCCGCGAGGGCGAGCCGAAGAAGAAGAAGAACAAGGACAAGGACACCAAGGACAAGGGCAAGAACAAGCAGCAGGACGCCGCGACCGCGCCGGCCGGCGGCGAGGCTCCCTCCGCGGGGAACCGTGGTGAGCAGCCCGACCCGGGCAGCCGCCGCGACCGCGCCGACGAGGGCCAGGGTGGTGGCCGCGGGGACCAGAACAGCCGCGGGGACCAGAACGGCCAGGGCGCCACCCAGGGCAACCAGGGCAACCAGGGCAACCAGGGCAGCCAGTCCAACCAGTCGAACCAGTCCAGCCAGTCCAACCAGTCGAACCAGTCGAACCAGTCGAACCAGTCGAACCAGTCCAGCCAGTCCAACCAGGGCGGGGACGACAACCGCACCGAGGAGGGCGGCAACCGACGCCGACGCCGTCGCGGACGCGACCGCGAGCGTACCGGCGGTGGCCAGGGCAACCAGGGCAACCAGGGCGGCAACCAGGGCGGCAACCAGCCTGGGCAGGGCGGCAACCAGAACGCGCCGTACCGCGAGCGCCGTGCCCCCAGCGACGCCGACCTCGAGGTCACCGAGGACGACGTGCTGGTGCCCGTCGGCGGCATCGTCGACATCCTCGACAACTACGCGTTCGTGCGGACCAGCGGATACCTGCCCGGCTCCCACGACGTCTACGTGTCGCTGTCGATGGTGCGGCGCTACCACCTGCGCAAGGGCGACGCGGTCACCGGTGCGGTGCGTCAGGCCCGCGAGGGCGAGCGCAAGGAGAAGTTCAACCCGCTCGTGCGGCTGGACACCATCAACGGCGGCGAGCTCGACGCGGCCCAGAACCGCGCGGACTTCGACGACCTGACCCCGCTCTACCCCACGGAGCGGCTGCGCCTGGAGACCGGGCCGACCGAGATGACCGGCCGGGTCATCGACATCGTGGCGCCGATCGGCAAGGGCCAGCGCGGCCTCATCGTCTCCCCGCCCAAGGCGGGCAAGACCATGACGCTGCAGGCCATCGCCAACGCGATCAGCCACAACAACCCCGAGTGCCACCTCATGATCGTGCTCGTCGACGAGCGCCCGGAGGAGGTCACCGACTTCCAGCGGACCGTCAAGGGCGAGGTCATCGCGTCGACCTTCGACCGTCCCGCCGCCGACCACACCATCGTCGCCGAGCTCGCCATCGAGCGCGCGAAGCGCCTGGTCGAGCTCGGCCACGACGTCGTGGTGCTCCTCGACGGCATCACCCGGCTCGGTCGGGCCTACAACCTCGCGGCGCCGGCCAGCGGCCGCGTCCTGTCGGGCGGGGTGGACGCGAGTGCGCTCTACCCGCCGAAGAAGTTCTTCGGCGCCGCCCGCAACATCGAGGACGGCGGGTCGCTGACCATTCTGGCCACCGCGCTGGTCGAGACCGGCTCGAAGATGGACGAGGTGATCTTCGAGGAGTTCAAGGGCACCGGCAACATGGAGCTCCGGCTGCGCCGCGAGCTGGCGGACAAGCGTCTGTTCCCCGCCGTCGACCCCGTGCAGTCGGGCACCCGGCGCGAGGAGCTGCTGCTCGGCCAGGAGGAGCTCGCGATCATCTGGAAGCTCCGCCGCGTGCTCTCCGGGCGGGACGGGCAGCAGGCGCTGGAGCTGCTGCTGGAGAAGCTGCGTCGCAGCCACCACAACATCGACTTCCTCATGCAGGTGCAGAAGACGACTCCTGGGGCGCACGAAGACGACTGATACGCCGCGCGGGCGGCCCCGGCGCCGATATGCTCGCCGAGCCGGACTTTCTGTGGGCGGGGGAAACGAGTCCCAGGGAAGGGGGAGTCGATGGCACGCATCTTGGTCGCGGACGACGACGAGGACATCCGCATGCTCGTTGTCATGCGGCTCCAGCACTCCGGGCACGAGGTGGAGCAGGCAGGTGACGGGGCGACGGCGGTCGAGCAGTGCCGCAACGACGCCCCGGACCTCGTCGTGCTCGACCTGATGATGCCGGGCATGAACGGTCTCGACGCCTGCCGCACGATCCGTGCGGACCCGGCGCTGGCCAAGACCCCGGTCATCCTGCTGACGGCTCGTGCGCAGACCTCGGACGTGGAGGCGGGTATGGCCGCCGGCGCCGACGACTACATCACCAAGCCGTTCAGCCCGCGGGACCTCGCGGAGCGGGTCGACGCCCTCCTCGCCCAAGGCGAGCGCTGAGTCGGAGCCCTGCCGTGGCCGCTGCGTCCGGGACCGCGACCGCGGATCACGAGGAGCCGGCACGCGGCGGCGGCGCCGGGGAGCCGGCACGCTGGGTCGCCTGGGCCACGGCGTCGCTGCGGCGCCAGACCGCGGTCACGCTGCGGGGCACGGTGGTGCTGCTCGTGACGCTGGCCGCCCTCTGCTCGACGGCGGTGGTGTGGTCGGCGTACTCCCTGGGCTCGCTCAACGAGACCGCGGTGCCGCTGCAGGTGGCCAACAAGGAGATCCTGCAGGACGTCACCGACGCGGAGGCCTCCATCCGCGGCTACGCGCTCGCCGACGACGACTCCGCGTCGCTGCAGCCCTACCGGGTCGCCATCGGCTACCTGCCGCAGGACGAGCAGCACCTGCGCGAGCTCGCGGAGGGCGACGCGGAGCTCACCGAGGCGGTCCGGCGCCAGGAGGAGGCCACCGACCGGTGGCTGGAGGACTACGTCGAGCTGCAGGTGGACCCGGCCCTGCGGCTGGACGCCGCCGAGAGCGAGCGGCTCCGGGCCCAGGGGCGCCGGTTGTACGACGACGTCCGCTCGGCCAACGCCCAGGTCGACCTGGCCATCGAGCGGACCATCGCCCGCATCAGCGACCGGGCCCGCGCCGTGCTGTTCTGGACCCTGGCCGCGGTGGTGCTGGTGCCGCTGGTGATGATCGGCGTCGCCACCGCGATGACGCGTCGGCTGGAGGTGGCGGTCCACGGACCGCTGGACGAGGTGTCGCAGGTGCTGGCGCGCCTGCGGGAGGGCGACCTCACCGCCCGGGTCCGCGAGGTGGGCCCGGAGGAGGTCCGTGAGATCGCGGTGGCCCTGAACCGCTTGGCCGAGGACAGCCTGCGGGGGCGCGACATGGAGGAGACCGTGGTCTCCCAGCTCGGCGAGATCGACCGCGTCCGCACCGAGCTGGTGTCCACGGTCTCCCACGAGCTGCGCACCCCGCTGACGAGCGTGATGGGCTACCTCGAGCTGCTCGAGGACCAGGTCTCGGACCAGCTCGACGACTCCCAGAAGCGGATGCTGGCGGTCGTGCGACGCAACCTGCTGCGCCTGCAGGAGCTCATCAGCAACCTGCTCACCCTGTCGCGGGTGGAGGAGGCCGGGCTCAAGATCGAGGCCCTCGACCTCCGTGTCGTCGCCTCCGAGGTGGTCGGCGACCTGCGGCTGACGGCGGCCTCGCGCTCCATCACGCTGCGGACGATCCAGAGCGCCTCGCCCATCCTCGTGCTCGGCGACCGCACCCAGCTCTTCCGGGCGCTGACCAACCTGGTCTCGAACGCCGTCAAGTTCTCCGAGCCCGGCGACGTGGTGGAGGTCCGGGTCGCCCCCGTCGGCCGGGAGGCGATGCTCGAGGTCGTCGACGAGGGCATCGGCATCCCCGCGCCCGACCTCGACGGGCTCGGGTCGCGCTTCTTCCGGGCCTCCAACGCCACCCGGTCCGAGATCGCGGGCACGGGACTGGGGCTGCGCATCGTGCAGACGATCGTGGACCGCCACGGCGGCACCCTGGGCATCGAGTCGGTCGAGGACGCCGGGACGACCGTCACGGTCCGTCTGCCGCTGACCCAGGCGTCCGGCGCCGAGGAGGTCACCGCCCACTTCCTGGGCGGGACCGGCCGGGACTAATTCGCTCCGTGACGGTGTTGTGCGGCAGACTGGATCCTTGGCCCCGGTTCACGTCCGGCTCACCACGAGCCGACGACCCGGGGCCACGACGAGAGGACATCATGCAGAAGGACATCCACCCCAGCTACACCGCCACCGAGGTCCGTTGCACCTGCGGCAACACCTTCACCACGCGCAGCACCGCCTCGGCCGGCAACATCCACGCCGACGTGTGCTCGGCGTGCCACCCGTTCTACACCGGCAAGCAGAAGATCCTCGACACCGGTGGCCGCGTGGCCCGGTTCCAGGCTCGCTACGCCAAGAAGGCCGCCGGCGCCCCGACCGCTGAGAGCGCCGACAGCAAGTAGTCCCCGGCGACGCCGGCCCCGTCCGGGGCCGGCGTTTCGCATGCACGGACCGCGGGGGACCCCGCGGCCCGGACTACGGCCCGGACTACGGCCCGGCCGACGGCTCGGACGACGGCTCGGGGGGACCAGGAGGTGCGGCGATGTCGGTGCTCGACGCGGTGACCGCGCTGCTCGGCGAGCACGCCGAGCTCGAGGAGCGGCTCGCCGACCCGGCGGTCCACTCCGACCCGGTGCTGGCCAAGCGTCTCAACCAGCGCTACGCCGAGCTGACCGCGGTCAAGCGCGCCCACGAGGAGTGGACGACGGTCCGCGGCGACCTGGAGGCGGCCCGCGAGCTGTCCGGCGAGGACGACTCCTTCGCGGCCGAGGCCGAGCGCCTGTCCGAGCGGCTCGGCGAGCTCGAGGACCGGTTGCGCCACCTGCTGGTGCCCCGGGAGGCCTCGGACGCCAAGGACGTGATCATGGAGATCAAGTCCGGTGAGGGCGGCGAGGAGTCGGCGCTCTTCGCGGGCGACCTGCTCCGCATGTACACCCGGTACGCCGAGCGGCGGGGCTGGCGCACCGAGCAGCTCGACGCCACGGCGTCGGACCTGGGCGGCTTCAAGTCGGTGACCGTCGCGGTCAAGGCCAAGGGCACACCGGCCCCGGGCGAGGCGCCGTACGCGCTGCTGAAGTTCGAGGGCGGGGTGCACCGGGTCCAGCGGGTGCCCGTCACCGAGTCGCAGGGGCGCGTCCACACCTCTGCCGCGGGCGTGCTGGTCATGCCGGAGGCGGAGCCGGTCGACGTCACGGTCGACGACAAGGACCTGCGCATCGACGTCTTCCGGTCGTCGGGACCCGGCGGGCAGAGCGTCAACACCACCGACTCCGCGGTCCGGATCACCCACCTGCCGACCGGGCTCGTCGTCAGCTGCCAGAACGAGAAGTCGCAGCTGCAGAACAAGGAGCAGGCGCTGCGGATCCTCCGCTCGCGGCTGCTCCAGCTCGCCGAGGAGCAGCGGCAGGCCGCGGCCTCCGACGCCCGGCGCTCGCAGGTGCGCACCGTCGACCGCTCCGAGCGCATCCGCACCTACAACTTCGCCGAGAACCGGATCTCCGACCACCGCACGGGCTTCAAGGCCTACAACCTCGACACCGTGCTCGACGGCGAGCTGGACCCGGTGGTGGGCTCGTGCGTGGCGGCTGACCTGGAGTCGCGCCTGGCGGAGCTGGAGGGATGAGCGGGCCCGACCGCGGCTCGGTGCGCCTCCTCCTGCAGGCCGCGACCGCACGCCTCGCCGCGGCGCAGGTCGCCTCCCCGGAGAGCGACGCGGCGGCGCTGCTGGCGCACGCCGCCGGAGAGCCGCGCAGCCGGGTGCTGCTGCGCGAGGACGTCGCCCCCGACGTCGTGGAGACGTTCGAGGCCCTGGTGGCGCGTCGCGCGACCCGCGAGCCGCTGCAGCACCTGGTGGGGTCCGCCGGGTTCCGCTACCTGGAGCTGGCCGTCGGGCCGGGTGTTTTCGTCCCGCGCCCGGAGACCGAGCTGCTGGCGGGCTGGGCGGTCGAGCAGGCGCTGGCGGTGCGGGCGGCCACCGGTCGGGACCCCGTCGTGGTGGACCTGTGCACCGGCAGCGGTGCGGTGGCGCTGAGCGTGGCCACGGAGGTGCCGGGCAGCCGGGTGCACGCCGTCGAGCTGGACGAGCAGGCCCTGGTCTGGGCCGAGCGCAACCTCGCCGGCAGCGGCGTGGACCTCCGGGCGGGCGACATGGCCACCAGCTTCACCGACCTCGACGGCACGGTCGACGTGGTCGTCTCCAACCCGCCCTACATCCCGCTCGAGGCCTTCGAGTCCGTGACCCCGGAGGTGCGCGACCACGACCCGGCGCTCGCGCTGTGGAGCGGCGACGACGGGCTCGACGCGATGCGCGTCGTGGAGCAGGTCGCGGCGCGCCTGCTGGTGCCGGGAGGGGGCGTCGGCGCGGAGCACGCCGAGGTGCAGGCCCACGACGCCCCGGCGGTGTTCGCGACCGCCGGACGCTGGAGCGACGTACGCGACCACGAGGACCTGGCCGGGCGGGCGCGGTTCCTCACCGCGCGGCGTGCGACCAACCCCGGCCCCCGCCCGGCGCGGCTGGCAGACTGACGCCCGTGAGCACCCGCTACGACACCTCCGACGAGGCCGAGCTCGAGGAAGGGTTGTCGGCCGCGGCCCGCGCGGTCCAGCGCGGCCGCCTCGTGCTGCTGCCGACCGACACCGTGTACGGCGTGGGCGCCGACGCCTTCAGCCCCGAGGCCGTCACCCGGCTGCTCGAGGCCAAGGGGCGCGGGCGCCAGATGCCGCCCCCGGTCCTGGTCTCGGCCAAGACCACCGTCGAGGCGCTGGCGGTCGACGTCCCCGGGTGGGCCAAGGCCCTCATCGAGGAGCTGTGGCCGGGGCCGCTGACCCTGGTCTTCCGCCAGCAGCCCAGCCTGCAGTGGGATCTGGGGGAGACCCGCGGCACGGTCGCGGTCCGGATGCCCGACCACGACGTGACGCTCGCCCTGCTGGCGCGGACCGGCCCGCTGGCGGTCAGCAGCGCCAACCGCACCGGCCTGCCGGCGGCCACGGACGCCGACGGCGCCGAGGAGATGCTGGGCACCGCCGCGCGGGTGCTGCTCGACGCCGGACCGACCGCGGGCCCCGTGCCCTCGACCATCGTGGACTGCACCACCGACCGGGGCCGGGTGCTCCGGCAGGGCGTCATCGCCCTGGAGACCCTCAACGAGGTCGTCGAGCCGCTCGGCGCCGTCGTGACCGACGAGGACTGAGACCCCCACGTGCGCGAGTACCTCGCGGTCTTCCTCGTCGCGGTCGTCGTCACCTACCTGCTCGCGGTCCTCGCCCGCGAGACCGCCCTGCGCTTCGGGGCGGTGGCGCGGGTGCGCGACCGCGACGTCCACGAGGTCCCCATCCCGTACTTCGGCGGTCTCGCCCTGTACGGCGGCCTCGTCGCGGCGTACGTCGTGGCCCGCAACCTTCCGTTCCTGTCGCGGGCCGGCGAGCAGGCGCTGTCCGACGCCGGCGTCGTGCTGACGGCCGGGGGGATGGTGTGCGCTCTCGGCGTGGTCGACGACCTCTTCGAGATCGACGCGCTGACCAAGCTCGGCGGCCAGGTGCTGGCGGCGGGCTACATGGTCTACAACGACGTGCAGCTCTACTACCTCTACCTGCCCGGCAACGGCATGCTCACCCTCGACATCTCGCAGGCCGCCGTGGCGACGGTGATCATCGTGGTCGCGACGGTCAACGCGGTGAACTTCGTCGACGGGCTCGACGGCCTCGCGGCCGGGGTGGTGGGGCTGGGGGCGGTCGGCTACTTCCTCTTCTCCTACCGGCTGGCGGCGGTCAACGGCGAGTCGCTGGCGATCCCGGCGGCGCTGCTGTGCGCGGCCCTGGCGGGCGGGTGCCTGGGCTTCCTCTCGCACAACTTCCACCCGGCGGCCATGTTCATGGGCGACAGCGGGTCGATGCTCATCGGGCTCGTGCTGGCCGGGTCGGCGCTGACGCTGACCGCCAACTTCCCGATCGACGTGGTGGGGGAGACCACCCAGGCCAGCCTGCTGCCGGTGCTGCTGCCCGTGCTGCTGCCGATCTCGATCCTGGTGCTGCCGTTCCTGGACCTGCTGCTGGCGATCCTCAGGCGCACCCGCAAGGGGCTGTCGCCGTTCAGCCCCGACAAGCAGCACCTGCACCACCGCCTGCTCGAGCTCGGCCACTCCCACCGGCGCGCCGTGGCGATCATGTGGCTCTGGGCGGCGCTGATCTCGCTGGGGGGCACGGCCGTGGCCGTCTACCAGAACCGGGTGGTGTTCCTGGCGCTGGCCGGGTGGCTGGTGGTGACCGTCGTCCTGACGGTGGTGGTGCCCCGGGTGGAGCGTCCGGGCTGGACCCACCACGACGACTACGTGCCGCCGCCGCCGCGCCGATGAGACGTCGGCGACCCCGCGGCGGGGGCGGGTTGATCGATCGAATTGGGTCCGACCGGGCGCTTGTGCTAATTTTCACAAGCGCCACCGACCGACCGTCCTCGAGCAGAAACGGCCGCCGATCATGACGACCGAAGGACCCGCCACCCCCGTCGCCGGGAGCGGTGTGAGGGTCGAGGGCCTCGGCCTCGCGTCGGTCGCGGTCACCGCCGTCGGCGTCGTGCTGGCCCTCCTCGCGCTGCTCGTCGGCGGGTCCGGCGCCGCGACCGGCGCCGCCGCCGGAGCCCTGCTCGTCGTCTCGTTCTTCACCTTCGGCGCCTTCAGCGTCAACCTGGTGGCGACCGTCGCGCCGCGTGCGTCGATGCTCTTCGCACTCATGACCTACACGCTCCAGGTGCTGCTGCTGGCCGTCGTGCTGGTCGCGGTGAACCGCTCCGACGTCGCGCCCGGCACCTTCGACGCGCGCTGGCTGGGTGGCACCGTGATCGTCGGGACCCTCGTGTGGATGGGCGCGCTGCTCGTCGGCACGCTCCGCGCGGGCACCCCCGGTGAGACGACTCACGCGGTGGGGGTGACCCGGTGATGGGGCCGGCTCGCGGCTGCTATTGTCGCCGAGGCAATGAGTCAGTCGAGTCCCTCCTCCGGAGATCCCACGGCCGCTGCCCAGGAGTCTCCGCGCGGGGACCCCTGGCACGCGTTCGGGTACATCGTGTCGGGAGTGGGGCTCTACGGGTTCCTCGGCTGGCTCGCGGACCGGTGGCTGGGCACCAGCTTCCTGGTGGCGCTGGGCATCGTCGCGGGCGCCACGCTGGGCCTGTACCTGACCTTCAGCCGCTTCAACCGAGAACGACCGCCCGCACCCCCCTCGTCCGACCCGCAGCTGCCGATCGACCACGCACCGGAGCCGGACCCCGCACGACCGCACGACGATCCCGCACAGAACTGATGAAGGAGAGCTGGTGAGGAACGCAGCCGTGCTGACGTCCGGCGAGGAGTTCACCCCTCCGGGGCCCGCCGACTTCAACCTGCCGCCGATCTTCGGTGGCGACGCCACCTTCTCGATGTTCGGGCAGGAGTTCTACTACGGCGTCACCAAGCCGATGCTCCAGATCGTCATCGCCGGCGTGCTGGTCTTCGTCTTCTTCCGCCTCGCGATCGCCAAGAAGTCCATGGTGCCGGGCCGGATGCAGTTCGCCGGCGAGCAGGCCTACGGGTTCGTGCGCAACAGCCTGGGTCGCGACATCATCGGCGGGCACGACTTCATCAAGTACGTGCCCTACCTCTTCGCGCTGTTCTTCTTCATCCTGGTCAACAACTTCATGGCCAGCGTCCCGTTCATCCAGTTCCCGACGTTCTCCCGCTCCGGCCTCGTCTACGGCCTGGCGCTGCTGAGCTGGATCATCTACAACGTCGCCGGCATGCGCGTGCACGGCGTCCTGGGCTACTTCAAGCACCAGTGCGTGCCGGCCGGCATCACCGGGCCGATGCTCATCCTGCTCGTGCCGCTGGAGTTCATGTCGAACATCCTCGTGCGGCCCGTCACGCTGGCCCTGCGACTCTTCGCCAACATGTTCGCCGGCCACCTGCTGCTCATCCTGTTCGCGCTGGGCGGTGAGTACCTCCTCCTGGAGGGCTCGCTCCTGGTGAAGCCTGTGGGCATCCTCGCCTGGGTGCTCTTCATCGCGATCTCGTTCCTGGAGCTGCTGATCCAGTTCCTCCAGGCCTACGTGTTCGTGCTGCTCAACGCCATGTACATCTCCAGTGCGATCTCTGAAGAGCACTGAGAGCAGATAGAAACAACAGAAAGGAAGAAGCCGTGGAAGGCTCTCTCAACATGGTCGGTTACGGCCTCGCCGCCATCGGCCCCGGTGTCGGCATCGGTCTGATCTTCGCCGCCTACATCAACGGTGTGGCGCGTCAGCCGGAGGCCCAGAGCCGCCTGCAGTCGATCGCCATCCTGGGCTTCGCGCTCGCCGAGGCGCTCGCCATCATCGGTATCGCGCTCGCGTTCGTCATCTGACGACCCCGGCCCCAACTGCTGAGGACTGCTGCTGATGCTCCAGACACCCGTGTTCCACTCCGGAGGCGAAGACCTCAACCCGATCCTGCCGCACCTGGCCGAGATCGGGCTGTCGCTGGTCGTCTTCGGCATCCTGTTCTTCGCGCTGCGCAAGTTCGTGGTGCCGAAGTTCGAGGAGGTCTTCGCCGAGCGCACCGACGCCATCGAGGGTGGCCTCAAGGCGGCCGAGACCAAGCAGGCCGAGGCCGACAAGCGTCTCGCCGAGCTGGAGAAGCAGCTGGGCGAGGCCCGGCACGAGGCTGCGCGCATCCGCGAGGAGGCGCGCGAGCAGGGTGCCCAGATCGTCTCGGAGCTGCGTGAGCAGGGCCGGGAGGAGTCCACGCGCATCGTCGAGCACGGCAAGGCGCAGATCGAGGCCGAGCGCCAGCAGGCCGTGACCCAGCTGCGGGCCGAGGTGGGCACGCTCGCCACCGCGCTCGCGGGTCGCATCGTCGGGGAGGCCCTCGAGGACGACGACCGCGCCAACCGCGTGGTCGACCGCTTCCTGGCCGACCTCGAGACCCTCGAGACCGCGCGCGCCGCCGCCGACCCGAACGACGGGGGTCGGTGAGCAGCATGGTGTCCAGCACCCTGCGCGGTCCCTCGGCCGAGGCGGCCCGACGGCTGGAGTCGCAGCTGTCGGACGCGCTCGACGCCGCGGGCTCGCGCAAGACCGCCGAGATCGGTCAGGACCTGCTCGGCCTGGCCGACGTCGTACGCCGTGAGCCGCGGCTGCGGCGCGTGGTGACCGACGTCTCGCTCGACGACTCGGCCAAGGCCGAGCTGGTGCGGTCGATCTTCGCCGGCAAGGTGGCCGACGAGTCGGTGGACGTGCTCGCCACGGCCACGGCTCAGCGGTGGACCGCGCCGCGCGACCTCGCCGACAGCCTCGAGCTGCTGGGCGTGCGGACCACGGTCCGCTCGGCCGACGACCCGGGCCGGGTGGCGGACGAGCTGTTCGCGGTGAGCCGTGCGCTGACCGAGAACCCGGAGCTGCGCAACGTCCTCGGCGACCCGGCGCGCTCGGTCGACGACAAGCGGACCCTGCTCCAGGGGATCCTCGAGAACAAGGTGCTCGCCTCCACGCTGCGCCTCGTCGAGCAGGCCGTCGCCGGCACCCACCGCACGGTCGCGCTCGCCGTGGCCGAGTACCAGAAGGTGGCGGCGTCGGTGCAGGGGGAGCGGGTCGCCACGGTGCGCAGCGCCCAGCCCCTGGACGACAGCGACCAGGAGCGCCTGCGCGCGGCCCTGGGCCGTCAGTACGGCCGCGACATCCACCTCAACCTGATCGTCGAGCCCGCCCTCATCGGCGGGATGCGGGTCGAGATCGGTGACGACGTCATCGACGGGTCCGTGGCGAGCCGCCTCGACGACGCCCGGCGCAAGCTCGCCGGTTAGACCTGGTCAGCTCACCACCGACCACCCAGACTTGTAGACCTCAACCCAGAAGAGAGCAGGACGACACGATGACGGAGCTTTCGATCCGTCCGGACGAGATCCGGGACGCGCTTCAGCGCTTTGTGGCCGACTACGAGCCCGACACCGCCAGCCGGGAAGAGGTCGGCACCGTGGCGGAGGCCGGCGACGGCATCGCCCGGGTCACCGGACTGCCCTCCGCGATGGCGAACGAGCTGCTCGAGTTCGAGGACGGCACCCGCGGCCTGGCCCTGAACCTCGACACCCGCGAGATCGGCGTCGTCGTCCTCGGTGACTTCGAGGGGATCGAGGAGGGACAGACCGTGCGCCGCACGGGCGAGGTCCTCTCGGTGCCCGTCGGCGACAAGTTCCTGGGTCGCGTCATCGACCCGCTCGGCGTCCCGATCGACGGCATGGGCGAGATCGAGGCCGAGGGCCGCCGCGCCCTCGAGCTCCAGGCCCCCAGCGTGATGCAGCGCAAGTCGGTGCACGAGCCGCTCGCCACCGGCATCAAGGCCATCGACGCCATGACCCCGGTCGGCCGCGGCCAGCGCCAGCTCATCATCGGCGACCGCCAGACCGGCAAGAGCACGATCGCGATCGACACGATCATCAACCAGAAGAGCAACTGGGACTCCGGCGACCCCGACAAGCAGGTGCGCTGCATCTACGTCGCGATCGGTCAGAAGGGCTCGACCATCGCGTCGGTGCGTGGCGCCCTCGAGGAGGCCGGCGCGATGGAGTACACCACCATCGTCGCCTCGCCCGCCTCGGACTCCGCCGGCTTCAAGTACCTCGCCCCCTACACCGGCTCGGCCATCGGCCAGCACTGGATGTACGACGGCAAGCACGTCCTCATCGTGTTCGACGACCTGACCAAGCAGGCCGACGCCTACCGCGCCGTGTCGCTGCTGCTGCGTCGTCCCCCGGGTCGCGAGGCCTTCCCCGGTGACGTCTTCTACGTCCACTCGCGGCTGCTCGAGCGCTGCGCGAAGCTGTCCGACGACATGGGCTCGGGCTCGATGACCGGTCTGCCGATCATCGAGACGAAGGCCAACGACGTGTCGGCCTTCATCCCGACCAACGTCATCTCGATCACCGACGGCCAGATCTTCCTGCAGTCCGACCTGTTCAACGCCAACCAGCGTCCGGCCATCGACGTCGGCGTCTCGGTGTCGCGCGTCGGCGGTGCGGCGATGGCCAAGGCGATGAAGAAGGTCACCGGCTCGCTCAAGGTCGACCTGGCGCAGTTCCGCGCCATGGAGGCCTTCGCGATGTTCGCCTCCGACCTCGACGCCGCCTCGCGCCAGCAGCTCGACCGCGGTCAGCGCCTCATGGCGCTGCTCAAGCAGCCGGCCTACTCGCCGTACTCGCTCGAGGACATGACGGTCTCGCTGTGGACGGGCACGAGCGGCAAGCTCGACGCCGTCCCGACCGACGACGTCCTGCGCTTCGAGTCCGAGTTCCTCGACTACCTGCGTCGTCAGGAGTCCGGCATCCTCGAGGGCATCCGCGAGAGCCGCAACTTCGACGACGACACCGCCGACTCCCTGGAGAAGGCGTTCGACAAGTTCGCCGACCAGTTCGAGACCTCCGAGGGCGGCTCGATCAAGGCCGGCCACGAGGAGCACGAGGCGCTCGAGGACGACGACGTCGAGCAGGAGCAGATCGTCAAGCAGAAGCGGGGCTGACGCATGGCCGTATCGCTGCGCGAGTACCGCGCCCGGATCAAGTCGGTCGAGTCGACCAAGAAGATCACGCGGGCGATGGAGCTCATTGCTGCGTCGCGCATCATCAAGGCGCAGCAGCGGGCCCAGGCAGCCGCTCCCTACGCCCGTGAGCTCACGCGGGCGGTGTCGGCGGTGGCGACGTACTCCAACGTCGACCACCCGCTGACGCAGGAGACCACCGACTCCAACCGGGCCGCCGTGCTGGTCGTGACCAGCGACCGAGGCCTGGCCGGTGCCTACTCCTCGAGCGTGCTCAAGGAGGCCGAGCGTCTCGTCGAGAAGCTCAAGGGCGAGGGCAAGGACGCCGCGATCTACGTCTCCGGACGCAAGGGCGTGGCCTACTACAAGTTCCGCGACCGTGACATCGCGGAGTCCTGGACCGGTCACTCCGACCAGCCGACCTACGACGTCGCCAAGGCGATCGGGGACGAGCTGATCGGCGAGTTCCTGACCGAGGACACCGGCGTGGACGAGGTGCACGTGGTCTACACGCGCTTCCGCTCCATGCTCACCCAGGAGCCGACGGCCGTGCGCCTGCTGCCCCTGGAGATCGTCGAGGGCGAGTCCAAGCCCGACGCCGAGGAGGCGCTGCCGCTCTACGAGTTCGAGCCCAGCCCCTCGGAGGTGCTCGACGGCCTGCTCCCGAAGTACGTCCAGTCGCGGATCTACTTCGCGCTCCTCCAGGCGGCCGCCTCCGAGCTGGCCGCCCGGCAGCGCGCGATGAAGTCGGCGACGGACAACGCCGAGGAGCTCATCAAGAAGTACAAGCGGATCGCCAACCAGGCCCGCCAGGCGGGCATCACGCAGGAGATCAGCGAGATCGTCGGCGGCGTGAACGCCCTGGCCGACGCCAACGCCGGCAAGGAATGATCACAGATGTTCCCCCGAACGACGGAGAAGTGAGAGAGATGACAGCCACCATCAGCGACGAGGCCACCGACCGCACCGGGGGCGCCGTGGGCCGTATCGCACGCGTGATCGGCCCGGTCGTCGACGTCGAGTTCCCCATCGACGCGATGCCCGAGATCTACAACGCCCTCAGCGTGGAGGTGACGCTGGGCGACGAGACCCAGCGGATCGTCCTCGAGGTCGCCCAGCACATCGGCGACGGCATGGTGCGCTCGATCTCGATGAAGCCCACCGACGGCATGGTGCGCGGCGCCGAGGTGACCGACAGCGGCGGCCCGATCTCGGTCCCCGTGGGTGACGTCACCCTCGGTCGCGTGTTCAACGTGACCGGCGACTGCATGAACCTCGCCGAGGGCGAGAAGCTCGAGGTCGACGAGCGGTGGGCCATCCACCGCAAGGCGCCGGCCTTCGACCAGCTCGAGGCCCGCACCACGATGTTCGAGACCGGCATCAAGGTCATCGACCTGCTGACCCCCTACGTGCAGGGCGGCAAGATCGGCCTGTTCGGCGGCGCCGGCGTCGGCAAGACCGTGCTCATCCAGGAGATGATCGCCCGCGTCGCGAAGGACCACGACGGTGTGTCGGTCTTCGCCGGGGTGGGGGAGCGGACCCGTGAGGGCAACGACCTCATCCAGGAGATGCAGGAGGCCGACGTCTTCGACAAGGTGGCCCTCGTCTTCGGCCAGATGGACGAGCCGCCGGGCACCCGCCTGCGCGTCGCGCTCTCCGCGCTCACGATGGCGGAGTACTTCCGCGACGTGAAGGAGCAGGACGTGCTGCTCTTCGTCGACAACATCTTCCGCTTCACCCAGGCCGGCTCCGAGGTCTCCACGCTGCTGGGCCGCATGCCGAGCGCGGTGGGCTACCAGCCCACGCTGGCCGACGAGATGGGCGTCCTGCAGGAGCGGATCACCTCGACCCGCGGCCACTCGATCACCTCGATGCAGGCGATCTACGTCCCCGCCGACGACTACACCGACCCGGCCCCGGCGACCACGTTCGCCCACCTGGACGCGACCACCGAGCTCTCCCGTGAGATCGCCTCGCTCGGCATCTACCCCGCGGTGGACCCGCTGACCTCGACGTCGCGGATCCTCGACCCGCAGTACATCGGGCGCGAGCACTACGACGCCGCGATCCGCGTGAAGCAGATCCTCCAGCGCAACAAGGAGCTGCAGGACATCATCGCGATCCTCGGTGTCGACGAGCTCTCCGAGGAGGACAAGATCACCGTCCACCGGGCGCGTCGCATCCAGCGCTTCCTGTCGCAGAACACCTACGTGGCCAAGCAGTTCACCGGCCTCGAGGGCTCGACGGTCCCGGTCAAGGACACCATCGAGGCGTTCAACAAGATCTGCGACGGTGAGTACGACCACGTGGCCGAGCAGGCCTTCTTCATGTGCGGCGGTCTCGACGACGTCGAGAAGAAGTGGTCGGAGATCCAGGAGCAGACCGGCGGCAAGAGCCGCTCATGAGCGAGACCACCATGCAGGTCGAGCTGGTCTCGGCCGACCGCCTCGTGTGGTCGGGCGAGGCCAGAATGGTCGTCGCCCGCACCACCGAGGGTGACGTCGGCATCCTGCCGAACCACGCCCCGATGCTCTCGCTCATGGTCGACGGCATCGTCGACGTGACCACCGGCGACGGGGAGACCTGGATCGCGGCCGTCGACGCGGGCTTCCTGTCGGTGGCGGCCAACCGGATCTCGATCCTGGCCGAGCACGCCGAGATGTCGCACGAGATCGACCTCGAGAAGGCGCGCGGCGACCTCGACCGCGCGCACGGGGCCGGCGAGAACGACGACGAGGCGGCCGAGAAGGCCGCCCGGGCGTGGGCCGAGGCCAGGATCCGCGCCGCGGAGTCCTCGAAGTCCTGACCGCGCGCGACTCGGTCTGACCAGGCCGGGAGAGGGCCCCGTTCATGCCGTGGTGGCAGTGGCTGGTGGACGTGCTGGGCGGCGTCCTGCTGCTGGTCGCGCTGTACGCCGTCGCGCTCGTCGTCCGGCGACGGTGGATCTCACGCGCCGGCGGCACCTTCGACCTCAGCCTGCGCGCCGGCGAGCTCCGGCCCGGGCGGGGGTGGGTGCTGGGCGTGGGCCGCTACGCCGAGGACACGCTGCAGTTCTTCCGCATCTTCTCGGTCGTGCCGCGGCCCATGGACGTCGTGGTGCGCGCCGAGGTGGAGTACCTCGGGCAGCGGCCGCCGGAAGCCTCCGAGGCCTCCGCGCTCTACGCGGGGCACGTCATCGTCTCGTGCCGTCGGGCTCAGGGACTGATCGAGCTCGCCATGGCGGAGTCGGCCGTGACCGGCTTCCTGTCCTGGCTGGAGGCCGCACCTCCGGGCCAGAGTCCCCGCCCGGTCTAGGTCTTCTGGGCCTGCCGCCACGGGTCCGCGCGGCGTAGCGTCGTCGACGTCTGGGGGACGTCCACCTCGGTGTGCCCTCCGGCCATCGGCGGCGTCCCGGGAGGAGTCATGGCCGTGGAGAACCTCGGGTGCAGCCCGCAGGAGAGCGAGCTCGTCACCGTCGCTCGGGTGTGCGAGGAGGCAGCCACCGCCCGCGAGCTGCTGGACACGGTGGTGCCCCACCTGTGCCGTCTCGCCGGTGCCGCCGGGGGATGGGTCCTCGAGCCGCGCGCGGGTGGCACGGCCGTGGCGAGCAGCCACGGGCTCAGCGAGCTCCCCGCCTCCGCCCTCGACGGCCACCGGCACCGCGGTGAGGCCGCGGCCGGCATCGCGGTGCCGCCGGCGTGGGCCGGGGCCGGGGTCGTCGCGGTCGTGTGCCAGCCGCTGCCGGGCCTGCTGGGCCACCTCGTGCTCGCCTGGTGCGCGGGCCACGAGAGCCCGCACCCGACGTACGACGTGGCCCAGGCGCTCGTGCTGCGCACGCTGGAGGCCCGCGACGAGCACGAGCGGCTCCACGACCTCCAGGCCCGCGTCGACAACGCCCAGCAGCTGGCCGGCATGGGTGACTACGACTGGCACGTGGCCAGCGACACCAACGAGTGGTCGGACCAGCTGTTCCGGATCTACGGCCACGAGCCGCAGTCCTTCAACGCCTCCTACGAGCGCTTCCTGTCGTTCATCCACCCCGAGGACCGCGAGCTGGTGACGGAGGTGCACCGGCGCGCCTACGAGACCGGTGAGCCCTACCAGATGGTGGAGCGCATCGTGCGGGCCGACGGGGAGCTGCGCTACCTGGCCTCCAACGGCCAGGTGCTCCAGGACGACGACGGCACCCCGGTGCGCTTCCGCGGCACCTGCATCGACATCACCGAGCGGGTGCGGGCCGAGGACGAGCGGGAGCGCAGCCGCGTGCTGTTCCAGGAGCTCGCCGAGGCGGCCCCGGACGCCATCGTGGTCTGCGGACCCGACCGGGTGGTGGTGCAGGCCAACGGTCGCGCGGCCGCCCTGCTCGGTGGCGACCCGGTCGGGCGCCTGCTGACGGAGATCCTCCCGGGATCGACGGGCGACGGCCTCGCGGTGCCGGCGACGGGCCTCGACGGGCGGACGCTCGAGCTCGACGTGCGCTGCGCTCCGCTGGAGGAGCACGGCACGCAGGGGCGCGGGCTGGAGGCGCTGTTCCTGCGGGAGTCGCGTGAGCGGCTGGAGGGCGAGGCCCTGGCCGCGCACCTGCGCGAGGCCCAGGTGCGTCGCCGCTCCGCGCTCGAGATCAACGACAACGTCGTGCAGGGCCTGAGTGCGGGTCTCTACGCCCTGGAGGCCGGCGAGACCGAGACCGCGACCGGGCTGCACCGGCGCACCCTGGCCGCAGCACGCCAGCTCATGTCCGACCTGCTCGAGCCCCTCGACGGCACCGACCTGCGTCCGGGCGACCTCGTGCGCTCCCAGGCGAGCACGATCGACGGGGCGCCCGACCCGGACAGTGCCGACGACCCGACCGGGCCCCGGGCCCGGGCCGCCACCGCACCGCGGGTGCCGACGGCGCGGTCGGCGGACGGGCCGCCGCCGGCGCGCGTGCTGGTCGTCGACGACTCCGAGGACGTCCGGTTCCTGCTCTCGCTCCAGCTGTCGACCCTGCCCGGCGTCGAGGTCGTCGGCGAGGCCGCCGACGGCGAGGACGCCGTGGCCCGCGCCGCCGAGCTGCGGCCCGACCTGGTGCTGCTGGACCTGGCCATGCCGCGCATGGACGGCCTCCAGGCGCTGCCCCTGCTGCTGGCGCAGGCCCCCGACCTGCGGGTCGTGGTGCTCTCCGGCTTCGAGGACAGCGTGCTGGCCGAGCGGGTGGTCTCCGCCGGCGCGTCGCGCTACGTCGAGAAGGGCGTGGCGCTCCAGGAGCTCGGCGCGGTCATCCGCGAGACGCTGGCCGGCTCGTCGACGGCCTGACCGGCGACGTCAGCGCTCGCCGCCCGGCACCCACAGGACGTCGCCGACCTCCCGGTTCGCGTGCCGGGCCAGGATGAACAGCAGGTCGCTCAGGCGGTTCAGGTAGGTCAGGGCGACCACGTTCATGCTCGCCCCGTGCTCCTCGTGGGCCCGCCAGCCGGCCCGCTCGGCGCGACGGGCCACCGTGCGGCACACGTGCAGCAGGGCAGCGCCGGGGGTGCCCCCGGGGAGGATGAAGGAGCGCAGCGACTCCAGGGGATCGTTCAGCTCGTCGCACCAGGCCTCGAGGCGCTCGACGTACTCCGGGAGCACGCGCAGCGGCGGGAACTCCGGGTCCTCGACCACCGGGGTGGCGAGGTCGGCGCCGACGTCGAAGAGATCGTTCTGCACGTGCACGAGGACCGCCACCGAGCGCTCGTCGAGCCCGCCCGTCGCCAGCGCGTGGCCGAGGTGGCTGTTGAGCTCGTCGACGTCGGCGTACGCCTCGAGACGCAGGTCGGTCTTCGTGGTCTCGCTGTTGTCGCCGAGCCGTGTGGTGCCGGCGTCACCGGTGCGGGTGTAGATGCGCGTCAGGTTGACCATCGGCCCAGCGTAGAGGGAGGGGTGGGAGCCCGGACGGCTGGTGGCGCGCACGGTGCCGGCCTCCGACCTCGGTATCCTCGCCGGATGCGTGCGACCCAGGACCCAGCGGTGGACGGCCGGGCGCAGCGCATCCTCGTGTACGGCGTCACCGGGTCGGGCAAGTCGGTGCTGGCCGCGCGGGTCGCCGCGCTCCGGGGCCTCGAGCACGTCGCCGTCGACGACCTCTGCTGGCTGCCGGGGTGGGTGCAGGTGCTGCCCGACGAGCAGCGGCGCCGGATGGCAGTCGTCTGCGCCCGCGACGGCTGGGTCCTCGACTCGGCCTGGGGAGTCTGGTCGGACCTCGCCCTGGCTCGCGCGGACCTCGTCGTCGCCCTCGACTACCCGCGCGCGGTGTCGTTGGCCCGGCTGCTGCGACGCACGGTGGCGCGGGTCGTCGACCGCCGCCCGATCTGCAACGGCAACACCGAGACGCTGGCGCAGTCGTTCTCGTCCGAGTCGATCGTCGCGTGGCACTTCCGGTCCTTCGCCAGCAAGCGGGCGCGCATCGCCGCCTGGGAGGCCGACCCGGACCTGCCGCCGGTGCGGCGGCTGCGCCGGCCCCGCGAGACGGCGGCCTGGCTGCAGCAGCTGGCGGCTGCGGCTCCCCACGCGCAGGCGGTGTCCTGATGGAGGCCTTCGTCGTCACCAGCGGTGAGGACCGCTCCCCGCTGCACGGCACGGTGCGGGTGGGCGGGGCGAAGAACAGCGCGCTCAAGCTCATGGCTGCGGCGCTGCTCGCGCCCGGCACCACCACGATCACCAACCTGCCGGACATCCTCGACGTCGCCGTCATGGCGCGGCTGCTGGAGGAGCTGGGCTGCACGGTGAGTCTGGACCTCGACGCCGAGCGGGTCGACATCGACGTGCCGGAGACGCTGGGCCACCACGCGCCGTACCACCTGGTGCGGCGCCTGCGCGCGTCCATCAGCGTGCTCGGGCCGCTGCTCGCGCGCTGCGGGCGGGCCGAGGTCTCACTGCCGGGGGGCGACAACATCGGATCCCGCGGCCTGGACATGCACCTGCGTGGCCTGAGCGACCTGGGGGCCGAGGTCGGCATCGAGCACGGGTACGTCGTCGCGTCGGTCGTCGACCGTCTCGTCGGGACGCCGCTGTGGCTGGACTTCCCCAGCGTCGGCGCCACTGAGAACCTCGTGATGGCCGCGACCCTCGCCCACGGCACGACCGTCGTCGACAACGTCGCCCGCGAGCCGGAGATCGTGGACCTGTGCACGATGCTGGTCGAGATGGGCGCCCGCATCGAGGGCATCGGCAGCTCGACCCTCGTCGTGGACGGCGTCGACCGGCTCCACCCGGTCGCCCACGCCACCGTCACCGACCGCATCGTCACGGGCACCTGGGCGTTCGCCACCGCGATGGCCGGCGGCGAGCTCGTCGTCGAGGGCGGCGTCGCGGGCCACCTCGACATCGTGCTGGACAAGCTCGTCAGCGCGGGCGCGGAGGTCCAGGTGCGGCCCGACGGGTTCGTGGTCTCCGCCGAGCGGCGCCTCGACGCCTTCGACGTCGTGACGCTGCCCTACCCCGGGTTCCCCACCGACCTGCAGCCGTTCGCGATGGCCCTCGCGGCCGTCAGCGACGGCACCGCGATGATCACCGAGAACGTCTTCGAGGCGCGCTTCATGTTCGCCCAGGAGCTGGCGCGGCTCGGCGCCGACGTGCGCACCGACGGCCACCACGCCGTGGTCCGAGGTCGGCCCCTGCTGTCGGGCGCGGAGGTGGTCGCCCACGACATCCGGGCCGGCGCGGCGCTCGTGCTCGCGGGGCTGGCGGCCAGCGGACGCACGACGGTGGCCGACTCGTTCCACATCGACCGGGGCTACCCCGGGTTCGTGGAGACGCTGCAACGGCTCGGGGTCGACGTCGAGCGGGTGGAGCTGCCCGACTACGACCGCTGAGCCGCGCCGCGTCGTACCGCTGCGACCTAGGCGCCGCGGCCGGTGGCCTCCTGCAGGCGGTCGATGTGCTCGGACGCCTCGGCCTTGGTGAGGTCGCCCTGGAGGGTCTCGCCGGCCTCGCGCGCCAGGGTGTCGAGGTAGCTGCGCTGGGCGCCGGTCATCGGCTCGTCGCCGGTGACCCAGCTCTCCGGGTCCTTCTCGGTGGTGCCGGGGGAGGCGGCGCCGGCGCCGAGGACGTCCGGCTGGTCGGACTGGCCGGTGGGCTGCTCGGTGGGATGCTGGGTGGGCTCGTCGGTGGACTGGTCAGCGGACGGGGACTTCGAATGTGTGTTCGACTCGGTCATGCCCTCCTCCTACCCGAGGTCACGACCGCAAAACGTCGACCTCGGCGTGCAACGTTTTCGACGTGGCGTGCGTCATAGTGAGTGAGCCACGCTGGCGGCGGCGTGGGCGGACCGCAGGGACGGGACACATGGAACTCGTGGACAACGACGGGGCGATCGAGCTGACGGGGCGCCTGGACGGACGCAGCTCGGCCGAGGTGCGCGAAGCGCTCTACGACCACATCGAGCGGCATCCCGACGAGGACGTGCGCGTCGACGTGACGCACGTCGAGTCGATCGACGTCACCGCTCTCAACCTGCTGGCCGCGGCCGCGCTCAAGGTGCGTCGCGCGGGCGGCCAGGTCGTCCTCGTGGGCTGCTCGCCCGCGTTGCGCCGGGTGGTCGCCTACCGCGGGTGGCGCCGGCTGTTCCGGCTCGAGCGCGCCGCCTCCGAGTGAGTCGGCTCTGAGTCGGCGCTGGGCTCGCTCCCCGGTGTGAGATGGGCCCCAGTGGATCACCTCACAACCCGGTTACCGGGGCGTAACCCGGCACTAGGGTGCCGCTATGACCCAGCAGCAGGACCAGGTTCCCCCGGCCGCACCCGCCGCCGAGACCGCCGCGGAGACGGCCCCGGGCACCGGTGAGGTGCGCCCCGAGCGCGACCGCCCCTGGGTGATGCGGACCTACGCCGGGCACAGCTCGGCGTCGGAGTCCAACGCGCTCTACCGCCGCAACCTCGCCAAGGGGCAGACCGGCCTGTCGGTCGCGTTCGATCTCCCGACGCAGACCGGCTACGACCCCGACTCGGTCCTGGCCAAGGGCGAGGTCGGCAAGGTCGGCGTCCCCGTCCCGCACCTGGGCGACATGCGGCAGCTGTTCGCCGACATCCCGCTGACCGGCATGAACACCTCGATGACGATCAACGCCACCGCGATGTGGCTGCTGGCGCTGTATCAGGTGGTCGCCGAGGAGCAGAACCCCGGCGTCGACCCGCGCGAGGTGCACGCCCAGCTGGCCGGCACGACGCAGAACGACATCATCAAGGAGTACCTCTCCCGGGGCACCTACGTGTTCCCGCCCGAGCACTCGCTGCGCCTGACCACCGACACCATCGCCTACACCGTCAACCACATCCCGAAGTGGAACCCGATCAACATCTGCAGCTACCACCTGCAGGAGGCCGGGGCGACGCCGACGCAGGAGCTGGCCTTCGCCCTGTGCACGGCCATCTCGGTGCTCGACTCCGTGCGTGACTCGGGCCAGGTCGAGGCCGACGACATGGCCAAGGTCGTGGGCCGGATGTCGTTCTTCGTCAACGCCGGGGTGCGGTTCGTCGAGGAGATGTGCAAGATGCGCGCCTTCGTCGAGCTGTGGGACGAGATCACCCGGGAGCGCTACGGCGTCACCGACGAGAAGATGCGCCGCTTCCGGTACGGCGTGCAGGTCAACTCGCTCGGCCTGACCGAGGCCCAGCCCGAGAACAACGTGCAGCGCATCGTCCTGGAGATGCTGGGCGTCACGCTGTCGAAGAACGCCCGCGCCCGTGCGGTCCAGCTGCCGGCGTGGAACGAGGCGCTCGGCCTGCCGCGGCCCTGGGACCAGCAGTGGTCGCTGCGGCTGCAGCAGGTGCTGGCCTTCGAGTCCGACCTGCTCGAGCACGCCGACCTCTTCGACGGCTCGCACGTGGTCGAGGCCAAGGTCGCCGACCTCGTCGCCAGCGCCCGCGCCGAGATCGACCGGGTGCAGGCGATGGGCGGCGCGGTCGCGGCCGTCGAGACCGGCTACATGAAGCAGGCGCTGGTGTCCTCCCACGCCGCTCGTCGCGGCCGCATCGAGTCCGGCGACGAGGTCGTGGTCGGCGTCAACAAGTTCCAGACCACCGAGGAGTCCCCGCTGACCGCGGACCTCGACACCGCCATCCAGGTCGCGGACCCGGAGGCCGAGCGGGCCGCGCTGCGCGGCCTGGAGGAGTGGCGTGCGAAGCGCGACCAGGGCGAGGTCGACAATTCGCTCGCGCGGCTGGCCGCCGACGCCAAGTCGGGGGTCAACCTCATGGACGCCACCCTGGCCGCGGCCCGCGCCGGCGTGACGACCGGCGAGTGGGCCGGCACGCTGCGCGAGGTCTTCGGCGAGTACCGCGCCCCCACCGGCGTCTCCGGCGCCGTCGGTGTGGCCGAGCCCGGCGAGGCGCTCACGGAGGTCCGCGAGACGGTCCGGGCCACGGGCGAGGAGCTGGGCGGTCGGCTGCGGCTGCTGGTCGGCAAGCCCGGTCTCGACGGGCACTCCAACGGCGCCGAGCAGGTGGCGGTGCGCGCCCGCGACGCCGGCTTCGAGGTGATCTACCAGGGCATCCGGCTGACCCCGGCCGAGATCGTCGCGGCCGCGGTGGCCGAGGACGTCCACTGCGTGGGGCTCTCGATCCTCTCCGGCTCGCACATGGAGCTCGTGCCGGCGGTGCTCGACGGTCTCCGGGCCGAGGGCCTCGACGACGTCCCGGTCGTGCTCGGCGGCATCATCCCGACCTCGGACGCAGCGCGCCTCAAGGAGCTGGGCGTCGCCGCGGTCTTCACGCCCAAGGACTTCGGCCTCACCGAGATCATGGCCGGCATCGTCGCCGAGATCCGCACGGCCCGCGGCCTCGCCTGAGGCTGCTGGTTTCCCACGGTATGCAGGGAGACCAGCACTCCCCACGGTGTCCTCACCATGGGGAGTGCCAGTCCGCCATGGGCAGTGAGACCGCTGTCAGCCCGGGGGACGCGAGCTGGCCGTGGCGTCGGCGCAGCCGGCCTCGCGCGGTGACCCGGCGCGGACCTCCTCGGGCAGGTCGACCGTGACGGTGTCGCGGGGGAGCCCGGCGCTCTCGAGCTCGAGCTCGACCTCGTCGACGATGCTGCCCGCGCGCGCCGAGAGGGTCTCGCAGCCGCGCATGAGCATCTCCACGGTCACCTCGGCCGACCCGCGGGCCGGAAGGGCGATCGTTGCGTCGCCGTCGGCGCCCACCACCCGCTTCAGCTCGAACAGCCGCGGCTGGGGGTCCGGTGCCCGCAGGCCCGTCACCGTCAGCGGCAGCCAGCCGTCGTTCTCCACGGTGAACGTGTAGGCCAAGGTGCCGCCGTCGGCGTACCGGACCTGCCGGATCGTGCGGTCGCCGAGCGTGAACACGGCCGTCCCGGTGGTGCCGGCGACCGAGGTCGGTCCGGTGGCCTCCAGCTCGGGGGTGGCGGTGGCCACGGCCACGCCGGTGGCCGCGACGGTGGCGAGCGTGACGGTGCCGGCGACCGTCAGGGCCCGGCGCACCTCAGCCTCGCGCCGTACGCCGAGCGCGGGACGCCGCGCCGACGGCGAGCAGCGCGCCGAGCGCCAGCAGGCTGGTCGCCCAGCCGACGTCGGGGCCGCCGACCGTCGAGGAGCGCGGGGCGATCTCGCCGGAGCCCGGCACGATCGGGAACGGGTCCCCGGAGGTCGCCGTGGGCTTGGGCGGGCTGTCGAACCAGTTGCACTCCGGCGGGTGACGCAGCGTCGGGTCGTTGCGGTCGTACTGCGAGCACGAGAGGAAGCCGGCGTCCTTGACCGCGGCGGTGCCGGGGGAGTTGAAGGAGCCACCCTCGGCGCACGGGCCCGGGTCGACGAGGAAGTTGTCGGTCGGCTCGCCGCGCGAGGAGGTGTTGTTCACCCAGCAGTTGCCCTGGCCCTCGTCGTCCCACCAGTGGTCCATGCCGTTGTAGAGCTTCTGCCCGCGCGGCCCGAAGCCCATCTCGTTGCCGAAGGTGCGGTTGCCGTGCGAGGTGTCGTAGAGCTTCGCCGGGTCGAACTCGTCGCGCAGCGGGGCGGGCACCCAGAACTGCATCGTCCCGTAGCGCCAGTTGTCGTAGATCTCGTTGTTGTCGGTGGAGTTGAAGTTGCCGCCGGCGATCAGCACGCCGGTGCCGACGGGGACCGGCACGACCGGGCAGACGGTGCCCTGGAGGTAGCCGCGCTCCGGCATCGGCTTGGCGCAGACCCCGGTGTCGACGTACTTCGTGAAGTAGTTGACGTTGTTGGAGTAGATCTTGTTGCGGCTCCAGCGGGCGTGGTCCTGCGGCAGCCCGGGGTGGCCGGGGAAGAGCGAGTCGGTCGAGATGCCGGTCGCGTTCTTGTAGAAGCGGTTGTGGTGGGAGTAGACCGAGTTCCCCGCGGTGCCGGAGTAGCCGAGCGTGTTGTGGTGGCTGCGGTTGCCGAAGATCTCGATCGAGTAGCGCTTCGGACGGAAGCGGTCGTTCTCGCCGTTCACGTCCGAGGCCGAGCCCGGGTAGATGCCCGAGTCGCCGTTGTAGTAGGCCTCGGAGTGCTTGATGACGCCGTGGTCGGAGGCGAAGGCGAGGATGCCGTACTCGTCGTTGCCGCGGGTGAGCAGGCGGTCGATCACGAACCCGTCGCTCTCCATCACGTAGACGGCGTTGAACTCGGCCTGCTGCACCGCGAAGTTCGACAGGTAGAGCCCGCTCATGCGGTCCGCGCGCAGCGCGTTGAGCTTGCTGAAGCGGTTGTCGATCAGCACGTCGGTGCGGCGCTGGCCGGTGCCGACGATCTGCGTCCCGCAGAAGCGGCTGTCGCAGGCGATCGAGTCGTTGCGCGGCGTCTCGTCGCCGAAGAGCGCGATCAGGTTGAGGTTGTGGGCGCAGCGGCGCTGGTCGGAGTAGGACAGCGCGATCGGGTCGGAGTCCTCGCCCTCCTCGCCCTCGGGGTCGGGCACCGAGCCGATGTAGTCGACCTCGTCGAGCGGGTCGTTGGACTCCGTCTCGAGGTTGGAGCAGTAGTCCGACCGCTCGTCGCCGGCGTACTTCGTCTCGCGGTAGGTGCCCGGGAGCACGTAGATCGAGGTGTTGCGGGCCGAGATCGTGTTGATCGCGTCCTGGATGGAGCCGAACTCGCAGCGTCGCAGCATCCGCTGGTTGCGGTCCTTCACGGCGCCGGCGCGCATGTCCGCGACGAGCGCCCGGGTCTCGGGCCGGCAGACCACGCGGCTGCGGGCGTTGTCGTAGCCGAGGAAGCGCGGCACCTCGCCGGTGCCCTTCGGGAAGGTCGACGTCCGCTCCTCGTGGGCCGAGGCGGCCGGGGCCGTCACGCTCACGAGCCCGGCCGTCAGCAGCGCCACGAGCGGCGCCACCAGCAGGGCCGCGAGCGGTCGCGCAGCGCGACGCGAGGGGCGACGCGAGGGGGGACGGACGGACGACGGACGGCTCATCTGGACACCTGTTCTTCTCCGGGTCCCGACCTCGGGCGGGAGTGCCCAGGCCGGAGGACGCCGTCCCAATGTGACACGACGCACTGTCAGTCAGAACGCGTTTCACCGAGAAAGGTCACGGTTCGCGGTCCGCGCACGGCCCCGGCGGTGAAGACTGAGGCGCATGAGTCGCGTGACCGTCGTCGGGGCCGGTGTGGTCGGGCTCTCGTGCGCCGTCCGCCTGCTCGAGGCCGGGCACGAGGTGGCGGTGCTGGCGCGGGACCTGCCGCTGGAGACGACCTCCGCGGTGGCCGCCGCGCTCTGGTACCCCTACCGCGCCTACCCCCTCGAGCGCGTGCTCGGCTGGGCCGCCACGACCTGCACCGACCTCACCGCGCTGGCCGACGACGAGGCGACCGGCGTCACGATGCGGCGCGGCACCCAGGTGCTCCGCTCACCGGAGGCGCGGCCGTGGTGGGCCTCGGCGCTGCCGGCGGTCGAGGCCGCCACCGACCTGCCCTCGGGGTACGCCGCCGGGTGGTCGGCGGAGGTGCCGGTCGCCGAGATGCCGGTCTACCTCGGCTGGTTGAACGACCGGGTCGAGGACCTCGGCGGCACCGTGACCCGCATGGCGCTGGCAGCGCTGCCCGACCAGGCCGAGGTGGTCGTCAACGCCAGCGGGCTCGGTGCCCGGCTGCTCGGGTCCGACGACTCGGTCGTGCCGGTGCGGGGCCAGGTCGTGGTCGTGGAGCAGGTCGGGCTCGAGGAGTGGTGGCTCGACAGTGCGGGACCGACGTACGTCGTGCCGCGCCGGCACGACATCGTCGTCGGCGGCACCGACACCGAGGGGGCCTGGGACCGCCGGCCGGACGAGGCCGTCGCCCGCGAGGTCCTCGCCCGGGCCACGGCGCTGGTGCCGCAGCTGAAGCGCGCGCGGGTGCTGCGCCACCGCGTGGGGCTGCGACCGGCGCGCTCAGGCGTGCGCCTCGAGGAGCGCACCGGGGTGCGCGGGAACCGCGTCATCCACTGCTACGGACACGGCGGGGCCGGCGTCACGCTCTCGTGGGGCTGCGCCGCCGAGGTGACGTCTCTCGTCGGACGCGGCTGAGACCTGCGGCTGAGACCCGGTCGGTAGGTTCGCCCCCATGGACGTCCGTCGCCTCGTGCTGCTCGCCCTGCCCGGCCTGTCCCTGGGGGTCGTGGGCGCCACCCACCCCGGGTCGCTGAGCTACCCGACCTCCCACCACTGGTGGCAGATGCACCTCGCGGGCATGTTCGTCTTCCCGCTGGTGGGCCTCGCGCTGTCGGTGCTGGTGTGGGGGCGCCGGGACCCGCTGGCGCTGGTCCTGCACGCCGGTGCCTTCGTCTACGCGGTCTGCTACACGGCCCTCGACATCATCAGCGGGCTGACCGCCGGCTGGGTGACCTACCGGCTCGGGCCCGGTCAGCTGCGCCCGGACGAGGTCGACTACATCTTCCAGATCGGCGGCCGGGTCGGAGACGTGGGGGAGTGGGGCCTGCTGGTGGCTGTCGGCGCGGCCTCGATCGAGGTCGCCCGACGCACCGGCTGGGTCGCCCTGCCCGGGACCGCGATGGTGCTGCTCGGCGCCTGGTGGGTCGCGGAGGAGCACATCTTCCCGCCGTACGGCGCCGCCGGTGCCGCCCTCATCGGCCTCGGCACCGCCGGACTGGCGTGGGCCCAGGGCCAGGAGGCCCGCCACTACTCACTCGCCGACGCCTGACCCGCCGGCCCTGCGGCTCCGGAGCGACCGGAGAGCGGCCGCCGGTCGTCGGTCAGAAGAGCCGGTGGCTGGGGTCGTCGATGCCGCGGAGCGCGTCGTAGTCGACGACGACGCAGGCGATGCCGCGGTCCTCGGCCAGCACGCGCGCCTGTGGCTTGATGGCCTGCGCGGCGAAGACGCCCCGGACCGCGCCGTTGACGGTCAGCAGCGGGTCGCGGTTGAGCAGCTCGAGGTAGCGGGTCAGCTGCTCGACACCGTCGATGTCGCCGCGGCGCTTGATCTCGACCGCGACCGACAGCCCCTCGCCGTCGCGGCACATCAGGTCGACCGGGCCGATCGCCGTGGGGAACTCACGGCGTACGAGCGTGAGGCCGTCGGAGAGCGTCGCGGGGTGCTCGGCCAGCAGCGCCTGGAGGTGCTTCTCGACGCCGTCCTTCTGTAGCCCGGGGTCGATGCCGAGGTCGTGGCGGGTGTCGCTGAGGACCTCCTCGATGAGGATCCGCAGCGTGTCGTCGGCCTTGGGGGACGTGACCCTCCACTCGACCTGGCCGTCGTCGGTGGTGCCCTCGCGCAGGGTGGCCGGCGGTGACATCCAGTTCAGCGGCTTGTAGGAGCCGCCGTCGCTGTGGACGAGCACCGACCCGTCGTTCTTGACCATGATCAGGCGCGTCGCCATCGGCAGGTGGGCCGACAGCCGACCCGCGTAGTCCACCTGGCACCGAGCGACGACGAGTCTCACAAGGCGGCAATCTACCCGGCCGTCCGGGCCACAAGTTACCGGCCAGTGAAGTACCTCACGGGTCGGCTCGGGAGGCCCCGGGGAGTGGCAGGATGCGCCCATGTCTGCAGAAGCCGTCGCCCCGGTCAGCACCGCCCCGTCCCGCGAGTTCACCACCATCGGCGTGGTGGGCCTCGGCACCATGGGCGCCGGAATCGCGGAGGTCTTCGCCCGCCACGGCTACGAGGTCGTCGGCGTCGAGGTCGACGACGAGACCCTGGAGCGCGGCCGCCAGCACGTCACCAACTCGACCGCCCGCGCCGTGAGCCGCGGCAAGCTGACCGAGGCCGAGCAGAGCGAGCTGGTCGACCGCATCACCTTCAGCACCGACCTGCAGGCGCTCGCCGGATGCCAGTTCGTCGTCGAGGCCGTCGTCGAGCAGCTGGCCGTCAAGCGCAGCGTGATCTCCACCCTCGACGGCATCCTCGGCGCCGATGCCATCATCGCCACCAACACCTCGTCGCTGTCGGTCACCGAGATCTCGACGGCCACCGCGCGCCCCGGTCGCGTGGTCGGAGTCCACTTCTTCAACCCCGCCCCGGTCCAGAAGCTCGTCGAGGTCGTCCGCACCGTCGTGACCCAGCCCGACGTGCTCGCCGACGTGTCCGCACTCGTGGAGTCGCTCGAGAAGACCCCGGTCGTCTGCGGCGACAAGGCGGGCTTCATCGCCAACGCGTTGCTGTTCGGCTACCTCAACCACGCCGTGTCCATGTACGAGGGCCGCTACGCCTCCCGCGAGGACATCGACGCGGCGATGCGCTTCGGCTGCGGCTACCCCATGGGTCCGCTGGCCCTGCTCGACCTGATCGGCCTCGACACGGCGTACGAGATCCTCGACACGATGTACAAGCAGGGCCGCGACCGTCTCCACGCGCCCGCCCCGATCCTCAAGCAGATGGTCACCGCCGGCCTGCTGGGCCGCAAGACCGGTCGCGGCTTCTACACCTACGACGGCGTGGACTCCTCCGCCGTCGTCCCCGACGAGCGCACCCCGTCGGCCGACGAGGCACCGCAGCTGCGCCACGACGTCTCCACCGTGGGCGTCGTCGGCACCGGCACCATGGCCAGCGGCATCGTGGAGGTCTTCGCCAAGGCGGGGTACGACGTGGTCTACGTCGGCCGCTCGCAGGCCAAGGTCGACGGGGTCCGCGCCACCATCGAGCGCTCCCTGGACAAGGCGATCCAGCGCGGCAAGCTCGACGAGTCGGCCAAGGCCGCCGTGCTCGGCCGGCTGACCGGGGCCACGTCGCTCGACGACCTGGCCCAGGTCGACGTCGTGGTCGAGGCCATCGCCGAGGACCTCCAGGTCAAGACCGTGCTCTTCGAGAACCTCGACGAGATCTGCAAGCCGGGCGCGATCCTCGCCACCACCACCTCGAGCCTGCCGATCATCAGCCTCGCCAAGGTCACCTCGCGCCCGCAGGACGTGGTGGGCATGCACTTCTTCAACCCGGCCCCGATCATGAAGCTGGTCGAGGTCGTCTCCACCGTGGCCACCAGCGACGACGTCGCCGAGACGACCCGGGCGCTGTGCGCCAAGGTCGGCAAGCACGCCGTCTCCTGCGGCGACCGCGCCGGGTTCATCGTCAACGCCCTGCTGTTCCCCTACCTCAACGACGCCATCAAGATGCTCGAGGCCCACTACGCCACGGCCGACGACATCGACACCGCCATGAAGTACGGCTGCGCGCTGCCGATGGGCCCGTTCGCGCTGCTCGACGTGGTCGGCAACGACGTCTCGCTCGCCATCCAGCGCGAGCTCTACCTGGAGTTCCGCGAGCCCGGCTTCGCTCCGGCGCCGCTGCTCGAGCACCTCGTCGCCGCCGGCTACCTGGGGCGGAAGACGAAAAAGGGCTTCCGGGATTACTCCGCGGTGTGACGGGGGACACTCTCACCTGAAGTCTTCGGGGACTTCGCCCGCCCTGCACTCGGCTCCGCGCGCGACTCCGGAGCGGAGGGCGGTCACATGAGTGTGGAGACAGGTCGGATCACCACCGACATCCCGGCCCGCATGGACCGGCTGCCGTGGGCGCGGTGGCACTGGCTCGTCGTCATCGGGCTCGGCACGGTGTGGATCCTCGACGGGCTCGAGGTCACCATCGTCGGCTCGATGTCGGAGGCGTTGAAGCCGGAGGGCACGGGCCTGGGCCTGAGCAGCTCCGACATCGGCCTGGCCGGCGCGATCTACGTCGCCGGGGCCTGCCTCGGGGCGCTGTTCTTCGGCCAGCTGACCGACCGCCTGGGCCGCAAGAAGCTGTTCCTGTGGAGCCTCGGCATCTACACCGTCGCCACCGTGCTGACCGCGTTCTCCATGACGCCGCTGTGGTACTTCGCCGCCCGCTTCCTCACCGGCGCCGGCATCGGTGGCGAGTACGCCGCCATCAACTCCGCGATCGACGAGCTCATCCCCGCGAAGTACCGCGGCCGTGTCGACGTCGCGATCAACGGCTCCTTCTGGATCGGCGCCGCGGGCGGGTCGCTGCTGACCATCCCGCTGCTCGACCCGACCCTGGTCGACCCCGCCTGGGGCTGGCGCCTGGCCTTCGGGCTCGGCGCGATCCTGGCCGTCGGCATCCTCGTGGTGCGACGCAACGTCCCCGAGAGCCCGCGCTGGCTGTTCATCCACGGCCGCGAGGACGAGGCCGAGCGCATC
The DNA here is from genome assembly GCF_011299595.1 of Nocardioides sp. HDW12B. Lineage (NCBI taxonomy): Bacteria > Bacillati > Actinomycetota > Actinomycetes > Propionibacteriales > Nocardioidaceae > Nocardioides > Nocardioides sp. HDW12B. The sequence continues at coordinate 2,718,910 of NZ_CP049867.1, read as the reverse complement.
GTGAAGGACATCGAGCACAAGGTCGGCACGGAGTCGGGCCACCACCTGCCGGACGTCTCGGAGACCATCACCATCCGGCAGCGTCGGACCATCTCGCTCGTGGAGATCGCCCGCACCGTGTTCACGCTCTACCCGCGCCGCACCATCCTGTGCTTCTCGCTCTTCGTGGGCCAGGCGTTCCTCTACAACGCCTTCTTCTTCACCTACGGCGACACCCTGACCACCTTCCTCGGTGTCGGCCAGACCGGGTGGTACCTCGCGATCTTCGCCGCCAGCAACTTCGCCGGCGCGCTGCTGCTCAGCCAGCTCTTCGACACCGTCGGCCGGGTGACGATGATCTCGGGCACCTACCTGGTCTCGGGCGTCCTGCTCGCGATCGCCGGGCTCGTGCTGGGCGACCTGAGCGCGACCACCCTGACGCTGTTCGGTGCGGTGATCTTCTTCTTCGCCTCGGCCGGCGCCAGCGCGGCGTACCTCACCGCGAGCGAGGTCTTCCCAATGGAGACGCGCGCCCTGTGCATCGCATTCTTCTACGCCATCGGCACGGCCGCCGGCGGCATCGCCGGGCCGCTGCTCTTCGGCCGGCTCATCGAGGCGGCCTCGGCCGACAAGGACATCACCCAGATCGCCATCGGCTACTTCATCGGCGCGGCGCTGATGATCGCCGGCGGCATCGTCGCCGCCTTCCTCGGGGTCAAGGCCGAGGGCCAGTCGCTGGAGTCGATCGCCCAGCCGCTGACCGCGGAGGACGACGCGGCCGGCGGCTCCGGTGGGGGGGCCCACGAGAAGACCCCACAGCCGGTCTGACGCGACAACCGAAAGCCCCGACACGGAGCGGGGGGAGGGGGACGATGGGCGGGTGATGACCCGTCGCCCCGTCCTGCCTCCCCTCGTCCGCGTCCTGCTGGCCGCGTGCCTGCTGCTGCCGCTCGCGGTCGGCGCCTCGGGGCCGGCAGGCGCCGCCGGGGCCGACCCGGAGGCGGCCGCCCGAGGCGCGGTGCGCACGCTGCCCCCGGCGGACCTGGACTGGGACTACCAGCTCGGCGGCCCCGCCGAGCCGCCCGCACGGGTGGGGACCGTGGTCCGGGACCGGCGCGAGGCGCCCGCTGCTGGCACCTACGCGATCTGCTACGTCAACGGTTTCCAGACCCAGCCCGACGAGAGGCGCTTCTGGCGCGCCCGGTGGGACCTCGTGCTGAAGAAGGCGGGCTCGCCCGTGGTCGACAGCGCCTGGGGGGAGTGGCTGCTCGACATCCGCACGGCGGCGAAGCGGGAGCGGCTGGCCCGCATCGTGGCCGGCTGGACCGCCGGGTGCGCCGCCGACGGCTACGACGCCGTCGAGCTCGACAACCTCGACTCCTTCACGCGCAGCCGCGGGCTGCTGAGCGCCGCGGACGCGCGAGCGTTCGCGCGGCTGCTGGTGAGCGACGCCCACGCGGCCGGGCTGGCGGTCGCGCAGAAGAACTGGGTCGAGCTCGGCGCACGCGGGCCGCAGCTGGGCTTCGACTTCGCCATCGCGGAGGAGTGCGGGCGATGGCGCGAGTGCCAGGGGTACGTCGACACCTACGGGCCCCGGGTGCTGATGGTGGAGTACCGCGACGCCGACTTCGCGTGGACCTGCGGACGCTTCGGCGACCACCCCGTCGTACGCCGCGACCTGGCGCTCAGCGCCGGCGGGGTCCGGGCCTGGTGCTGACCGGGTCGTGACCGGACGGGGCGGCCCGGGTCAGCGGGCCTGTTGTCGCGGCGTCCAGACCTCACGCACCAGCAGCAGCACCGCGGCGGCCGTGGGGATGGCCAGCAGCGCTCCGACCACGCCGAGCAGACCGGCGCCCACGAGCGCGGCGATCACGGTCACCGAGCCGGGCACGTTGACCGAGCGCTGCATGACGCGGGGGTAGAGCACGTAGTTCTCCACCTGCTGGTAGACGAGGAAGAAGATCACGCAGGCGATGCCGATCTTGAGGTCGGTGGCGAAGCCGATCGCCGAGACCACCACCGCACCCAGGGTCGCCCCGATCATCGGGATGAAGTCCAGCAAAGCCACCACGGCGGCCAGCGCGACGGCGTACTCGGCGAGCCCGACGACCATCAGGAACACCAGCGAGCAGGTGCCGGCGCACACGGCGACCACGAAGGCACCCGCGACGTAGCCGCCCACGCTGGTGAAGATCTGCTCACCGAGATCGGAGACCCGCGCGCGGCGGCTGCGGGGGGCGAGGTCGTAGAGCGCCTGCTTGGTGGTGTGCAGGGAGGCCAGGAAGTAGAGCATCAGCACGGTCACGAAGAACGTGTTGGCCAGGAACCCGAAGAACGCCAGGCTCAGGCCGACCACGCCGCCGAAGAGGCCGGAGGCCCAGTCGCCGCTGGTGACGAAGTCCTCGACCTTCTGCACCACGCCGAAGCGCTCGTCGAGGTCCTGCACCCGTTCGCTGCGCTGCAGCTGCGCGAACCAGCCCGGAGCCTGGTCGATGATCCGCCCCACCTGCTCGGAGATCACCGGCACCAGCGCGACGAAGAACATCACCAGCGCGAACAGCACCCCGGAGATCACGATGACCACGGCCCAGGGCCGCCTGACGCGGTGGCGGACCAGCCAGCTCACGACCGGGTCGAGACCGACGGCGAGGAACATCGCCACGACCACGAGCAGGATGACGCCGCTGACCGAGAGCAGCAGGCTCCCCAGCCAGTACGCCGTCAGCGCCCCGACCCCGAAGAGAAAGCCGAGCGCCACCGGACCGTGGTGGTGCCACAGGTGCGATGGCGCGTCGGACGTCTCCGCCGGGGGGCGGACCTTGCTGGTCACTCCGTGCCGGCGTCCTTGCCGCGCGGCTCGGGGCCGTCGGCGAAGCCGGCCACCACGTCGCGCAGGGCGCCGAGCTGGGCCACGATCGCGTCACGCCGCTTGGTGTAGCGGTCGACCTCCGAGCGCAGGGCCTCGAGCTCGCGCTCGGCCTCGGCCTGACCGGTCGCGACGAAGGTCGCGGCCTGGGTCTGCGCCGACGACACGACCTGCTGGGCCTCGCGGCGGGCGCGGGTGAGGAGGCGCTCGGCCTCGTCGGCGGCGGCCTGGCGCTGGTTGGTGGCCTGCGCGATGGCCTCGCGGGCGCGCTGCTCGGCGGCGTCGGCCCGGGCCTCCGCCTCCTGGACCAGCGCGGTGGTCTCGGCCACGGCGGTGCTGTGGTGCTCGGCGGCCTCGCGGGTCAGGCGCTCCTTCTCGACCGCGAGCCCACGCTGCATCTCCTGCACCTCGCGGTGGGCGGTGGCCAGGGCCTGCTCCGCCTCGCGACGGGCGCCGGTGCGCAGCGCGTTGACCTCCTGCTCGGCGGCCAGGCGACGCTGCGAGGCGTCGCGCTCGGCGGACGCCACCATGTCGGCCGCGTCGGCCTGGGCGGACGAGCGCAGGTGCTCGACCTCGCTCATGGCCGAGGTGCGGGCCTCGTCGAGCTCCTTGAGCTGGACCATCCGCATGTCCTCGGCGTCGCGCGAGGCGTGGGACTTCAGCGACGCGGCGTCGGCGCTGGCGGTGCGCAGCAGCTCGTCGGCGCGGTGCTTGGCGGCCGCGATGACCTCGTCGGCCTGCTCCTCGGCCAGACGCAGCAGCTCGCTGGCCCGACCGCCCAGCCCGGCGTAGGTCGGGTTCTCGTTCTCGCTGGCCCGGTCGCGCAGCGAGCCGAGCTGCTGCTCCACCTCGGCGAGGCGGCGGCGGGTCCCGTCGAGGTCACGGGCCAGGGCGGAGTTCTCGCTGCTCAGCTGGCCGACCTTGCGGTCCACCGCGGCGGTGTCGTAGCCGCGGCGACCGATCGGGAAGCCGCTCGACGTGCGGGGCGAGGCCGCACGCGGCTCGGGGCTCGCGGCGGGGGCGGCGGCCGCCGGACGGGCGGGGGCCGGAGCTGGAGCCGGGGCGGCGTTCGCCGACGGCGCCTGCCCGGGCACCGCGGCGGAGGGCTTGGCCGGCGCGACGGCGGGAAGGGTGGAGGTCTCGGTGCTGTCGTCGGTCTCGTCGAAGATGGAGAGTCCGGAGCGCTCGGTCATGGGAGTGTCCCTCGATTCGTGCTTGCGTTTCCTGGGCGGGCGGGCGGGAGCCATTCCCTAGTGTCACCGATGCGGCGCCAAAAGCCCGTCCGCGGTTGCGTGTCTCGTCGGCGTGTCCGCCGAAAACGACGAACGTCCCGGTCCCCGGACGGCTGAGAGCCGTCGGGGGACCGGGACGTGTGACCGGTGGGGTCGGTGGGACGGGCGTCCCGAGCCTTCCCGGGGTGCTCGTCCAGTGGCCGCTACTGGCCGCGGAAGGCGTTGATCTGCGTGAGGTGGGTGGCGCGCAGCTCCTCGTCGAGCACGCCGAGGCCCTCCTCGGGGGCCAGGCACAGCACGCCGACCTTGCCCTGGTGGAGGTTGTGGTGCACGTCGAGCGCCGCCTGGCCGACGTCCTCGAGGCCGTAGGTCCGCGACAGGGTCGGGTGGATCTTGCCCTTGGCGACGAGGCGGTTGGCCTCCCACGACTCGCGGTAGTTGGCGAAGTGCGAGGAGATGATCCGCTTGAGGTTCATCCACAGGTAGCGGTTGTCGTACTCGTGCATGTAGCCGGTGGTGGAGGCGCAGGTGGTGATGGTGCCGCCCTTGCGGGTGACGTAGACGCTGGCGCCGAAGGTGTCGCGACCGGGGTGCTCGAAGACGATGTCGATGTCCTCGCCGCCGGTGAGCTCGCGGATCTTGGCGCCGAAGCGCTTCCACTCCTTCGGGTCCTGGGTGTGCTCGTCCTTCCAGAACTTGTAGCCCTCCTCGGAGCGGTTGATGATCAGCTCCGCACCCATCCTCCGGGCGATGGCGGCCTTCTCCTCGTTGGAGACCACGCAGACAGGGGTGGCGCCGCCGTTGAGGGCGTACTGCGTCGCGAAGCCGCCGAGCCCGCCCGAGGCGCCCCAGATGAGGACGTTGTCGCCCTGCTTCATGTCGCCGCCGTTCTTGGAGACCAGCTGGCGGTAGGCCGTGCAGTTCACCAGCCCGGGCGACGCCGCCTCCTCCCAGGTGAGGTGCTCCGGCTTCGGCATGAGCTGGTTGGCCTTGACCAGGGCGACGTCGGCGAGGCCGCCGAAGTTCGTCTCGAAGCCCCAGATCCGCTGCTGCGGGTCGAGCATCGTGTCGTTGTGGCCGTCGGGGTCCTCCATCTCGACCGAGAGGCAGTGCGCCACCACGCGGGCGCCGGGCTTCCAGCGGGTCACGCCGGGGCCGGTCGCGAGCACGACGCCGGAGAGGTCGGAGCCCACCACGTGGTAGGGCAGGTCGTGGCGCTTGGTGAGCTCGGAGAGCCGGCCGTAGCGCTCGAGGAAGCCGAAGGTGGAGACCGGCTCGAAGATCGAGGTCCACACGGTGTTGTAGTTGATGGCGCTCGCCATGACGGCGACCAGCGCCTCGCCGGGGCCGAGCTCGGGCAGCGCCACCTCGTCGACGTGGATCGACTTGCGGGGGTCCTTCTCCTTGCTGGGCAGGCCCTCGAACATGTCCACCTCGTCCTTGCGGACCGTTGCCGCGCGGTAGGACTCGGGGAGCGGCAGCGCGGCGAAGTCCTCGGACGAGGTGTCTCCGGCCTGGATCGCGTCGAGGATCTGCTTCACGGGGGCTCCTGGAGGTTCGGTGGGGCGAGTGGCGGCGAATCTACCGGCGAGTAACCACCGTGTCAGCCCCGTGTGACGTATCTGGCTCGTGGTCCGGACCGGGTGCCGGACCGGTGTCAGTGACCGGAGGCGGCGGGCTCGACGAGCTCGACGAGCACCCCGCCGGCGTCCTTGGGGTGGACGAAGTTGATCCGGCTGTCGGACGTGCCGCGGCGCGGGGCGTCGTACAGCAGGCGGACGCCGCGCTCGCGGAGCACCGCCGAGACCGCCTCCACGTCGGTGACCCGGTAGGCCAGCTGCTGCAGGCCCGGGCCGGAGCGGTCGAGGAACTTCGCGATCGTCGAGGTCTCGTCGAGCGGGGCGAGCAGCTGGATGCAGGAGCCGGAGTCGCCGACCCCGACCATCGCCTCGCGCACGCCCTGCTCCTCGTTGGTCTCCTCGTGCAGGACCTGCATGCCGAAGACGTCGCGGTAGAGCGCGATCGCCTCGTCGAGGTCCGGCACGGCGACGCCGACGTGGTCGATGGCGGTGAACAGGTGTCCGGGGATCTCCACACTCATGCGGCACATCGTCGTACGTCGTGACCGGGGCAGCGAGCGACTGTGACGTGTCCGACAGGACCACCGGGAGGCGACCCCTCCCGCTCACGGCTACTGCTCGGTATCGTCCGACCCACCCCCCCCGTCCCCGGCGTGGGCACACCCGATCCGCAGCACCAGGAGGCGCTCCATGTCCGGTTCCGTCATCGTCGCGGGGGCTCGCACCCCCATCGGACGCCTCCTCGGCGGGCTCAAGAGCCTGTCGGCCGCCGACCTCGGCGGCGTGGCCATCGAGGCCGCGCTGAGCAAGGCCGGCGTCAACGGCGAGGACGTCGAGTACGTGATCATGGGCCAGGTCATCCAGGCCGGCACCGGCCAGATCACCGCCCGCCAGGCCGCGGTCAAGGGCGGCATCCCGATGAACGTCCCGGCCATCACCATCAACAAGGTGTGCCTCTCCGGCATCAACGCGATCGCGATGGCCGACCAGCTCATCCGCGCCGGCGAGCACGAGATCGTCGTGGCCGGCGGCATGGAGTCGATGACCAACGCCCCGCACCTGCTGCCCAAGTCCCGCGAGGGCTTCAAGTACGGCGACACCGCGCTGGTCGACTCGATGGCCTACGACGCCCTCTACGACCAGTTCACGACCCAGGCCATGGGCATGCTCACCGAGCAGTGCAACGCCGCCGGTGCCGAGCTGACCCGCGAGGAGCAGGACGCCTTCTCCGCCCGCAGCCACCAGCGCGCGGCCGAGGCCTGGAAGAACGGCGTCTTCGACGACGAGGTCGTGCCGGTCACGATCAAGGGTCGCGGCGGCGACACCCAGGTCACCTCCGACGAGGGCGTGCGCGGCGACACGACCACCGAGTCGCTCGGCAAGCTGCGCCCCGCCTTCTCCAAGGAGGGCACCATCACGGCGGGGTCGGCCTCGCAGATCTCCGACGGCGCCTGCGCCGTCGTCGTGATGAGCAAGGCCAAGGCGGAGGAGCTCGGCCTGGAGTGGCTCTGCGAGATCGGTGCGTCCGGCCAGGTCGCCGGCCCGGACTCGACGCTGCAGCTGCAGCCCTCGCGCGCGATCCAGAAGGCCGCCGAGAAGGAGGGCATCGCCGTCTCCGACATCGACCTCTTCGAGCTCAACGAGGCCTTCGCGGCGGTCGGCATCGAGTCGGCCCGCGAGCTCGGCGTCGACGACGACAAGGTCAACGTCAACGGCGGCGCCATCGCCGTGGGTCACCCCGTGGGCATGTCCGGCGCCCGCATCGTGCTGCACCTCGCGCTGGAGCTGAAGCGCCGCGGCGGCGGCGTCGGTGCGGCCGCGCTGTGCGGCGGCGGCGGCCAGGGCGACGCCCTCATCATCCGCGTCCCCGCCTGATCCCGGCCGGGACCGCCCGCGTGCCCGAGCCGGACGTCGAGCGCCTCGTCGAGGACGCCCGCGCCGGCCGGGCCCGCGCGGTCGGACGTCTGCTCAGCCTGGTCGAGGAGGACTCGCCGGCGCTGCGCCGCGCCATCGCGCTGATCGCGCCGCGGACCGGTGCCGCGCACGTGGTCGGCGTCACCGGGGCTCCCGGAGTCGGCAAGTCGACCTCCACCTCGGCCCTGGTCGGCGAGCTGCGGCGCCGCGGCCGGCGCGTGGCCGTGCTGGCCGTCGACCCCTCCTCGCCGTTCTCCGGCGGCGCGCTGCTCGGTGACCGGGTCCGGATGGGCGAGCACGCCACGGACCCGGACGTCTTCATCCGCTCGATGGCCTCGCGCGGCCACCTCGGCGGACTCTCGTGGGCCACGCCCCAGGCGGTGCGGGTGCTCGACGTCGCCGGGTTCGACGTGGTGCTGGTCGAGACCGTCGGGGTCGGGCAGAGCGAGGTGGAGGTGGCCGGCGCCGCCGACACCACGGTCGTGCTGCTCGCCCCGGGGATGGGGGACGGCATCCAGGCCGCCAAGGCCGGCATCCTCGAGGTCGGCGACGTCTACGTCGTCAACAAGTCCGACCGCGACGGTGCGGCCCAGGTCCGGCGCGACGTGCGCTCGATGCTCGGGCTGGCCCAGCGCCCGCCAGGGGCGTGGAAGCCGCCGGTGCTGGGCACTGTCGCCACCCGCGGCGAGGGCATGGCCGAGGTCGTCGACGCCCTGGAGCAGCACCTTGAGTGGTCGCGGCGCAGCGGTGCGCTGGAGCTGCGGCGTCGTCGCCGGGCCCGCGAGGAGGTCGAGGCCATCGCGCTCGCCGCGCTGCGGCGCCGCTGGGCGGGGAGCACCGACCGCGACCGGCTCGAGGACCTCGCCGGGCGCGTCGTCGCGCACGAGCTCGACCCGTACGCCGCGGCGGACCGGCTGCTCGGCGACTGAGTCGACGAATAGCCCCGCGAGGCACCGGTGGCTACGTCATCCCCCGTCGGAACGGAGTCACCGGCGCCCCGGGGGCACCCCGGCATGTGCCGCGCCCAGCGTAGGCAGGAGGGGGATCGTCGGCTCCTTTCATTCACGCCGACGGCGATCTGAAATAACCTGGGCGCCGGAACCGCGGGCGGCGGCACGGAGGACCAGGGCGCACCGGAGGCGCAGCAGTCCACGAGGGGAGGGTCGACATGCCGCGACGGGGGGCTCCGCTCGCCGTGCTCGACGACGACAGCCCGCTGGACGGGCCGCGGATCCGGGTCGACGCACGGCTGGGGTGGGTGCTGAGGACGGCGCGGCTGACCGCGCCGGACGCGCCACGGCTGTCCCGGCTGGCCGACATGGTCACCGCCCTGGCCGACCACGGCGTGGTCACCAGCGCCGCGACGCTGCACCGGCTCGAGACCGGGCAGCTCCGCGACGGCAGCCTGGTGGACGGCTACGAGCAGGTGCTCGACCGGCCGCCGGGGGCGCTGCGCGCGCCGCTCGACGCCTTCTGCCGCACCTTCCCCTACGGCCCCCAGGACCGGGCGCCCGGTGGTCGGGCGGTGAGCGTGGCGGCCCTGGACGCGCTCGTCCACCCGCTCATCAGCGGTGACCCGACCGGCAGCGACTGGTGGCTGTGGGCCCGGGCGCTGGCCCAGCCCAACGCGCTGGGCATGCCCACGCTGCTCGCCACCCCGCTGGTCGCCCGGCTCGCCAGCGAGATGGGTCGCTCCCACGGCGTCGGCTACGTCACCCGCTACGAGGCGCTGTCCCTGCTGCGCCGCAGCGCGTACGGCGCGGTGGTGCTCGACGTGGCCCGCGCGGCCGTCGCCGAGCCGCACCCCCAGGTGCTGCTCGACCTGATGAGCGCCGTGGGGGAGAGCGCCGGGGACGGGGCGGAGACCTGGCTGCAGGAGCTGCTGGCCGACCCCCGCGACCTCGTGGTCGCGGGCGGGGTGGTCGGGCTGGAGAACCTCGCGGCGATCAGTGACGACCCCGGCGTGTGGCGGCGCAGCGCCGAGCCCGCCGTCGCGGCGTACAACGCCCAGGAGCCGCAGGGAGCGGCGTGGCGGTGGCTGGCCCACCTCGTGCGGCTGCTGCCGCCGGCGGAGCGCGCTGGCGTCGAGCCACGGCTGGCGCACCCGCTGCCCCCGACGCCGGAGGTCCGGGCGTGGAGCCGCAACCGGCTCAACGCGCACTGGTCGACCTGCGAGATCCTCGCCGGCCGGCTGACCGACCGCCTGGGGCTGCCCGAGCAGCCGGTGCTGACGCGGCTGCTGCTCGAGCTCGCCACCGGGGAGGAGGAGTCGCGCGCCATCACCGGCGGCATGCTGCTGGGTGCGCTCCCGCCGCTGGCGGAGGGGGTGTGCGCGATCCTCGCGTCGCTGGCCGAGCACCACGACGACCCCGTGGTGCGGCAGCGCTCGGGCCGGCGGATCGCCGCCATGCTGTCGGGCCGGGTGCCGGCCGCGGCAGTGGCCTGGTGGCGCCACCCCGGGGACCTCCAGGCGACGGGGCTGCGCGTCGCCGGCACCGCCGGGGTCGCGCTGGAGCGCGGCCCGCTGCACCGGGCGCTGACCGGTGACGACGAGGAGGTGCGGCGCGCGGCGCTCTACGCCGCCGGGATGACGCAGGACCCGCTGCTGCACGACCTCGTCGTGGACGGCGCGGCGACGGCGCACCTGCGCGACGCCGCCCGCTGGTGGCTCGACGAGGGTGGCCGGGTCCGGGCCTGAACCGGTGCGGCGACGTAGCACGCCCGTAACCTCCGCGACCGACGGCGGTGACAGGACCGGCCCACAGTGGTGCCATGCCGACCGGCAACGCCCCGGTGCTCGCAGGAGCCCGGATCCTGGTGACCGCCCGGCGCCGCGGTGACGACCTGGGCGCCGCCCTGGAGGACCGGGGCGCCACGGTCGTGCACGCCCCGACCCTGGCCTCGGTCGACGAGAGCGCGCGACGGCTGCGCGCGCGGACCCGCGACGCGATCGGCCGGCCGCCCGACGTCGTGGTGGTCGTCACCGCCACCGCGGTCGACCGCTGGAGCGCCGCCGTCGGACCCGCCGGTCTGGGACCCGGCGTGCTCGACCTGCTCACCGGCGCCCGCGTGATGGCCCGGGGGCCCAAGGCGCGCGCCGCCCTGGAGCGGCTCGGGGTCCGCCCGGACTGGCTGGGCGAGGCCGAGACGACCGCCGGGATCGCCGACCTGCTGCTGGCGGACGGCGTCGATGCCGCGCGGGTGCTCGTGCTGCACGGCGGTCGCCGTGACGCCGACCTCGAGGAGGCGCTGCGCGCCGGTGGGGCCGAGGTGGAGGCACTCCAGCCCTACCGCTGGGTCCCGCTCGACGACCGCCCGCCGGTGCGGTCCGCGGCCCGTGACACCGCGGCAGGACGCTTCGACGCCGTGCTGTTCACCAGCGCGCCGGGGGCACAGGCGTGGCTGCGCGCCGTACGCCGGGAGGGCCGCCTCGACGAGGTCCGGGCCCGGGTGGAGGAGCGCCAGCTCCTGCTGGCCGCCGTGGGCGCGGTGACCGCCGAGCCGCTGTCCTTCGCCGGGCTGCTCGCGCGCACCCCGGCCACGTCGCGGCTCGCCGACCTCGTGCGCCTGGTCCTCGAGGAGCTGGGGGACGACCGGCACGCGCTCCTCACCGGTCACGGCCTGCTGCGGCTGCGGGCCGGCACCGTGACGCTGGACCACCGACCGGTGCCGCTGTCCCCGGGCGGGCTGGCGCTGCTGCGCCGGCTCGCCTCGACCCCGGGCCACGTCGTGAGCCGCGAGGAGCTGCTGCGCGTCCTGCCGGGCGCCTCGCGCGACCCGCACGCGGCCGAGGTCGCGGTGGCGCGCCTGCGCGAGGCCCTGCGCGGCGCCCTCCGCAGCGACCAGGACGGCGGCCAGGACGGCGGCCAGGACGGCGGCCAGGACGGCGGCCGGAACGGCGTGGCCGACGACGACGGCGGGCTGGTCCGCACGGTCGTCCGGCGGGGCTACGTGCTCGCGGCCCGGTGACGTTCGCGGGCCGCCGCCGCGCGCCTCCGCCCCTCCGGAGCCTGATTTTGGTACCCATGGACCATGAAGCCGCTGGTCATCGTGCTCCTCGTGCTGTTCGTCGGTTTCTGGATGGTGCAGGCACCCGACCAGCTCGCCGACTTCGCCGGCGACGGGGCGAACTGGGTGTGGAGCATGACCGAGACGGTCTTCAGCGGGCTCATCGACTTCCTCGGCGCCCTCTTCACGTGAGCCCCGTGCGGCCCACCCGCGGGAGCTGACCGTGGCGTCACCCGGCGCCGAGGGCGCCCCTCCGCGCCGGCTGCGGCGGACCCGCGCCCTGGGAAGCGGTGCCTGGCAGACCGGTCGGTGGGTGCGTGACCGCTTCCGGCCCTCGACCGACCCGCCGTGGCTCGAGCAGCTGCTCGACGGCGACGACGACGGCCGGGAGACCCGGGAGTCCACCCTCGAGATCCACCACCACTGGTTCGCCCACGCCCGCGCCGCGCTCTACCGCGCGGTGGCGGTGCTGTCCGTGGTGGCGGGCGCGCTCGGGGTGCCGCGGACCGTCGAGGGCACGATCCTGCTGGCGGCGGTGCTGCTGTCGGTCGCCTTCACGCTCGCCGCGCGCGGGCGGCGGCTGCCGGTCGACCCCGACGTCTTCAGCCAGGGCATGCGCGTGGGCTGCCTGGTCGCCGCGATCGGCCTCTACGCCTACGCCACCGCCGGGCTCCTCAGCGTGGAGGACCCGTCCGGGCTCCTGCTGCTCCTCGCCCCGGTGGCGGCGGTGCGTGGGGAGTGGCTGTGGCAGGCGACCAGCTCCGACGTGCTGTTCGTGACCACCAAGCGCGTGTTCAAGGTCAACTCGTTCCTGTCCAAGACGATGGGGGCCATGCCGTTGCGCGGGCTCGTCGACCTCACCGTCCACCAGCCGGTCCTGGGGCGGGTCCTGGGCTACGGCCACCTCACGTTCGAGTCGGCGGCCCAGCGCCAGGGCCTGGACAAGTTCCACTTCGTCGGGGACCCGCTCGGCGTCAGCAAGCAGATCCAGGCCCGGGCGTACGGCGGCGGGCCGGCCGGCGGGTCCGGCGGACGCGGAGGCGGCGGGCCGGACGACCGGTCGCGTCGTGCCGGGGGACCGCACCACGGCGACGACGGGGGCGACGGCGTCTCGGACGTCTCGGTGCCGTGGAGCCGCGCACCGCTGCACGACGAGCCCGTCGTCGAGCACGCCACCGGGCCGGTCCTCGACCCGCGCACGACCCACCGCGAGGAGGGCACGTCCGCGCGGCGGGGCGAGCGGATCAGGACGCTGTCGGAGATCGTGCCCCGCGAGCACCGGCCACCCCGGGACCCGCGCCGGCCGCGCCCGTGGCCCTGGTCGCGCGACGCCTGACCCGGCTGGGACAATGGGGCCATGACCATGCCGTTCTCCCGTCCCGGTGCGATCGACCTCTCTGCCCTCAAGGCCCCGGCCCGCCCTGCCGGCGGTCCCGGCGCCGCGGGCCCGGGTGCCGCCCGTGGCCCCGGCGGGGCCGGACCGAGCTGGACGCTGGAGGTCGACGACCAGAGCTTCCAGGGCCTGCTGGAGTCGTCGATGGACGCCCCCGTGGTGCTGGTCGTCTACTCGCCCAGCCGCATGCCGGCCAGCGTCCAGCTCGCCGACGACATCGCGGCCATCGCCGACGGCCTCGAGGGCAGGGTCGCGGTCGGGCGCGTCGACATCGACGCCCAGCCCAGCATCGGCCAGGCCCTGCAGGTGCCGTCCGTGCCGCTGGTCGCCCTGGTGCTCCAGGGCCGGCTGCAGCCGCTCTTCCAGGAGGTGCCGGCCCTCGAGGAGCTCCGCGCCTTCTTCGGCCAGCTCCTGCAGCAGATGACCTCCCAGGGCATCACCGGTCGCCACCAGCCCTTCGCGGCCGGTCCGGTCGCCGAGGAGGAGGTCGAGGACGCGGTCGACCCGCGCTACGCCCCCGCCGAGGACGCGCTCATGGCCGGCGACCTCGACGCCGCGATCGCGGAGTACCAGAAGCTCCTCGACGACAGCCCCGCCGACACCGAGGCCGCCGTCGGCCTCTCGCGCGCCCGCCTGATGAAGCGCACCGCCGACGCCGACCCCGCCGCGGCGCGACAGGCCGCGGCCGACCGGCCCGACGACGTCGAGGCGCAGACCCTCGTCGCCGACATCGACCTGCTCGGCGGTCACGTCAAGGACGCCTTCGCGCGCCTGCTCGACCTGGTGCGTCGTACGGACGGCGACGAGCGCACCGCCGCGCGCGTCCACCTGCTCGAGCTCTTCGCCGTGGTGGGCAACGACGACCCGCGGGTGCTCGCCGGCCGCCGCGACCTGGCCTCGGCCCTGTTCTGAGCCCGTGCCGCCCGTGGCTGTGCTGCCTCCCGTGACGCTGGTGCTGGGCGCCCACACGGTGCACGGCGTGATGCTGCTGGCGGCGCTGCTGGGCCTGGCCGCGCTGCTCCTGGCGACGCGGCCCCGCCGGTCCGCTCCGCGTCGACGCACGCGCGAGGTCCGCGAGCAGCAGCTGGCGCGGCTGCGCGCCGCGGGGGCCGGGTCGAGCACCTCGCAGGCGCCCGGGCACCCCGACGAGTGACCGCCCGGTTCGGTCGCGTGCCCTTGGTCCTGGCTTCTGCCGCATTCGTGGATCAGCGCGCGGAGCTGCTGGATATCGTGCGGGTGTCGACGGTGGCTGGCGAAGGATGACTCGATGGACTGGTGGGTGGTCGGCCTGGTGGCGAACGCCGTCGTGGCCGTCGCCTACTTCGCGATCTGCGCCGCGATCGTCGTTCCCCTCGTGCGCAGCCAGCAGCTCCGCTCGAACCCCCTGGGCGGCGCGACCGCCGCCATCTTCTTCACCTGCGCGGTCCACCACGGCACGCACTCGGTGCACATGCTCATGCCGGTGTTCGGCGTGGACGAGGTCCAGGGCATCGCCATGCGGACGGCCTGGGGCTGGCAGCTCGCGCTGTGGGACGTCGTCGGCGCCCTGGTCGGGGTCTACTACTGGACGCTGCGTCGCAACTACGGCTCGCTGATGGAGGGAGCCCAGCTCTTCGAGGACATGCGCAAGCGGGAGGAGCAGGCCCTCGAGCTCAACGACAACGTGCTGCAGGGGCTCGTGGTGGCCAAGATGTCGCTCGACCTCGGCGACCAGCGCCGCGCCTCCGAGGCCCTGGAGACCGCGATCAGCTCGGCCAGCCACATGATCACCGACCTGCTCGGCCCGGACCGGCGGGGCTCGTCCGAGCGCCTGCTCCGCGGCACCCCCGCGGTGACCGCTCCGCCGCCGGAGAAGACCCCCGACGACCGGGACGGGGACACCCCGTGACCGTGCGCGCGGTCATCGTCGACGACACCCCCGACCTGCGCCTGCTGCTGCGGCTGACCCTCGAGCGCGACGGCGACATCACGATCGTCGGGGAGGCCGAGGACGGCCGCCAGGGCATCGAGGTCACCGGGCGGCTGCAGCCCGACCTCGTCATGCTCGACCTCGCGATGCCCGTGATGGACGGCCTGGAGGCCCTGCCGCGCATCAAGGCCGGCTGCCCCGAGGCGCGCGTGGTCGTGCTGTCGGGGTTCGAGGCCGGTGCGATGCAGGACCGGGCCCTGCGGGCCGGGGCCGACGCCTACGTCCAGAAGGGGGCCTCGCCGAAGGAGATCCTGGCGCTGGTGCGGTCCCTGGTGGGCCGCGAGCCGGAGCCGACCGCGACCGTCCCGTCGGCCCGCAGCCCCCGGGCGCCGGACCGGGAGCCGCCGGCCGTCACGGCTCCGGTGGCCTCCCGGGCAGCCGAGCTGACCGCGACCGGGCTGCTCGTGCTCGGCGCCGACGACGACGTCCGCTACGCCAACCCGGCCGCCCGGGCCCTGCTGGGCTGGGACGCCGCGACGCCGCTCCCCGGCTCGCTGAGCGACCTCTCCCCGCCGCTCTCGGCCCTGGTGAGCCGGGCCCGCAGCGGTGACCTCGCCGCCGGCGTCGAGGACCGGGTGCTCGGTGGCCCGGTGCCGATCGACGTGACGGTGCGGGGCGACGGGGTCGAGGTCGTCGTCGGCCTCGCCCCCTCGCGCAGCGACGAGGAGGTCGCGCGGCTGCGTCGGGCCATCCGGACCACGGCCCACGAGATCCGCAACCCGGTCACGTTGCTGAGCGGCATCGCAGGCGTGGTGGCCGACGCCGGCAGCAGCCTCAGCGACCACCAGCAGACCCACCTCCTGGCGGCGGTGGGTCGGCAGGCCGCCGTGCTCGAGCGCGTCACCGACGACCTCCTCGCCGCTGCCCAGGCGGGACGCGGGACGCTGCGGGTCGACGTACGACGGCTGGAGCTGGCGCCGCTGCTGCGTGAGATCGTCGCCGACGTCGCGGGGGCGCAGCCGGTGCAGGTGTCGGTCCCCGCGCACGTCGTCGTGCTGGCCGACCGCACCCGGGTGAACCAGATGGTGGCGAACCTGCTCACCAACGCCTTCAAGTACGCCGACGGTCCCTACCTCGTGCAGGTCACCGAGGTGCCGTCGGTCCGGCGGCCGTTCGTCCGGGTCGCGGTCCTCGACGCCGGCCCCGGGGTGGAGGAGGACTTCCGCCCGCGCCTGTTCGACGAGTTCGCCCGCGCGGAGTCGACGCGCGAGCAGGGCACCGGTCTCGGCCTGTACGTCGTGCGCGCGCTCGCCGAGGCGCAGGGCGGCCGGGCCGACTACGACCCCCGGCCCGGGGGCGGGTCGGAGTTCTCGGTGCACCTGCCGGCCGCGGAGCGGTCCGGCGGGTCGGTGCCCGGGGGCGAGGCGCCCGCGAACCGGGCGGTGCCGCACCCGGCTCAGACGGGCCGGCCGCTCTCGCTGTAGCTCGGGGCGGGACCGTCGACCGCCGCCAGGGCGGAGTCGATGCGCCGCGCGGTGAAGTCGGCGCAGAGCTGGTGCACCTCGGCCACGGTGCAGAAGCGGGCGGAGCGGATCTCGCGGGCCTGCGGCACGATGCGGTCCGCGAGACCGGCGTCGTGGCGACCGCCGTCGAAGACCAAGCAGACCGCGTCGTCCCAGCCGCTCCACGGCGGCAGCCAGTCGGTCAGCAGCAGGGAGCCGGCGTCGATGTCGAGGGCCAGCTCCTCCTCGACCTCCCGGGACACCGCGACGCGCGGCGACTCGTTGACCTCGACGACGCCGCCCGGCAGGTCCCAGTCCTGCTTGTAGGTCAGGTTGCACAGCAGCACCCGACCCTGCTCGTCGCGCACCAGCATCTGCGCGATGGCGCGCTTGCGGGGGAGGAACGAGTTCAAGATGGCCCGGAAGCCGCGCGACTTCGAGACCGGGGCGTCGGTGTGGAGGCGGGCGAAGACGACCCGGTCGCCCGTCTCGCCGGCCCGGTCGACCGCGCCCCGCATGACGCCCTCGCGCTGCAGCCCGGCCCAGGTCGCGATCCGCGTGGCGGTGACGTCCTCGGGGTCGACGAGGGCCTCGACGCGCCGCTGCTTCAGCTGCTCCAGCGCGAGGTCGACCTCCTCGCGCACGGCGGCGGAGGCGGCGTCGAACCCCTGGGCCTGGAGCGCGTCGGACCAGCTGACGCGGGTCACGCCGTTGCCGATCGCCACGAGCCGGACGCCGCGTGCGCTGCGGTGGCTGCCCCCGAGGTCGCTGCCACGGTCGAGGTCGTCCAGGTCGCGCGCCCCGTCGTCGGTCCCGTCGTACGCGTCGCTGTCCCGGCTCACCCTGCGACCCTAACCGGCGGTCGGTGGGCCTCGGCGGGGGCGGTCGGCCCCGTCCCGCGGCCGCCCGGCGACCGGCTCAGGCGTCGTACCGCAGCCAGACCGCGCCCAGCGGGGGCACCGAGATCGTCGCCGAGGCAGGGAGGCCGTGCGACCCCTCGGACTCGGCCCGGACCTCGCCGAGGTTGCCGACGCCGGAGCCGGCGTAGACCTCGGCGTCGGTGTTCAGCACCTCGCGCCACGTCCCGGCCTGCGGCAGGCCGATGCGGTAGCCGTGGTGGGGGACGCCGGCGAAGTTGACCACGCAGGCGAGCTGGGAGCCGGCGCCGTCGGTGCGCAGGAAGGCGAAGACGTTGCTGGCGGCGTCGTCGGCCTCGATCCAGCGGAAACCGGACTCGTCGTGGTCCTCCGCCCACAGCGCGGGGGTGTCGCGGTAGACGTGGTTGAGGTCGCGGACCAGCCCCAGCATCCCGGCGTGGCCGGGCTGCTCGAGCAGCCACCAGTCGAGCTCGCGCTGCTCGGCCCACTCGGCGTCCTGGCCGAACTCGCAGCCCATGAACAGCAGCTGCTTGCCCGGGTGGGCCCACATGAAGGCGTAGTAGGCACGCAGGTTGGCGAGCTTCTGCCAGCGGTCGCCCGGCATCTTGCGCAGCAGGGAGCCCTTGCCGTGCACGACCTCGTCGTGGCTCAGCGGCAGCACGAACTGCTCGGTGTAGGCGTAGACCATCGAGAAGGTCATCTCGCCGTGGTGGTAGGTGCGGTGGATCGGCTCCCGGCTGAGGTAGTCGAGGGTGTCGTGCATCCAGCCCATGTTCCACTTGAAGTCGAAGCCGAGGCCGCCCTCGCTGGTCGGCTCCGTGACGCCCGGCCAGGACGTCGACTCCTCGGCGATGGTGACCGCGCCGGGCACCCGCTTGTGGCAGGTGGCGTTCATCTCCTGCAGGAACTGCACCGCCTCGAGGTTCTCCCGACCGCCGTGGATGTTGGGCGACCACTCGCCGTGCTCGCGGGCGTAGTCGAGGTAGAGCATCGAGGCGACGCCGTCGACGCGCAGACCGTCGGCGTGGAACTCCTCGAGCCAGTAGACGGCGTTGGCGTAGAGGAAGTTGCGGACCTCGTTGCGCCCGAAGTTGAAGATGTGGGAGCCCCACTCCTTGTGCCACCCGCGCTGCGGGTTGGGGTCCTCGTAGAGCGGGGTGCCGTCGAAGCGCGCGAGCGCCCACTCGTCGGTGGCGAAGTGGCCCGGCACCCAGTCGAGGATGACCCCGATGCCGGCCTGGTGCAGCCGGTCGACCAGGCGGCGGAAGCCGTCGGGGTCGCCGAAGCGGGCGTCGGGCGCGAAGTACGACGTGACGTGGTAGCCCCACGAGCCGCCGAACGGGTGCTGCATGACCGGCATCAGCTCGACGTGGGTGAAGCCGTTGTCGCGCAGGTAGGGGACCAGGTCGTCGGCGAGCTCGTCGTAGCTCCAGAAGGACGTGTCGGGGTGGCGCTTCCACGAGCCCAGGTGCATCTCGTAGACCGACATCGGCTCCCGGGCCGGGTTCTTGTGGTCGCGCGCCTGCATCCAGGCGTCGTCGCCCCAGGTGTACGACGACTCGTGGACCTGCGACGACGTCAGGGGCGGCGCCTCGGTGGAGAACGCCATCGGGTCGGCCCGCTCGGTCCAGACGTCGTCGGCCCCGAGGACCTCGTACTTGTACTTGGTGCCCGAGCCGACCTCGGGCACGAACAGCTCCCAGACCCCCGAGGAGGCCATCGCACGCATCGGGTGCTCGCGGCCGTCCCAGGAGTTGAAGTCGCCCTTCACCCGGATGCCCTTCGCGTGCGGCGCCCACACGGCGAACGAGACACCGCTGATCCGGCCGAAGGGGCCGTCGTAGTGCTGCACGTGCGAGCCGAGGACCTTCCACAGCTCCTCGTGGCGGCCCTCGTTGATCAGGTGCAGGTCCATCTCGCCCAGGGTGGGCAGGTAGCGGTAGGCGTCGTCGACGACGTGGGGGTGCCCGTCGGCGTAGGTCACCTCGAGGCGGTAGTCGGGGGTGTGCTTCGTCGCGACGGCCCCGGACCACACCCCGTGGGCCTCGTGGGCGAGCGGGTGGCGCTCGTCGCCGTACACCACCGTGACGGTCTCGGCGAGCGGCTTCAACGTGCGGATGGTGACGGCGCCGTCGTGCGGGTGCACGCCGAGGAGCGCGTGCGGGTCGCCGTACCGGCCCTCGACGAGCAGGGCGAGGTCGCCGTGGCTCACGGGCGCGGGCTGGGGGTTCGGCACGGAGGCTGCTCCTGGGGATCGGGGACGCTTCAGGGTGTCGTACCCACTCTGGCAGCGCAGCAACACCGGCACAACGCGACCGTGACGGAGGGTGAGCCTGACCGGCTCAGGATCCTCGACGCAGGTCCGTCACCGGAGCCCCGGCGACGAACCCGGCCGCGACGTACGTCGACACGGCGCCGACGTTGGAGGTCTCGGCGCAGACGACCGCGCTGGAGCTGCCCAGCTCCCGGAGGGCGGCCGCCGCGGCGACGCACACGGCGGCTCCGTGGCCCTTGCCCCGGTGGTCGCGGTGCACGCCCATCGGTTCCACCAGCCCGGGCCGTCCGGTCCCGGCCGACCACACCCCGGCGACAGCGACCGCGGCGTCGTCGGCGTCGAGGGCGACCAGGGTGCGTCCTCGCTCGGCGAACGGGCCGTCGGTCATGGTCCGCCACCAGTCGACGACCTCGCGGTGCCGGCTCTCACTCAGCGGTGAGCCCCGGAATGCCGACCAGTGGACCGCCGTCCAGGCGTGCGCCAGATCCGCTCCGGCGACCTCGACGCGGACCCCGGACCCGGACGCACGGGTGTCCGTCACCGCCTCGGCGAGGTCGCGGTGCAGGGGCGTCCACGGCTCGTCGTCCTGCCAGCCCCGGGCGCGCAAGGCCTGCGCGAGCAGCGTGGCGCCGCGGGCCTCGACCACCGCCTCACCACCCGGGAGGACGTCGCGGTCGGCGTCCACGACGTCGTCGGCGATCGCCTCGGCCACGTCCTGGTCCTCACGCGCGTCCGGGTCCAGCGCCAGTCGGAGGAGACCGTCAGGCCCGTCGAGCAGCCCGACCGCGACGGGCCGACCGTGGCGCGACCACACCCGCAGGTCGGCGGCGGTCCGCTCGGCACCTCGCATCGAGTACCAGCCGAGGTCCCCGGGGTGCAGGTGCACCGGCCCGCGGTCGGTCTGCCAGGCGTCGAGGTGCGCCGCGACCGCGTGCAGCTCCCCGGGGGCCGGGATGGTCAGCACGACGTCCATGGCGCCCACCCTAGGAGGTTCCGCGCGCGGCGCCAGAGGAGGAGAGTTGCGTGCATGAGTGCTGCGACCCTGTTCGCCGACGGGCCCTTCGTCACCGACGGCGGGCTCGAGACCGACCTGATCTTCCACCACGGCATCGACCTCCCCGAGTTCGCGTCGTTCCCGCTGCTCGAGGACCGGGCGGGGAGGGAGGCGCTGGACGCCTACTACGACGAGTACGCCGCGATCGCGCGCGCCGCCGGGGCCGGCCTGCTCGTCGAGACGCCCACCTGGCGCGCGAACCCCGCGTGGGGGCCCCGCGTCGGCTACGGGCGCGAGGCGCTGGACCGGGTCAACCGCGCGGCCGTCGCCTTCGCTCGCGAGGTGCAGGCACGGGCCGGGGTGGCACGGTCGCTCGTGGTCGGCATCCTCGGTCCGCGGGGTGACGGCTACGTGCCGGGCCTGTGGTCCGACCCGGACGAGGCCGCCTCCCACCACGCGGACCAGGTGGCCTCCTTCGCGGCCGAGGGCGTGGACCTCGTGCACGCCATGACGCTGACGGCGACCGAGGAGGCGATCGGGGTGGTGCGGGCCGCTCGCTCCCACGCCCTGCCCGTCGTGGTGTCCTTCACGGTCGAGACCGACGGCCGGCTCCCGGACGGCACGTCGCTCGCCGAGGCCGTGGCCCGGGTGGACGCCGTCGCCGCCCCGGACCGGTTCGGCGTCAACTGTGCCCATCCGACGCACGTGGCGCCGGCCCTCGACGGGAGTGGGTGGCAGGAGCGGGTCGCCGTGCTGCGGCCCAACGCGTCGACGCTCACGCACGCCGAGCTCGACGCGATGGAGGAGCTGGACGAGGGCGACCTCGGCCTGCTCACGTCGTCCGTCGACCGGCTGCGCTCCCAGCTGCCCGCGCTCGCGGCGGTGGGCGGGTGCTGCGGCACCGACGCCCGCCACGTCGGAGCGCTCTGGGGCGTCTGAGCGCCGCGACGCCGGGGCGTCCGGGGCGTCCGGTGTCGCGGGCTCAGCGGCAGCGGATCTCGCCGAGGCGGGCGAGTCCTCGTCGGTCGCCGTTCTGGAAGTCCGCGACCCCGACGTTCTCGCTGTGCATGAGCTGGGTGCTGTCGGGGGTGTGGTCGAGCCCGACGAGGTGGCCGATCTCGTGGCGGACGATGGCCAGCACCTGCTCCCGGCCACCGGGCCGGTCGAGGATCTCGGCGAGGTCGGGGCTGTCCAGCGCGACCTGGCCGGTCCGCAGCCAGACCCGGCTCCGCAGCGGCTCCTCCACCGCCGTGCTGCCGCCGAGACCGGCCACGCGGCCCTCGAGGGCGGGCACCTGGTCGGGGTCGGTCCAGGCGATCAGCGCCGGGGCGTCCAGGGCCCGCGAGCCGTCGGACGTCGGCAGCTCGTCGCTGGGACCGACGAGCTCGATGCGCAGGCCGGTCAGGGTGGCGACGTCGGCCAGCGCGTCCTCGACCAGGCCCTCGACGCCGTCGGGGGCCTGGTCGTCGTTGAGCACCACCCGGAGCGGCTCGCAGGGGGAGTAGCCGACCGGCTCGTCCGAGCGGCCCGGCTGGGTGGCGCTGAAGGCGAACGCGCCCGGTCCGTCGGGTGCGTCCGGC
Organism: Nocardioides sp. HDW12B; assembly: GCF_011299595.1. NCBI lineage: Bacteria > Bacillati > Actinomycetota > Actinomycetes > Propionibacteriales > Nocardioidaceae > Nocardioides > Nocardioides sp. HDW12B. The sequence goes on along the minus strand of NZ_CP049867.1, from coordinate 2,696,800 downwards.
GGGGTCCCGCGCACGTCCTCGGCCCAGGGCAGGCGGCCGACGAGGTCGGACACCCCCATCGCCATCCCGCCGGCCCCGACGATCACCGCGAAGAGCGCCAGGGCCGCCAGCGGCCCGAGGGTCCGGTCCTTGCGGGGTCGACGGCCCCGGGGCGCCCGGCCGGCGGCCGCAGCGGCGTACTCGCGGTCGAGCTGGGCGAGCCGTCGCCGCATCCACCGACGACGGCGGTAGGGGCCGAGCGTCAGGCGATCACGCAGGTGGCCCTCCACCCCGTGATTCTGGTCGATGGGCCCAAGCCGGAGCCGCCTTTTGGTGCAGGCGGTGACCGGAAGCCGGCACCGCGGCAGCGAGTGACCAGGAGCCGGCCGGCGTGTGAGGGGCGGGCCTCAGGAGGCGATGCGGGCCAGCGCGGCCAGCGGGATCGGCAGCCAGGTCGGTCGGTTGCGCGCCTCGTAGACCGCCTCGTAGACCGCCTTGTCCGCGGTGTACGCCGTGAGCAGCACCTGGTCGACCGACGCACCGCTGGCGTCGCGGTAGCCGGCGAGGAACGCCTCGGAGTTGCGCGACGACCAGTCGCGCGAGCGCTCGGCGTCGTGGTGGTCGGAGTCGCCGGTCGCCTGGGCGTGGTCGAGCCGGGTCAGCTCCGCGGCGTAGTCGAACGAGCGCAGCATGCCCGCCACGTCGCGCCACGGGGAGTCGGCCTGGCGCCGCTCCTCGAGCGGCTTGGCCGGCTCGCCCTCGAAGTCGATGATCTTCCAGCTCGACACCGTCCGCAGCGTCTGGCCGAGGTGCAGGTCACCGTGCACCCGCTGCGCCGCCACGTCCCGCGGGTGGTCGCCCACCCGCGCGTAGATCGCCCGCAACGCGTCGGCGTGCTCCTCCAGCCCTGGTACGACGAGCAGCGCGGCGTCGAGGCGGGCGGTCATGGCCGACGTCAGGGCGTCGAGCCGCGCACGGTCCCACGTCTCGGTGCCGAAAGCGGCGGTGAGGTCGGCATGCATCTGGGCCACGGCGCGACCGAGCCGGTGCGACTCGGAGGCGAAGTCGCCCCCGGCCTCCCGGGCGGTCATGTCGCCGCCGTCGCCGAACAGCCCGCGCAGGCTCGCGAGTGCCAGGTCGAAGCCGTCGCTCGCGGTCCGCAGGAACTGCTGGAGGATGCCCAGCTGCAGCACCTCGCCCGACCCGCCCGGGCCGCTGGTCGTCTCGACGTAGCCGTAGAGCGTGGCGACGTTCTCGTTGCCCGCCTCGCTCAGGGCCGCGAGGATCTCGATGTCGGGGTTGACGCCCGGGGTGACCCGGCGGAAGACCTTGAGCAGGCTGTCCTCGCCGAAGATCACCGACGAGTTGCTCTGCTGGCCGGAGAAGAACGACGAGCGGGCCTCGACGTCGAGCTCGTGGTCGCCGACCCGGACGAAGCGCACCGCGTCGGCGCCCTCGCCCCGGGTGGCGCCCTCGGCGAGCGACCGCACCCACAGCGGGGCGGAGGCGTGGTCGTGCAGCGCGTCGTAGGCGTGGACCGGGCCCAGCTCCTCGTCGTCCCACGACCCGACGTGCGCGTGGGCCAGCTGCTCCTGCTCGGTCGCGTAGTAGACGGTCGGCAGCTGGTAGGTGTCGGTCTCGCCGCCCTCGAAGACGAGGTCGACGAGCTCGACGCCCACCGTCGGGACGCCGTCCGCAGCCTCCTGCAGGACCAGCCGCCGGGTGGCGCCGATCTCGAACGTGCGGCCCTTGCCGCCGAACCACCGCGCCTGCTCGACGAACCGGTGGACCTGGTCACGGGCCTCGGGGGTCACGCCGACTCCCCGGTCGTGGCGCCGGCTCCGTTCTCGGACGCGCTGCCGATCTCGGCGGCCGGCTCGTGGACCGGCGCCGGCCGGGGCAGCCGGAACCACAGGAAGCCGTAGCCGGTCAGCGTCAGCAGGTAGGGCAGCTCGCCGATCTGGGGGAAGCGGGTGCCGCCCAGCAGCTCGACGGGGACCACGCCCTCCCACCGGCGCAGGTCGAGCTCGACCGGCTGCGGGAAGCGGGAGAGGTTGTTGATGCACAGCACCGTGTCGCCCTCGTGCTCGCGCACGTAGGACAGCACGCTCGGGTTCGAGCCGCCGAGGTCCTGGAAGTCGCCGAGCCCGAAGGCCGGGTGGTTCTTGCGGACGTGGATCATCCGGCGCGTCCAGTGCAGCAGCGAGGAGGAGTTCTCCAGCTCGGTCTCGACGTTCACGCGCTGGTAGCCGAAGACCGGGTCCTGGTTCAGCGGCAGGTTGAGCCGGCCCGGGGTGGCCTTGGAGAAGCCGGCGTTGCGGTCGGCCGTCCACTGCATGGGCGTGCGGACGCCGTCACGGTCGCCGAGCCAGATGTTGTCGCCCATCCCGATCTCGTCGCCGTAGTAGAGCACCGGCGAGCCGGGCAGCGACAGCAGCAGCGCGGTGAAGAGCTCCATCTGGTTCGTGTCGTTGTCGAGCAGCGGCGCGAGCCGGCGGCGGATGCCGATGTTGGCCTTCATGCGGGGGTCCTTGGCGTACTCGCCCCACATGTAGTCGCGGTCCTCGTCGGTGACCATCTCGAGGGTCAGCTCGTCGTGGTTGCGCAGGAAGATGCCCCACTGGCAGCCGTCCGGGATGGCCGGCGTCTGCTCCATGATCTCGGAGATCGGGAAGCGGGACTCGCGGCGCACGCCCATGAAGATGCGCGGCATGACCGGGAAGTGGAACGCCATGTGGCATTCGTCGCCCCCCTTCTCGAAGTCGCCGAAGTACTCCACCACGTCGGCGGGCCACTGGTTGGCCTCGCACAGCAGCACCCGACCGGGGTAGTGCTCGTCGATGTAGCTGCGGACCTCCTTGAGGAACTGGTGGGTCTCGGGCAGGTTCTCGCCGTTCGTGCCCGGACGCTCGTAGAGGTAGGGCACGGCGTCGAGGCGGAACCCGTCGATGCCCATGTCGAGCCAGAACGAGAGCGCCTCGTACATCGCCTCGTGGACCTTGGGGTTGTCGAAGTTCAGGTCCGGCTGGTGGCTGAAGAACCGGTGCCAGAAGTACTGCTGGCGCACCGGGTCCCAGGTCCAGTTCGACGGCTCGGTGTCGACGAAGATGATGCGCGCGTCGGCGTACTCGTCGTCGGTGTCGGACCAGACGTAGAAGTCGCCGTACGGGCCCTCGGGGTCGTTGCGCGAGGCCTGGAACCACGGGTGCGCGTCGCTCGTGTGGTTCATGACGAAGTCGATGATCACGCGGATGCCGCGCTTGTGCGCCTCGTCGAGGAACTCCTGGAAGTCGTCGAGCGTGCCGACCTCGGGGAGGATCTCGGTGTAGTCGGCCACGTCGTAGCCGCCGTCGCGCAGCGGCGAGGTGAAGAACGGCGGCACCCACAGGCAGTCGACGCCCAGCCAGTGCAGGTAGTCGAGCTTCTCGGTCAGGCCCTTGAAGTCGCCGAAGCCGTCGCCGTCGCTGTCGGAGAACGAGCGCACCAGGACCTCGTAGAAGACCGCGGTCTTGAACCACTCGGTGTCCTCGGTGGCCCCGGGCGAGACGGCGGGCACGGTGCCCGTCTGGGTTCCGGACGGGGTGGGGGAGGTGGTGGTCATCAGGCGGTGGGGCTCCTCACGGTCAGGATGTGCGCGGGCTCGTCGAAGGGGTCGAGGCGGACGTAGTTGTGCTCGCCCCAGGTCCAGTCGGCCCCGGTCACCTCGTCGTGGACGAGGAAGCGGTCGGCCCAGTCGAGCCCGAGGGCGGCCATGTCGAGGTGGACGGTGGTCTCGCGGGTGCTGTGCGGGTCGACGTTGACGACCGCGATCACCGTGTCCCGGCTGCCGTCGGGCAGCTCGGTGGTCTTGGAGAAGCACACGATCGAGTCGTCCTCGGGGTTGTGCACCGTCAGGTTGCGCAGCTCCTGCAGGGCCGGGTGCTCGCGGCGCACGTGGTTCAGCATCCGCAGGTACGGCGACAGCGTGCGGCCGGACGCCTCGGCGCCCTCCCAGTCGCGGATCCGGATCTGGAACTTCTCCGAGTCGAGGTACTCCTCGGCCCCCGGCCGGATGGCGACGTGCTCGTAGAGCTCGAAGCCGGCGTAGACCCCCCACGACGGCGAGCCCAGGGCGGCCAGCGCGGCGCGGATCTTGAACGCCGGCGGACCGCCGTACTGGAGGTACTCCGGGAGGATGTCGGGGGTGTTGACGAAGAAGTTCGGCCGCATCTGGTGCGCCGTCTCGTGCGAGACCTCCTGGAAGTAGGACTCGATCTCGTGGCGGGTGTTGCGCCAGGTGAAGTAGGTGTAGCTCTGGTGGAAGCCGATCTTCGCCAGCGCCTGCAACATCGAGGGCCGGGTGAAGGCCTCGGAGAGGAACAGCACGTCCGGGTCGGTCTTCCGGATCTCGCCGAGCAGCCACTCCCAGAAGTTCACCGGCTTGGTGTGGGGGTTGTCGACGCGGAAGATGCGGACCCCGTGGTCCATCCAGACCCGGGTCACGCGCAGCATCTCCGGATAGATGACGTCCGGGGCGTTGTCGTAGTTGATCGGGTAGATGTCCTGGTACTTCTTGGGCGGGTTCTCCGCGTAGGCGATGCTCCCGTCGGCGCGGGTGGTGAAGAACTCCGGGTGCTCGGTGACCCAGGGGTGGTCCGGCGCGGCCGAGAACGCGAGGTCCAGCGCGATCTCCATCCCGAGCCGACGGGCCTCGGCGACGAAGGCGTCGAAGTCCTCGAAGGTGCCGAGGTCGGGGTGGATGGCGTCGTGGCCGCCCTCGGTGGAGCCCATCGCCCAGGGGGAGCCGACGTCGTCGGGGCCGGCGTCGAGGGTGTTGTTCTTGCCCTTGCGGTTGATCCGGCCGATCGGGTGCACCGGGGGGAGGTAGACGACGTCGAAGCCCATCTCGGCCACGGCGGCGAGCCGCTTCGCGGCGGTGCGGAACGTGCCGCTGACGGTCGTGCCGTCGGCGTCGACGTAGGCGCCCTCGGAGCGGGGGAAGAACTCGTACCAGGAGCCGTAGAGCGCGCGGGTGCGGTCGGCGAAGAACGGGAACGGCCCCGCGACGGTGACCAGCTCGCGCACCGGGTGGGCGGCCATGACCGCGCGCACGGCGGCGGAGATGCCGGCCGAGAGCCGGACCACGTCGGGGGTGGACTGCTCACGCAGGGCGCGGGCCGCGGCGGACAGCGTCGCGCCGGCCTCGGCGTCCAGCCCGGGCTGCTCGGCGGCACGCTCGAGCAGCAGCGCGCCCTCGGTGAACATGAGCTCGGTGTCGATGCCGGCGGGCACCTTGATCTCCGAGTCGTGCACCCAGGTGCCGTAGGGGTCGCTCCAGCCGTGGATCTCGAAGCCCCAGGCGCCCTCGGTGTCCGCGACGACGGTGGCCCGCCACCGGTCGGCCTCGGCGGGCACCTTGGTCATGCGCTGCGGCGGGCGTCTCGTGCCGGTCGGGTCGACGAGGACGACCTCGGCGCTGTGGGCGTCGTGGCCCTCGCGGAGGACCAGTGCGGTGACCTCGAAGGGCTCACCGACCGCGGCCTTGGCCGGATACGTACCTCCTTCGATCTGCGGCGTGACATCCAGGACAGGTATGCGTCCAACCATGCCCGCGAACCTACCCAAGTCCGCGCGGGTCAACCAGCCCGGAACGGCTGACACCCGGCGGCCGGCGATGTCCGGTCTGAACCTGCGGCGGATGGGGTAGAACCGAGGACATGACCCTGATCCGACGCCTCGCCCGCCCCATGCTCGCCACCACCTTCGCCCTGGGCGCCGTGGAGGCGCTCAAGAACTCCAAGCCTCTCGCCGAGAAGGCCCAGCCGGTGACGGACCCGATCGTGAAGACGGTCAGGAAGACCGCTCCGCAGGTCCCGATCACCTCCGACCCCCACACCCTGGTGCTGGTCAACGCCGGCGTGCAGCTCGTGGCGTCGGCCGCGCTGGCCACCGACCGCTTCCCCCGCGTCTCGGCGACCGTGCTCGCCGCCAGCCTGGTGCCGACCACGATCGCCGGTCACGCCTTCTGGGAGGAGACCGACGCCGAGGCCAAGAACAACCAGCGCCTGGCCTTCGCCAAGAACGTCTCCCTGCTCGGCGGGCTGATCCTCGCCGCGGTCGACACCGAGGGCAAGCCGGGCGTCGCCTGGCGGGCCCAGCGCGCCGCGCGCGACCTGCGCCGCGAGGCCGGCCACGTCGGCACCGAGGCCAAGCTGCAGAGCAAGCTGGTCGCCGCGAAGGTGCGCTGACCCCCTGTCGGTTTCACCAGGTACCTAGTGAAACCGGCGCTTCCCGAGCGAAGCATCGCTCGGGAAGCGCCGGTTTCGTGCGGGGAGCAGCCCCCGCGTCACGCCATCGGGAGCCCGCCGGTACGTCGACCGGCGGGCTCACCGCTCAGCGGGTGAACACCTCCAGCTCGGCCGCCCGCACCGACTGACCGCGGTCCGAGGCGGTCTTGCAGTCGGTGTCGTTGAGCGGGTCGTTGTCCTGCTCGCCCGCGTAGCCCGCGAACCCGGTGCACTGGTTCTCCAGCGCCACCAGCCGCACGGCCCGGGCCTGCACCGCGTCGATCTTGAAGCTGCGGAAGATCAGGTTCGGTGCCGTGGGACGCGGACGGTCGCCGGGGAAGGCGTCCGGGCTGCTGGTGAACACGCGACGCCACGAGGCGCCGCTGCCCGCGCAGTCGGTGGTGCAGACCTCGATCGCGAACCGGCGCAGCGCGGTGAACCGCGAGCCGGAGTCCGGGTCCTCGTCGACGTCCTGGGCGAGCGGGACGTCGCCGCCGCTGTCGTCGGCGGGGCGCAGCATGGCGCTGACTCCCAGCCTCCGCACCGTCTGCAGACCGCCGGCGAGGTCGACCGTCACGAAGGGGTTCTTCTCGTCGACGTTCTCGCCGCCCTCGTTGACCCCGGCCCAGTTGGTGGACTCGGTGGAGTCGATGAGGGAGTCGGGGTTCAGGCTGCCGGCGCTGGTGGAGATCACCGACGCGCCCTTCGCCTTCGCGGCCAGGTTCGGCTCGGCCGTGATCCGGACCGTCTGGCTCGCGCCGCCGATGGTGGCGGTGAACCGGGTCAGCCCCGTCTCGTCGCTGCGCAGCAGACCCGTGTAGGTGCCGGGCGTCATCGGTGCCGAGGCCCCGCGCGGGGTGCCGGGCAGGGTGTCCGCCAGCGGCGTGGCCCGGGCCTCGTAGGTGCCCAGGTAGACCTCGCCGGCGACGGGGGTGCCGTCGGCCAGGACCGGCTTGAACCGCACTGTCGTGTTGCCCGACGGGGCGGCGAAGCTGGGCTCGACGTCCCCGGAGTCGGCCGTGGGCGTGCTCGCGCCGGTGCCCATGCCGCTGCGGGCGAAGGCCTTCCACATCACGCTCTGGTTGGCACCGCCGAAGCGCATGCGGTCCGCGGCGAGCATGGCGTCACGGGCGTCGAGCATGCTCGTCGCGCCCTGCTGGAGCAGGAACGAGTCGAACATCAGCGCGATCCAGCGACGGTTGCCGGGGCAGTCCTGCGCCCGGACCGGCGCCTTGTAGCTGCGGCTCTCCGAGCAGCGCAGCTGGAGCGCCTTGTCGTTGTAGGGGAACCGGGCGTCGTACTTGTTGACCAGCGCCTGGCGCACCCGCCAGTTGGTGGCGTTCCAGATCTCGCCGTCGGCGTGGACCTCGTCACCGGTGGTGTCGAAGCCGTACTCGCCGTAGGTGAGCGGGTTGTCGTTGACGGCGTAGTCGCGGATGGCGACCTTCTTGTTGCCGGTGGCGTAGAGCCCGATGGCCCAGATGTTGCCGCCGTTGCTGTAGCCGTGGGCGAACTGGAACTCGCCGGCCACCAGGTCCGACCACGACTCGCCCATGGCGCCGCCCTGCTCGGAGGTCAGCCCCTCGTCGGGGCCACCGACCATGCGGTTGGAGATGGCGTGGGTGTACTCGTGGCCGACGATGCCCATGTCCAGGCCGCCGTCGGTGCACGGCGCGTAGAACGCCCCGGCGATCGGCTGGAAGAGGTACTGGTTGGTGATGCCGGGCACGCCGTCCTGCAGCGCGATCTGGTTGGCGTTGTCGCGACCGAGGTACGACGGCGCGCCGCCGGTGAGGGCGCCGGCCTGCACGTTGCCGACCTCCGGGTCGTTCTCGGCGGCACCGTTGCCGTTGTTGCCGAAGTTGTTCTGCTGCAGGTTGTAGTTCTTCTCGGTGAAGCCGAGGAAGTACGAGTAGTCGTGCATCCGGTTGTGGTTGACGAACAGGTTCGTCACCGACGCGAAGATGTCGTTGCCGCCGGGCACGAGGTTCGCCGGGTCGCACTTGCTGTTGTTCCAGGCGTCGGTGAACTCGTCGGTGTACTCACGCGTGGGGGAGACCGGGGCCTGGAAGAAGCCGCCCGGGGTCAGCGGGGAGCCCCACGCCTCCCGGTCGCGGGCGTTGTTGCCCTCGGTGGTCAGCGTCGAGAGCCCGGAGCGCGTGTCGACGTCCCAGGGGAAGCGGGAGGCCAGGTTGTAGAGCTGGCCCACCGGCTCGGTGCAGTCGGGCACCCGGGCGCCGTCGTTGTTGACGACCCAGCAGCCCACGACCGAGTTGGTCGGGGTGTGCTCGGGGGTGAAGATCGGCGTCGGGTTCGTGTCGAAGTAGCGCCACTTCGGCGGGTAGGGCAGCGAGGGGGTCTCGCCCTCGGTCTCGGAGAGGCTCACGGTGCCGGCGTAGGTGCCGGGCGCCACGAAGGGGACGGTGGGGTCGTCGAAGGGGCAGATCTGCACCGCGTAGGTGCCCTGCGCGAGCGGCCCGTCCGGCGAGGTGTACGTCGCGACCTCGGGGCTGGTGCCCGTGTCGCCCGCCGTCAGGACCTGGTCGGCCGGGTCGAGGATCTTCACGACGAGGTCGTTGGTGGTCACCACCGCCGCCGCGGTCGCGGTGATGGTGCGGGTGGTGTCGTCGGAGATGTCGAACGGGTGCTGGGGGCCGCACTCGCTCGCGGTGACCTCGCCCTGGAAGCCCGAGGACTCGTTGGACTGCTCGACCTGGTGCTCGCGGTGCAGGAGGTCGCCGGTGACGGCGTCGACCATGACGGTGTAGGCCTGCACGTTGTCGACGTCGACGACGTTGGCCTCGACGACGGGGCGGACGGTGCCGTCGGCCATCGCCAGGCTGCGCACGCGGGCGAGCTGGTCCTCGGCGAGGCCGGGCACTCCGAAGGTGGTCCAGCCCTCGCGCGGCTCGGTCGAGGCCGTCAGCTCGCCGACGGACACGTCGATGCCGACGGAGTCGGCGGCCGCCACCCAGCCCTCCTGGGGCGACAGCGACGCCGCCGGGACGGGGTCGGCGCCCTTGGTGAGCGATGAGGAGACGTAGTGGATCCGGTCGCCGGACACACCGACCGTCACCATGCTGCCGAGGGCGGGGCTCAGGTCGCCGCCCGGCCCGTCGAAGGTCTGGCGGAACAGCACGGCGTGGCCCGGGCTCTGCGCCATCCGCTGGTCGTTGACCAGCTCGAGGTCGTCGACCTCGCCGGTGCTGAGGCCGAGCACGGTGGCGTTGCGGCGCAGCCACGACCGGGCAGCGGCGGCCGGGTCGCCCGACGCCGTACCCAGGCTGCCGGTGCGGGGCAGGATCGAGGAGGGGGTGCCGAAGTCGTTCCAGCGGACGTCGGCGCCGAGGCCGCGGGCGGCCGTGCGCTGGGCGGCGCTCGGCAGCGCGACCCCGCGCTCGTCGAGGTCCTCCATGCCGAGCGGGGTGTCGCCCAGGCCGCGGAAGTCGTCGGGATCGACGGCGACCTGGTCGCCGGGAGCGCCGGTGGCCGGTGACGTCGGGAGCTGGGCCAGGGAGAGCACGAGGCCGGCGGCGAGGAGCCCGGTCGTGCGGTGGCGGAGGGGCATGTGGTGCCTTCCGAGGAGAGGGGCCGTCGTGGGTCGGCGACCGGGAGTGGCGAAGGTCATTCAACCTGCGGAACGCCCCAGGGTGTTGTCAGTTACGGAAATGGGTAGTCGGATTGGATTTGAACGATCCATTCGGTACCTTCCTGCCGTGCGCGCTATCCGACGGTTCACCGTCCGCCCCGTCCTGCCCACCGCCCTCACCGCTCTCGGCGAGCTGGCCGGCAACCTCCGCTGGTCCTGGCACCCGCCGACCCAGGACCTCTTCGAGTCCATCGACCCGGACCTGTGGGAGAAGAGCCGTCAGGACCCCGTGAAGCTCCTCGGGCTGGTCCCCGCCGACCTGCTCGCGCGTCTCGCCCAGGACGCCGACTTCCTGGCGCGGCTCGAGGCCGCCCGTGCGGACCTCGCGGAGTACCTCACCGGCCCGCGCTGGTTCCAGGGGCTCGACGAGAGCGCCCCGTCCGCCATCGCCTACTTCTCGCCCGAGTTCGGCATCACCGCCGTGCTGCCGCAGTACAGCGGCGGCCTCGGCATCCTCGCCGGCGACCACCTCAAGTCCGCCAGCGACCTCGGCGTCCCGATCGTCGGCGTGGGGCTGCTCTACCGCCACGGCTACTTCCGCCAGTGGCTCTCCCGCGACGGCTGGCAGGAGGAGACCTACCCGGTCCTCGACCCCGACGAGCTGCCGCTGTCGCTGCTGCGCGAGGCCGACGGCACGCCCGCCCGCATCACCATCGGCATGCCCGGCGGCGAGGAGGCCGTGGCCCGCATCTGGGTCGCCAGCGTCGGCCGCGTCCCGCTGCTGCTGCTCGACACCGACATCGAGGAGAACCACGGCGTCCTGCGCGACGTCACCGACCGGTTGTACGGCGGCAACACCGAGCACCGGCTGCGTCAGGAGATGCTGCTCGGCATCGGCGGCGTCCGCGCCGTCCGCACGCACGCCCGGCTGACCGGCTTCGCCGAGCCCGAGGTCTTCCACACCAACGAGGGACACGCCGGCTTCCTCGGCCTCGAGCGGATCCGCGAGCTCACCGAGGACAAGGGACTCGACTTCGACTCCGCCGTCGAGGTCTCCCGCGCCGGCACCGTCTTCACCACCCACACCCCGGTCCCGGCCGGCATCGACCGCTTCCCGCGCGACCTGGTCACCCAGTTCTTCGGCGGCGACAACGCCTGCCCGGGCGTCCCGGTCGAGCGCATCCTGGCCCTCGGGGCCGAGGACTTCGAGGGCGGCGACCCCGGTGTCTTCAACATGGCGGTCATGGGCCTGCGCCTGGCGCAGCGGGCCAACGGCGTCTCGCAGCTGCACGGTGAGGTCAGCCGCGGCATGTTCGGGGGCCTGTGGCCCGCGTTCGACGCCCCCGACCGACCGATCATCTCCATCACCAACGGCGTCCACGCCCCGACCTGGGTCGCGCGAGAGGTCTTCGACCTCGCCCGCGAGGCCGGCGTCGAGCCGGGCTCCGGCCCGGGCGCCGACAGCCCGTCCCGCGTCTTCGACGTCGCCGACGAGGTGCCCTCCACGAGGATCTGGGCCGTCAAGCGCGACCTGCGCGAGCGGCTCGTCGTCGACGCCCGCAAGCGGCTGCGTGACTCGTGGGCCCACCGGGGCGCGGCGCCGGCCGAGCTGAAGTGGATCGACTCCGCGCTGGACCCCGACGTGCTGACGATCGGGTTCGCCCGCCGCGTGCCGTCGTACAAGCGGCTGACGCTGATGCTGCGCGACCCCGCGCGCCTCAAGTCGCTGCTGCTGCACCCCGAGCGCCCGATCCAGCTGGTCATCGCCGGCAAGTCGCACCCGGCCGACGAGGGCGGCAAGCGGCTCATCCAGGAGATCGTGCGGTTCGCCGACGACCCCGAGGTGCGCCACCGCATCGTCTTCCTGCCCAACTACGACATCAAGATGGCGCTGCCGCTCTACCCGGGCTGCGACGTCTGGCTGAACAACCCGCTGCGGCCCTACGAGGCCTGCGGCACCTCGGGCATGAAGGCGGCGCTGAACGGCGGGCTCAACCTGTCGATCCTCGACGGCTGGTGGGACGAGTGGTTCGACGGCAACAACGGCTGGGCGATCCCGTCGGCCGACGGCGTCGAGGACCCCGACCGTCGTGACGACCTCGAGTCCGAGGCCCTCTACGACCTCATCGAGCGCGAGGTCGCGCCGCGGTTCTACGACCACGACGAGGACGGCACGCCGGGCCGCTGGCTGGAGATGGTGCGTCACACCCTCAAGTCGCTCGGGCCCAAGGTGCTCGCCGACCGCATGGTCAGCGACTACGTCAACACGCTCTACGTCCCGGCCGCCGAGTCGTCGCGCACGCTCAACCACGACTACGCCGGCGCGAAGGACCTCGCCACCTGGAAGTCCCGCGTCCGCGCAGGCTGGGGCGACGTCGCCGTCGAGCACGTCGACTCCGAGGGCGTCGGCGACTCGCCGGAGGTCGGCGCGACCATGACCGTGCACGCCTTCGTCTCGCTCGGATCGCTCAGCCCCGACGACGTCGAGGTGCAGGTCGTCCACGGCCGGGTCCGCGACGAGGACGTGATGACGGTCGCCGGCACGGTCCCGCTGAAGGCGGTCGAGTCCTACGAGGCCAACCGCCACCGGTTCGACGGCACGGTCACCTTGGCCACGTCGGGCTCCTTCGGGTACACCGTCCGGGTCGTGCCGCGGAACAACCGCCTCGCCTCGATCGCCGAGATGGGCCTGGTCGCCGTACCGTCCTGACGGCCGGCGAGCCGGGCCCGGCTCGCGCCGGGCTCAGGCCTGGCGCAGCAGCAGCAGCGAGCGGGCGGCGAGCGTGATCTCGTCGCCCGCCTGCACCTCGGAGCCGTCCGCGTGGGCGGGGTCGGTGCTCAGCACCACCTCGCCGCGGGCGACCCACTCGTTCTCGGGCAGCCGGATCGTGCAGTCGGTGCTCTGGGCGTTGCACCACAGCAGGAACGACCGGTCGCGCATCTGCTCGCCCTGAGGCCCCGGCGCGCGCAACGGGTCGCCCGAGACGAACATGCCCACGACGTGCAGCGCGCCGTCGTACCAGTCCTGGTCGGTCATCTCGCGGCCCTCGGGGTGCATCCACGCGAGGTCCTTCGGTCCGCCGTCGATCGACGGCCGCCCCCGGAAGTGGTGCCGCTGGCGCAGCGCCGGGTGCTCGCGGCGCAGCCGCAGCGCCTGCTTGGTCAGCTCGTAGAGGTCCAGCCACGCGTCGTCGGCGCGCCAGTCGACCCACGAGGTCTCGTTGTCCTGGCAGTAGGCGTTGTTGTTGCCGCCCTGCGTGCGCCCGCGCTCGTCGCCCGCCGCGAGCATCGGGATGCCGCTCGACAGGCAGAGCGTCGCCATCATGTTCATCGCCTGACGCCGTCGCAGCGCGACGATCGCGACGTCGTCGGTCTCGCCCTCCACCCCGTGGTTCCAGGAGCGGTTGTGGTCGGAGCCGTCGCGGTTGCCCTCGCCGTTGGCCTCGTTGTGCTTGCGGTCGTAGGAGACCAGGTCGCGAAGGGTGAAGCCGTCGTGGCAGGTCACGAAGTTCACCGAGGCGTACGGCGAGCGGCCGTCGTCGGCGTACAGGTCGGAGGAGCCGGCCAACCGTGACGCGACCTCCCGGATGCCGCCGGCGTCGGCCCGCCAGAAGTCGCGCATGGTGTCGCGGTACTTGTCGTTCCACTCGCCCCACGGCGGCGGGAAGTTGCCGACCTGGTAGCCGTCCATGCTGGCGTCCCACGGCTCGGCGATCAGCTTGACCTGGCGCAGCACCGGGTCCTGGCCGACCGTGGTGAGGAAGGCGCTGCGCATGTCGACGTCGTGGCCGGTGCGCGTCAGCGCCGGCGCGAGGTCGAAGCGGAAGCCGTCGACGTGCATCTCGGTGACCCAGTAGCGCAGCGAGTCCATGATCATCCGCAGCGTGCCGCGGTGCGAGGTGTCGACGGTGTTGCCGCAGCCCGTGACGTCCCAGTAGGCGTCCTTGGTCGCGTGCGCGCGCTTGTAGGTGCCGAAGTCGTCCAGCCCCCGGAAGGAGTACGTCGGCCCGTCGGCCCCGCCCTCGGCGGTGTGGTTGTAGACGACGTCGAGGACGACCTCGATGCCGGCGGCGTGGAAGGAGCGCACCATCTCCTTGAACTCGGTCACCTGCTGGCCGCGGTCGCCGGCGGCGTAGGCGGCGTGGGGGGCGAAGAACCCGATGGAGCTGTAGCCCCAGTAGTTGGACAGGCCGCGCTCGGCCAGCGGCCGCTCCGAGAGGAAGTGGTGGACCGGGAGGAGCTCCACCGCGGTGATGCCGAGGTCGCGGAGGTAGTCCACGACGGGCGCCGAGCCGAGGCCGGCGTACGTGCCGCGCAGCGCCTCGGGCACGCGGTCGTGGAGCTGGGTGAAGCCCTTGACGTGAAGCTCGTAGAGCACGGTGTCGGTCCACCGGACAGCCGGAGGGCGGTCGCCGCGCCAGTCGAAGTCGTCGTCGACCACGACGCCGAGGGGGACGTGGCCGGCGGAGTCGAGCCCGCTCGGGCGCCACGGCTCGGCGAGGTCGTGCGCCAGCAGCTCGGGGGAGCCGGCCGAGGCCGTCACCGTGCCGCTGACCGCGCGGGCGTAGGGGTCGAGCAGCAGCTTCTGCGGGTTGAATCGGCGACCCGCGTCCGGCGCCCAGGGCCCGTCGGCGCGGTAGCCGTAGCGCTGCCCCGGGACGACACCCGGGATGGCGCCGTGCCACACCCCGAGGGTGTGCTCGGTGAGCTGGTGGCGGGTCTCGCGACCGGCGTCGTCGACCAGGCACACCCACAGCGCCTCGGCCTCCGGGGCGTGCACGGCGAAGGTCGTGGACTCGGGGGACCAGGTGGCGCCGAGCCGGTGCGGGCTCCCGGGCCACACGGGCGCGAACTCGCCGGGGGCGCTCCAGCGCCAGGAGGGGGAACTCACGGGCCCCATTGTGCCCAGGTGGTCGCGGGCCACGCGGCCGGGCGGGTGGCAGGCGTGAGTAGGGTGCGGGCGGTGGCCGGGCGACCGCCCGGCCCGTGACGTTGTGCGATCGGTGGAGGTGCCCGGTGGAGTTCGTCAGGCTCGAGGTCGAGGACGGGGTCGGCACGATCCGACTGGACCGCCCCAAGATGAACGCGCTGAACCAGCAGGTCCAGGAGGAGATCCGGGCCGCGGCGCAGGAGGCCACCGAGCGCGACGACGTCCGCGCCGTCGTCGTGTACGGCGGGGAGCGGGTCTTCGCCGCCGGCGCCGACATCAAGGAGATGGCGGAGATGTCGTACAAGGACATGGTCGCGCGCTCCGGCGGCCTGCAGTCCTCGTTGACCGCGGTCGCCCGCATCCCGAAGCCGGTCGTGGCCGCGGTCACCGGTTACGCCCTCGGTGGCGGCTGCGAGCTCGCGCTGTGCGCCGATGTGCGCATCGCCGCCGACGACGCCACGCTCGGCCAGCCCGAGATCCTGCTCGGCATCATCCCCGGCGCCGGCGGCACCCAGCGGCTCACCCGCCTGGTCGGCCCGAGCCGCGCCAAGGACCTGATCTTCACCGGACGCTTCGTCAAGGCCGACGAGGCGCTCGCCATCGGTCTCGTCGACCGCGTCGTCCCCGCTGAGGCGGTGTACGCCGAGGCGGTGGCCTGGGCGCGGCAGTTCTCCGGCGCCGCGGCCCTGGCCCTGCGTGCGGCCAAGGAGTCCATCGACCGTGGGGGCGAGGTCGACCTCGAGACCGGGCTGGAGATCGAGCGCCAGCAGTTCGCCGCGCTCTTCGCCACCGAGGACCGGACCACGGGCATGCAGTCCTTCATCGAGAACGGGCCGGGCAAGGCCCGGTTCTCCGGCGCCTGAGCCACCCGTCGGCTAGCCTGCGCGAGGAGAGGGAGGGACCACTGCCATGAGTGAGCAGAAGTCGGAGAAGTCCGAGGACACGTCCGACAAGAAGTCCGGGGGCAAGCGCAAGAAGACCTCGAGCGGGGGATTCGGCGCGGGGGCCGACGTGACGAAGATCCGGTCGGTGGCTGCCACCGTCATCTGGATCGTCGCCGTGGTCGCCGCAGCCTTCTTGGCCGTCGGCGCGCTGCTGATCGTGCTGGACTTCAACCGGCAGAACGGTTTCGTGCAGTTCATCACCGACACCGCCGACAACCTGAACTTCCTCGGCACCCTCAAGGAGTTCCGCGAGGGCGGCAAGAAGGGCGGCGTCGACGTCACCAAGACGGTCCTGGTCAACTGGGGCATCTGCGCCGTGGTCTGGATCGTCGCGGGCAAGATCATCGAGCGCCTCGTCCGCCCCTGAGCCCGACACGGGATCCCGGCGTTCGCCCGGCCCCGGGACCCTGTGACTGACCCCACGGACCCGTGTGGGTGCGGGTCTATGTGACCGCCGGGTAACATCGAGTCAACCGAGTGCACAGGAGGGGCCCTCCCGGGCCGTATCTGGATATGAACATTGTCGTGTGTGTGAAGTACGTTCCCGATGCCACCGGCGAGCGCCGGTTCGAGGATGACAACACGGTGGACCGTGTGGGCGTCGACGGTCTGCTGTCCGAGCTGGACGAGTACGCCGTCGAGCAGGCGCTGCAGCTCAAGGAGAAGCTCGCCGACGACAGCGAGGTCACCGTGCTGACGGTCGGCCCCGAGGGTGCCTCGGACGCCGTCCGCAAGGCGCTGCAGATGGGTGCCGACAAGGGCATCCACGTCTCCGACGACGCCATCGCCGGCTCCGACTCCCTCGCCACCTCGCTGGTGCTGGCCGAGGCCGTGAAGAAGACCGAGCACGACATCGTGCTGTGCGGCATGGCGTCGACCGACGGCGTCATGGGCGTCGTCCCGGCGATGCTCTCCGAGCGGCTGGGCTACCCCGGTGCCACCTTCGCCTCCGAGCTCGAGGTGGACGGCGACACGGTCAAGATCCGTCGCGACGGCGACGCCGCGACCGTCATGGTCGAGGCCACCCTGCCCGCCGTGCTGTCGGTCACCGACCAGACCGGTGAGGCCCGCTACCCGTCCTTCAAGGGGATCATGGCGGCCAAGAAGAAGCCCGTGGAGACCTGGTCGCTGAGCGACCTCGGCGTCGACGCCGAGATGGTCGGCCTGTCGGCCGCCTGGTCCACCGTCGAGGGCACCGAGGAGCGTCCCCCGCGGACCGCCGGCGAGATCGTCACCGACGACGGCGGCAGCGGCGCCGAGGCGCTGGTCGGCTTCCTGGCGTCCAAGAAGTTCATCTGACCGGAGTCGGCACGCCGACCCGTCTCCCCCCAGTTTCGAGGAAGAGATCACCATGAGCGAGGTTCTGGTTCTCGTCGACCACGTCGGCGGAAGCGTTCGCAAGACCACCCACGAGATGCTGACGATCGCGCGCAAGCTCGGCGAGCCGTCAGCCGTCTTCATCGGCGACCTGTCCGACGAGGTCTCCGCGGCCCTCAAGGAGTACGGCGCCGCGAAGATCTACACCGTGCCGGCCAAGGCCCTCGGGCCCTACCTGGTCACCCCCAAGGCCGAGGTCCTGGCCCAGCTCGTCGGATCGGCCTCGCCGGCCGCCGTGCTGGTCACCTCCACCGCGGAGGGCAAGGAGATCGCCGCCCGCCTGGCGGTCAAGACCGACTCGGGCCTCATCACCGACGCTGTCGACGTCGCCGAGGGCGGCGTGACCACCCAGTCGGTCTTCGCCGGCAACTTCACCGTGCAGGCCAAGGTCACCAAGGGCACGCCGATCATCTGCGTCAAGCCCAACTCCGCCACGCCGGAGGCCGCTGACGGCGCCGGCACCGTCGAGGAGGTGTCCTTCACGCTGCCCGACGCCGCGAAGGGCGCCAAGCTCGTCGGCGTGGAGCCGAAGAAGTCCTCGGGCCGTCCCGAGCTGACCGACGCTGCCATCGTCGTGGCCGGCGGCCGCGGCACCGGCGGCGACTTCTCCGAGGTCGAGGACATGGCCGACGCGCTCGGTGCCGCCGTCGGCGCCTCCCGCGCCGCCGTCGACTCCGGCTGGTACCCGCACTCCTTCCAGATCGGCCAGACCGGCAAGGTCGTCTCCCCGCAGCTGTACGTCGCCAACGGCATCTCCGGCGCCATCCAGCACCGGGCCGGCATGCAGACCTCGAAGACGATCGTCGCCGTCAACAAGGACGAGGAGGCGCCCATCTTCGAGATGGTCGACTTCGGCGTCGTCGGTGACCTCCACACCGTGCTGCCCGCCGCCACGGAGGGCATCAACAAGCGCAAGGGCTGATCCCCCCGGATCACCGGACGAGCCGCTCCCCACGACGTGGGGGGCGGCTCGTTGCCGTGTGGCCGGTGGTCGAGCCCGTCGAGACCCGGTGGGTGTGCGCAGGGGGCGCGGCCCCGCCCCGCCTCGCCACGGTCCCACCGGCCCCCACCACGACGGGGACGGCGCCGGCGACGACGTACCCTGGACCGGCGATGACCGAGACCACCCCGCACGTCTACCTCGACCACGCGGCGACCACGCCCATGGTGCCGGAGGCCGTCGAGGTGATGGTCGATCTCCTGGCTCGCACGGGCAACGCCAACAGCCTGCACGGGTCCGGGCGAGCGGCGCGCAAGGTCGTCGAGGAGTCGCGGGAGCGGATCGCGGCCGCCCTGGGGGCGCGCCCCAGCGAGGTCGTGTTCACCTCCGGCGGGACCGAGGCCGACAACCTGGCCGTCAAGGGCATCACCTGGACGCGCCGCCGCGAGGACCCGGCGCGCGACCGCGTGCTCTGCCCGGCCACCGAGCACCACGCGGTGCTCGACCCGGTGGGGTGGCTCGGCGAGCACGACGGCACCCGCGTGGTGTGGCTCGACGTGGACCGCCAGGGCCGCGTGGACCTCGACGGGCTCGCGACGCGCCTCGACGAGGACCCCGGCTCGGTCGCTCTCGTCACCGTCATGTGGGCCAACAACGAGGTCGGCACCCTCCAACCGGTCGCCGAGGTGGTCGCGCTCGCGGCCCGGCACGGCGTACCGGTGCACACCGACGCCGTCCAGGCCGTCGGCGCGGTGCCGGTGGACTTCGCCGCCAGCGGCGTCGACGCGCTGACCCTGACCGCGCACAAGCTCGGCGGGCCGTACGGCGTGGGCGCGCTGCTCGTGCGCCGCGACCTGTCGCCGACGCCGTTGCTGCACGGGGGCGGCCAGGAGCGCAGTGTCCGTTCCGGCACCATCGACGTGCCCGCCATCGCGGCCTTCGCCACCGCCACCGAGCTGGCCGTGAAGCGCCAGGTCGAGCACGCCGCGCGCGTCGCCGGCCTGCGCGACGACCTGGTCAGCCGCGTGGGAGCCGCGCTGCCCGACGTGCGGCTGAACGGCGACCCGGTCGACCGGCTGCCGGGCAACGCCCACCTCAGCTTCCCCGGCTGCGAGGGCGACTCCCTGCTCATGCTGCTCGACCACCGCGGCATCGAGGTCTCGACCGGCTCGGCCTGCTCCGCCGGGGTGCCGCAGCCCAGCCACGTGCTGCTCGCGATGGGCCGCGACGAGGCCGAGGCGCGCAGCTCGCTCCGGCTGTCGCTGGGGCACACGAGCACCGCCGCCGACGTCGACGCGGTCGTCGACGCCCTCGTCCCCGCCGTGGAGCGGGCCCGGGTGGCGGGCCTGTGAGCGCCCGGCTGAAGGTGGTCGCCGCCATGTCGGGGGGCGTCGACTCCGCGGTCGCGGCCGCCCGTGCGGTGGAGGCCGGCCACGAGGTCACCGGCATCCACCTGGCGCTGTCGCGCAACCCGGCCAGCCACCGCGCCGGCGCCCGTGGCTGCTGCACGATCGAGGACGCCAACGACGCCCGCCGGGCCGCCGACGTGCTCGGGATCCCCTTCTACGTCTGGGACCTGAGCGAGCGCTTCCACGCCGACGTGGTGCAGGACTTCGAGGAGGAGTACCTCGCCGGGCGCACCCCGAACCCCTGCCTGCGCTGCAACGAGAAGATCAAGTTCGCCGCCGTGCTCGACCGCGCCCGCGCGCTCGGCTTCGACGCTGTGGCGACCGGTCACTACGCCCGCGTCGTCGAGGCGGCCGACGGCACCGTGGAGATGCACCGGGCGGAGGACGCCGGCAAGGACCAGTCCTACGTGCTGGGCGTGCTGACCCAGGATCAGCTGCGGCACTCGCTGTTCCCGCTGGGCGACACCCCGAAGCCCCAGGTGCGCGCGGAGGCGGAGCGGCGCGGCCTGCTGGTGGCCGACAAGCCCGACAGCCACGACATCTGCTTCATCGCCGACGGCGACACCGCGGGCTGGCTGCGCGAGAAGGTCGGCGACCGTGCCGGCCACCGCGAGGGCACCTTCGTCGACCACGGCACCGGCGAGGTCGTGGGGACCCACTCCGGCTCCTACGCGTTCACCGTCGGTCAGCGGCGTGGTCTGCGGCTCGGCACCCCGGCCCCGGACGGCCGGCCCCGGTTCGTGCTGGACATCGAGCCGGTGAGCGGCACCGTCACCGTCGGTCCGCGCGAGGCGCTGACGGTCGACCGCGTGCACGGCCGCTCCGCACGCTGGTGCGGGCAGCCGCCGGTCGGCACGCTGGAGGGCACGGTGCAGCTGCGCGCGCACGGCTCCGAGCACCGCGCCCGCGTGGGCGTCGACGGCGACGAGGTCGTCATCGACCTGCTCGACCCGGCCCAGGGCATCGCACCCGGCCAGTCGGCCGTGGTCTACCAGGGCACCCGGGTGGTCGGCTCCTGCACGATCACCGCGACGGCCCGGGTCGGGGCCGACGCGCCCGTGTCGCCGGCGTGACGCGCGCCAGCGGCGTCGGTTCCCACCCCGGCGAGGACCAGCGGGCGTACGACGACGCCGTCGAGGTGGTGCTGGCCGACCTGCCCGACCCGGCCGGTCTCACCTACGTGCCCGAGGTGCCCGGACGCGGCGCTCCCGCCGGCATGGTCGGGCGCACGCTGGCGCTGCTCGACGGGCTCGGGGTCGACCTCCAGCCCGCGGGCTGGCGCGTCACCGACGCCCCCGGCATCGACCACCGCCGCGCCGTCTCGCTGCTGGGTCAGGACCTCGACACCGTCGAGGAGCGGCTCCAGGGGTTCACAGGCGTGCTCAAGCTGCAGGTCACCGGCCCCTGGACGTTGGCTGCCACGGTCGAGCGCCCGCGCGGCGACCGGGTGCTGGCCGACCACGGCCTGCGTCGCGAGCTGGCGCAGTCGCTGGCCGCCGGCCTCGACGACCACCTGGCGGCGACGCAACGACGGGTCCCCGGTGCCACCCTGCTGCTGCAGGTCGACGAGCCCGCGCTGCCCGCGGTGCTGGCCGGCCAGGTGCCCACCGCCTCCGGCTTCCACCGCCACCGCACCGTCGACGCCCCGGCCGCCGCGCCGCTGCTCGACGACGTGCTCGGCGCCGCCCACGACGCCGGCCTCGAGACGCTGGTGCACTGCTGCGCCGACGACGTGCCCTTCGACCTGCTGGGCCGGGTCGGCGACGGACGGGTCGGGCTGTCGGTCGACCTCGACCGCCTCGACGCCGCGGCGTACGACGAGGTGGCCGCCGCCCTGGAGGCCGACCGCTGGACGTTCCTCGGCGCGGTGCCCTCGACGCGACCGGAGACCGAGCCGACCGTCGGCGACGTCGTGCGCCGGGTCGAGCGGCTGCTCGACATGCTCGGGTTGGAGCCCACCGACCGGCTCGTCCTCACCCCGGCCTGTGGCCTGGCCGGTGCGGACCCGCGGTGGGCCCGCACCGCCCTGCGGCTGTGCGCCGAGGCTGCCCGCCAGCTCTCCTGACGCGCCGCCCGACTCAGTGCGCGGCGGGTGCCGGCGCGGCCGTGTGGCCCGAGGCGAGGTCCTCGTGGCGGATGCGGTTGAAGGTGAAGGCGATGACGCCCGCCAGCAGCAGCATCCCGGAGGCGACCAGGAAGCCGACCTCGGCGCCGTGGGTGAAGGTCACGCCCAGCAGGGCGGGGTCGCCGGGGGAGCACTGCTCGCCCCGGGCGGCCAGCGCCCCGCAGATCTCCTCGGTCTTGCCCGCGGTGGCGTTGAAGGCCATCGTCGACAGGAACGCCAGCCCGAGCGCGCCGCCGACCTGCTGCATGGTGTTGAGCACGCCCGAGGCGATGCCCGAGTCGCGCGGCGAGACACCGTGGACGACGCTCATCGTCATCGGGATGAACACCAGCGCCATGCCGATCGGCATGAGGACCACGAACGGGAAGACGTCCACCCAGTAGTCGATGTCGACGCCCAGCGAGGTGACGCGGTCGTCGTACGGCAGGCGGCTCATGCCGAACACCGCGACCGCCGCGATGACCGCGCCGGTGCCGGCGAGCTTGCCCGGGTCGACGCGCTGCACCAGGCGTGAGACCTGCGTGGCGGCGATGATCATCGTGACGCTGAACGGCAGGAACATCAGGCCGGTGGTCATCGGGCTCTCGCCCATGACGTTCTGCAGGATGAGGGTCAGGAAGAAGAACATCGCGAACATCGCGGCGGGCACGAACATCATCACGGCGTACGCCGAGAGCCGGTCGCGACTGGCGAGGATGCGGCCCGGCAGCATCGGCTGGGACACCCCGCGCTCGACGAGGGCGAAGAGGACCAGGAGCGCGACGCCGGTGCCGATCGCGGCCAGCGTCCAGGGGTCGCCCCAGCCGTGGTCCTGGTCGCCGGCGCGGGTGATGCCGTAGACCAGCGACAGCAGCCCGGTGGTCGCGGTGACCGCTCCGGGGACGTCGAGTCGGCCGGCGTGGCGGTCGCTCTCGGTGAGCACCGCGGGGGCGAGGAGCGCCGCGGCCACACCGATCGGCACGTTGATGAAGAAGGTCAGGCGCCACCCGCTGACGTCCGTGCCGAGGACGGAGAGGTCCATCCCGGTCAGCCAGCCGCCGAGCAGCAGGCCGACGGCCGCTCCGAGGCCGGACATCATCGCGTAGACGGCGAAGGCGCGGCTGCGGCGCGGGCCGGGCTCGAAGGTGGTGGTGATCAGCGCCAGCGCGTTCGGCGAGGCGAAGGCCGCGCCCAGGCCCTGGGCGGCGCGGGAGCCGAGCAGCATGGCCTCGTTCTCCGCGAATCCGCCGACCAGGGAGGCCACCGCGAAGAGCACGAGGCCGAAGACGAAGGCGCGGCGTCGGCCGAAGAGGTCGCCGCAGCGACCGCCCAGCAGCAGGAAGCCGCCGAAGGCCAGCGCGTAGGTGGTGATGATCCACGGCAGGGCGTTGGCCGAGAAGGCGAGGTCGGCCTGGATGTAGGGCAGCGCGATGTTGGTGATGGTGGCGTCGAGGACGACCATCAGCTGCGCGATGCAGATCAGGGCCAGGGCGAGGCCGCCGTGGCTGGTGGCGCGCGGCTGCTCGGCGCCGGCGGGCCCGGAGGGCCCGGTGGCGGGGTCGGTGGTGGTCACGGGGTCTCCTGCGTGGTCACGGGGTGGGTCGTGGAGCGGGTCAGGGCGCTGGGGGGCGTCGGGGACGGGAAGTGTCCGGTGGCGGCCGGCAGGACGATGTGGTCGAGGACGCGCTCGACCGCAGCCGGGGTGACGGGCTCGCCGAGCACGAGTGCGCGGTGCAGCAGGATCCCGGCGAGCGCCGGACCGAGGAGGCTCGGGTCGGCGTCGGGACGCAGCTCCCCGCGCTCGTGGGCACGGCGGTAGATCGCGGTGGTGGTGGCGATCTTGGGGGCGAGGAACCGGGCGCGGAAGTCGGCGGCGAACTCCTCGTCGGTCTGCATCGCGGTGATCACGACGCCGAGGACGCGGCTGCCGTCGGCCCCCGGGCCCCCCGGGCCCCCCGGTCCTCCCGGGCGCCCGCGCGACCAGAGCGCGAGCAGGTCGCCCCGCAGGCTTCCGGTGTCGGGCACGTCCTGCTCGTTCATGGCCTTGGAGCGGATGACGGCGTCGACGACGAGGCTCTGCTTGGACTGCCAGCGGCGGTACAGCGTCGCCTTGCCGGCGCGGGCCCGCTTCGCGACGGCGTCCATGGTCAGCCGGTCGTAGCCGTTCTCCAGCAGCTCGCCGACGCAGGCGTCGAGGATCTCGGCCTCGCGCTCCCCGGTCACGCGGGGACGCGCGGTGTCGGAGCCGGCGGTCGTGGTCGGCATCCATCCTCCTGCCACTGATGGAACGGAACGGTCTCGTTCCATCCACGCTAGATCAGGGCCCGTCCTGCCGCAACCGGTGACGTCCGCTCCCCGCGCGGGGCAGCGCGCCGTGCGGTCGCCGGTGGTCCCTCGCCCGTTGTCGGAGGGACCGGGCAGGATGCAGGCATGGCTCACGCTCCTGACCCCGCCACGGTCCCCGACACCGCCGCCGACGCCGACGTCCCGCCCGAGGCCCGCGAGCGCCACGCCGCGCTGGCCGAGCAGCTCGAGGACGCCCGCTGGCGCTACTACGTGCTCGACGCACCCACGCTCTCGGACGCCGACTTCGACGCGACGATGAAGCAGCTGGAGGCGCTCGAGGAGGAGCACCCCGCGCTACGCACCCCCGACTCTCCGTCGCAGACGGTGGGGGGAGCGGTGTCGACCGAGTTCACCCCGGTGGACCACCTCGAGCGCATGATGAGCCTCGACAACGCCTTCTCGCTCGAGGAGCTGGCCGCGTGGGAGCAGCGGCTGACCCGCGAGGGCGTGAGCGGCGCGGCGTACCTCTGCGAGCTCAAGGTCGACGGACTCGCCATCAACCTGCTTTACGAGAAGGGGCGGCTGGTGCGCGCGCTGACGCGCGGCGACGGCCGCACCGGCGAGGACGTCACGCCCAACGTGCGCACCATCGACGGCATCCCGACCCGGCTCACCGGCTCGGGGGAGTTCCCCGTGCCCGACCTCGTCGAGGTGCGCGGCGAGGTCTTCCTGCCCGCCGAGGCCTTCGCCCGGCTCAACGAGTCGATGGCCGACGCCGGCAAGCCGCTGTTCGCCAACCCCCGCAACGCGGCGGCCGGGTCGCTGCGCCAGAAGGACCCGCGCGTCACCGCCACCCGGGCGCTCGGCATGGTCTGCCACGGCATCGGGGCGCGTCGGGGCTTCGAGCCGACCTCGCAGTCCATGGCCTACCGGGCCCTCGCGGCCTGGGGGCTCCCGGCCAGCGACCGGGCGAAGGTCGTCGAGGGCCTCGACGAGGTGCGGGCGTTCATCGAGCACTACGGCGAGCACCGCCACGACGTCGAGCACGAGATCGACGGCGTGGTGGTCAAGGTCGACGACGTCGCGCTGCAGCGACGGCTCGGCTCCACGAGTCGCGCGCCGCGGTGGGCGATCGCGTTCAAGTACCCGCCTGAGGAGGTCAACGCCCGGCTGCTCGCCATCGAGGTCAACACCGGCCGCACCGGGCGCGTCACCCCCTTCGGCGTCATGGAGCCCACCAAGGTCGCGGGCTCGACCGTCGAGCGCGCCACCCTGCACAACGCCCACGAGGTACGCCGCAAGGACGTGCGCCCCGGCGACACCGTCGTGCTGCGCAAGGCCGGCGACGTCATCCCCGAGATCGTCGGGCCCGTGCTCCCGCTGCGACCCGAGGGGCTGGCCGAGTGGGTCATGCCCACCGAGTGCCCCTCCTGCGGCACCACGCTGGCCCAGCAGAAGGAGGGCGACAAGGACCTGCGCTGCCCCAACCACCAGCACTGCCCCGCCCAGATGCTCGACCGGGTCTTCCACGTCGCGGGGCGTGGCGCCTTCGACATCGAAGGCCTGGGCAGCGAGGCCGCCGCGGCTCTCCTGGAGGCCGGGGTCATCGCCGACGAGGGCGACGTCTTCGACCTCGACGAGACCAAGCTCCTGAAGGCGCCGCTGTTCACCCGGGCCCCGAAGAAGGGGGAGGGCGAGCACCCCGTCCTCAGCGCCAACGGGGCGCGGCTGCTGGCCAACCTCGAGGCGTCGAAGGACGTCCCGCTGTGGCGGGTGCTGGTGGCGCTGTCGATCCGCCACGTCGGTCCCACGGCGGCGCGGGCGCTGGCCCAGGAGTTCGGCTCGGTGGACGCGCTGCGCGCGGCGAGCCAGGAGCAGCTGGCGGCGGCCGACGGGGTCGGGCCGACCATCGCCGAGGCCGTCATCGAGTGGTTCGGCGTCGAGTGGCACGTCGCCATCGTCGAGTCCTGGGCGGCGGCCGGCGTCCGCATGGCCGACGAGCGCGACGAGTCGACCCCGCGGGTGCTGGAGGGTCTGTCCGTGGTCGTCACCGGCTCGCTGCCCGGCTTCAGCCGGGACGAGGCCAAGGAGGCGATCCTCGCCCGTGGCGGCAAGGCCGCCTCCTCGGTGTCGAAGAACACCGCCTTCGTCGTGGTCGGCGACTCCCCGGGCTCGAAGTACGACAAGGCCGTGTCCCTCAAGGTGCCGGTGCTCGACGAGGACGGCTTCCGGGTGCTGCTCGACCAGGGTCCCGACGCGGCGCGTGAGGTCGCCCAGGTGCCGCCGGAGGACTGAGGCCCCCCGACGCCGTACGCCGTACGCCGTACGCCGGGTCAGCGCGCGGCGAGGACCTGCTCGCGCAGGATGTCGCCGTGCCCGGCGTGCCGGGCGAGCTCCTGGATCAGGTGGATGTGGATCCAGCGCAGCGTGAGGGGTCCGCGGCGGTTGTGCCGTGCCTGGTCGTCGAGCCCGAAGCCCGCAGCGAGCGTGCGGGACTCCTCGCACACCCGGCGGTAGCGCTCACCGACGGAGGCCACGGTGTCGTCGTCGGTCAGGGTGAAGCTCTCGTCGACGGTCTCGGGGACACCGATCTCGGCGCGCGTCCGCCCACCGAGGGCGACCGGGAACCACACCTGCTCGACGAAGGTGGCGTGCTTGACCAGGCCGAGGAGCGTGGTGAGCGACGGCACCAGGCTCCGGCGCGCCTCCTCCTCGGTGAGTCCGTCGAGAAGTCGCGCGATCTCGGCGCGCTGGTCGTCGAGGCAGGCCTCGAGCTGGGCGCGCTCGTCGTCGAGGAGAAGGGTGTGGAAGCGGCTCATGGGCCTCAGGGTAGGTGCCCGGTCCGCTCCGGAGCCCGTGGTCGGGACCGCTCTCGGCCGCTCCTAGGATGGCGGGCATGCCCGAGATCTCCCGCGACGACGTCGCGCACCTCGCCGGCCTGGCCCGGATCCAGCTGTCGGAGGACGAGCTGGACCGCCTCGGCCGCGAGCTGCCCCAGATCCTGGAGTCGGTCGCGACCGTCTCCCAGGCGCTGGAGGGCCGCGACGACGTGACGCCCATGAGCCACCCGACCCCGCTGACCAACGTCTTCCGCGAGGACGTCGTCCGCCCGAGCCTGACCCCCGAGGAGGCGCTCTCCGGCGCCCCGGCCCGCGAGGGCGACCGGTTCCTGGTGCCCAAGATCCTGGGCGAGGAGTGAGCGTGACGAACACCGCTGACCTGACCGCCCTCTCCGGGGCGGAGATCGCCGCCGCCCTCGCCGCAGGCGAGACCACCTCGGTGGAGGTGACGCAGGCCTTCCTCGACCGGATCGCGTCCCACGACGGTGCGATCCACGCCTACCTCCACGTCGACGCCGACGGCGCCCTGGCCACCGCGGCCGACGTCGACCGGCGCCGCGCCGCCGGGGAGGTGCTCGCCACGCTGGCCGGCGTCCCGGTCGCCGTCAAGGACCTGCTCTGCACCGTCGGGCAGCCCACGACCTGCGGGTCGCGCATCCTCGACGGCTGGGTGCCGCCGTACGACGCCACCGTGGTCACCCGGCTGCGTGAGGCCGGCATGCCGATCCTGGGCAAGACCAACCTCGACGAGTTCGCGATGGGCTCGTCCACCGAGCACTCGGCGTACGGCCCTACCCGCAACCCGTGGGACACCGACCGCACGCCCGGCGGCTCCGGTGGCGGCTCGGCCGCGGCCGTCTCGGCCCGGCTCGCGCCGCTGGCGGTCGGCACCGACACCGGCGGCTCCATCCGCCAGCCCGGTGCCCTGACCGGCACCGTCGGCGTGAAGCCGACCTACGGCGGGGTGTCGCGCCAGGGCATCGTCGCCATGGCCAGCAGCCTCGACCAGGCCGGTCCGGTGACCCGCACCGTCCTCGACGCGGCGCTGCTGCACCAGGTGATGGGCGGGCACGACCCGCTCGACTCGACCTCGATCGACGCGCCGGTCCCGCCGGTGGTCGAGGCCGCCCGTCGCGGTGACGTGGCCGGCCTGCGCATCGGCGTGGTGCGCGAGCTGTCCGGCGAGGGCTTCCAGAGCGGCGTGCAGGAGCGTTTCGACGAGGCCGTTGCGCTGCTGACAGCGGCGGGCGCCACCGTCACCGAGGTGTCGTGCCCCAGTTTCGCCCAGGCGCTGGCGACGTACTACCTGGTGATGCCGAGCGAGGTGTCGTCCAACCTGGCCCGCTTCGACGCGATGCGCTACGGGCTGCGCTCCTTCCCCGAGGGCGTGGACGACCCGAGTGCCGAGCAGGTGATGGCGGCCAGCCGCGACGCCGGGTTCGGCGACGAGGTCAAGCGCCGCATCATCCTCGGCACCTACGCGCTGTCGTCGGGCTACTACGACGCCTACTACGGCTCGGCGCAGAAGGTACGGGCGCTGGTGGCGGCCGACTTCGACGCGGCGTTCGCCGAGGTCGACGTCCTCATGTCGCCCACGGCGCCGACCACGGCCTTCCCGCTGGGGGAGAAGCTCGACGACCCGCTGGCGATGTACCTCCAGGACGTCGCCACCATCCCGGCCAACCTGGCCGGCGTCCCCGGGCTGTCCCTGCCGGCCGGGCTGGCCGAGGACGGGCTGCCCGTTGGCGTCCAGTTCCTGGCGCCGCTGCAGGCCGACGACCGTCTCTACAACGCCGCCGCGGCGCTCGAGCGACTCCTGCTCGAGCAGTGGGGCGGCCCGCTCGCACCCCCGGAGGTGTCCCGATGACCGGAAACGTGACCGGCACGCTCGTCCCCGTCGACGAGGCGCTGTCGCGCTACGCGCCGGTGATGGGCCTCGAGGTCCACGTCGAGCTCAACACCGCGACGAAGATGTTCTGCGGTTGCCCGGCGGTGTTCGGCGGCGAGCCGAACACCAACGTCTGCCCGGTCTGCCTCGGGCTGCCCGGCGCGCTGCCGGTGGTCAACGGCAAGGCCGTCGAGTCGGCGATCCGCATCGGCTTGGCGCTGAACTGCGAGATCGCGGAGTGGTGCCGCTTCGCGCGGAAGAACTACTTCTACCCGGACATGCCGAAGAACTTCCAGACCTCGCAGTACGACGAGCCGATCGCGTTCGACGGCTTCATGGACGTCGAGGTCGAGGGGGAGACCTACCGCATCGAGATCGAGCGGGCCCACATGGAGGAGGACACCGGCAAGTCCTCGCACATGGGCGGCGCCACCGGCCGCATCCACGGCGCTGACTACTCGCTGCTCGACTACAACCGTGCCGGCATCCCGCTCATCGAGATCGTCACCCGGACCATCGAGGTGCCCGGCGACAAGGCGCCGCTCGTGGCGCGCGCCTACGTGCAGCAGCTGCGCGACCTCGTGCTGGCGCTCGGCGTCTCCGACGCCCGCATGGACCAGGGCTCGCTGCGCTGCGACGTGAACCTGTCGCTCAAGCCCACCGGGTCCTCGACGCTGGGCACGCGCAGCGAGACCAAGAACGTCAACTCGTTCCGCTCGGTCGAGCGGGCGGCGCGCTACGAGATCTCACGGCACGCCGGCATCCTCGACGCGGGTGGCTCGGTCGTGCAGGAGACGCGTCACTTCCACGAGGACACCGGGTCCACCTCGCCGGGACGCGAGAAGTCCGACGCCGAGGACTACCGCTACTTCCCCGAGCCCGACCTCGCGCCGGTCGCCCCGTCGCGGGCGTGGGTCGAGGAGCTGCGGGCGACCCTGCCCGAGCCGCCCGTGGAGCGCCGCCGTCGGCTGCAGGCGGAGTGGGGCTTCTCCGACCTGGAGATGCGCGACACCGCCGGCGCCGGGGCCATGGACCTCGTGGCCGCGACCATCGACGCCGGGGCCACCCCGGCCGCGGCCCGCAAGTGGTGGCTCTCCGAGCTGGCCCGTCGCGCCAACGAGGCGGAGGTGGAGCTGGCCGAGCTGGCGATCACGCCGGCCGACGTGGCGCGCATCCAGGCGCTGGTCGACGACGGCTCGCTCAACGACAAGCTCGCGCGTCAGGTCTTCGACGGTGTGCTCGCCGGCGAGGGCACGCCCGACGAGGTGGTGGCCGGCCGCGGGCTGGCGATCGTCTCCGACGACGGCGCCCTCACCGAGGCGGTCGACCGCGCGATCGAGGCCAACCCCGGCGTCGCCGACAAGATCCGTGACGGCAAGGTCGCCGCCGCCGGTGCCCTTATCGGCGCGGTCATGAAGGAGATGCGTGGCCAGGCCGACGCCGCCAAGGTGCGCGAGCTCATCCTCTCCCGCCTGACCTGAACGGGCCCCTGTCGGTTTCACCAGGTACCTAGTGAAACCGGCGCTTCCCGAGCGAAGCATCGCTCGGGAAGCGCCGGTTTCGTGCGGGAAGCACGTCGTACCTTCGACCAGGACGCACCCCGGCCGGGCCGGGCCCTCCACCCGAGCTGCGCGCGGGAGTACGCCGCGCAAGCGTCACACTGGCGGAGGAGGGACCCCTCCGTCCCGGACTTAATTCGGCCCTGTTCCGGGGGCACATCGAAGCGAGCTTCCGTCCGGCCGACGTGGTCAGGCGGCTCGACGGCGTACCCGCCCTCGGAAGCCGTGCTTCCCGAGCGATGTTGGCGCTTCCCGAGCGAAACATCGTTCGGGAAGCGCCGGTTTCACTAGGTACCTAGTGAAACCGGCGCCCCCTCAGCGGAGGTCGAGCTCGAGGATGCGGTCGTCGCCGGGCTGCGGCTCGCCGCGGCCGTCGCGGTTGCTGGTGGTGACCCAAAGGGTGCCCTGGGGGGAGACCGCGACGGTGCGGATCCGGCCGTAGTCGCCGACGAACCAGCCGCGCGGCTCGCCGACGCCGTCACCGGTCACCGGGACCTGCCAGAGCCGCTCGCCGCGCAGCGCGCCGGCCCACAGCGAGCCCTCGAGGAAGGCCAGCCCCGAGGGGGAGGCCTCGGCGGTCGACCACTCGACGAAGGGGTTGCGGTACTCGTCCTGCTCGCCCGACCCCTCGACCACGGGCCACCCGTAGTTGCGCGCCCTCTCGATGCGGTTCAGCTCGTCCCAGGTCTGCTGGCCGAACTCGGTGGCCCACAGCCGGTCGCGGTCGTCGAGGGCGAGGCCCTGCACGTTGCGGTGGCCCAGGGTCCACACCGGTGACCCCGGCACCGGGTTGCCGGGAGCAGGATCGCCGTCGGGGGTGATGCGCAGGATCTTGCCGCCGAGCGAGTCGGGGTCCTGGGCGAGCTCGGGCTCGCCGATCTCGCCGGTGGAGACGAAGAGCATGCCTTCGTCGTCGAACAGCAGCCGTCCGCCGTCGTGGATGAAGCCGTTGGGGATCCCGGTGAGGACCGGATCGGGCTCGCCCAGCTCGCGGCCGTCGTAGGTCATCGTCACGACCCGGTTGTCGTCGGCGGTCGAGACGTAGGCGAAGACCAGCCCGTCCTCGTCGTACGTCGGGCTGGCGGCCAGTCCCAGCAGACCGGCCTCTCCCTGCGGGGCCGCCTCGTCGACGGTGCCCACCGGCCGGACGCGGCCCGACGGGGAGACCGCGACGACGCGCGTGGTGTCACGCTCGCTGACCAGCGCCGAGCCGTCGGGCAGGAAGACGATGCCCCAGGGGGCCTGGAGGCCCTCGGCCACCGTCCGGACCACGCGCGGCTCGAGGTCGGCCGGGTCACCGGAGGGTGAGCGACCGCCGCCGTCGGTCTCGTCCGGAGCGGGCCGGGCCGTCCGGGTGCTCGGCTGCGGCGACTCCGACGGTGTCCCCAGGGCGTTCGGGTCGCCCGTTGGCTCCTCGGCGCCACCGCACGCGACGAGGGGCAGGGCCAGCAGGAGCGTGAGGGCGGCGCGCAGTCGCATGCGGCCAGCGTAGGCAGGCGCGGAAACGTGCCGTGGGTCAGTCGTCGACGGCCTCGAGCAGGTCGCGCAGCATCTGCACCACGGTCGCCGGCCGCTCGAGCGGCAGGAAGTGGGTGCCCAGCAGCTCGCGGTACGTCGCCCCGTCGATGCGGTCGGCCGCCGTGCGCATGTCACGGGTGTCGGCCAGCACGTCGTACTTGCCCGCCACGAACACCGCCGGCACCGAGACCCCGGACAGCGAGACCCGGCCGTGGCGCGAGGCGTGCAGCGCGAGGTGCATGTACCAGTCGATCGGGGTGGTGAGGAACTCGCGGACCGCCCGGCGCACCTCCGTGGGCCGTGCCGAGGGGAACATGAAGCCGCTGAACCGCAGCACGGTCGTGCTGACCGGACCCATCGGGATGCGGCGCGCGACCGGGGTGAGGACGGGGGCGGCCAGCTTCATCGCGCGGGCGACGTTGACGGTCAGCGGCTTGCGGAACGGCCGGGGGATGAAGAGCGGGGCGCCCATCGAGGCGAAGGTGGCGCCGGGGACGCCGGCAACGGCGAAGAGTCCGGAGACCCGCTCGGGGTGGCGCAGCGCCAGCTCGAAGGCGGTGTTGACGCCGATGGACCAGCCGGCCACGACGCAGCGGTCCAGGTCGAAGGCGTCCATCACGGCCAGCGCGTCCTCCACGAAGGCGTCCATGCCCACGCGGGTGCGGTCCTCGGGTCGGGCGCTGCGGCCCACGCCGCGGTGGTTCCAGGAGACGACGCGGATGCCGCACGCCGGGTCGAGCAATGCGGGCCAGGCGTAGGGGTTCGTGCCGAGCCCGTTGCACAGCAGCACGGTGGGGCCGTCCTCGACGGCGTTGGTCCAGGCCTCGACCACGGTGCCGTCGGCGCTGGTGACCGAGTGGAAGCGGACGGAGCGGAACTCGCGCAGCCGACGCGTCCGGTCACCGAGCGTGGTGGAGGACGGCTGATCCGAACCGGTGGTGCGCGCACCCGCGCGCGGCGAGGAGGTCGACGAGGACATGCCCCGAGTGTGCCCGAACCGACCCGGTTCCTCAGTGATTGGTGCGAGAGATCACGCGGGTTGTCAGTGCGCGACCGGTGCGCGACCGAGCGCGGCCGGGTCCGGCCGGGCCCGGCCGGTTCACAGGGCGGCGCGCAGCGGGGCGACGTCGGCGGCCGGGCCCGGCAGCTCGGCCGGTCCGATGCGCGGCACCCGCCGGGCCTGCCACCGACGGGTGTGGAGGTCGAGGAAGTCCTCGACCTGCTGGCGCTCGTGGGAGCGGGCCGTCAGCTGGGTGGAGGCCACCAGCGCGTTGCGCCGGGCGTTGAGCTGGCTGTCGACCGGCCACCGGGTGACAGCCCGGACGAGGCCGAGCGGTCGGCGCGCTCGCGCGACCCAGGGGGCGGTGAGGGATGAGGTCATGAGGGGCTCCTGGATGGTCCGGTGAGGGCGGTCGGGACCGTCACCGAGGACGCTAGTGAGCCGACGATTCCCGAGGGTCAACGCGGTGTGACATCTGCGTGAACTGGCCCGGAGCCGGCCGGGCCGAGGGGGTGGGCGTGACGGCCGCGACGTGGAAAGGTGGCCAGCAGGCGCCGGCGCACAGGAGGAGACGACGATGGCCGAGACCCTGCTCATGATCGGGACCCGCAAGGGCCTGTGGATCGCCCGCAGCGACGACCGGCGCAGCTGGGACGTCACCGGGCCCGACGACGTGATGGGCGAGGTCCACGCCGTCGCGGTCGACACCCGGCAGGAGACCCCGCGGCTGCTCATGGCCAGCCGGCACTGGCACATCGGCCCGCAGGTGCAGCACTCCGACGACCTGGGTGCCACCTGGTCGGCCGCGCCGACCGGCGGCGTGACCTTCCCCGCCGACGTCGGCGAGGCCGTGGAGGCGGTGTGGGGCCTCGGTCTCTCGGCCGTCGAGCCCGACGTCGTGTACGCCGGGACGGAGCCGAGCGCGCTGTTCCGCTCCACCGACCGGGGCGAGACCTTCGAGCTGGTCCGCGGTCTCTGGGACCACCCGCACCGGCCCGAGTGGCACCC
The DNA here is from genome assembly GCF_011299595.1 of Nocardioides sp. HDW12B. Lineage (NCBI taxonomy): Bacteria > Bacillati > Actinomycetota > Actinomycetes > Propionibacteriales > Nocardioidaceae > Nocardioides > Nocardioides sp. HDW12B. The sequence continues at coordinate 2,663,163 of NZ_CP049867.1, read as the reverse complement.
GGGCGGCGGCGGGCAGGCGATCCACACCCTGCTGCCGCACCCCACCGACCCCGACCGCGTCACGGTGGCGATGTCCACCGGCGGTGTCTACCGCACCGCCGACGGCGGCACCTCCTGGGAGCCGGCCAACCGCGGCATCAAGGCCGAGTTCATGCCCGACGAGGTCAGCTACCCCGAGTTCGGCCAGTGCGTGCACAAGGTCGCGCGCTCGGCCAACGCCCACGAGGTGCTTTACGCGCAGAACCACGGGGGCGTCTACCGCAGCGACGACGCCGGCGACAGCTGGACCTCGATCGCCGACGGGCTGCCGGCGGAGTTCGGCTTCCCCGTCGTCACCCACCCGCGCCTGGACGGCACGCTCTGGGTCTTCCCGCTCGAGAGCTCCTACCGCCGCTTCCCACCCGACCGTGCCTGCCGCGTCTGGCGCTCCACCGACCGGGGCTCGACCTGGACCGAGCAGGGGAGCGGCGCGGGCGGAGGCCTGCCGGACCGCGGCTTCTTCGCCGGGGTGATGCGCGACGCGATGTGCGTCGACGACGGCGAGCCCGCCGGGGTCTACCTCGGCAGTCGCGACGGCAGCGTCTACGCGAGCCCCGACGAGGGGGAGTCGTGGGTGTCGGTCGCCGAGCACCTGCCCGACGTGCTGTGCGTGCGGGCCGCCACCCTCTGAGTCAGGAGTCGCAGTCGTCCTCGTCGGCGTGCGGGACGTCCTTGACCGTGGCGACACGGGTCTCCTGGCTGCGACCGCGCAGCTTCAGGGGGTCGAGCTCGCACCAGTGCCGCGCCTCGTCGTCGGCGGCGTCGAGCACCAGCTGCTGGTTGGCCACCACCAGCGAGGACACCTTCTTGGCCTCGTCGGTGAGCCGCGCGGCCTCGTTCACGGGATCGCCGATGACGGTGTACTCGAAGCGCTCGGCCGCACCCACGTTGCCCGCCAGCACCCGCCCGCACGAGACCCCGATGCCGGCGCTCAGCTCGGGGATCTCCTCGACCAGCCGCGTGGTGAGCACCCGCGCCGCCCGCAGCGCCGACGTGCTCTGGTCGTCCTGGCCGGACGGGGCGCCCCAGATGGCCAGCGCCGCGTCGCCGGCGAACTTGTTGATCCACCCGTCGTGCTCGTGGACGACGTCGATGACGACCTCGAAGAAGCGGTTGAGCAGGCCGACGACCTGCTCGGGGTCCTCGTTCTCCGCCAGCCCGGTCGAGCCCACGATGTCGACGAAGAGCACCGCCACCTCGCGGACCTCGCCGCCGAGCTTGGCCCCGCCCTCGAGGGCGGCCCGGGCGACGTCGGTGCCGACGTGGCGCCCGAAGATGTCGCGCATCTCCTCGCGCTCGCGCAGCCCCTGGACCATCCGGTTGAAGCCGGCCTGCAGCAGCCCGATCTCGGTGGAGTCGTAGATCGGCACCTTGACGTCGAGGTCGCCCTCCTCCACCCGGGCGACCGCGTCGCGCAGGCTGGCGATCGGCTCGCTGCTCGCCTGCGCGGCGACCAGCGAGGACATGCCGCCCACGAGCAGCACGATGCCACCCAGCACGATGACGGTCACCGACAGCTGCGGGACGGTGGTGGCACCTCGGTCGATCAGCGCGATCGCCCCGGTGAAGACGATGCCGAGCACGGTCGCCCCGGTGCCGAGCGCCCAGGCGAACATCGTGCGCGACGCCACGCTGCGCACCCACATGCGCTCGGGGAAGCCGCCCTGGAGCACCCGTCGCGCCACGGGGCGCAGCGCCCGCTCGGAGAGCAGGTAGGTCAGGCTCGTCGTGGTCCACCCGGCCAGCGCCACGACCAGGAAGATCGAGAAGGCCAAGTCGAAGGAGTAGCGCGTGAACTGCAGCAGGATCAGCACCGACGCGACACCCCAGAGGAGCCCCTGGAACAGGAAGATCCGCCGCGGTGCGGCCAGCACGTCGCGGCGGTCCTGGTCGCTGGGCTCGTCGCCGGGGCGCAGCATGATCACGACCGGGTGCAGCACCCGCCAGGCCTGGAAGGTGCCGATCGAGCCGAAGACCACGACGTACGCCGCCGCGAGCAGGATGTTGGACAGCTCGAGGAGGAAGTCCCGGTCCGCCTCGGGCATCGGGATGACGAGGATGCTGAGCAGGTAGACGACCGCGATGCCGATGGCGTTCGACAGGCTGAGGCCCGCACCGAGGGCCGCGCGCACCTGCCACTGGGCGGCGAGGTGGCGGAACCAGTCCGGCGGGTTGCTGAGCCGGCGGGACAGCGCCGTGGTGGGAAGCCGACGCAGCAGGCGGCGCGTGGCTCTGGTCACCCTCCGACGGTAGCGGGCGCGGGACGGCCGGGTGGGGCGGACGCCTCCACGCGTAGCATTCGCGCCATGGCAGCGACCGGCCCCCAGACCCCTGACAGCCCTGCGGCGACGCACGACCTGAAGCCGCGCTCGCGCGACGTCACCGACGGTCTCGAGCGGGCTGCGGCCCGCGGGATGCTGCGCGCCGTGGGCATGGGCGACGAGGACTTCCTCAAGCCGCAAATCGGCGTGGCCTCGTCGTGGAACGAGATCACGCCGTGCAACCTCTCCCTGGACCGGCTCGCGAAGGCGGTCAAGAACGGCGTGCACGCCGGCGGCGGCTACCCGCTGGAGTTCGGCACCATCTCGGTCTCCGACGGCATCTCCATGGGCCACGAGGGCATGCACTTCTCGCTGGTCTCGCGCGAGGTGATCGCCGACTCGGTCGAGACCGTGATGATGGCCGAGCGCCTCGACGGCTCCGTCCTGCTGGCCGGGTGCGACAAGTCGCTGCCGGGCATGCTCATGGCCGCGGCCCGGCTCGACCTCGCCTCGGTCTTCCTCTACGCCGGCTCGACCATGCCGGGGCAGGTGGACGGCCAGGACGTCACGATCATCGACGCCTTCGAGGCCGTCGGTGCCTGCCTCGCCGGCAAGATCACCCGCGAGGAGGTCGACCGCATCGAGCGCGCGATCTGCCCGGGCGAGGGCGCGTGCGGCGGGATGTACACCGCCAACACGATGGCCTCGGTCGCCGAGGCGATCGGCATGTCGCTGCCCGGGTCGGCCGCGCCGCCCGCCGTCGACCGTCGCCGTGACGGCTTCGCCCACCGCTCCGGCGAGGCGGTGGTCGGCATGCTGCGCCAGGGCATCACCGCGCGGCAGATCATGACCAAGCCCGCCTTCGAGAACGCCATCGCCGTGGTGATGGCGCTGGGCGGCTCCACCAACGCCGTTCTCCACCTGCTGGCCATCGCCCGCGAGGCGGAGGTCGACCTGACCCTCGAGGACTTCACGCGGATCGGTGCGAAGGTGCCGCACCTGGGCGACCTCAAGCCGTTCGGTCGCTACGTCATGAACGACGTCGACAAGATCGGCGGCATCCCGGTCGTCATGAAGCTGCTGCTGGACGCCGGCCTCATGGACGGCGACTGCCTGACCGTGACGGGCCGGACGATGGCCGAGAACATCGCCGCCCTGGACCCGCCGAGCGTCGACGACGACATCATCCGCGACCTCGCACGCCCGATCCACCGCACCGGCGGCATCACCATCCTCCACGGCAGCCTCGCTCCGGAGGGGGCGGTGGTGAAGTCGGCCGGCTTCGACGAGGAGGTCTTCGACGGCGTGGCCCGGGTCTTCGACGGCGAGCGGGCCGCCCTGGACGCGCTCGGCGAGGGCGGGATCGAGGCCGGCGACGTCGTCGTCATCCGCTACGAGGGCCCCAAGGGTGGCCCTGGCATGCGCGAGATGCTCGCGATCACCGGCGCCATCAAGGGCGCCGGGCTGGGCAAGGACGTGCTGCTGGTCACCGACGGCCGCTTCTCCGGCGGTACGACGGGCCTGTGCGTGGGTCACATCGCCCCGGAGGCCGTCGACGCCGGGCCCATCGCGTTCGTGCGCGACGGTGACCCGATCACGCTCGACGTGGCCAACGGCCGTCTCGACGTGCGCATCGACGACGAGGAGCTGGCCGCGCGGCGCGAGGGCTGGACGCCCAACGCGCCGAAGTACACCCGTGGCGTCCTCGGGAAGTACGCCAAGGTCGTGCAGTCCGCCGCGCACGGCGCCGTCTGCGGGTGACCGCCCCCCAGGCACCGACGGCAGGCGGGTCCGGCCCCGACGACCCCGACGGCCCCGACAGCGCCGACGACCGACCGGATCCCGCGACCCGGTTGCTGGAGGTCGTCGCGATCCCGGCGATGGTGGGCATGGGCGGGCTGGTGGCCCTGCAGTCCGACGTCAACGGCCGGCTGGCCGGCGAGCTCGGCTCGGGCCTGCGCGCCGGCACGGCCGCCGCGGTCGTCTCCTTCGGCTCCGGGCTCGTGGTCCTGGCGCTCGTCGCCCTGCTGGTCCCGCGCGTGCGCCGGGAGGCGTACGCGATCGTGGGCGCGGCCCGCTCGGGAGCGCTGCGCCCCTGGCAGCTGCTCGGCGGGGTGGCCGGCGCCTCGCTGGTCGCCTCGCAGGGCATCACCGTCGGCACCATCGGCGTCGCCCTCTTCGTGGTGGCTGTGGTGGCCGGCCAGACCTCCAGCGCGCTGCTCGTCGACCACCTGGGCCTCGGGCCCTCGGGGCGCCGCGCGGTCAGCGGCGGCCGGGTGGTGGGGGCCGCGCTGACCCTGGTCGCGGTGGTGGTCAGCGTCTCGGGCCGCCTCGAGGGCGCCGGCGCGCTGACCGGGGCCGCGCTGCTGCTCGCGCTCCTGCCGCTGCTGGCGGGAGCGGCGACGAGCTGGCAGCAGGCCGTCAACGGCCGGGTCTCGGGTGTCGGCGGTCCGATGGCGGCGGCGCTGCTCAACTTCACCGTCGGTACGACGTGCCTGGTGCTCCTGCTGGTGGTCTCCCTGGCCGTGCGGGGTGAGCTGACGGGCCCGCCGGACCTGCCCGGCGGGTGGTGGCTCTACACCGGCGGCCTCATGGGCGTGGTCTTCATCTCCGGCGCGGCCCTGCTGGTGAAGGTGCACGGGGTGCTGGTGCTCGGGCTCTGCACGGTCGCCGGCCAGGTGGTGGCCTCGCTGCTGATCCAGGGCGTCTCGGGCGACCACCTCGACCTCACGACCGTGCTGGGCGGGCTCGTGGCCCTGCTCGGGGTCGCCATCGGGGCGTGGGCGAGCCGGCGGACCACCGCCGCCGGGACCAGCCGGCCCGCCACGCGTGCGGCGGGATGACACCGGGCGACGAGGACGTCGTCCCGCGGTGGTTCCCCGCTGCGCTGGCGACGTCGTACGCCGTCGTGCTGGGCCTGACGGTGCTCGTCGTGACCGGCACCCGGCCGCCGTCCCTCGTGCTGCTGGGAGCCGGTCTGCTCGCGCTGGTGGTGCTCGGGGGGTGGCGTCTCCTGGCCCGGCGCGGGCGAGGTCGCACCCTGGTCCGGGCGCGGCCGACGACGCCCGTGCCGCGACGCTTCGCCGCGCGGGCCCGGATCACCGCCACCTCCACGGCGCTCGTCGTGCACAACGGCTCCACGAGGCGGTGGTGGCTGCCGGGGCCGGGCCGGAGCGGAGCCCCGGTCGCGCTGCGGCCGGGCCGCCTGGCCGACCCGCGTCAGGGACCGGTGACGCGCCTCGCGCTGGTGGACGCCGAGGGTGCGGTCCTGCTGCACCTGGCTCGGTCCGAGTGGTGCGCCGACGGCGCCGAGCCGGACCTCGCCGACGCTCTCGGCCTGGTCTGGGACCCCGCGCCCGTGCCGCCGCTGGACACGGTGGCCCAGCCGTCGGTGGGCACGGCCGGTGCCGCCGTGCTCGACCCCCAGCCCCTGCTGGTGCCCGGCCTGCTCGCCCTCTGGGTGACGCTGTGGGCCCTGGGCGACGACGACCCCGCGAGCCGAGCCGCGGTCGTCGTCGGTGCGGTGGCCTTCCTGCTGGGGCCGGTCGGGTTCTTCTGGCTGCTGGTGAGGGCGACCTGGCTGGACCGCCGGGTCACCGGACCGCGCTGATCCGCCGGGCTCTCAGGCCCGGGGCTGCCACGTCGGCGCGACCGCCGACCGGGGCAGGTCCTGCAGCGTCGCGGCGTCCGCGACGGTGAGGGCGTGCCCGCCCAGGTGCGCGGGGTGCCAGACGGGGGCCTCGCCCGGGCCGGGCCGGTGGCGGGGGAGCCGCTGGACGTCGTCGAGCATGCGTTGCAGCGTGGCGCCGAGCAGCCGGGTCCCGGCGACCGCGTCGGCCACGCCGGCCGCCGCGGACACGTCGAGCGGCTCGCCGACCACGAGCGTGACCGGGCGGCCACGACGTACCTCCGGGCGCTGCTTGGCCGTGAGCAGGCGCTGCGGGCCCCACACCGCCACCGGCAGCAGCGGGGCGCCGGTCTCGCGGGCCAGCGCGACCGCGCCGGGCATCAGCGCCCGGACGGTGAAGGAGCGGCTGACCCCGGCCTCCGGGAAGACCCCGACCGCCTCGCCCGCGCGCAGCAGGCGCCGTGCGTGGAGGTACGCCGCAGCGGGCGCACGACGGTCGACGGGGACGTGGCCCATGCCGGCCATCAGGCGTCGCGAGGCCCAGTGGTCGAAGACCTCGTGCCGGGCCAGGAACCGCACCAGGCGCCGGCTGCGGTCGGCGGTCAGCCCGACGAGCAGGAAGTCGAGGAAGCTGACGTGGTTGGCCGCGAGCACCACCGGCCCCCGGACCGGCACGTGCTCGTCGCCCGTGAGCTCGACGCGCAGGTCCAGCGCACGCAGCGCGACGCGTCCGGCGCCGACGACGCCGCGGTAGAGCCGGTCCGTCATCGCAGGCTCAGTGTCACGGCGATGCGCCCGACAGCGCTCATCGGACGGGGACCGGACGGGGCAGGGGGGGTGCGTCCGGGGGGACGTCACCGTCGCCGGGCTGGGGCCCGAACCGTTCCTCGATCTCGAGGTGGTCCTGGAGGCGGATCGAGGCGTTGTTGATGCTCCCGCGCGGTGTCACGACGTCCAGGATGACTGACGAGTCCGGGCGCCCCTGCCAGAGGATGGCGGTGACGTGGTCGAGCGTGTCGACCGGGTCGACGCGTCGCTCGAGACGCACGGTCCCCGAGTAGACGGCTCCGTTGGTGAAGGAGGAGTCCCAGGAGATGTCGGCGGAGCGGACCCCCGGCAGGTCCTCGACCTGCCGGAACAGGACCCGGTCGTCGACGGGTCGGTAGTCGCGGCTCGGCTCGGCGTTCGAGGTGCAACCGCCCGCGACGAGCATCACGACGAGCATCACGACGAGCGTGGCGACACAGCGCGGCGCTCGCACGCTCACCGTCGGTCCTGTGAGGCGGTCGGCGGTCCAGGTCGCCGGCTCGACACGGACCGCGCCGCGCCTACCCGGAACACGCCCGGATCTCCCCCGATCATGCTCCTCAGGGTAGGGCGCCCGGAGCGTCATGTCAGGACCTTGGTCCCGGCTGACCTCCGGGTGTGGAGAGCGGCGTCCGTCGTACGACGAGCCGTGTGGGGGTCTCGCTAGTCTCGCGGACGTGACCGACATCCCCGCACCCGCCCGGCCCGACGACTGGTGGCGCTCCGCCGTGGTCTACCAGGTCTACCCACGCTCGTTCGCCGACAGCGACGGCGACGGCGTCGGCGACCTGCCCGGGCTCATCGACCGGCTCGACCACCTCGCGCTGCTCGGGGTGGACGTGGTGTGGGTGTCGCCGTTCTTCACCTCGCCGCAGGACGACAACGGCTACGACATCAGCGACTACGAGGACGTCGACCCGGTGTTCGGCACGCTCGCCGACGTCGACCGGCTGATCGCCGGGCTCCACGAGCGCGGCATGAAGCTGGTCATGGACCTCGTCGTCAACCACAGCAGCGACGAGCACGCGTGGTTCGTCGAGAGCCGCAGCGCGACGGACAGCCCGAAGCGGGACTGGTACTGGTGGCGACCGGCGCGCGAGGGCCACGAGCCGGGCAGCGAGGGCGCCGAGCCGACCAACTGGCGCTCGTTCTTCTCCGGGTCGGCCTGGGAGCTCGACGAGGCGACCGGCGAGTACTACCTCCACCTCTTCACCCGCAAGCAGCCCGACCTCAACTGGGAGAACCCCGAGGTGCGCGAGGCCGTCTTCGCGATGATGCGCCGCTGGGTCGACCGCGGCGTCGACGGCTTCCGCATGGACGTCATCAACATGATCTCCAAGCGGGTGGGCCCGGACGGCGCGCTCGTCGACGGCGGGGGGACGGCGACCTCCGGCAGCTTCGGCGGCGATCAGTACCTCAACGGGCCCCGCGTCCACGAGTTCCTCCAGGAGATGAACGCCGCCGTGATGGCGCCCGCCGCCGCCGCGGGGCGTCGTCTCATCACGGTCGGGGAGACCCCGGCGACCCCGGTCGAGGAGGCCCGGCTCTACACCGACCCGGCGCGTGCCGAGGTCGACATGGTCTTCACCTTCGAGCACATGGACCTCGACAGCCGTCCCGGCGGGGCGGGCAAGTGGGACCTCGCGCCGCTGTCGCTGCCCGCGCTCAAGGCCAACCTGGAGCACTGGCAGGACGGCCTGGCCGCGGCCGGCTGGAACAGCCTCTACTGGAACAACCACGACCAGCCCCGCATCGTGTCGCGCTGGGGCGACGACGGTGCCTTCCGCGTCGAGAGCGCGCAGGCGTGGGGGACGGTGCTCCACCTGCTGCGCGGGACGCCGTACGTCTACCAGGGCGAGGAGCTGGGCATGACCAACGCCCACTTCACCTCGGTCGAGCAGTACGCCGACGTCGAGTCGGTGAACTGGGCGCGCGACGCGGCCGCGAGCGGCGTACCGCTGGAGGAGGTGGTGACCGCGCTCGCCGTGAAGTCGCGCGACAACGCCCGCACCCCGATGCAGTGGGACGCCACCGAGCACGCCGGCTTCACCACCGGCACGCCGTGGCTGCCGGTCAACCCGAACCACACCGAGATCAACGCCGAGGCGGCCGTGGCCGACCCCGGCTCGGTGTTCCACCACTACCGCCGTCTCATCGCACTGAGGCGGAAGCACTCCGTAGTGGTCGAGGGGGACGTGAGGTTCCTGCTGCTCGAGCACGAGCAGCTCTTCGCCTACGTACGTCGACTCGGGGACGTCCGCCTGTTGGTGGTGGTCAACCTCTCGGGGACCCCGGCCGCCGTGGACCTGGGCGACGACACGGACCTGCTGACCGGCGAGGTCGTCCTCGGCGAGCGGCTCGAGCCGGGCGGCACGCTCGCGCCCTGGGGCCAGAGCGTCGTCCTCGGCTGAGCCGAGCCCGCTCCGGGGCTGGCGCGATCTTCTGGACACGTTCCAGACTGACCCCCGTCACCGGGCATGGCCCCCGCGCCCAACGGGTAGGAGGACAGCAGGCCACCGACCACGGTCGACGGCCTGACGGACCCCAGCGCGACGACGGACGACGACACCCGACAGCAGGAGGAACCACATGACAGCCACCCGTGGCGAGACAGGCGAGATCGAGGGCACCCCGCAGGGGGGCTCGCACACCCTGACCGGCTCCCCGGCCGGCAGCGACAGCCACTCCCTGACGCTGGGCTCCGACGGCCCGATCCTCCTGCACGACCGGCACTTCATCGAGCAGATGGCGCACTTCAACCGCGAGCGGGTGCCGGAGCGCAACGTGCACGCGAAGGGCTCCGGGGCCTTCGGCACCTTCGAGACGACCGAGGACGTGTCGGCGTACACGAAGGCGGCGCTGTTCCAGCCCGGCGTGAAGACCGAGATGCTCGCGCGCTTCTCCACCGTCGCCGGCGAGCAGGGCTCGCCCGACACCTGGCGCGACCCGCGCGGCTTCTCGCTGAAGTTCTACACCTCCGAGGGCAACTACGACCTCGTCGGCAACAACACCCCGGTCTTCTTCATCCGCGACACGATGAAGTTCCCCCACTTCATCCGCAGCCAGAAGCGTCGCGGCGGTCCCGGTCTGCGTGACAACGACATGCAGTGGGACTTCTGGACCCTCAACCCCGAGTCGGCGCACCAGGTCACCTACCTCATGGGCGACCGCGGCATCCCGCGGTCCTACCGCCACATGAACGGCTACGGCTCCCACACCTTCATGTGGATCAACGCCGCGGGCGAGAAGTTCTGGATCAAGTACCACTTCAAGTCCGACCAGGGCGTCAAGGGCCTGACCCAGGAGGCCGCCAACAAGATCGCCGGCGACGACTCCGACTTCCACCGTCGCGACCTCTACGACGCCATCGCCGACGGCGACTTCCCGTCGTGGACGCTGCACGTCCAGGTGATGCCCTACGAGGACGCGAAGACCTACCGCTTCAACCCGTTCGACCTGACGAAGATCTGGCCGCACAGCGACTACCCGCTCATCAAGGTCGGGACCATGACGCTGAACAAGAACCCGGACAACTTCTTCGCCCAGATCGAGCAGGCGGCCTTCGAGCCCAGCGCGGTCGTGCCGGGCATCAGCTTCAGCCCGGACAAGATGCTCATCGGCCGGGTGTTCGCCTACTCCGACACCCACCGCTACCGCATCGGGCCGAACTACCTGCAGCTGCCGGTCAACCGGCCCCGCGTCGAGGGCTACAACACCTTCGCCTTCGACGGCCCGATGGCCTACGACCACTCCGGCGACCAGCCGGTCTACGCCCCCAACACCGAGGGCCGCGGCTACAGCAACGAGATCGGCGAGGTCGAGGACTCGTGGGAGGCCGACGGCGCGATGGTGCGCAGCGCCTACGCCCTGCGCGCCGAGGACGACGACTTCGGCCAGGCCCGCACCCTGGTCAACGAGGTCTGGACCCAGGAGCAGCGTGACCGCTTCGTCGAGAACGTCGCCGGTCACATCCTCGGCGGCGTGAAGGGGGAGCGCCTCCCGAAGGTCTTCGAGTACTGGCGCAACGTCGACGAGGAGTGCGGCAAGCGCATCGAGGAGCTGGTGCACGCCGGCACCGCCACCGGTCCGGCCCCCGGCCCGACCGAGCCCGAGGGCGTGCTCTCCGAGTGACCTCGTCGGGCGCCGCCCGCCGCGGCGCCGCCTGACCCGTACGACGACGCGGGCCGCCTCCTCCGGGAGGCGGCCCGCGTTCGCGTCCCCACCCGCAGACCGTCCGAGGCGTAGGACGGCGGTCCCAGATGATGGGACGGCTGTCACACTGGCTTGACCGGTGCGGGCCGGAGAGGGGACCGTATGTCCCATGCGCACCCTGGTACTCGTAAGACACGACGCGTGAGCTGAACGCTCCGCCGCCAGCGCGCGCGTCACCCTCGCCAGCCCACCGGGTTGCGAGGGTTTTTTGTTGGGTGGAGCAGGCTGAGTGACGAGATTGACGTGGACCAGCGTGGGCCAGCAGTGGGCCAGCAGTGGTGGACCGGCACGGACGATGAGGGACGAGGACGTCATGAGTGAGGCAGCACAGCCCGCGGCGGGCGAGACGGTCACCGGGGCGCAGAGCCTCGTGCTGGCCCTGGAGCACGCCGGCGCCGAGAACATCTTCGGCATCCCCGGCGGGGCGATCCTGCCGGCGTACGACCCGCTCTTCGACTCCGTGAAGCTGCGCCACATCCTGGTGCGCCACGAGCAGGGCGCCGGGCACGCCGCCCAGGGCTACGCCGCCGCGACCGGCAAGGTGGGGGTCTGCATGGCCACCAGCGGCCCCGGCGCGACCAACCTGGTCACGCCGCTGGCCGACGCCCACATGGACTCGGTGCCGCTGGTCGCGATCACCGGCCAGGTCGCGAGCGCCGCCATCGGGACCGACGCCTTCCAGGAGGCCGACATCCGCGGCATCACGATGCCGATCACCAAGCACAACTTCCTGGTGACCGACCCCGCGGAGATCCCCCGCACCGTCGCCGAGGCGTTCTACATCGCCTCGACCGGCCGTCCGGGACCGGTCCTCGTCGACATCTCCAAGGACGCGCTGCAGGCCCGGACCACCTTCGTGTGGCCCACCGAGCTGAGCCTGCCGGGCTACCGCCCGGTGACCAAGCCGCACGCCCGCCAGGTCCGCGAGGCGGCCCGGCTCATCACCGCCTCCCACAAGCCGGTGCTCTACGTCGGTGGCGGCGTCATCCGCGCCGAGGCCCACGCCGAGCTCCGGGTGCTGGCCGAGCAGACCGGCATCCCGGTCGTCACGACGCTGATGGCCCGCGGGGCCTTCCCCGACTCCCACCCGCAGCACCTCGGCATGCCCGGCATGCACGGCACGGTGGCGGCGGTCGGCGCGCTGCAGCGCAGCGACCTGATCATCAGCCTCGGCGCCCGCTTCGACGACCGGGTCACCGGCCAGCTCAGCTCCTTCGCCCCGCACGCGAAGGTCATCCACGCCGACATCGACCCGGCCGAGATCGGCAAGAACCGTCACGCCGACGTCCCGATCGTGGGCGACTGCCGCGAGGTCGTCGCCGACCTGGTCGTGGCGCTGCGCGCCGAGGCCGAGGCCGGGCGCGAGGGCGACTACACGGCCTGGTCGGAGTACCTCGCCGGCGTCAAGGAGCGCTACCCGCTCGGCTACGAGACCCCCGAGGACGGGTCGCTGTCCCCGCAGTACGTCCTCGAGCGGCTCGGCGCGATCGCCGGTCCCGAGGCCGTCTACTGCGCCGGCGTCGGTCAGCACCAGATGTGGGCCAGCCACTTCGTCGGCTACGAGAACCCGCGCACCTGGCTCAACTCCGGCGGCCTCGGCACCATGGGGTACGCCGTTCCGGCCGCGATGGGTGCCAAGGTCGGCCGCCCGGAGGCGACCGTGTGGGCCATCGACGGCGACGGCTGCTTCCAGATGACCAACCAGGAGCTCGCGACCTGCGCGATCGAGGGCATCCCGATCAAGGTCGCGATCATCAACAACGAGTCGCTCGGCATGGTCCGGCAGTGGCAGACGCTGTTCTACAACCAGCGCTACTCCAACACCGACCTGCAGTCCAAGCGCATCCCCGACTTCGTGAAGCTGGCCGAGGCCTACGGCTGCGTCGGTCTGGCCTGCGACTCGCCCGAGGACGTCGACGCGACCATCCGCAAGGCCATGGAGATCAACGACGTGCCGGTCGTGGTGGACTTCCGGGTGCACCGCGACGCGATGGTGTGGCCGATGGTGGCCGCCGGCACCAGCAACGACGACATCAAGCTCGCGCGGGACATGGCTCCCACGTGGGAGGACGACGACCTGGAGAAGGACCACTCATGAGCAGCAGGCACACCCTGTCGGTGCTCGTCGAGAACAAGCCCGGCGTGCTGGCCCGTGTGGCCGGCCTGTTCAGCCGTCGCGGCTACAACATCGACAGCCTCGCCGTCGGCCCGACCGAGCACCCCGAGATCTCGCGCATGACCATCGTGGTCAACGTCGACGAGTCGCCGCTGGAGCAGGTGACCAAGCAGCTCAACAAGCTGGTCGAGGTCATCAAGATCGTCGAGCTGGAGCCGTCCGCGTCCGTCGCCCGCGAGCTGCTGCTCGTCAAGGTGCGCGCGGACGCGTCGAGCCGTGGCCAGGTGCTGGAGATCGTGCAGCTGTTCAAGGCCAAGGTCATCGACGTCTCGACCGAGGCCGTGACGGTGCAGATCGTTGGCAACGCCGACAAGCTGGCCGACTTCCTGCGCATCCTCGAGCCCTTCGGGGTCCGCGAGCTGGTGCAGTCGGGCATGGTCGCCATCGGCCGCGGCTCCCGCTCGATCAGCGAGCGCACCCTCAAGCCGGTGCCCGTCCCGGTCCCCACCCCCGGCGCGGTGCCTTCCGCCACCGCCTCGGCCGCCGCTCCCGCCCCGGGTGCCGGCCCGGGGGCCGGCAGCGCCGTACCCTCCCCGAAGTCGTTCGCCTCCCGCTTGTAACGCGGGGTTATGGACGCCCACCCCGGGTTGCAACCCGTGCGAGGCGTCCACAACCCTGGCGTGGTTGACCTGCACGTCCCCGACAGAAATCCATCAGAAGGAGAGCCCACCGTGGCTGAGATGTTCTACGACGACGACGCCGACCTCTCGGTGGTCCAGGGACGCCACGTGGCGATCCTGGGCTACGGCAGCCAGGGACACGCCCACGCGCTGTCCCTGCGCGACAGCGGGGTCGACGTGCGCGTCGGTCTGCCCGAGGGCTCGAAGAGCCGGGCGAAGGCCGAGGCCGAGGGCCTGCGCGTCCTCACCCCGGCCGAGGCCTGCGAGGAGGCCGACCTCGTCATGATCCTCGCCCCCGACCACATCCAGCGGAAGCTCTACACCGAGTCGGTCGAGCCCAACCTGGTCGCCGGCGACGCGCTGTTCTTCGGCCACGGCTTCAACATCCGCTTCGGCTACATCACCCCGCCCGAGGGCGTCGACGTGGCCATGGTCGCCCCCAAGGGCCCGGGTCACCTGGTGCGTCGTGAGTTCTCCGAGGGCCGCGGCGTCCCGGTGCTCGTCGCCGTCGAGGAGGACGCCAGCGGCAAGGCCTGGGAGCTCGCGCTGTCCTACGCCAAGGGCATCGGCGGCCTGCGTGCCGGCGGCATCAAGACCACCTTCACCGAGGAGTGCGAGACCGACCTGTTCGGCGAGCAGGCCGTCCTCTGCGGCGGCGCCTCGCAGCTGGTGCAGTACGGCTTCGAGACGCTCATCGAGGCCGGCTACCAGCCCGAGGTCGCCTACTTCGAGTGCCTCCACGAGCTCAAGCTCATCGTCGACCTGATGTACGAGGGCGGCATCGCCAAGCAGCGCTGGTCGGTCTCCGACACCGCGGAGTACGGCGACTACGTCTCGGGTCCCCGCGTCATCGACGCCCACGTCAAGGACAACATGAAGGCCGTGCTGGAGGACATCGTCAACGGGTCCTTCGCCCAGCGCTTCATCGACGACCAGGACAACGGCGGCAAGGAGTTCCAGGAGCTGCGCAAGAAGGGTGAGCAGCACCCGATCGAGGAGACCGGTCGCGAGCTGCGCAAGCTCATGAGCTGGGTCAAGTCGCACGACTCCGACTACGTCGAGGGCACCGCCACCCGCTGACCTCGACTCACCCGACGGGTGCCGGTTTCCCCAGGTACCTAGTGAAACCGGCGCTTCCCGAGCGATGCATCGCTCGGGAAGCGCCGGTTTCGTTCGGGGAGCACGCCGATGCGCAGCGCCCGTCAGTACGTCGTGCGGCGTCCGTCCGGCATGACGACCCACAGGACGATGTAGGCGATGAACTGCGGTCCGGGGAGCAGGCAGCTGAGGACGAACAGCAGCCGGACCATGCCGGGCTTCATGCCGAAGCGGGCGGCGAGGCCGGAGCAGACGCCGGCGATGATGCGGTTCGGTGGTCGGACGAGGGTGGTGTTCATGAGGGGATCCTTCCCATCGGGGGCGAGGCGGCACCTGCGTGCTGCGACTACTTGACCTCGGAGCGCAGGACCAGGCCCAGGCCCACGGCGAGGGGGACGACGAGCCAGATCAGGCTGGTGACCCCGAGGTTCGCCCACTGGGTGCTCGACAGGGCGGTGTCGGAGAACAGCTGGCCCTGCGTGAAGTTGGGGTCGACCCAGCCGCGCACGTCGCGGAACCAGTCCTGCGTCGCCGCCAGCAGCTCGGTCAGGGGCGGCATCACGAACCCGTAGACGAAGTAGGCGACGACCGCCACGGCCGAGCTGCGGAACAGCACGCCGAGGGTGAAGCCCATGAGCAGGCCGATGACGTTGCCCAGCGTGATCTGCCAGAAGTCGACCAGGCCCATGTCCCAGACCGGGTCGACGCCGGCCATCGCGGAGCCGAGCAGGTTGCCCAGGGCGCCGACGCCGAAGGCGAGCGGGATCGCGACCACGCCGACGAGCACCGAGGCGACCGCCTTGGCGGTGATCACCCGGCCCCGGTGCGGCACGAGGGTGAAGGTCGTCAGCCCGGTGCGCTGGCTCCACTCGCTGGTCACCGACAGGATCGCGACGATCGGCAGGATCACCGCCATCGGGATGCCGATGGCCGCCCCGAACGTGCCGTACTCGAGGGCGTCGTCGGGGGCGAAGGCGACGACGGCTGCGGTGGCCAGCACGGCACTGATGACGATGCCGGCCATGAGCCAGAATCCGGCGCGCGTGTCGAACATCTTGCGCAGCTCCACGCCGAGCACCCGGCGGAAGGGGATCGGGTCGAACCCGCGGGTGGCGGGACCGGCCGGTTCGGACGACCGGTCCGAGGGACGGGTGGACGGGCTGGGGGTGGTGACGACGGCGCTCATGCCGCGGCTCCTTCGGTGCGGGACGGGACGGGGGAGGGGGCAGCCGGGGACGCGGTGTCCTCGCGCTGCGTGTCGGCGGTCAGCTCGAGGAACATCTCCTCGAGCCCGGCGCCGTCGGCGGCGCGCAGCTCGGTGAGGGCGACGCCCGCGGCCAGCGCGGTGGCGCCCACGGTGTCGGTGTCGGCGTCGGTGCGCAGCACGCCGTCGGCGAGGGTGACGCCGTGCCCGGAGGCCTGCAGCTCACGCCCCAGGCGTACGTCGTCGCGCGAGCGGGCCAGGGTGCCGGCGGCCGCCAGCAGCGAGGCCTTGGTGCCCTGGGCCACGATCCGGCCCCGGCCGATCACGACGAGGTCGTCGGCGACCACCTCGATCTCGTGGAGCAGGTGCGACGACAGCAGCACGGTGCCGCCGCCGTCGGCGTACTCCCGCAGCAGGTCGCGCATCCAGCGGATGCCGGCCGGGTCGAGCCCGTTCGCGGGCTCGTCGAGGATGAGCACCTGCGGGTCGCCGAGCAGCGCGGTGGCGATCCCGAGCCGCTGCCGCATGCCGAGCGAGTAGCCGCGCACGCGGCGGTCGGCCTCGGCCGGCGTCAGGCTGACCCGCTCGATCATGGCCGGCACGCGGTCGGCCGGCAGGCCCATGGTGCGCTGGGCGAGGGTGAGGATCTCGCGGCCGGTGCGTCCGGCGTGCTGCGCCGAGGCGTCGAGCAGGACGCCGACCTCGCGACCGGGGTTGGGCAGGTCGGCGTACCGACGGCCCAGGACGGTGGCCGACCCGGACGTCGGCGGCGTGAGGCCGGCCATGACGCGCATGGTGGTGGACTTGCCGGCCCCGTTGGGACCGAGGAAGCCGGTGACCCGGCCGGGGAGTGCGGTGAAGGAGACGTCGTCGACGGCGGTGAAGCGGCCGTACGTCCGGGTGAGGTTCTCGACGGTGATCATGGAGCGATCCTGGGCGCCGGGGCACCCTGCGCACATCGGGGGAGTCGCTGAGATCGCCCCGGAGCGGACCCTGAGAGGACCTCGGGGTCGACCCCGGGAACACGGGGCACGACCCCCGTGTTGACCCGGCGTGCTCATCGAGATCTGGTCCGACGTCGTGTGTCCCTTCTGCTACATCGGCAAGCGCCGCCTCGAGGCCGCGCTGGCCGACTTCGAGCACCGCGACGAGGTCGAGGTCGTCTACCGCTCCTTCGAGCTCGACCCCAGCGCCCCCGAGGTCGGCACGGAGTCCATCGGCGACGCGCTCGCCCGCAAGTACGGCGGTGGCCCGGCCGAGACCCGCGCGGCGATGGACCGGGTGGCGGCCATGGCGGCCGAGGTCGGGCTGCGGTTCGCCTACGCCGACGCGACCCACACCCGCACCCTCGAGGCCCACCGCCTGCTGCACCTCGCGCTCGCCGAGAGCGGCCCGGGGGCCCAGCGCACCCTCGTCGAGGCCCTGATGGCGGCGTACTTCACCCAGGGACGGTCGATGGGCGACCGCACGGTGCTGCGCGACGTCGCCGTCGGCGCCGGGCTGCCGGCCGAGCGCGTCGACGCCGTCCTGACCTCCCAGGAGTACGCCGAGCAGGTGTCGGCCGACATCGAGCAGGCGCGGGCCTACGGCATCTCGGGGGTGCCCTTCTTCGTGCTCGACCGCCGGCTGGCCGTGTCCGGCGCACAGCCGCAGGAGGTGTTCGCCCAGGCCCTCCGCCAGGCCCACGAGCACGCCCACGCGGCCCCGGGTGCCTCCTCCGAGGTGGGGTAGCATCGCCGGGGGCACAGCGTCGTGCGCAGCCACCCGTCGCCGTCACGGCCGGGGTCGGCTCCCACCACCGACCGTGCACCCGATCTCGTGAGGACCCCCACGTGAACCCCGACACGAGCCCCGACGTGAGCCCCGTCGCGAACAAGCCCGTCGTCCTCATCGCCGAGGAGCTGAGCCCCGCCACCCTCGAGGCGCTGGGCTCCGACGTCGAGGTGCGCCACTGCAACGGTGCCGACCGCGGCGAGCTGCTCGCCGCGATCGCCGACGCCGACGCCGTGCTCGTCCGCTCGGCGACGAAGATCGACGGGGAGGCGCTGCAGGCAGCCACCAAGCTGCGCGTCGTCGCCCGTGCCGGCGTGGGGCTGGACAACGTCGACGTGAAGGCCGCCACGCAGCACGGGGTCATGGTCGTCAACGCCCCCACCTCCAACATCGTCTCGGCCGCCGAGCTGGCCGTCGCGCTCATGCTGGCCGCAGCCCGCAACGTGGCGCCCGCCAGCCAGGCGCTGAAGCAGGGGGAGTGGAAGCGCAGCCGCTACTCCGGCATCGAGCTCTTCGAGAAGACCGTCGGCATCGTCGGGCTGGGCCGCATCGGTGTGCTGGTGGCGCAGCGCCTGAGCGCCTTCGGCATGAAGGTCATCGCCTACGACCCCTACGTGCAGGCCGGCCGGGCCGCGCAGATGGGGGTCCGTCTGGTCACCCTCGACGAGCTGCTGGCCGAGTCCGACTTCATGAGCGTCCACCTGCCGAAGACCCCCGAGACCGTCGGCCTCATCGGTGAGGACCAGCTGGCGCAGGTCCGGCCCCACCTGGTGCTGGTCAACGCCGCCCGCGGCGGCATCGTCGACGAGCAGGCGCTCTACAACGCGCTGAAGGAGGGCCGGCTCGCCGCGGCCGGTCTCGACGTCTTCGCGAAGGAGCCCTGCGTCGACAGCCCGCTCTTCGAGCTCGAGAACGTCGTGGCCACGCCCCACCTCGGTGCGTCCACCGAGGAGGCGCAGGAGAAGGCCGGTGTCGCGGTGGCCCGCTCGGTGCGGCTCGCCCTCAACGGCGAGCTCGTGCCCGACGCGGTCAACGTCCAGGGCGGCCTGATCGCCGAGGACGTGCGTCCCGGCATCCCGCTGACGGAGAAGCTGGGCCGCATCTTCACCGCGCTGGCCGGCGAGGTCGCCCAGCAGGTCGACGTCGAGGTGCGCGGCGAGATCACCCAGTACGACGTCAAGGTGCTCGAGCTGGCGGCGCTCAAGGGCGTCTTCTCCGACATCGTCGAGGAGACGGTGTCCTACGTGAACGCACCCCTGCTGGCCGCCGAGCGCGGTGTCGCCGTACGCCTGGTGACCGACCCCGACAGCCCCGACCACCGCAACCTCATCACGCTGCGCGGCACCCTGTCCGACGGCAGCCAGGTCTCGGTCAGCGGCACCCTCA
Organism: Nocardioides sp. HDW12B; assembly: GCF_011299595.1. NCBI lineage: Bacteria > Bacillati > Actinomycetota > Actinomycetes > Propionibacteriales > Nocardioidaceae > Nocardioides > Nocardioides sp. HDW12B. The sequence goes on along the minus strand of NZ_CP049867.1, from coordinate 2,643,959 downwards.
TCGGCATCTCGCAGAAGGAGCGTCTGGTCGAGGTCGACGGCTACGACGTCGACATCGAGCCGACCGAGCACCTGGCGTTCTTCCGCTACTCCGACCGGCCCGGGATGGTCGGCACCGTCGGCGGTGTGCTGGGTCGCGCCGGCATCAACATCGCCGGGATGCAGGTCTGCCGCGACACCAAGGGCGGCCACGCCCTGGTCGCGCTGTCGGTCGACACCGCCATCCCGCCGGCGGCGCTCGAGGAGATCGCCTCGTCCATGGAGGCCGTCGAGGTGCGTGCGGTCGACCTCACCGAGAAGCCCGCGCCGGAGTCCCACCGGGTCTGAGCGACCCTCACAGGTCCTCCGGGGCGGCGACGAGGCGACCGGCCTCGCGCCACTGCTGCGCCACGCGGCGGGCCTCCTGCGGCGTCAGCGGGGTCTCCTCGACCCGTCCGCGGGCCGGGAGGTCGACGGCGAGACGGTGGGCGGCGTCCACCCAGGCCCCGCTGCGGTGGAGGCTCTGCACCTCGTAGGGGTCCTCGGCCGCGCGCCGGAGGAGGAGCTCGGTCCCCGCGGCGCGGACGCCGACGTGCTGCCACGCCGTGGTGACGAGGTCGCCCTCGAGGTCGCCGTGACGGGCGGCGAAGACCCGGGGCGGAGGCGCGAGCCGTCGCACCGCGTGACGCCAGGACTCCGCGCCGGCCGTGGCGGGCCCCGTCCCGGCTGCACCGGTGAGGGCCTGCGAGCAGCCGAGGCTCAGGCGCCCGCGCACCGGCCGGACGGCGGTGACGCAGCGCGGCAGGTGGAACTCCGCGTGGACCGCGTCCAGGTCGGGGGTGGCGGCCAGCTCGAACGTCTCGGGGCGGTGCGGGTCGCGCCGTGCGAGCTCGGCGGTGTTGCCGCGCTCGAGCTCGGCGGCGACGAGCTCGGTGAAGTCGCCCGGGGTGCAGACCACCGCCCGGTCGGCGGTGAGCAGCTGCTCGACGCGGGTGCTGAGCACCAGTCGTCGCCCGGACCACGCCGGGCCGGGCGCCGGGGCGGGCCTCGTCCCGCCGCGCAGCTCGAGGCCGGACACCGCGCAGCGCAGCACGTCGCCCTCGGGCGACGTCGTCACCGTCAGGCACCGGGGGAGCAGGAAGTGCGAGCGCAGGGACGCGACGTCGAGGCGGTGGCTGAGGTGCAGCGGTCCGGCTGCGGCCGCGAGCGCGACGCTCAGCGGCACGTTGGGGTCGTGGTCGACCAGGCGGTTGCCCCGACGCTGCTCGTGCCGCACGACGGGGACCAGGTCCCACGCCAGGCAGGCGACCTCACGCGTCGTGCTCGTCATGGCACCAGTGGATCAGGTGACGAGGGCCGGCGCTGCCGGACGCGTCGTACGTCGCCCCGCGGGCGTCTCCTGCCAGGCCCGCGCCAGCCGCTCGGTCGCCTCGCCGAGCTGCTCGGGGGAGCGGGTGAAGGGCAGCCGGACGAAGCGCTCCAGCCCGCCCTCCGGCGCGAAGAGCGGCCCGGCCGCCAGCCGGACCCCCTGGGTCGAGGCCGAGCGCACCAGCGCCGAGGAGGCGGGCCGGGGCAGCTCGCACCACAGGCTCAGCCCGCCGGCCGGCACCCGGAAGCGCCAGGACGGCAGGTGGGCGGCGAGGCCGGCGACCAGCGCGGCCCGCGAGGCCGCCAGCTGCTCGCGCCGTGCGGCGACGACGGCGTCGTGGTCGGCCATCAGGTGGGCCAGCGCGAGCTGGTCGACGACGGGGGAGCCGAGGTCGAGGGTGAGCCGGCTGTGCAGCAGCTCGGCCACCCGGTCGTGCGGCGCCCGCACCCAGCCGATCCGCAGACCGCCCCAGAAGGTCTTGCTGGCGCTGCCCACGGTCACCGCTCCGGGCAGGTGGGCCGCGAAGGGCAGCGGCATCCGTTCGGTCCACGGCTCGTCCACGGCCAGCTCGGCGGTCGTCTCGTCGACCACGGCCGTGGTGCGCGCGGCCCGCAGCCGCGCGGCGAGCTCGGCCCGCTGATCGTCGCTCATCAGCAGCCCGGTCGGGTTGTGCCAGTCCGGCATCAGGTAGGCCGCGCTCGGTCGCAGCTGCCGGACGGCGTCGCCGAGGCTCGCGGTCGCCCACCCGGACTGGTCGATGTCGGCGCCGTGCAGGCGTGCTCCCGCCCGGCGCAGCGCGGCCAGGGCGTTGGGGTAGCTCGGGCTCTCGGTCAGCACCCGGTCGCCGGGCGAGACCAGGGCCCCGAGCACGATCGCCAGCGCGGACAGGGCCCCGCCGGTCACGATGACCTGCTCGGGGTCGGTGGGCAGACCCCGAGCGGCGTAGCGCTCGGCGATCGCGCGCCGCAGCTCGGGCAGCCCCGAGGGGTAGTAGCCGATGTCGCCGAGGTGGCACGGCAGCTGCGCCACGGCGTGCTCGTAGGCCGCGGTCACGCCCGGCGGGGCGACCGGTGCCGCGCAGGTGAGGTCGACGACGTCGCCCGCGCCCGCGGGCCCCTCGCCCGCCTGCGGGCCGAGCAGGGCGTCGCTGGTGCTGGCCGCGTGGGGCAGCCGGGCCACGCTGCCCGAGCCGTGGCGGGCCGTCAGGTAGCCGCTGTCCTTGAGGACTCCGTAGGCCCGCGTCACGGTCGTCCGGCTGACCCCGAGGGCGGTCGTCAGCTCGCGCTCGCTCGGCAGCCGGGTGCCGACGGGGATCCGGCCGTCGGCGATCAGCAGGCGCACGCCGTCCGCCAGGGCGGCGTACGCCGGACCGTGGTCACCGAGGGGCGGCAGGAGGGCGGCCGCGCGGCGGGCCGACAGGGTGGCGAGCACCAGGCCACTGTCGCACAAGTGGCTATGGATGAGAAGGCCACTTGCGAGGCATGATGGCGGGCATGGACTCCCTGGCCAACCTCACGCCGTGGCAGCAGATCCGCAGCCCCCGGATGCCGCGCCGGCTCACGCAGCTGCTCGCCGGCCTCACCCTGTACGGCGTCAGCATGGCCATGATGGTGCAGTCGTTCCTCGGGCTCGACCCGTGGGACGTCCTGCACTTCGGCCTCGCGCGGCTGGTGCCGCTGTCCTTCGGCACCATCGTGATCCTCACCGGCGTCGCGGTGCTGCTGGCCTGGATCCCGCTGCGGCAGATGCCGGGCCTCGGCACCATCGCCAACGTCGTCGTCATCGGCCTGGCGACCGACTGGGGGCTGTCGTGGATCGAGCGGCCCGACGACCTCGCCGCCCGCACCGGGCTGCTGGTGGGCGGGGTCGTGCTCAACGGCCTGGCCGGCGCGCTCTACATCGGCGCCCAGCTCGGCACCGGCCCGCGCGACGGGCTGATGACCGGCATCTCGCGGCGCACCGGCTGGTCGCTGCGGCTGGTGCGCACCGGCATCGAGGTGACCGTGCTGAGCGTCGGCTTCCTGCTCGGCGGCACCGTCGGCGTCGGGACCGCGCTCTACGCGCTGTCCATCGGCCCGCTGCTCCAGCTGTTCCTGCCGTGGGTGGTCGTGCGGCTGCCCGGGGTCCAGGAGCCGGTCGTCGACGGGGCCGCTCCCGGGGCGAGCGAGGTCACTCGGTGCGGGTGAGCGCCACCTCGACGAACATCTCCGAGGTCTCGCCGCCGCCGAAGATGCCGGTCAGCGGGGCCACGTCGGCGTAGTCGCGTCCCGCGCCGACCACGACGTAGCGGTCGTCGGGGGCCACCGCGTTGGTCGGGTCGAAGCCCACCCAGGTGCCGTCCCACCACTCGATCCAGGCGTGGGACTCGCCGGTGACGGTCTCGCCGACCACCGGGTCGCTCGAGGGGTGCAGGTAGCCCGAGAGGTAGCGCGCCGGGATGCCCGCCACCCGCAGCGCACCGAGGCACAGGTGGGCGAGGTCCTGGCAGACGCCGGCCCGCTCGCGCCAGGCCTCCGCCGCGGTCCCGTGGACCTCGGTGGAGCCGGTGACGTAGGCGACCTCGTCGTGGACGAGCCGGCAGACCTCCGCGACGAAGGCGGCCGGCTCGAGCGCGCCGCCGAGCATGCCCTCGACGTGCTCGGCGAAGTCCTCGGCGGGCGCCACCCGGTCGGGGACCTCCAGGTGCTCGCACATCCGGTCGACCAGGCGCCGGTCGGCGTAGTCGTCCCAGCCGAGGTGCTGCACGGTCGGCGCGCGCCTGTTCACCTGCACCGTCGCCGTCGACTCCACCAGCAGCCGGTCGTGCGGCTCGTGGACCTCGAAGGCGGTGACCATCGAGCCCCAGTAGTCGCGGTAGCGCATCGTCCAGGGCGCGGGGGAGACCTCGAGCCGGCTGGCGAGCACCAGCTGGCCGGGGCTGGTCACCGGCGTCATCCGGGCCTCGTTGTACGACGAGCTGACCGGCTGGGCGTAGGTGTAGCCGGTGGTGTGGACGACCTCGAGCTGCATCGTCATCCCAGACCACCCGCCCAGTGGATCGCCTCGGAGGTGTCGAAGTACTTCGTGCCGATCGCCTCGGCGGCGGCGCTGCAGGTCACCTGGAGCTGCTCCATCTCGTCGGGGAGGTCGGTCAGGATGGCGGCGAGGGGGCGGTACTCGAGGTCGGCGCGGGCGCGCCCGAGCAGCCGCTGCGCCTCGTCGCCGAAGCCGACGCGCGGACCGGCGGCGGCCAGGTCCTCGAGGCAGCGCTCCGCGGTGCGCAGCGCCGACATGATCGAGCGGGGGAACAGCCGGTCGAGCAGCAGGAACTCCGCCGCCGCCTCGTCGGCCTCGAGGCCGCGGTAGGTGCGCAGGAAGGCCTCGTAGGCGCCGCACGCGCGCAACGTCGCGTTCCACCCGCCCGACGGCACGCCGGCCAGGGCCGTCGTGGTGAGCAGCCGGGCCGTCATGTCGGCCCGCTCGATGCTGCGCCCCAGCACGTAGAAGTGCCAGGTCTCGTCGCGGCTCATCGTGGTGCCGGCGACCCCGTTGATCACCGAGCAGCGCTCCCGGACCCAGTCGAATGCCATGGCGCTGCGCATCCCCGGGACGCGGCCGGTGGAGATGGCCCGCCACGTGGTGTTGATGGCCGACCACATGTCGGTCGAGAGCGTCTCGCGGGCCCGGCGGGCGCTCTCGCGGGCGGCTCCCAGGGTGGCTGCGGTGGAAGCCTCCGACCGGACGTCGGAGAGCAGCAGCCGCAGCATGGTGCGCTGGTCGACCGGCCCGTCGTGCTCGACGCCCATGATCCCGAGCAGGGCCCGGCAGGACTCCTCCTCGTCGACGAACGGGTCCTCGATGAGCAGCTGGGTCTGCACGTCGAGGATGCGAGCGGTGACGTCCGCGCGCTCGACGTACCTCCCGATCCAGAACAGCGACTCCGCGATGCGGCTCAGCACGACGCCTCCTGGTGGTCGAGCCCGTCGGGACCTCGGTGGTCGAGCCTGTCGAGACCTCGGTGGTCGAGCCTGTCGAGACCTCGGTGGTCGAGCCTGTCGAGACCTCGGTGGTCGAGCCTGTTGGGACCTCGGTGGTCGAGCCTGTTGGGACCTCGGTGGTCGAGCCTGTCGAGACCTCGGTGGTCGAGCCTGTCGAGACCCTGCTGTTGTTGCTGCTGCTGTTGCTGCTGTTGCTGCTGGCCGTGCTCGTCGTCGGTGAGCGAGGCCATCGCCGGGCCCGGGTCCGAGGGGGCGGCGGCGCCGTCGACGCCGATGCGCCGGGGGACCACCTTCGGCACCGGGGTCGCGTCGCGCCGGTCGGAGACCACCCAGGTGTCCTTGGACCCGCCGCCGCGGCTGCTGTTGACGATCAGCTCGCCCTCCGGCAGCGCGACGCGGGTGAGACCGCCGGGCAGCACCCAGACGTCGTTGCCGTCGTTGACGGCGAACGGGCGCAGGTCGACGTGCCGGGGGCGGACCTGGCCGTCGATGAGCGTCGGCACGGTCGACAGCGAGATCACCGGCTGGGCCACCCACGCGCGGGGGTCGGCCAGGATCTTGCGACGCAGCTCGTCGAGCTCGGCGGCCTCGGCGCGCGGGCCGATGACGATGCCCTTGCCGCCGGAGCCGTCGACGGGCTTGAGCACCAGCTCGTCGAGACGGTCGAGGACCTCCTCGCGCGCGTCGTCGTCGCCGAGCCGCCAGGTGTCGACGTTGCGCAGGATCGGCTCCTCGCGCAGGTAGTAGCGGATCAGGTCGGGCACGTAGGAGTAGAGCAGCTTGTCGTCGGCCACCCCGTTGCCCACGGCGTTGGCGATCGTCACGTGGCCGGCCCGTGCGGCGTTGATGAGGCCGGGGACCCCGAGCATCGAGTCGTGGCGGAAGTGCACGGGGTCGAGGAAGTCGTCGTCGACGCGGCGGTAGATCACGTGCACCGGCTGCAGGCCGCGCGTCGTCCGCATCGAGACCCGGCCGCCGCGGCAGACCAGGTCGCGGCCCTCGACCAGCTCGATGCCCATCCGTCGGGCCAGCATGGAGTGCTCGAAGTAGGCCGAGTTGTAGACGCCCGGGGTCAGCACGACGACGGTCGGGTCGCCGACACCGACCGGGGCCGCGGCGCGCAGCGCGGCCAGCAGCCGCCGCGGGTAGGAGTTCACGGGCTCGATGCGGTGCTCGCTGAACGCCTCGGGGAGCGCGGAGGCGACCGCGCGGCGGTTCGTCATCACGTAGGAGACCCCCGACGGGACGCGGGCGTTGTCCTCCAGCACGCGGAAGTCGCCCTCGTCGTCGCGGATGAGGTCGATGCCGGAGACGTGGATCCGCACGCCGTTCGGCGGGGAGAAGCCCGCCACCACCCGGTGGTAGTGGGGTGAGGTGACGACCACCGAGCGGGGGATGACGCCCTCGGAGAGCACCCGCGCCGAGGAGTAGATGTCGTCGAGGAAGGCTTCGAGCGCCAGCACCCGCTGCTTCACGCCGGCCTCGACCTCGACCCACCGCTTCATGTCGATCAGGCGCGGCACGATGTCGAGCGGGAAGGGCCGCTCCTCGCCGCCCACGCCGAAGGTGATGCCCTGGTCGAGGTAGGACGAGGCGACGCTGTCGGCCCGGGTGACGATCTCGTCGGTGGGCATCCGCAGGAAGGTCTCGTGGACCGCGTGGTACTCGCGCCGGACGGCCCCGCCGGAGAACATCTCGTCGTACGCTGCACCGGGCCCCTGGTCGTAGCCCTGGAAGACGTCGGTCATGGCGGGGAGTCTAGAGACCCCCCTGTTTCATGCGTGTGACTCGCGCGAAGTCAGCGCTTGGTCGCGATGAGGACCGCCGTGTCGGAGGCGACCATGACCTCGACGGTCGTGAAGCGCTCGTCGGTCAGCCACCGCTCGCGCAGGGAGTCGACGCGTCCGGCGTACACCGGGGGCCACGACTCGCAGGGTGTGAAGTCGTCGAGGACCACGACGCCGCCGGGCTCGACGAGGTCGACCACCACGTCCGCGCCGCTGTCCTTCGGCTCGCGGGCGTCGAGGAACAGCAGCGAGAACGGGCCGTGCTCCTTGAGCGTCGACCAGTCGGCGGCCAGCACCTCGACCTGGGCGTCGTCGGCGAAGACCTCGGCCGCGGCGCCGGCCAGCTCGGTGTCGAGCTCGGCGCTGACGATGCGCGCCCCGTTGCGCACGCCGCTGCGCAGCCACGCGGTGCCGACGCCGGTGCCGGTGCCGAACTCGGCCAGCGTGCCCTGCTTGGTGGCGGCGAGCGTGGCCAGCAGCCGGCCGGTCTCGTTGCGGCAGAAGGAGGCGTAGCCGCGCTTGCGCGAGACCTGGAAGGCGCGCTCCACCACGGCCGGGACGTCGGGGGGTGCGCTCATGGGCAGGAGTGTCGCAGGGTCGCCGCACTCGTCCAGGTCTGCGACGGTTCGTGCCAGCATCCGAGACGTCGTCCCAGCATGTGAGAAGGCCCGGGAAAGGGGTGGGCCCGCCGCAGCGGCCGCGCCTACAGTGGCAGGACCATGCGGAGGACGTTCGTACTTATCAGTCGCCGCGGCGAGGCCAGCTAACCAGGGCCCCTCTCGCCGCGGTGTCTGGCGTTGCCTTCGGGCCCTGACCCTCCGCGGCGAGTGACGTCGTCACCTCCGCACCTGAGACCCAGAGCGATCTGGCCGATCTCCCCCACCTCGGTGGGCAGGGCTCCCACGCGTGATCCGCGTCCGTCGTCCTCGAGATCCCGTCGCTCGTCGCGGAGGGCTCCGCCCGCGCCGGCGACCCCGGCACGGCACGGCACCTGCTTCCCATCCCTCCGGCCCCCGCCTCGGCGGACGCGGCCGACCGATCACCCAGGAGACACCCGATGTACGACTTCTACCCCGAGTGGGGCCCCTCGCGACACCGTGACGAGACCGACCCCGCCACCCCGACCCGCCGTCCGCGCTACTGGCACGAGCCGGCCCTCGTCGGAGCCGGTGTGGGCGTTGGACCCGAGTCGCGAGACGGCGACCGCGACCGCCCCGACGACAACTAGGCTCCCGGCCCATGACCGCGACCCCGTCCGCCCCGTCCGCCCCGTCCGGCCCCACCTCCGGGTCGACCGGGACCCGCCTCGCCGTCATCCCCGGCGACGGCATCGGACGGGAGGTGACCGACGAGGCCCTCAAGGTCCTCGCCGTCGCCGCGCCGGCGGAGCTCAAGGTCGAGACCAACCGCTACGACCTCGGCGCCGAGCGCTACCTCGCCACCGGCGAGGTGCTGCCGGACTCGGTGCTCGCGGAGATCCGCCAGCACGACGCGATCCTGCTCGGCGCGGTCGGCGGCAAGCCCGGCGACCCGAACCTGCCGCCCGGCATCCTCGAGCGCGGCCTGCTGCTCAAGCTGCGCTTCGAGCTCGACCACTACGTGAACCTGCGCCCGTCGCGGATCTTCCCGGGGGTCACCTCCCCGCTGGCCGACCCGGGCGAGATCGACTTCGTCGTCGTGCGCGAGGGCACCGAGGGCCCCTACACGGGCAACGGCGGTGCGCTGCGCGTCGGTACGCCGGCCGAGGTCGCCACCGAGGTCAGCGTCAACACCGCCTTCGGCGTCGAGCGCGTGGTGCGCGACGCCTTCGCCCGGGCGCAGAAGCGTCCCCGCCGCACGCTGACCCTGGTCCACAAGACCAACGTGCTCGTCCACGCCGGCGCGGTGTGGTCGCGCCTGGTGAAGCAGGTCGGCGAGGAGTTCCCCGACGTCACCGTGGACTACCTCCACGTCGACGCCGCGATGATCTTCCTGACCACCGACCCGGCGCGCTTCGACGTCATCGTCACCGACAACCTCTTCGGCGACATCGTCACCGACCTCGCCGCCGCCGTCACCGGCGGCATCGGGCTGGCCGCCAGCGGGAACATCAACCCCGACCGGACCACGCCCTCGATGTTCGAGGCCGTGCACGGGTCGGCGCCCGACATCGCCGGGCAGCAGAAGGCCGACCCGACGGCCGCCATCCTCTCGGGCGCCCTCATGCTCGACCACCTCGGCCACCCCGAGGCGGCCGCCCGCATCGAGGACGCCGTGCTCGCCGACCGCGCCGCGGTCGGTCGCGGCACCGCCGCACCACGCCGCACCTCCGAGGTCGGCGACGCCATCGCCGCCCGCGTCGCCGGCTGACCCTCCGCACCGCGCTCCTTGCCGCGGGGGCGGCTGCCCTCCTCATCCCCCCGACGAACGAAGTACGGTGCCCCCATGAGCGCGCTCGACATCTCCGTGACCCCGAACGAGGACCCCACCCCCGACGCCCGGGTGGCGGAGATCCTGGCCGACCCCGGCTTCGGCGTGAGCTTCACCGACCACATGGTCACCGTGGAGTGGACCCCCGAGCAGGGCTGGCACGACGCCCGCGTCACGGCGTACGGGCCGATCAGCCTGGACCCGGCGACCGCGGTGCTGCACTACGCGCAGGAGATCTTCGAGGGCATGAAGGCCTACCGCCACGAGGACGGCTCGATCTGGTCCTTCCGGCCCGACGCCAACGGTGAGCGGCTGCGGCGCTCCGCACGACGCCTCGCGCTGCCCGAGCTGCCGGTCGAGGACTTCCTGGCCACCATCACCGCGCTCGTCGAGGTCGACCAGCGGTGGGTGCCGGACGCGGCGGGGGAGAAGAGCCTCTACCTGCGGCCGTTCATGTTCGCCTCGGAGGCGTTCCTCGGGGTCCGGCCCTCCAAGCACGTCACCTTCATGGTCATCGCGTCCCCGGCCGGGGCGTACTTCGCCCGCGGGGTGAAGCCGGTCTCGATCATGGTCAGCGAGGACTACACCCGTGCCGCCGTCGGCGGTCTCGGCGCGGCGAAGACCGGCGGCAACTACGCCAGCTCGCTGGCGCCGCAGAGCGAGGCCATCGCGCGCGGCTTCGACCAGGTCGTCTTCCTCGACGCGATCGAGCGACGGTACGTCGAGGAGCTCGGCGGCATGAACCTCTACTTCGTCCACGACGACGGCACCATCGTCACCCCCGAGCTGACCGGCACGATCCTCGAGGGCGTCACCCGCGCGTCGATCATCGACCTGGCCGGCACGCTCGGCCACAAGGTCGAGGAGCGTCGCGTCACGATCGACGAGTGGCGCGACGGCGTCACCTCGGGCCGCATCACCGAGGTGTTCGCCTGCGGCACCGCCGCGGTCGTCACCCCGGTCGGGGTGCTCTCGTCGCGGGCCGGCGAGGTCGACTCCAGCCACGACGGCGAGGCGGGCCCGGTCACGCTGGCGATCCGTCAGGCGCTCGTCGACCTGCAGTACGGCCGCGCCGAGGACACCTTCGGCTGGATGCACCGCCTGGTCTGAGGCACGGCGTACGACGTACGACGGCGCGGACCGCGACGAGGAGGGGGAGCCATGGCACACCCGCAGATGTACGACGACGCGGACCCGCTCCTGCAGCGGCTGCGTGAGATCTGCCTGGCCCTGCCCGAGGTCGAGGAGCGGGTCTCCCACGGGCGCCCCACGTGGCGGCTGGCGAAGCAGTTCGCCGTCTACGGCGGCGGACGTCGCTCACCCGAGGGGCACGTCCGCCACGACCACGCGCTGCTCTTCGTGCCCGAGGGCGGGGAGGTGGCCGGCCTCGACGCCGACGAGCGCTTCTTCGTGCCCGCCTACTACGGACCGTCCGGCTGGCGCGCCGTCGACCTCGACCGCGAGGACGTGGGGTGGGACGAGGTCGCCGAGCTCGTCGACGCCTCCTACCGCACCGTCGCGAACAAGCGGCAGCTCGCAGCGCTCGACGAGACCTGAGGCCGCCGCCTCCGGCTCGGCGACGCTCGCGACCGGTAGCCTCACGCGGGTGAGCCCCCCGTCCCACCCGCAGCGTCGTGCCGTCGACCCGGACGACCGACGTGTCGGGCCCTACCGGGTGCTGGCCCGGATCGGGGAGGGCGGCATGGGCGTCGTCCACCTGGCCGAGGCCCCCGACGGGCGTCGCGTCGCGCTCAAGGTGCTGCGGCCGCACGTCGTCGGCGACGACGAGGGCCGCGAGCGGCTCGCCCGCGAGGTCGCCTCGCTGCGGAAGGTGCGCAGCGGGCACGTCGCCGAGATCATCGACGCCGACCCCTGGGGCGAGCTGGCCTTTATCGTCACCCGCTACGTCCCCGGCGACTCCCTCACCGAGCTGGTGAAGCGGGAGGGACCGGTCCGAGGCGCCGACCTCGACCACCTCGCCGACCACCTGCTCGCGGCGATCCGCGACGTCCACGCCTCCGGCGTGCTGCACCGCGACGTCAAGCCGACCAACGTGGTGATGGAGGGCCGCTCGCCGGTCCTCATCGACTTCGGGCTGGCCCGGCTCGCCGAGGACCCGGCGATGACCGCAACCGGCATCCTGCTGGGCACGCCCGGCTACCTCGCCCCCGAGCTGCTGCTGGGCGACCAGCCGACCGGCGCGGTCGACGTCCACGGCTGGGCCTCCACCGTCGTGTTCGCCGCCCAGGGCGTTTCGCCGTACGGCCGCGGGCACACGATGGCCATCCTCGACCGGACCCGCCGCGGTGAGTTCGCGATCGCCGACGTGCCCGCCGGGATCCGCCCGCTGCTGGCCGCGGCCCTCGCGCCCGACCCGCTCGAGCGCCCCACCACCCACGAGGTCGCCGTCGAGCTCGAGCGGCTGCGTGGTGACGACCGGCCGACCGCCGCCCTCGCGGTCGCGCCGCCCCTGGCCCCCGACCCGGCCGGACCGACTGGACTGACGGAGCCTCCGGGCGCCACCGCGCCCTGGCAGGCGGTCAGCCACGACCCCCCGACCCTGGTGACGCCCGCGAGCCACCCGGCAGGTCACCGGGCGAGCCACCCCGCGACGACCCCGCTGACCGCCGTCGCCCCGGTGGCCCGTGCCGCACCTGCCGCCGCGCCGCCCGTCGCGCCGGCCGTCGCGGCGGTGCCGAGCGACCCGCGTCTGGCCCACCCCCCGGCGCACATCGCACGCAGCTGGCCGCCGCCGCCCAGCGCCACCTCGGTGCAGCCGGTGCCGATGATGGCGCCCGTCGCGGGTCACCCCCGCCCGGAGGGCGCCTTCCAGCCTCCGTTGTCCGGCTGGGCGCGAGGACGCCGCGCCACCATGCTCGTCCTGCTCGTGCTCCTGGTCGCCGCCGCGACCCGGCTGGCGCCGTACCTCACGGTGGGCGTGGTCGCGACCGTCGCGGTCGTGGCCCGCGCCACCACGCGCAGCCGTGACGCGCTGTGGCGCCGGCGCGGCATGCGCGGGCGGACGTGGTCCGACGGGCCCCGCACGGTGCTCGGCTATCCCTGGCACCTGGCCGCCACCGCGGCCGGCAGCGCCGCGCTGCTGCTGGTGGCCGGCCTCGCGGTGACGATCACGGTGCTCGGCGCGGCCGGGGTCCTGGGGGTCGCCCCGGCGGCCGCCCTGACCGCGGGTGGGGTCGTGCTCGCCTGGGCGGTGTGGTGGGGGCCCGGCTCGAGCCGCGTGCGTCGCAGCGTGCTGCCGGTGCTGACCGGTCTGGCCCGCCCGGGGTCGCGCGGGCTGCTGACCCTCGCCGGCCTGGCGGCGGTGACCGGGCTGCTGTGGGTGGTGCAGCCGGACGCCGGCACGCTGTGGTTCCCGTCCGACGGTCCGCCCTGGAGCGGGTGGCGCGCGCAGGTCGACGGCTGGGTCCGGCTGCCCTGACGCGCCGGGCCGCGCTGGGCCTCGCCGTACCCGCTCTCCCGCATCGCGGTCACCCGTGGCGACCCGCCCCGGGTCGTGGCAGACTCGACCGCATGCAGCAGAGCCTGGTGATCATTGCCTAGCGCGGCGGGGTGCTCCCCGACCGCGCGACCTCTCGTCCCACGGGAGGTTTTTTTGTTGCCCGAACCAGTACACGTCAGGATCCCGAAGTGAGCCAGCAGACCGACTTCCACGTCTACGACACGACGCTGCGCGACGGCGCGCAGCAGGAGGGCCTGAACCTCTCGGTCCTCGACAAGCTGCACATCGCGCGGCACATCGACGGTCTCGGCGTCGGCTACATCGAGGGCGGCTGGCCGGGCGCCAACCCCAAGGACACCGAGTTCTTCCGCCGCGCCCGTGAGGAGCTCGTGCTCGAGCACGCGCAGCTGGCCGCCTTCGGCGCCACCCGCCGTGCCGGCGTGGCCGCGGCCGACGACCCGCTGGTGGCGGCGCTGCGCGACAGCGGCGCGGGCGTGGTGACGCTCGTCGCGAAGTCGCACGACCGCCACGTCGAGCTCGCGCTGCGCACCACCCTCGAGGAGAACCTCGCCATGGTGCGCGACACGGTGAGCCACCTGCGCGCCGAGGGCCAGGAGGTGTTCCTCGACGCCGAGCACTTCTTCGACGGCTACCGCGACAACCGCGCCTACGCCCTCGAGGTGCTGCGCACCGCCGCCGAGGCCGGGGCGTCCGTGGTGGCGCTGTGCGACACCAACGGGGGCATGCTCCCGGCCTGGGTGTCCGACGTCGTGCAGGACGTGCTGGAGAGCACCGGTGCCAAGGTCGGCATCCACTGCCACAACGACACCGGCTGCGCGGTGGCCAACTCGCTGGCCGCGGTCGACGCCGGCGCCACCCACGTGCAGGGCACGCTCAACGGCTACGGCGAGCGCACCGGCAACGCCGACCTCGTCTCCGTGGTGGCGAACCTCGAGCTCAAGCTGGGCCGCCCGGTGCTGCCGAGCGGCAGCCTGCGCGAGGCCACCCGGATCGCCCACGCGGTCGCCGAGGTCACCAACGTGCCGCCGTCCTCACGCCAGCCCTACGTCGGCGTCAGCGCGTTCGCCCACAAGGCGGGCCTGCACGCCTCGGCGATCAAGGTCGACCCGAACCTCTACCAGCACATGGACCCCGAGGGCGTCGGCAACGACATGAGGCTGCTGGTCTCCGACATGGCCGGGCGCGCCTCGATCGAGCTCAAGGGCCGCGAGCTCGGCTTCGACCTGTCGGAAGACCGCGAGCTCGTCACGCGGGTCACCGAGCGGGTGAAGGCGCTCGAGCAGGCCGGTCACACGTTCGAGGCCGCGGACGCGTCCTTCGAGCTGCTGCTCGTCGAGGAGGTCGAGGGGACGCGTCCGTCGTACTTCGAGGTGGAGTCCTGGCGCGTCATCACCGACTCCTTCCCGGGCGGCGAGGCGGTCTCCGAGGCGACGGTGAAGCTGCGTGCCGGTGGCGCGCGCATCGTCACGGTGGGGGAGGGCAACGGTCCGGTCAACGCCCTCGACCACGCCCTGCGGGAGGCGATCGGCCAGGCCTACCCGGAGGTCGCGAAGTTCGAGCTGATCGACTACAAGGTGCGCATCCTCGACCAGGGCCACGGCACCGACGCGGTGACGCGGGTGCTCATCGAGACCACCGACGGCCAGACCTCCTGGGTCACGGTCGGCGTCGGCGCCAACGTCATCGAGGCCTCCTGGGCGGCCCTGCTCGACGGTGTCGTCTTCGGCCTCCGCCGCACCGGGATGTGACCCGGCCCGCACCCCGCATGTAACGCGGGGTTATGGACGCCCACCCAGGGGTGTGACCCCGGCGAGGCGTCCACAACCCTCGCTCAGATGTACGTCGCTCCCGTGCGGTCCGGCGCGGGTCGAGTCGGCAGCGGCTCAGGCCGTCGTGACCGCGGACCGGATCGCCCGGGCCACGGTCTCGACGGCCGCCACCTGGACGACCAGGAAGGCGGCGTCGTCGAGCGGCTCGCCGACCCCGGTGGAGACCGCGAAGACGGTGTCGCCGTCGAACCCGGTGTGCACCGGGCGGATCGCCTGCGCGAACGCGTCGTGCGCGACCTGGGCCAGCCGGTGGCACTGGGTCTTGGTCAGGGCGGCGTCCGTGGCGACGACCGCGAGGGTGGTGCTGGTGCCGGGCGGCGGGGGGCCCGGTGCCTCGCCGGCCAGGAGACGGGTGACGGTGCCGGGGGAGGTCGCGCCGGCCAGCACCGACCCGTCCTCGGCCACGACGTCGCCGACCGCGTTGACGGCCGCCAGTGCGCCGACCACGGCGCCCGACGGCAGCACCACGGACGCGGTCCCGAGGCCTCCGGCGACCGGGGCGCCGAAGAGCTTGCCGACCGTGGCGCCGGCCCCGGCTCCGACCACGCCGGTGGTGCAGGGCAGGCCGCGCTCGGCGTCGAGGACGGCGGCGAGCCCGGCCTCGGCGTCGGGGCGCACCGAGGCGGACCCCACGGCGAGGTCGTAGAGGACCGCCGCCGGCACGATCGGCACCGGGCCGGCCGGGGTCGGCGTACCGATCCGGCGGGACTCGAGGTGCCTCATCACCCCGTCGGCCGCCGCCAGGCCGAAGGCGGACCCGCCGGTCAGGACGATCGCGTGGGCCCGCGGGACCGTGGCCTCGGGGCGCAGCAGGTCGGTCTCCCGGGTGCCGGGGGCAGCGCCGCGGACGTCGATCGAGGTGGTCGCGCCGTCGTCGGGCAGCAGCACCACCGTGCAGCCGGTGCGGGCCTCGGTGTCGGTCCAGTGGCCGACCCGGACGCCGGGGACGTCCGTCAGGGCGCTCATCGCGCCAGGCTAGTCGTCGGTCGTGCGGCCCCGGGCCTGCGGCCTCGGGGGAGGCTCAGACCACCTCGCCGGTGAGCACGGCGACGCCGAGCTGCTCGCCGTCCACCTGGTAGCCGACGAGCGTGAGCCACTGACGGTCGAGGACGGGATCGGCACGCCGCACCATCGTGTGCTCGGTCGACCCGGCCACCGCGCGGAGGGCAGGACCGATCAGCTGGGCGTGCACCTCGTCGCCCACCACCTCGGGCAACGAGCGTCCGCAGAGCTCGGAGGGGGTGGAGCCCTGCTCGGCGGCGAACTGCTCCGTGCACGCGAGCAGCCTCAGCCCCTGGTCGAAGAAGGCCGCCAGGCTCGGGAGGACGCGGGAGCGTACGGCGTCGGCCACCGCCTGGGTGGCGTCGCGGCCGTCGGGGCCCTGATGGCTGTGGTGGTCCAGAAGGTGCGTCATCGTGTCCCTCGTCATCACAGCGGGCCGCCCCCGCCGGTATCACCCCATTCTGGGCGAACGAGGGCGTCGGGCACATGAGCGCGACGTACGGTCCCGCCCTCGTACCTCTGCGCTAGCCGCGTCGAGTACGTCGTACCCCTGCGGTCGGGTCTTCCGTCACCTCGACCCCGTGTGCCAGGGTGGCCCTCCCGGCCGCTGGGAGGTTCCTGCATGACTGACACAGCAGCAGGGGCGCCGCCGGCCCGGGTGCCGACCACCTGGTTCGGGGTGGTCCTCGACGCCGTCGACGGCCCGGCCCTGGCCCACTTCTACGAGCGTCTGCTCGGGTGGACGATCTTCCACGAGAGCCCGGAGTGGACGACGCTCGCCCCCTCGGAGAGCGCCGGCTACAACCTCGCCTTCGCCTCCGAGCCGCTGCACCGACGGCCGGTGTGGCCGACCGTCGAGGGGGTGCCGCAGATGCAGCTCCACCTGGACCTCGAGGTCGATGAGGTGGACGCCGCGGTGGCGTGGGGGCTCCACTGCGGCGCCGAGCTCGCCGAGCACCAGCCCCAGGACGACGTCCGCGTCATGCTCGACCCCGCCGGCCACCCCTTCTGCTTCTACCTCGCCAAGGACTAGGGCTGCCGCGCCCGCGACGTGCGAACGACGAGCCGGGTCACGAGACCCGCGCCGAGCACCCCGATGACGTCCGGGTCTCGTCGGCCTAGGAGGCCAGCAGGCGCTCGCACTCCTCGATCAGCCGCGCCCGCAACGGTGCGCCGCGCTCGGCGAAGGTGCGCTGCGCGGCGGCGTACTCGGCCTTGCCCTCCGCCGTCTCGACCCGCACCGGGGCGTGGTCCCACCCCGCCAGCCCCGAGAAGTCGTACGGCGACGCGCGCATGTCGAGCACGCGGATGTCCCACGCCAGCGCGAAGCAGTCGGCGACCAGCTCCGAGGCGACGAGCGGGGTGAGCCGGAAGGCGTGCTTGTAGAGGTCCATCCCGGCGTGCAGGCAGGCGGGCTGCTCGAACGCCGGCCGGTCCTCCCGGCCCGGTTGCAGCGTGTTGAGCCCGCGCGCCGGCTCGGTGAAGAACCGGAACGCGTCGAAGTGCGAGCAGGCGACCCGGTGGCCCTCGACGACCTCGTCGGTCCCCGTTGTGCCGAGGCGCAGCGGCCAGGACGCGTGCCGCACGTCGTCCGGCGACTGCCGGTAGACCATCGCCCACTCGTGCATCCCGAAGCAGCCGAAGTGCGGCGCCCGCCCGGCGGTCGCGGCCAGCAGCCAGTGGACCTGGGAGAGCACGGGCCGGCGCGTGGCCAGGAGGTCGGGGGAGACCCCCACCCCGTCGGGCCCCTCGACGTACCCGGTCAGCGACAGCCAGTCGGCCCCGTCGACCAGGGCCACGCCGTACCCGGGGTGCCAGCGGCGCAGCGCGGCCGGCCGCTGGGAGTAGTAGGTGAACAGGAAGTCCTCGACCGGGTGGCTGCCGCCCACGCGCCGACGCGCGAGGAAGGGGGCCGTCCAGCGGTCGACGCGTGCCTCGTGGGCGGCGCGCCGTCCCTGCCACACCGACGGTGGCAGGACGGTCGCCCGAGCGAGATCCGTCGTGCCGTCCACAGCGTCGAGCCTAGTCGCGGGAGCGGCCCCTCCCCACCGGTAGGCTCGGACGGTGCGCATCGCGAGATTCACCACGGGTGAGGACCCCCAGTTCGGGGTCGTCACCGGAGACCTGGACGAGCACGGCGAGCTGGACCCCGACGCGAGCATCGTGGCCCTGGCCGGCGACCCGCTCTACGTCGGGATGAAGCCGACCGACCAGAGCTTCCGGCTGGCCGACGTCCGGCTGCTGGCGCCCGTGCTGCCCCGCAGCAAGGTGGTCGGCATCGGGCGCAACTACGCCGCGCACGCCGCCGAGATGGGCAGCGACCTGCCCGAGGAACCGTTGATGTTCCTCAAGCCGAACACGTCGGTGGTCGGCCCCGGCGACCCGGTGTTCTACCCGCGCCAGTCCCGCAACGTCCACTTCGAGGGCGAGCTGGCCGTGGTGGTCGGACGGATCTGCCGTGACGTGCCGGTCGAGAAGGTCGCGGATGTCGTCTTCGGCTACACCGTCGGCAACGACGTCACGGCCCGCGACCTGCAGCGCTCCGACGTCCAGTTCACCCGCGCCAAGGGGTTCGACTCCTTCTGCCCGCTGGGCCCGTGGGTCGAGACCGACCTCGACGCCTCCGACCTGCGCGTGCGCACCTTCCTCAACGGCGACCTCAAGCAGGACGGCACCACGAAGGACCTGATCTTCGACGTCCCGACCCTGGTCTCCTACGTCTCCTCCGTCATGACCCTGCTGCCCGGCGACGTCATCCTCACCGGCACCCCGGAGGGCGTCGGGCCGATGGAGGTCGGCGACGAGGTGGACGTCGTCATCGACGGCATCGGCACTCTCAACAACAAGGTGGTCTCCCGTGACTGACGCCCCGGCGTCTCCCGTCCGCGTCCGGTTCTGTCCCTCACCGACGGGGTCGCCGCACGTCGGCCTGGCCCGGACGGCGCTGTTCAACTGGGCCTTCGCGCGCCACCACGGCGGCACGTTCGTCTTCCGCGTCGAGGACACCGACGCCGCGCGCGACTCCCAGGAGTCCTACGACACGATCCTCGAGGTCATGCGCTGGCTCGGCTTCGACTGGGACGAGGGCCCGGAGGTGGGCGGCGACTTCGGCCCCTACCGGCAGTCGGAGCGCTTCGACACCTACGCCGAGGTGGCCGACAAGCTGCTGGCCGCCGGGAAGGCCTACCACTGCTACTGCTCGCAGGCCGAGCTCGACGAGCGCAACGAGAAGGCCCGTGCGGAGGGCCGCACCCCGGGCTACGACGGCCACTGCCGCGACCTCGGCGACGAGGCGCGCGCGGCGTACGTCGAGGAGGGCCGCCGCCCGGTCGTCCGCTTCCGGATGCCGGACGCGGCGATCACCTTCGACGACCTGGTGCGCGGCGAGATCACCTTCCAGAGCGAGCACGTGCCCGACTACGTGCTGGTGCGCGGCAACGGCCACCCGCTCTACACGCTCGTCAACCCGCTCGACGACGCGCTGATGGAGATCACCCACGTGCTGCGCGGCGAGGACCTGCTGTCCTCGACCCCGCGGCAGATCGCGCTGCACGCCGCGCTCGCCGAGATCGGCGTCGGCAGCGGTACGCCGCCCCGCTTCGGCCATCTGCCCTACGTCATGGGCCAGGGCAACCGGAAGCTGTCCAAGCGCGACCCGGAGGCCAACCTGCTCGGCTACCGCGACCAGGGCTTCCTGCCCGAGGGGCTGCTGAACTACCTGGCCCTCCTGGGCTGGGCGATCGCCGAGGACCGCGACATCTTCTCCATGGAGGAGATGGTGGCGGCCTTCGAGATCGACCGGGTCAACCCCAACCCGGCGCGCTTCGACCTCAAGAAGGCCGAGGCGATCAACGCCACGCACCTGCGGGCGCTGCCCGTCGAGGAGGCCGCGCGCCGGATGGTCCCCTTCCTGCACGCCGCCGGCCTCGTGGACGACCCGCTCTCGCGCGAGGAGTCGTCGCTGCTGGCGGCGGCGTCGCCACTGGTGCAGGAGCGCATGGGCAACCTGGCGGAGTCCGTGGACATGCTGGGCTTCCTCTTCGTGGCCGAGGACGGCTTCGCGCTCGACCCCGCGGACGCCGCCAAGCTGGTGGAGACCGAGGACGGTCAGACCGTGGTCCGGGCGGCTCGCGAGGCGCTGGGCTCCCTGGACGCGTGGACGACCGAGTCGATCGAGGCGGCCCTGCGGAGCGCGCTGATCGAGGACCTCGGCCTCAAGCCGCGCAACGCCTTCGGCGCCGTCCGCGTCGCGATCACCGGTCGTCGGATCTCGCCGCCGCTCTTCGAGTCCATGGAGCTGCTCGGGCGCGAGCGTTCGCTGGCCCGCCTCGACGGGGCCGTCGCGGCATGAGCGGCCCCGGGGGAGCGCCGCCGTACGGGCAGCCCGGCTGGGGTCCGCCCCCCGGCCAGGACCCCTACGGCCAGTCGGGGTGGGGCCAGCCCTACCCCCAGCCCTACCCGCAGCCCTACCCGCAACCGCAGCCGCCGTACGGCCAGTCGCCGTACGGCCAGCAGCCTCCCGGCTGGGGTCCGCCGCCGGGCTGGCAGCAGCCCGCACCCCCGTTCCAGCCGCCGCCGGAGCCGGACCCGCGCTGGGCCTTCCCGCACCCCGAGCCCCGGCCCTACCACCAGATGCTGCGGACCTGGACCTACCGGACCTGGAAGCCCCTCGTCGGCGTCCTGCTCGTGGTCCTCGGTCTGGTCATCGTGCTCCCACTGATCACCTTCCCGGTGCTGCTCGTCGCCGCGCTCTTCGAGCCCGGGGACATGAGCTACGGCGACCGCATCTTCCAGGCCGCCACCCTGGAGAAGCTGACTCCCTCGGGGCTGCTCTACCTCAACGTCGCCCTCGGCGCGATGATCCTGTGGGTCGGTCTCGTGATGCGCTGGCTGCACCACCTGCGCCTGCGCTGGTCCTCCTCGGTGGTGCCCAAGCTGCGCTGGACGTTCATGGCCGGGTGTGCCGGCATGGCCGTGGTCGCGCTGATCGCCCAGGTGGTCGTCGGCGCGCTGGTGCCGCAGAGCGCGAACCCCGACGTGGCCGGCCAGGCCAACGCCGTCACCGGCACCACCATCGCGCTGGCGGTCGTCGTGCTCCTCACCACGCCCTTCCAAGCCGCCGGCGAGGAGTACGCGTTCCGCGGCTACCTGCTGCAGGCCATCGGGGCGCTGGCGCGGCACAAGTGGATCAGCATCGTGCTGACCGCGCTGCTCTTCGCGGTGGCGCACCTGCAGTTCGACCCGCCGTTGTTCTTCGACCGCTTCATGTTCGGGCTGATCGCCGCCTGGCTGGTGATCCGCACCGGGGGGCTCGAGGCCGGCATCGCCCTGCACGTGCTCAACAACTACCTCGCGTTCGGCTTCGCGATCGCCTTCACCGACCTCGACTCCGCCCTCGACCCGGGCGACGTCAGTTGGTGGAACATCCCGGTCACGCTCACCCAGTCGCTGGTGTACGCCGTGCTCGTGCTGTGGCTGGCCAGGCGGATGAAGGTGCAGACCACGACCCGTCCACCCCACCTCGACGAGCCGGAGCAGCAGCCCGCCCAGGCGGTGTCCGCGGGGCCGGTGTGAGGCACCTCTCGGGCGGTCCCCGCTTTTGGTCAGACCCGGCCTGACGTGTATTCTCAACCGGGCTTCGAGAGAAGCCGACCGGGTCTCGCGAGAGGCCCACATCCCATGGGGTATGGGGTAATTGGCAGCCCGACTGGTTCTGGTCCAGTTAGTCTAGGTTCGAGTCCTAGTACCCCAGCGAACGACGAGAGTCCCGCTGTGCGCGGGAGGCACGGGCCGGCCGATTTGGCCGGGTCACCGCCCTCCGCTAGGCTCTCTCGCGGTTCACGCCCCCGTTGTGTAGCGGCCTAGCACGCCGCCCTCTCAAGGCGGTAGCGCCGGTTCGAATCCGGTCGGGGGTACGAGAATGGAGGGCCCTGTCTCCACGAGGCAGGGCCCTTTCTCGTGCGTGGGGCGGCGTCCGATTCCCGCTAGCACCACGACCGCGGACGACGCAGGATGGGGACATGACACCGTCCGCCGCGCTCGCGCTCCCCGACGCCGACGCGTGCTACCGCGCCGTCTCGAGCCGCGACCGCCGCTTCGACGGGGTCTTCTACACCGCGGTCCGCACCACCGGCATCTACTGCCGGCCCTCGTGCCCCGCGCGGACGCCGCACCAGCGCAACGTCACCTTCCACCCCACGGCGGCGTCGGCACAGGCGGCGGGGTTCCGTGCCTGCCGCCGGTGCCTGCCGGACGCCACCCCGGACTCCCCGCGCTGGGACGTCGCGGCCGACACCGCCGGTCGCGCGATGCGCCTGATCGCGGACGGTGTCGTCGACCGCGACGGCGTGGAGGGCCTGGCCGCGCGCCTGGGCTACAGCGCGCGCCACCTCAACCGTCTCCTGGTCGCCGAGCTCGGGGCCGGCCCGCTGGCGCTGGCGCGCGCCCGCCGTGCCCACGACGCCCGGGTCCTGCTCGAGACGACCGACTGGCGCACGGCCGACATCGCGTTCGCGGCCGGCTTCGCCAGCGTCCGGCAGTTCAACGACACCGTGCAGGAGGTGTACGCCGCGACGCCGACCGAGCTGAGGGGCGGACGGTCGCGCAGCGGGTCGGCACCCGCCGGCCCCGGCGCCGTCGTGGGCGTCGACGTCCGCATCCCGGTCCGCCTGCCCTTCGACGCCGACCGGATGGCCCAGTTCCTCGCCTTCCACCTGGTGCCGCGCGTGGAAGCCGCAGGGCCGGGGTGGTACACCCGCAGCCTCCGGCTGCCCCACGGGTACGGCGTGGTCCGGCTCGACCTCGCCGACGCCGCCGTCACGGGCCTGGTGCGCGGCCACCTGACCGTGTCCGACGTCCGCGACGTCGGCTCGGCCGTCGAGCGGTGCCGGCGGCTGCTCGACGCCGGCTGCGACCCCGACGCCGTGGGCTCCGCGCTCGGTGACGACCCGGTACTGGCCGGCTCGCTGCGGTCCCGACCGGGACTGCGCACCCCCGGCCACGTCGACGGCGACGAGATCGCCCTGCGGACCGTGCTGGGCCAGCAGGTGTCGCTCAAGGCGGCCAACCGCCTCGGCGGGGTGCTCGCCGAGCTCGCCGGGGACGACCTGCCCGAGGCGCTGCACCGCGACGGCGTGACCCGCGTCTTCCCGACGCCGGCGCAGGTGGCCGCGCTGCCCGGCGACGCGATGCCGATGCCCCGCAGCCGGCAGGCGACGCTGGCGGTGCTGGCGACCGCGCTGGCCGCGGGGGAGGTGGCGCTCGACCGCAGCGCCGGCCGGCCCGAGACCCGCGCCGGGCTGCTGGCGCTCAAGGGCGTCGGACCGTGGACGGCCGACTACGTGCTGATGCGCGCGCTCGGCGACCCCGACGTCTTCCTGCCCGGTGACGTCGCCGTGCGTGCCGTGCTGGCCGACCACGGTGTCAGCGGCAGCGGCGCCCTGGCGGACTTCGCCGACCGCGTCAGCCCCTGGCGCTCCTACGCCGTCATGCACCTGTGGGCCGAGCGCCTCGACGCGCTGGCCGCACCCACCTCGACGACACCCACCCCACGAGAGGACCCCCGATGACACCGCACGACAGGACCCGCTGGACCGAGGTCGACAGCCCGGTCGGACCTCTGCGGCTCGTGGCCCGCGACGGTGCGCTGAGCGCCGTGGAGTTCCTCGGCGAGATGCCCGACGGCCCCGGCGAGGCGGCGAGCGTGCGGGTGCACGCGGCGCGGGCGGCGGCCGGTGGAGCGGCGGCACCCGTGCCGGGGGAGCGGGCCGACGACGAGGCGGTGCTGGTCGCCGCGGCCGCCCAGCTGGCGGCGTACTTCGCCGGCGAGCGGACCGACTTCGACCTGCCTCTGGCGCCCCACGGCACGCCGTTCCAGCAGGAGGTGTGGACGGCGCTGCGCGGCATCGCCTACGGCACCACCGCGACGTACGGTGAGATCGCCGCGGGACTCGGCCGCACCGGGCACGGCGCCCGCGCCGTCGGGGTGGCCAACGGACGCAACCCGATCCCGGTGATCGTGCCCTGCCACCGCGTCGTGGGCGCGTCGGGGGCGCTCACCGGCTACGGCGGCGGGATGGACCGCAAGCGGGTGCTGCTGGAGCTCGAGGGGGCCCTCGAGCCGAGGCTGCTCTGAGCGTCGGTGGTTCGATCACCTTTCGAGTGGGAATGATGCGCTTCGACCGATGTCGACAGCCAGGGGGCGTTCTCAATGACGGGCGAGTACCGCGTACATCCGGACGGCTTGGGGGTGCTGCGTGACGCGCTGTCGCAGAACGCCGACGAGCTGCAGCGCATCCACGACTTCCTGACCACCAACTGCGGTCACACCGACGCCTTCACCGGCTTCCTGCAGGTGTTCAAGGGTCAGTACAGCGACGCGTACTCCACCGCCACCGAGGGCATCAGCACCGGTGTCGAGGGGGCCCGCCAACGGATGCAGGCGATGGCGGAGACGCTGGACAGCTACGTGCAGTCCGACGACCACATCGCCGGCGCCATGAACACGCTGGCGCCCCGGATCAGTGCCGTCGACGGCGAGGTGGCCCCTCCGGGGGGACCCACCGGGCTGCCCGGCGCCGTCAAGCACGCCGGCAAGGGCGTCAGCACCGCCATCAACCTGCCGGGCATCGCCGAGAGCTACGCCGACAACGGTCTGCCCAACTTCTTCGACCAGTACAAGCCACCGGAGCACGGCACGCCCGCGTCCCCGCTCGACGTGGTGGACCAGGGCATCCAGATGACGGAGAACTTCGGCGACGTCGGCGAGGCGTCCGAGGACATCCACGACTACGGCGACTTCCTCGAGGAGAACGAGTGACCATCACGCTGACCCACCGCTCGCCCGAGCTCTACGCCGCCGAGATGACCGGCGCCGAGGGGGCGCTCATCGACAGCCTCCGCGACGACTGCGGCTACGTCATCCAGGGCATCGACTGGGTGACCCGCAAGGTCGGCTTCGACCTGATCGGGTCGATCTTCGACCCCATCGCCGGCGACTTCGGCACCGTCGATGCCATGTCGGCCTCCTGGGCCAGCGCGGGCACCGCGCTCGGTGACATCTCGGAGAACTACGCCGCGATGGTCACCGCGCTCCCCGAGGCGTGGGAGGGGCCCGCGTCCTCCGCGGCGCTCACCCACCTGAGCCAGGTGTCGGACGCCCACGCCACCCAGCAGGAGGCGTGCACCCTCATCTCGCGCCAGATCCAGAACATGCTGGAGATGACACGCACGACCTGCGAGCTCATCGCCGAGTGCCTGAGCTTTGTCGACGAGATCGTGCTGTCGCTGACGGCGGCCAAGATTCTCAAGGAGATCGCCACCTTCGGCGGCAACATCCGCAAGATCGTCTCGCTCGTGCGCCGCGCCATCGACTTCGTCCAGGACCTGTCGAAGCTCATCCCCGCGCTCCTGAAGGCGGCAGCCGGCCTCGCGGCGGTCATGAAGGCGACCAACGCCGTGCTCAAGCTCAGCGTCGTGGGCACCAACTACGGAGCCGGCAACTACGTGAACGAGACCGCGGACGCGGCCTGGTGAGCAGCAACGACGCCGCCCAGCAGGCGCTGGCCGAGCTCCGCGCGGCCGTCGCCGCGTCCGACCGCGCCAAGGTCGAGCTGCAGCAGCAGGTCAGCGCTGCGCGCGAGGAGGTGGCCCAGGCGCGCGACCGGTTCCGCACGGAGCAGGCCGAGCGGCGCCAGGCGGAAGCGGCCGCCGACCGTGACGGGGAGAACGGCCGTGCCCGTCAGGAGCTCCAGCGCCGCATCGACGCGCGCCAGACCGACTGGCACCAGGTCATGCGCGGCGTGGACACCCACTGGTCCGCCGTCGAGGTCCGTCAGGAGCTGGAGCGGGGGATGGACGCGAGCCTGAGGCAGCTGCGCGAGTCGGACCCCGAGCTGGCCGAGGAGATCGAGGCCATCCGCGACGGCCGTGCCGAGCCGCGGCTCGGTGACCGCCGCGACCACGAGCCACCCGAGGGGTCCGCGTGAGCACCACCGGTCCCGGTCCGGCACGCGGCGACCAGGGCGGGAGCGCCGGCCCGGAGGAGCTCGCGGCGCGGCGGCAGGACGCCGACGTCGCGGCGGCCGGCATCGAGAGCAACTTCCTGACGTTCCGCATGCTGCCGCAGATGGTGCTCCCGATCGGCGGCATCCCGCTGTTCGTCTTCTTCATCATCGGCTCCGACGACCCGGCGGTCACGATCCGCTGCCTGGCGGGCATCGCCTTGATGGCGGCGTCGGTGTGGCTGCACTTCACGTCGTTCCGCGAGCGCCAGCGGGCCGCGCACGCCGCGCTGCGGGGCGAGACCTACGACCGGTCCGGGTTCTACCGCCCGTACCTCGCGTGGTTCCTCGGCCTGCTCGGCTTCGCGGGTCCCTGGTACTTCAACTGAGCCCGGCCGACCCGGCCGGCTCCGCCGCGGTCCCGCCGGCTCACTCGTCGCCGCGGCGCAGCGAGCCCGACAGCCGGTCGGCAGCCGCCAGCACGGCAGGGGCGTGCATCCGGCCGGGCTGCCGGGTGAGCCGCTCGAGCGGTCCGGACACCGACACCGCGGCGATGATCTTGCCCGAGGGGGAGCGCACCGGGGCGGACACCGAGGCGACACCCGCCTCGCGCTCGCCCACCGACTGCGCCCATCCCCGGCGCCGGATGCCCGAGAGCGCGGTGGCCGAGTAGGCGGCGTTCTGCAGGCCCCGGTGCATCCGCTCGGGGTCCTCCCAGGCCAGCAGCACCTGCGCAGCGGACCCCGCACGCATCGTCAGCTGCGAGCCGACGGGGATGGTGTCGCGCAGGCCGGAGGGCCGCTCGGCGGCGGCGACGCAGACCCGGTGGTCGCCCTGGCGGCGCCACAGCTGGGCGGACTCGCCGGTGATGTCGCGCAGCCGGGCCAGCACCGGCCCGGCGGCGGCCAGCAGCCGGTCCTCGCCGGCGGCGGCGCTGAGCTCGGCGAGCCGGGGCCCGAGCACGAAGCGTCCCTGCATGTCACGGGCCACGAGCCGGTGGTGCTCCAGCGCCACGGCGAGGCGGTGGGCGGTGGGCCGGGCCAGGCCGGTGGCAGCGACCAGGCCCGCCAGCGTGGCAGGTCCGGACTCCAGGGCCGAGAGCACGAGGGCGGCTTTGTCGAGGACGCCGACTCCGCTAGAGTTGTCCATACTCTGATCATGCCGTCTCGCATACTGATATGCAAGCGTGGATCGGGGACCGAAAGACAGATCACACAGCGATGCATGGAGGTGGCGTCATGGGACGCACGTTGTCGGAGAAGGTGTGGGACGAGCACGTCGTCCGCCAGGCCGAGGGTGAGCCGGACCTGCTCTACATCGACCTCCACCTCATCCACGAGGTCACCTCCCCGCAGGCCTTCGACGGGCTGCGCCTCGCCGGCCGCCGCGTACGCCGACCCGACCTCACGCTCGCGACCGAGGACCACAACGTCCCCACGCTGAACGTCGACCAGCCCATCGCCGACCCGGTGTCCCGGACCCAGGTCGAGACGCTGCGCAAGAACGCCGCGGAGTTCGGCGTACGCCTGCACCCGCTGGGCGACGTCGACCAGGGCATCGTCCACGTCGTCGGACCGCAGCTCGGCCTGACCCAGCCCGGCATGACGATCGTGTGCGGCGACTCCCACACCTCGACCCACGGCGCCTTCGGCTCGATCGCCTTCGGCATCGGCACCTCCGAGGTCGAGCACGTGCTGGCCACCCAGACGCTGATGCAGGCGCGGCCGAGGACCATGGCGGTCACCGTGAACGGCAGCCTGCCGGCCGGCGTCACCGCCAAGGACCTCGTGCTGACCCTCATCACGCACACCGGCACCGGCGGCGGACAGGGCTACATCGTGGAGTACCGCGGCCAGGCCATCGAGGAGCTCTCGATGGAGGGCCGCATGACGGTGTGCAACATGTCGATCGAGTGGGGGGCCAAGGCCGGCCTCATCGCCCCCGACCAGACCACCTTCGACTACATCGAGGGCAAGCCCGAGGCGCCAACCGGCGCCGACTGGGACGCTGCCGTCGCGCACTGGAAGACGCTGGTCACCGACGACGACGCGACGTTCGACGCGGAGATCGTCCTCGACGCCTCCACCATGACGCCGTTCGTCACCTGGGGGACCAACCCCGGCCAGGGCGTGCCCCTGGGCGGCTCGGTGCCCGACCCCGAGGCCTTCGAGAGCGAGGGCGACAAGATCGCCGCCGCCAAGGCGTTGGAGTACATGGGGCTCGAGGCGGGCACACCGATGCGCGAGATCGACGTCGACACCGTGTTCGTCGGCTCGTGCACCAACGGCCGCATCGAGGACCTCCGCCTGGCGGCAGAGATCATCGGGGGCCACACCGTCGCCGACAGCACGCGGCTGCTCGTCGTGCCGGGCTCGGTGCGCGTGCGCCTGCAGGCCGAGGCCGAGGGGCTCGACAAGGTCTTCCTCGCCGCCGGCGCCGAGTGGCGCGGAGCGGGCTGCTCGATGTGTCTGGGCATGAACCCCGACCAGCTCACCCCCGGCGAGCGCAGCGCGTCGACGTCGAACCGCAACTTCGAGGGGCGTCAGGGCAAGGGCGGTCGCACGCACCTGGTGTCGGTCCCCGTCGCTGCGGCCACCGCCGTCGCCGGCCACCTCGCCAGCCCTGCCGACCTGCCCGCGCGGGTCTGACCCGACCGCCCCGACCGAGAGGATCCGTCATGGACGCCTTCACCCAGCACACCGGCACCGGGATGCCGCTGCGTCGCAGCAACGTCGACACCGACCAGATCATCCCCGCCGTCTACCTCAAGCGCGTCACGCGCACCGGCTTCGAGGACGGCCTCTTCGCGGCCTGGCGCAACGACCCCGACTTCGTGGTCAACCGTCCCGAGCACGCCGGGGCGACCGTGCTGGTCGCGGGACCCGACTTCGGGACCGGCTCGTCGCGCGAGCACGCGGTCTGGGCCCTGATGGACTTCGGCTTCAAGGTCGTCGTCTCCAGCCGCTTCGCCGACATCTTCCGCGGCAACTCGGGCAAGGCAGGGCTGCTCGCCGCGCAGGTGAGCCAGGACGTCGTCGAGCAGCTGTGGAAGCTCATCGAGCACGACCCCACGACGCAGATCGTCGTCGACCTCGAGGCCCGCACCATCCAGGCCGACGCGCTCACCGCGCCCTTCGACATCGACGACTACACGCGCTACCGGCTGCTCAACGGTCTCGACGACGTCGGCATCACGCTGTCGCACGAGGAGGACATCACGTCGTACGAGACGACGCGTCCGAGCTTCAAGCCCGTCACGATCCACGGCTGACGAGCCACACGCGAGACCCGATCCCCTTGCCCTGCAGGGGAAACGCGTCGCGACGTCCGTGCGGGCGGCCGTCGGCGGGCCGGTGCGGCGCGGACCGGGCGGCCGGAATCCCCCAAGAAACAACGCCAAAAGCCCGGAGAGTCGTTGTGAGGCCCTTCACTTTTCCCTAGCGTGCAGGCAGGCGCCGTGCAGAGGTTCGGCCCCAGAGCCGTTCACGAAAGGGATGTCCAGTGAACAAGACCCAACTGATCGATGCGCTCTCGAACCGATACGAGGGGAACCGCAAGCAGGCACAGCACGCGCTCGAGTCCGTCCTGGACACGATCACCCGTGAGGTCGCTCGCGGGGAGAAGGTGGCCATCACCGGGTTCGGATCGTTCGAGAAGCGGGTCCGTGAGGCCCGCTGGGTGCGCAACCCGCGCACCGGCGAGCGCGTGAAGGCCAAGAAGACCGCCGTGCCGAAGTTCACCGCCGGCGCTGACCTCAAGGCCGTCGTCTCCGGCGCCAAGAAGCTGCCCAAGCTGCCCAAGCCGGCGGAGCGTGCGGTCTCCAACGTCCGCGGCTCCAGCGCCGGCCAGAAGGCCGCCGAGGTGGCCAAGAAGGCCACCGCCCCGGCGAAGAAGGCCGCCGCGGCCGCCGCCCAGCCGGCCATCAAGGCCGCCGGTGCGGCCAAGAAGGCCACGTCCTCCTCCTCGTCGTCCTCGACGGCGAAGAAGGCACCTGCCAAGAAGGCGTCGACGGCGGCGAAGAAGACCACCTCGACGGCGAAGAAGGCCTCGACCACGGCCAAGAAGTCGGCGTCCTCCACCGCGAAGAAGACGACCTCCACCGCCAAGAAGGCCCCGGCCAAGAAGAGCAGCTCCTCGAGCACCTCGACCGCGAAGAAGTCGAGCAGCAGCTCGACGGCGAAGAAGGCGCCCGCCAAGAAGGCACCCGCGAAGAAGTCGAGCTCGTCGAGCTCGTCGACGGCGAAGAAGTCGAGCAGCAGCTCGACCGCCAAGAAGGCGCCGGCCAAGAAGAGCAGCTCCTCCGGCTCGTCGAGCTCGAGCACCGCCAAGAAGTCCACGGCCAAGAAGTCCACCGCGAAGAAGTCGACGGCGAAGAAGTCCGCCTCCAGCTCCTGAGCACAGCGACGCCGGTCCCGGCGTCCTGGTGTCCCGACGGCCCCGTCCTCGCCGAGGACGGGGCTGTCGTGCGTTTGGCGTGCGTCTGGCGTGCGTCTGGCGTGCGCCAGACGGGTGCCCGGCGGGGTCAGGCGCGGGGCAGGGCGGTGCCGGCCAGCGCGTCGCGGTCCAGCCCGTGCCGGGCCAGGGCGGCGCGGGTCGCCCCGCCGAGGTGGGGGTGCGCCACCAGCGGCGCCAGGTCGGCGGGGCTGTCGACGTCCGCGCGCAGCTCGGCGGGCACCCGCGCGGTCAGGTCGACCGCTGCGCGGGCGTGCGCGTCCCGCGACCCCGGGCCGAAGCGGGGGTCGAACAGGGCCGGCGGCGCGAGGTACGCCGTCGTCCCGGTGCCGGTGCGGTCGGCGACGAAGCCGGCCCCGGACCGGGGGGCGACGGCGAGGAGGTCGCCCAGCGCGCGCGAGGTCAGGGCGGGCAGGTCCGCGCACAGCGCGAGCACCGCGGTGCGGTCCGCGTCGGGGCGGGTGGCGCGGAGGTCGTCGACGCCTCGGTGCAGCGCCCGGTTGAGCTCGCGTGGCTCGGTGTCGGCGACGAGACGGGCGCGGCCACCCAGCTCCGACCGGACGAGGGCGGCGACCTGCTCGTCGGCGGTGACGACGACGACCTCGCGCAGCCCGGCAGCACCTCGGACGGCGGTCAGCACGTCACGCACGAACGCCAGCGCGAGGTCGCGCCGTACGTCGTCGCCCAGCACCGCCAGGCGCGACTTGGCCCGGTCGAGGGGCTTGACCGGGATCACCACGTCGACCCCGTCGGGTCCCCGGTCGTGGGCAGCCGCGGGCGGGAGGTCGGAGGGCGTCGGCGTCATCGTCGCCGATTGTCTCAGCCGCGACGACGGACCGGTCGCGGTGTCCGTCCGAGCGGCGCCGCGGGCAGTAGGGTTTCGTTCTCGTTCCCGAGTCGCCACGCGCCGGTCCTCCGCCGTGGCCCGGACAGGTGAGGAGGTCGCCGTGGCACGGACACGTGAGCGTCGGGGCGTCGCCTTCTCCGTCGGCGTGGCCATCGTCAAGCCCGTGCTGCTGGCGCTGACCCGCCGCGACTGGTCCGGGAGCGAGCACGTCCCACGCACGGGCGGCGCCGTGCTCGTGGCCAACCACGCCTCGCACCTGGACCCGCTCACCTTCGCCCACTTCGTGCACGAGCAGGGCCGCGTGCCGCGCTACCTGGCCAAGGCCGCCCTCTTCGACGTCTTCTTCGCCGGGTGGGTGCTGCGCTCCAGCGGTCAGATCCCGGTGCACCGCATGACCACCGACGCCTCGCGCGCCTTCGACGCCGCCGTGAGCGCGGTCCGTGACGGCAAGCTCGTGGTGGTCTACCCCGAGGGCACGCTGACGCGCGACCCCGACCTGTGGCCGATGGTGGGCAAGACCGGGGCGGCGCGCATCGCGCTCAGCGCCGGCGTCCCTGTCGTCCCCGCCGCGCAGTGGGGCGCCCACGAGATCCTCTACCCCTACAGCACGCGCCCGCGGCTGCTGCCGCGGCACACCATCCACGTGACGGCCGGTCCTCCGGTCGACCTCGACGACCTGCGCGGGCAGCCCGTCACCCCCGAGCTGCTGCGGCAGGCCACCGAGCGCATCATGGCGGCGGTCACCGGGCTCCTCGAGGAGATCCGCGACGAGCAGGCCCCGCCGGCCCGCTTCGACCCCCGCAGCGCCGGGGTGCAACAGATCGGCAACCCCCACCGGGACCCGCGCGCAGCGCGCGGCAAGCACCGACGCCTGGCGTCGAGAAGGAGAAGCAGATGACGCAGGTGGCCGTGTTCGGCGCTGGTTCCTGGGGGACGGCGTTCTCGCTGGTGCTGGCCGACGCCGGCCACGAGGTGACGATCTGGGGACGCCGGCCCGAGGTGTGCGACGCCATCAACCAGCAGCGGGAGAACACCGACTACCTGCCGGGCGTCCGGCTCCCGGACGCCGTCCGCGCCGCCGCCGACCCGGCCGAGGCCGCGAAGGGGGCCGAGCTGGTCGTGCTGGCCGTGCCGTCGCAGACGCTGCGCGCCAACCTCGGCGACTGGGCCGGGGTGCTGCCGCCGGACGCGATCCTCATGTCGCTCATGAAGGGCGTCGAGCTCGGCACCCTCAAGCGCATGAGCGAGGTCATCGCCGAGGTCACCGGCGCAGGGCCCGAGCGCATCGCCGTCCTGACCGGGCCCAACCTGGCACGCGAGATCGCCGCCCGCGAGCCCGCCGCCAGCGTCGTGGCCTGCGCCTCGGAGCCGGTCGCCGACCAGCTGCGGGAGTGGCTGCACGGCCCCCGCTTCCGTCCCTACTCCAGCGTCGACGTGGTGGGCTGCGAGCTCGGGGGCGCCTACAAGAACGTCATCGCCCTGGCCGTCGGCATGGCGGTCGGTCTCGGCTTCGGTGACAACACCACCGCCTCGCTCATCACCCGCGGCCTGGCCGAGACCGCGCGGCTGGCGGTCAAGCTCGGAGCCGACCCGCTGACCCTCATGGGTCTGGCGGGGATGGGCGACCTCGTCGCCACCTGCTCGTCGCCGCTGTCGCGCAACCGCACCTTCGGCGAGAAGCTCGGGCAGGGCATGACCACCGAGGAGATCACCGCCTCCACCCGCCAGGTCGCGGAGGGCGTGAAGTCGGCGGCCTCGATCCTCGCGCTGGCCGAGCGCAACGAGATCTACGCCCCGCTCGTCGAGGGCGTGCACCAGGTCGTGGTGGGGAAGTGGACGACCCACGAGATGATGGAGAGCTTCGCCTCGCGCGAGACCAAGCGCGAGCGCGACTGACCGCGCGCTCCTGGACCGCCCCGGCCCACCCGGCTCAGGCCGAGGCGAGCCCGTTCAGCGCGGTGTCCAGGTCGGCCCAGAGGTCCTCGACATCCTCGATCCCGACGGACGCACGCACCAGCGCCTCCGGGATGGTGGCGGCCTCGGACTTCCACCGGCGCCGACGCTCGAAGGTCGACTCCACCCCGCCCAGGCTCGTGGCGTGCACCCACAACGTCGTCGAGCGGCACAGCAGGTCGGCGGCCAGCGGCCCGCGGGTCGGCACGAAGGACACGATGGCCCCGAACCCGGGGTAGCGGACCTCGCCGACCTCCGCGTGCTCGCGCAGCCTCTCGACGAGCACCTGGGCGTTGGCCTCGGCCCGGTCCAGCCGGACCGCCAGCGTGCGCAGGCCGCGCAGCGCCAGCCAGGTCTCGAACGTGCCGGGGACGGCCCCCTCGAGGTCGCGCCGCTTCTTCAGCTCGTCGAGCAGCTGGGGGTCGCTCACGACCAGCGCGCCGAGCAGCACGTCGGAGTGCCCGGCGATGAACTTGGTCGCCGAGTGCACGACGATGTCGGCGCCCACCGACAGCGGCTGCTGGCGCAGCGGGGTGGCGAAGGTGTTGTCGACCACGACGTGCACGCCGGCCGCGTGCCCGGCGGCGACCACGGCCGCGAGGTCGACCACCTCCAGGGCGGGGTTGGTGGGGGACTCCAGCCACAGCAGGGCGGCGTCCTGGCAGGCCTCCGCGATCGCGGCCGGGTCCGTGACGTCGACGAGCGTGGCGGCGATCCGCCCGCGCGACTCCAGGTCGGCCAGCTGCATGATCGTGCCGCTGTAGGCGTGCCGCGGGGCGACGACCTTCGCGCCGTGGCCGACCAGCCCGAGCACGGTGCTGACCGCCGCCAGCCCGGACGAGAACGCCAGCGCCCGGCCGCCCTCCAGCTCGCCGAGGGCGGTCTCGAACGCCGACCACGTCGGGTTGCCGTAGCGGCCGTACTCCACGTCCCCGCCGGCGACGTACGTCGAGGCCGGGGTCAGCGGGGTGTTCAGCGGCTGGTCGGGCTCGTGGGGCGGCCGCCCGGCCGTCACGACCACGGTCCGGGGGGACAGGGCGGGCGCGTGCGACGCCCGCGACGCGGGGTCGGGCTGCGCGGCAGGGTCACTCATGCGGCCAGCCTAGGCGGGTAGGGTCGGCTCACCATGAGCGCCCTCACGCCCCCGTCCGGCACCCCGTCCGAGGGCTCGTCCGGTCGCCGGCCCCGCATCGCCCTGCTCTTCGGGGGACGCTCGAGCGAGCACGCCGTCTCCTGCGTGACCGCCGGCAGCGTGCTGGCGGCCATCGACACCGAGAAGTACGACGTGGTGCCGGTCGGCATCGCGACCGACGGACGCTGGGTCCTCGAGTCGGCCACCTCGGCCCACCTCGCGCTGACCTCCGCCGACGACCTCCCGCAGGTCGACCCCGGGCGACCGACCCTGGTGCTCGACCAGCGCCGCGAGCTCTCGGTCCGCTCCCCGGGCGAGGTGCCCGAGGAGCTCGGTGCCGTCGACGCGGTGTTCCCGCTCCTCCACGGCCCCTTCGGGGAGGACGGCACCGTCCAGGGCCTGCTCGAGCTCGCCGACGTCCCCTACGTCGGGTCCGGCGTGCTCGCCTCCGCGGTCGGCATGGACAAGCAGTACATGAAGATGGTGCTGGAGTCGGCGGGGCTGCCCACCCTGCCCTGGGTCGTGGTCACCGACCGGGTCTGGCGCACCGACCCGCAGCGCATCCGGGACGCCGTCGACGCGCTCGGCTTCCCCGTCTTCGTCAAGCCCTGCCGGGGCGGCTCCAGCATCGGCATCAGCAAGGTCGACGGGCCGGACGAGCTCGACGCCGCCGTCGAGGAGGCCCGACGGTGGGACCCGAAGGTGGTCGTGGAGCAGTCAGCCGGAGCGGGTGCCCGCGAGGTCGAGTGCGGGGTGCTCGACACCCTCGGGGACGGCCCGGCCGAGGCCAGCGTGCCGGCCGAGATCGTGGTCGACGCCGCTCACGCCTTCTACGACTTCGCCGCGAAGTACCTCCCCGAGGAGGCTACCCGGCTCGACGTGCCGGCCGACCTCGCCGCCGAGGTCGTCGACGAGGTGCAGCGGCTCGCCGTCGACGCCTTCGAGGTGATGTCGTGCGAGGGCCTGGCGCGCGTCGACTTCTTCCTGCTCGCCGACGGCCGGCTCGTCGTCAACGAGATCAACACGATGCCGGGCTTCACGCCCAGCTCGTTGTTCCCCCGGATGTGGGCCGCCTCCGGCGTGGACTACCCGGCTCTGGTGGAGCGGCTGGTGCAGCTCGCGCTGACCCGGCCCACCGGCCTGCGCTGAGGACCTCGGTCAGACGCAGCGGCCGCGGGCCGGCACGGTTGCGGCCACCGGCCCGGACAGGTCGGCCAGCACCTCCGCCGGCGGGCCGTACGACGCGGCGCGGGTCACCTCGACCACGACGAGCCGCTTGACCACGCTGAACACCACCTCGGGGCCCTGCGGGTCGACGAGGTCGTTGCCCCGGAAGAACCAGGCGACGTCGTCGACCAGCACGCACTCCGAGTCCCGCTCGAGCCCGCGCGGGGGCGGTCCGCCGCAGCGCAGCACGATCGCCGGGTCGCCCCAGGCGGCGGCGAGCACGTCGGGGTCGGCCACGTCGCGCCGCTGCTGTCCCTCGAGCGTCGCCGGCAGGTCGGCCAGCAGGTCGCGGCAGACGTCGGCCTCAGGTGCCGGCAGGTCCGCGACGGTGGGCCCGTCGACGGCGAGCGGACCGGGCCCCGTCGGGGCCGCGCCCTCACCGCCGGTGCACCCGGCGAGCAGCACGACAGGCAGCACGACAGGCAGCACGACAGGCAGCGCGACACGGCCGACGGTCCCGGCCAGGCGGGACGACGGTCGGGCGGCGTGACGGACGGGGGAGCGAGCAGGGATCGGGCGGGCCCTCAGATGTGGACGACCGGGCAGGTCAGCGTCCGCGTGATGCCCTCGACCGCCTGCACCTTGGCGACCACGAGCTTGCCGAGCTCGTCGACGTTGCTGGCCTCGGCCCGCACGATGACGTCGTACGGCCCGGTGACGTCCTCGGCCCGCGTGACCCCCTTGACGTCGGCGATCGCCGCCGCCACCTCCGCGGCCTTGCCGACGTCGGTCTGGATCAAGATGTAGGCCTGGACAACCATGAGGTGCTCCTGTCGTCGTGCCCTGGGATCGGGGCGGGTGCGGCGAACCTGGCTCAACCTACCGCGTGCCAGGGCCGCCCGGTACCGCCTCCTCGGACATGCGTTTCAATGCAGGGCATGGACCTCTCGCACCCCGCCGACCGCACCCGCGTCCCGTCGCCGACCGCGCCCCCCGCAGCGGCGGAGGCGACGCTCGCCGAGGTCGGGGAGTTCGGCACGATCGCGCGGCTCGTGGCGCGCTTCGGCACCGGTCCGCAGGTGCTGCTGGGGCCCGGCGACGACGCCGCGGTCGTGGCCGTCGGCGGGGCCGGCGGGTCCGGGGGAGGCCGGGTGGTCCTCACCACCGACGTCCTCGTCGAGGGGCGCCACTTCCGGCGCGACTGGGCCGAGGCGTCCGACATCGGGGCCCGTGCCGCGGCGCAGAGCCTCTCCGACGTCAACGCCATGGGAGGGCGCGCGACCGCGCTGACTGTGGGTCTCGCGGTGCCGCCCGGGACCGCTCTGGCCTGGGTGCTGGGCCTGGCGGACGGCCTCGCCGCGGAGTCGGCGCTGGTCGGCGCGGTCGTGGTCGGCGGCGACCTCACCCGGGCCGACACGGTGGTGGTCTCGGTGACCGCGATGGGCGGGGTGGACGGGGAGCCGGTGACCCGCGGCGGGGCCCGCCCGGGAGACCTGGTCGCGGTGAACGGACGCCTCGGCTGGGCCGCGGCCGGGCTCGCGGTGCTCGGCCGGGGCTTCCGCTCACCCCGCGCCGTGGTGGACGCCTACCGCCGCCCGGTCGTGCCCTACGCAGCCGGCCCGCAGGCGGTGCAGCTCGGGGCGACCTCGCTGGTCGACGTCTCCGACGGCCTGGTGGCCGACCTCGGCCACGTGTGCGCGTCCAGCGGGGTCGACGCGCTGCTGGAGAGCGCCGCGCTCGTCGTCGACGAGCCCCTGCAGGCCGTGGGCTCGGCCCTCGGCACCGACCCGACGGACTTCGTGCTCACCGGAGGCGACGACCACGCGCTGGTGGCGACGTTCGCGCCGGGCACCGCCCTGCCCGCGGGGTGGACGGTCCTCGGGCAGGTCGTCGCCGCCGCCGAGGAGCGGGGCCGGGTCCTGGTCGACGGCCAGGCGCCCGCAGGGGAGGGCGGCTTCCGCCACTTCTGAGCGCGGGACCGGGCCGCGCAAAAGCAGCGACCGACCCCGGCGAGCCGGGATCGGTCGGTGGTGTCGGGAGGTCAGCCGGTCAGCGGCTGACCTTGCCGGCCTTGAGGCAGCCGGTGCAGACGTTGAGGCGCTTGGGCGAACCGTTGACGGTCGCACGCACGCGCTGGATGTTGGGGTCGAAGCGACGCTTCGTGATCTTGCGCGACCACGGCCGGTTGTTGCCGAAACCGGGCCCCTTGGCGCAGATGTCGCAGACGGCAGCCACCGTGAACTCCTGATGAAACTCGAGGTCAGATTGAGTGGCCCCGACGTCCAAGTGGGCGTCCGGGCAACCGCGCTAGCGTATCCGATCCGGACAGGCCCACGCCAATCGTGGCGAGCGCCCGGTCGCGCCCGGGCGCTGTCGGGGTCCACCGCTAGCCTGTGGCGCGCGGACAGATCCTGGCAGGCCGGGGCGAGAGGGAGGGCGTGGGGGTCGTGGAGGACCGAGCGGCAGAGCGGACCGTCGGGCGCACCGTCGGCTTCGCCGTCGTCGAGCCGCTGCAGCGGTTCTCGGCGCTGGCGACCGAGGCGTTGCGGACGGCCCGCGAGGAGATCGACGCCCTCAACGTCTACCCGGTGCCCGACGGCGACACGGGCACCAACCTCTTCCTCACCTTCGAGGCCGCCGACGACGCGCTGCGGGAGGCCCTCGAGCAGGGCGGGCCCGAGGTCGCGAGGGTCGTGGCCGCCTACACCCGCGGTCTGCTCCTGGGCGCTCGCGGCAACTCCGGCGTGATCATGTCGCAGCTCGTCGGTGCGCTGTTCCGGCGGATCGCCGCGGCGGGCCCCGACGACCGGGCCGCCACGGTGGTGGCCGAGGGCATGCGGGCGGCGACCGCCGCCGGGTACGCCGCCGTCGGCGACCCGGTCGAGGGCACCATGCTCACCGTGGCCCGGGCCGCGTCCGAGGCGGCGCTGGCCGCGGCCGCGGACCCGACCCACCGGACCGCCCAGGTGTTCGAGGCCGCCTCGCGGGCTGCCGGGGAGGCGCTGGACCGCACCCCCGAGCAGCTGGAGGTGCTGCGCCGCTCCGGGGTGGTCGACGCCGGAGGACGGGGGCTGTGCCTGGTGCTCGACGCCGCCGCGGCCGCCTTCACCGGTCGCCGCGAGCTCACCGCCGACGTACGGCGCCCGCGCCGGCCCCTCCCGGCGCCGACCGACGCCTCCGCGCACCCGCTCCCGACCGACGACCTGACCGAGGACGGCCCGGCCTACGAGGTGATGTACCTCCTGGACGCCGCCGACGACGCGGCCGTCGACCTCCTGCGGCGCGAGCTGATGCCCCTCGGCGACTCCCTGGTCGTGGTGGGCGGCGAGGGCCTGTGGAACGTCCACGTCCACGTCGACGACGTCGGGGCCGCGATCGAGGCGGGCATCCGGGCCGGACGGCCGCACCGGGTCCGGGTCACCCACTTCGCCGAGCAGGTCGAGCAGGCCCGACGCGCCGCGGCCCGGGCGCACGGTCCCCGCACCGGCCGCGCGGTCGTGGTGGTGGCGCTGGGCGACGGCCTCGCCGAGGTCTTCGCCGAGGCGGGCGCCACCGTGGTCACGTCCGAGGTGACGCGTCGACCGTCCGCCGGGCGGCTGGTCGAGGCGATCCGCGCCACCGGCGCGGGCGAGGTCGTGGTGGTGCCCAACAGCCGCGACGTGCTGCCCGCCGCGGAGGCCGCCGCGCGGCTGGTCGAGGCCGAGGACGCCGTCCGCGTGGCGGTGGTGCCGACGCGGGCGCAGGTGCAGGGCATGGCGGCGCTGGCGGTCCACGAGCCGGGCCGCCCCTTCGAGCAGGACCTCGTCGAGATGACGGCCGCCGCCCGGCACGCGCGCTCCGGCGCGGTCACGGTCGCCGCCCGCCAGGCGATCACCTCCGCCGGCCCCTGCGAGGCCGGCGACGTGCTCGGTGCGGTCGAGGGCGACTTCGTCGTCGTGGGCCAGGACCTCGCGACCGTGGCGGTGGACGTGCTGGAGCGGATGCTGCGCGGTGGCGGCGAGCTGGTCACGCTCATCGCCGGACAGGGTGGGGACGAGGTGGCGGCCCGGTGCGAGGCGCACCTCGCTCAGGAGCACCCCAGCATCGACGTGCTGCGCTACGAGGGGGCGCAGGAGCGCTACCCGGTGCTGCTGGGGGTGGAGTGAGCCGGTGGTGAGGCCATGGTGAGCTGGGACAGCCGCCTGCCCGGGGTCGTCGGCAGCGGCGCGAAGGCGCTGGAGGACGAGCTCGGCCTGCGCACGGTGGGCGACCTGCTCCGTCACTACCCGCGCCGTCACCTCGACCGCACCACCGTGGGCTCGCTCGCCGAGCTGGTGCCGGGCGAGCTGGCGCTCGTCGTGGTCGACGTGGCGACGGCCGACGTGAAGCCCTACCAGGACCGCCGGACCGGGCAGACGGCCTACCGCGTCGTCGTCCGCGCCGAGCTCGCCGACGACACCGTCTGGCTGACGTTCTTCGACCGGCGCAAGCACGTCGCGGAGTGGCGGGTCACCAAGCCGCTGCGCCCGGGGAACCGCGTGCTCGTCTCGGGCAAGTTCGTCCGCAAGGCCTTCAACGGCCAGCTGCGCTGGGAGCTCGCCCACCCCGAGGTCGACGAGGACGACCTCGACCGCACCGGGCTCAAGCCGCTCTACCCGGCCCGGGGGAAGCTGACGTCGCTGAAGATCGAGAAGGCGGTGCGGACGGCAGTCGACGTCATGCCGGCCGTCCCCGACCCGGTCCCCGACGCCGTACGCCGCGAGCTCGACCTGGTCACGGAGGAGACCGCCCTGCGCTGGTTCCACGCTCCCGAGGACTGGGCGCAGCGGGGCGCGGCGCTCAAGCGGCTGAAGTTCACCGAGGCCTTCGTGGCCCAGGCGGCGCTCGCGCAGCGACGCCACCGGCACCGGCACGTGCAGGCGCGGCCGCGGGCGGGTCGCGCCGGCGGGCTGCTGGACGCCT
This sequence comes from Nocardioides sp. HDW12B, assembly GCF_011299595.1. Classification (NCBI taxonomy): domain Bacteria; kingdom Bacillati; phylum Actinomycetota; class Actinomycetes; order Propionibacteriales; family Nocardioidaceae; genus Nocardioides; species Nocardioides sp. HDW12B. The sequence goes on along the minus strand of NZ_CP049867.1, from coordinate 2,603,634 downwards.
TCGAGGAGCGGATGCCGTTCACGCTGACCGCGGGCCAGCAGGAGGTGGAGGCCGAGATCGTGGCCGACCTCGGGCGACCCCACCCGATGCAGCGGCTGCTGCAGGGCGAGGTGGGCTCCGGCAAGACCGTCGTCGCCCTGCGGGCCATGCTCCGCGTGGTCGACTCCGGGGCGCAGGCAGCGCTGCTGGCGCCGACCGAGGTGCTGGCCCAGCAGCACCACCGCTCGATCACCCGCATGCTCGGCGACCTGGCCGCCGGCGGCATGCTCGGCGGGCACCCCGACGCCACCCGGGTCGAGCTGCTGACCGGGTCGCTGCCCGCGGCCGCCCGCCGCCAGGCCCTGGGGCTCGCCGCGTCGGGGGAGGCCGGGATCCTGGTCGGCACGCACGCCCTGCTCCAGCAGGGCGTCGACTTCGCCGACCTCGCGCTCGTCGTGGTCGACGAGCAGCACCGGTTCGGCGTCGAGCAGAGGGCGGCGCTGGCCGCGAAGGCCGGCGGCGCCTCGGCCGGGTCGGGACCGGCCGCCCCGCCCCACGAGCTGGTCATGACCGCCACCCCCATCCCGCGCACGGTGGCGATGACCGTCTTCGGCGACCTCGAGACCTCGGCGCTGACCGAGCTGCCCGCCGGGCGCGCGCCCATCCAGACGACGGTGGTGGCGGTCCGCGAGCAGCCCGCCTGGCTCGACCGGGCCTGGGACCGGGTCCGCGAGGAGGTCGCCCAGGGGCGCCAGGTCTACGTGGTGTGCCCGCGCATCTCCGCCGACGCCGCCCGCGACGACGGCGAGGACCAGCCCGACGAGCCGGAGGACCCGACCGACGTCGAGGGGGAGGGCCCCGAGTCGTCGGGCGCCCGGTCACGCCCGCCCGCGCCGCCGATGGCGGCCGTCGAGGAGGTGGCGCCCCGCCTAGCCGGGGGCGCCCTCGCCGGGCTCCGGGTGGCCGCGCTGCACGGGCGGATGTCGGCCGACGACAAGGACGCCACCATGAGCGCGTTCGCCGCGGGCGGGATCGACGTGCTCGTCGCGACCACCGTCATCGAGGTCGGGGTCGACGTGGGCAACGCGACCACGATGGTGGTGCTCGACGCCGACCGCTTCGGCCTGTCCCAGCTCCACCAGCTGCGCGGCCGTGTCGGCCGCGGGGGGCACCCCGGCCTGTGCCTGCTCGTGACGACGAGCGAGGCGGGCAGCCCGGCGCGGGACCGCCTCGACGCGGTCGCCGCCACCACCGACGGCTTCGTCCTCGCCGAGCGCGACCTCGAGCTGCGGCGCGAGGGCGACGTGCTGGGCAGCAACCAGTCCGGCCACCACCGCTCGCTCCGGCTGCTGTCGGTGGCCCGCGACGCGGCGCTCATCACCACCAGCCGGGAGGCCGCGACCGCCCTGGTCGAGGCCGACCCCGACCTGGCGGGCGCCGAGGAGCTGCGGTCGGCGGTCCTGGGGCTCGAGATCGACGACCAGGCCGCGTTCCTGGAGAAGTCGTGACCCGCATCATCGGCGGCAGCGCCGGCGGGCGCACGATCCGCACCCCGACGGGCGACGCGACCCGGCCGACGACCGACCGCGTGCGGGAGGCGCTGTTCTCCGTCCTGCAGTCGCGGGTCGGGTCCCTGCAGGGCCTCACCGTCCTCGACCTGTACGCCGGCAGCGGGGCGATCGGTCTCGAGGCGGCCTCCCGGGGGGCGACCCGGGTGATCCTGGTCGAGAAGGACCGGCGCACCGCCGGGCTGGTCCGGCGCAACGCCGCCGACCTGGGCCTGGAGGTCACCGTCGTGGCCGCCCCGGTGGCCCGCTTCCTCGCCGGGGGACCGGACGCCGCGAGCCCGCCCGTCGACGTCGTGTTCGCCGACCCGCCCTACCCGCTGGCCTCCTCCGACGTCGCCGCCGACCTCACCGCCCTGGCCGGCTGGCTCGCCCCGACCGCCCTCGTGGTGGTGGAGCGCTCGGCGCGCGACCGGACCTGGGCCTGGCCCGACGGCTACGACGAGGTCGACCGCCGCCGCTACGGCGAGACGGTGCTGCTCCTCGCGCAACCCGCCGACCCCGCGGAGCCCGCCGAGGACGCCGGACCGCGCTGAGGTCCCCTGGTACGGTCCCCGGGTGCGTCGCGCAGCCTGCCCCGGGTCCTTCGACCCCGTCACCAACGGTCACATCGACATCATCGGTCGGGCCGCCTCGCTCTTCGACGAGGTCGTGGTGGCGGTGGGTGTCAACGCCTCGAAGAACCGGCTGTTCTCGGCCGAGGAGCGCATGGACATGCTGCGCGAGGCGGTCAGCCCGTGGCCGAACGTCAAGGTCGACGGCTTCTCCGGCCTGCTGACCGACTTCTGCTCCGAGCGTGGGATCGGGGTCCTGGTCAAGGGCCTGAGAGCGGTCAGCGACTTCGACTACGAGCTCCAGATGGCCCAGATGAACTCCAGCCTGGCGCCGGTCGAGACGGTCTTCGTGCCGACCAGCCCGGAGTACTCCTTCCTCGCCTCGAGCCTGGTCAAGGAGGTCGCGACCTTCGGTGGCGACGTGTCGAGGCTCGTGCCGCCGCACGTGCTGAGCCGGCTGACCGAGCGGCTGGCCTCGCGCGAGCGCTGACCGGGCGGAGCAGGTTTTGTGGCACCCGCCTTCCGGGCGGTACCCTTGTCGACGGTCCTCGTGCCGGCTGCTGTCGGGATGGGGATCGTGATCTGTCACCCGACCCTGGAAGTGATCCTGTGCGTCTCGACCCGAGAGCGCCGCTCGTGCTCGACACCCGCGAGCTCGGCCGCCGCCCGGGGTCGGAGCGTCGGGTGAGCCGAACGGTGCCGGCACCGGCAGATCTCGGGATCGAAGTCCTGCGTGTCCCCGAGGACTCGTCGGTCGAGCTGGACCTCCGGCTCGAGGCGGTCGTCGAGGGCGTGCTCGTCACCGGGACCGCGCGAGCGGGCCTGGTCGGGGAGTGCGTGCGTTGCCTGGCCGAGGTCGATGACACCATCGACAGCGACCTGACCGAGCTGTTCGTCTACGACGACGGCAAGGACGAGGCGGCGGACGCCGAGGACGACGAGACCAGCCGGCTCCAGGGCGACCTGCTCGACCTGGAGCCCGTGCTCCGGGACGCCGTGGTGCTCGCACTGCCGTTCCAGCCGCTGTGCCGGGAGGACTGCCCGGGACTGTGCGCGGAGTGCGGAGCACGGCTGGCCGACGACCCCGAGCACCAGCACGAGGAGCCCGTGGATCCCCGGTGGGCCGCCCTGCAGGGGCTGACCGAGGACTCGTAGGACCCGCAGGACCCGCACGACCAGCACCGACCCGGCACCAGCACCGCGCCGGCACCGACCAGCACCACCCACGTCGACGAGAGCCGCGGCCCTCGCCCGACGTGGCTCGACGAAGGAGAAGTCATGGCTGTCCCGAAGCGGAAGATGTCGCGCAGCAACACGCGTCACCGGCGCTCTGCCTGGAAGGCCGTCGCGCCGACCCTGGTGACCTGCGCCAACCCGGCGTGCGGCGCCAAGCACCTGCCGCACCGTGCGTGCGGCCAGTGCGGCGAGTACGGCTCGCGCGCCAACCGTCGGCCGGTCCTCTGACCGAGGCCCGGTTGCCCGACACGCCGGTGACCACGCCCGCGCCCACGCCCGAGCCCCTCGAGGGGCCCGGGTCGTCCCCGTCCCCCGGACGGGGTCCGGTGTCCCTGGAGGACCTGCTCGACGCCCTCGGGCGACCCGACCTGGACGCCGACCTGCTCGAGCGCGCCCTGACGCACCGCTCGTTCGCCTACGAGAACGGCGGGCTGCCCACCAACGAGCGCCTGGAGTTCCTCGGCGACTCGGTGCTCGGCGTGGTCGTGACCGAGACGCTCTACCTGACCCACCCCGACCTCAGCGAGGGCAAGCTCGCGAAGCTGCGGGCCGCGGTCGTCAACGCCCGCGCGCTGGCCGACGTCGCCCGCACCATCGGGCTCGGGGAGTACGTCAAGCTCGGCCGCGGTGAGGAGATCACCGGGGGCCGGACGAAGGCCTCGATCCTCTCCGACACCGTCGAGGCCGTCATCGGAGCGGTCTACCTCAGCGGCGGCTTCGAGGCCTCCCGCCAGGTCGTGCACCTGCTCTTCGACCCGCTCATGGACGCCGCGGCCGGCCTCGGTGCGGGTCTCGACTGGAAGACCAGCCTCCAGGAGCTCTCCGCCCAGCACTCGCTCGGCGTGCCGGAGTACCTCATCGAGGACGACGGCCCCGACCACGCCAAGACCTTCGTCGCGCAGGTCCGGGTCGGCGACCAGACCTACGGCCACGGCGAGGGCCGGTCGAAGAAGGAGGCCGAGCAGCAGGCGGCCGAGACGGCGTACCGCGCCATCGCCGCCGAGCTCACCGACGGGGGCTCCCCGCTGCCGTCGCCGGACGCCGAGCAGGACGCCGGCTCCGAGCAGGACGACTAGCCGCCGGTGCCCGAGCTCCCCGAGGTCGAGGTCGTCCGCCGCGGCCTGGCCCAGCACGTCGTGGGCCGTCACCTCGGCGGCGTGGAGGTGCTGCACCCCCGCCCGGTCCGGCGCCACCTGGCCGGCCCCGCCGACTTCGCCGACTCCCTGACCGGTCGCCGGGTGAGCGCGGTGCGCCGCCGCGGCAAGTACCTCTGGCTGCCGCTCGACGACACCGACGCCCTGCTGGGCCACCTCGGGATGAGCGGGCAGTTCCTGGTCCAGCCCACCGGAGCCCCCGACGAGCGCCACCTGCGGGTCCGCTTCCACCTCGTCGAGGACGACGGCACCCCGGCCGGCGAGCTGCGCTTCGTCGACCAGCGGATGTTCGGGGGACTGATGGTGTCGGCCGGCGGGGCGGTCGTGCCGGCGGAGATCGCCCACATCGCCCTGGACCCGCTCGACGACGCCTTCGACGACGAGGCCTTCGTGCGTCGGGTGCGGGCCAAGGCCTCCGGCGTGAAGCGCGTGCTGCTGGACCAGACCGTGGTGTCGGGGGTCGGCAACATCTACGCCGACGAGGCGCTGTGGCGCGCCGGCCTGCACGGAGACCGTCGCGGGGAGACGCTGACCGGGCGCCAGGTCCGCGACGTGCTGGCGCGGGTGCGCGAGGTGATGGGCGCCGCGCTGGCCCAGGGTGGCACCTCCTTCGACGCGCTCTACGTCAACGTCAACGGCGAGAGCGGCTACTTCGACCGCTCCCTGGAGGCCTACGGCCAGGAGGGCCGGCCGTGCTCGCGCTGCCAGACCCCGATCCGGCGGGTGCCGTTCGCCAACCGGTCGTCGTACTTCTGCCCGCGCTGCCAGCCCGCGCCCCGGGCCCGTGCGGCCCGTCCCCGGGCGACGCCTCGGCATTGACCGTCTCCGAGAGCGCGTGAGACCCTCAAGTGACCACCACCACGGCGGCCGGGGCCCCTCTCCACAGGCCCCGCGGGCCGCGTGCACCAGCTCCCAGGTGAAGGAACGACCGATGGCCAAGGCCCTTGTCGGCTACATGAACGCGACCGACCCCCGCACGGTGACGCGGCTCTCCTCGGAGAACCGCCGCCTGCGCGAGCGGGTCGCCGACCTCGAGGCGGTCGTGCTGCGGCTCCAGGCGCAGAACGACGCGCTGGCGGCCCGGCTCGACGCCGAGCAGCTGCTGACGCTGCCCGAGCAGATGCAGCCCGTCTGACTCCTGCGCCCGACCGGCCCGTCACCGCCCACGCGGGGACGGGCCGTGTGTCTGCCCACCGGGTCCGCGGAATCGGGAGCGTGCGCGGGTAGGGTGGCGGGCGCTGACGCGCTGGCTTCCCCCGGCGGGTGGTTCCACCCGTTGTTCGGCGCAGATCGACCGGTGAGGAGCCTGCGTTGTACCTCAAGAGCCTGACCCTGCGAGGATTCAAGTCCTTCGCCTCGGCGACGACCCTGCAGCTCGAGCCCGGGATCACGTGCATCGTGGGACCCAACGGCTCCGGCAAGTCCAACGTCGTCGACGCCCTCGCCTGGGTCATGGGCGAGCAGGGCGCCAAGTCGCTGCGCGGCGGCAAGATGGAGGACGTCATCTTCGCCGGCACGTCCGGCCGCCCGCCGCTGGGTCGCGCCGAGGTCGTGCTCACCATCGACAACACCGACGGCGCGCTGCCGATCGAGTACGCCGAGGTGGCGATCAGCCGCACCATGTTCCGCAACGGCGGCTCGGAGTACGCCATCAACGGCCAGTCGTGCCGGCTGCTCGACGTCCAGGAGCTGCTCTCCGACTCCGGCATCGGCCGCGAGATGCACGTGATCGTGGGCCAGGGGCAGCTCGACTCGATCCTGCGCGCGACCCCGGAGGACCGCCGCGGCTTCATCGAGGAGGCGGCCGGCGTCCTCAAGCACCGCAAGCGCAAGGAGAAGGCGCTGCGCAAGCTCGAGTCGACCGAGGGCAACCTCAACCGGCTCGGCGACCTGCTCAGCGAGATCCGTCGCCAGCTCAAGCCGCTGGGCCGCCAGGCCGAGGTGGCCCGCAAGGCGGCCGTGGTCCAGGCCGACGTCCGCGACGCCCGGGCCCGCCTGCTGGCCGACGAGGTCGTCACCGTCCGCACCACGCTCGAGCAGGAGCTGGCCGACGAGACCGTGCTGATCGAGCGTCGCGCCGCGGTGGAGGCCGCGCTGGCCGCCGAGCGCTCCGCCGAGGCGGAGCTCGAGGCCGCCCTGCGGGAGGGCCTGCCGCAGCTCGCCGCCGCCCAGGAGACCTGGTTCGGCCTGACCGGGCTGGGGGAGCGGCTGCGCGGCACCGTGGCCCTGGCCGGCGAGCGGGTCCGCAACGCGGAGTCGGAGCCGTCGGTGCCCTCGGGACGCGACCCCGAGGAGCTCGAGACCGAGGCCCGGTCCCTGCGCACCCAGGAGACCGAGATCGCCGCGGAGGTCGAGCGCCGTCGCACCGCCCTCCAGCAGGCCCTGACCGCCCGCGAGGAGGCCGAGCGCCGCCACGCCGAGGAGGAGCGCCGCGTCGCCTCCCTGGTCCGCGCGGCCGCCGACCGCCGTGAGGGGCTGGCCCGCTTGCAGGGCCAGGTCAACGCCAAGCGGAGCCGGGCCGGGGCCGCCGAGGAGGAGATCGGGCGCCTCCGCGCGGCCCGCGAGGAGGCAGCCGCCCGGGCCGAGCGCGCCCAGCGCGACTTCACCTCCCTCGAGACCCGGATCGCCGGCCTGGCCGACGGCGAGGAGGGCCTCGACGCCGAGCACGAGGCCGCCGCCCTGGTGCTGGGCGACCTCGAGGACCGGGTGGGCAAGCTGCGCGAGGAGGCGCAGGGCGCCGAGCGCGAGCGCAGCGGCCTGACCGCGCGCAAGGAGGCCCTCGAGATGGGCCTGGCGCGCAAGGACGCGGCCGCGGCGCTCCTGGGCGCGACCGACCCGACACCCGGGCTGGTGGGATCCGTTGCCGCGCTGCTGAGCGTGCGTCCGGGCTTCGAGGCGGCGGTGGCCGCCACCCTCGGGCCGGCCGCCGACGCGGTCGCCGTCGAGGGTCTCGACGCGGCCCTGGCCGCGGTCGTCGGTCTCAAGGAGTCCGACCAGGGCCGCGCCGCGCTGCTCCTGACCGGTACGGCGGGCGCGACCGGGTCGTCGGCGTACGCCGCTCCCGCCGACCTGCCCCCCGGCGTGACCGCGGTCGTCGACGTCGTCGACTGCCCCGACGGCGTCCGGGCGTCGCTGCGCCGGCTGCTGGCCGACGTCGTGGTCGTCGACGACCTGGACCGGGCCCGCGACGTGGTGTCCTCCCGCCCCGAGCTGACCGCCGTCACCCGCGAGGGCGACGTGGTCGGCAGCCACCTCGTCGCCGGCGGGTCGTCCGCGGTGCCGTCGCTGCTGGAGGTCCAGGCCGCCGTCGACGAGGCCGGCGAGCAGCTCACCGCCACCGTGCACCGCTGCGAGCGGCTGACCTTCGAGGTGTCCCAGCTCGAGCGCGAGCGCGAGGAGGCCAAGCACCGCGTCGACGTCTCGCTGGCCCAGCTCCACGAGTCCGACGCGCGCCTCGCGGCCGTCGCCGAGGAGCTCGCCCAGCACGGCTCGACCGCCCGCTCGGCCCTCGGGGAGCGCGACCGGCTGGAGACCGCCATCGCGACCGCCGAGGAGGCCCGGGCCGGAGACCTGGCCGGGCTCGAGGAGCTCGAGCAGCGTCTGGCCGCGGCCCAGGAGGCCCCCGACGAGGAGCCCCGGCTCGACGAGCGCGAGGCGCTCGGCGAGGCCGCCCGCGCGGCCCGCGCCGCCGAGACCGAGTCCCGGCTCGCGCTGCGCACCGCCGAGGAGCGGGGCCGCGCCCTCGCCGGCCGCGCCGACGGGCTCGAGCGCGCCGCGACCGAGGAGCGGGAGGCGCGCGCCCGCGCCATCGCCCACCGCGAGCGTGTGCGTCGCGAGGGCCGGGTCGCGCAGGCCGTGCTGACGGGCGCCGAGGTCGTCCGGGACCGCCTCGCCGTCTCCGTGCACGCCGCCGCCGAGGCCCGCACGGCGGTGGAGCAGTCCCGCCGTGGGTCGGAGGAGGCCCTGCAGGCCGTCCGGGCCCGGCTGCGGACCCTCGGCGCCGAGCACGACGAGCTGACCACCAACGTCCACCGCGACGAGATGGCCCGCACCCAGCAGCGGATGCGCCTCGAGCAGCTCGAGGAGCGCGCGTTGGAGGAACTCGGGCTCGAGCTCGACGCGCTGGCGGCCGAGTACGGCCCCGACCAGCCGGTGCCCGTCCTGGTCGCCGACGCCGAGGGTGTCCCGCAGGCCGGCGAGCCGGTGCCGTTCGACCGCGAGCAGCAGCGCAAGCGGCTCAAGGTCGCCGAGCGCGAGCTGGCGATGCTCGGCAAGGTCAACCCGCTCGCGCTGGAGGAGTTCTCCGCGATGGAGGAGCGTCACCAGTTCCTCAGCGAGCAGCTCGAGGACCTGCGTCGCACCCGTCGCGACCTGCTCGACATCGTCAAGGAGGTCGACGAGCGCGTCGAGCAGGTCTTCACCGAGGCCTGGGAGGACGTCCGGGAGGCGTTCGACCACGTCTTCGCACGGCTCTTCCCCGGCGGCGAGGGCCGCCTGATCCTCACCGACCCCTCGAACATGCTCACCACCGGCGTCGAGGTCGAGGCCCGCCCGGCCGGCAAGAAGGTCAAGCGGCTCTCGCTGCTCTCCGGCGGTGAGCGCTCCCTGGTCGCCGTGGCGTTCCTGGTCTCGCTGTTCAAGGCCCGCCCCTCGCCGTTCTACATCCTCGACGAGGTGGAGGCGGCGCTGGACGACGCCAACCTCGGGCGGCTGCTGGAGATCTACGAGGAGCTGCGCGAGAGCAGCCAGCTGCTCGTCATCACCCACCAGAAGCGCACCATGGAGGTCGGCGACGCGCTCTACGGCGTGACCATGCGCGGCGACGGCGTCTCGGCCGTCATCAGCCAGCGGCTGCGCGAGGCCGAGCCGGCGTGACCGGTCCCGACGCCGGCCCCTCCCGCCCCGCGCGACCGCAGCGCAGCGACTACGTCGCCTGGCGCACCGCCACCACCCGCTGGGCCGACGACGACGTCTACGGCCACATGAACAACGCGGCCTACTTCGAGCTCATCGACACCGCCGTCAACGCCCACCTCGTCGAGAGCACCGGTCTCGACGTCCGCACGCTGCCGGCCATCGGCGTGGTGGCCGAGGTGTCGTGCCGCTACTTCGCCGAGATGCGGTTCCCGCGCCCCGTCGAGCTCGGGCTCGTCGCCGAGCGGGTCGGCAGCTCGTCGGTCGTCTACCGCGTCGGACTGTTCCAGGGCGACGGCGAGGACGCCTGCGCCGAGGGTCGGTTCGTGCACGTGTACGTCGCGCAGCCCGGTGGCCCGGGTGCTCCGGGCACGGGCGGGGGACCACGACCCGTCGTACCCATCCCGGCAGAGATCCGCGACGTCGCCGAGGCGCTGCTGGCCCCCGAGCCCGCCTGACCACTGCCGCGGGCAGTTGTGAGTCGAGTCACGTCCCGCGCGTGGGGGCGACGGGACGGCCGACGGGCATGGGCAGAGTGGCCGGAGGGCACGTCCGTGCCCGCTCCCCGACCCCGGAGGTGACCATGCTCTGGCTCGTCTCGATGATGCTCGTCGCCCTGCTGCTCGCCGGGGCCGTCACGGCGTACGTCGCCTATCCCCGCCGCGGACGCCGCCTGCCGCTGGCTCCCGCCCTCGGGACGGCCCTCGAGCGCGGCGTGCAGCACCTGCCGACGCTGGACAACGCCCGCCGCTGAATTCGCCGGACGCAGGTCCTGTGATGGGATGGCGACGTGATTGAGCTGATCTCCCTCGTCGTCGCGATCGCCGTCCTTGGCCTCGTCTTCACCGTCGGTCTCGTCCGACGCTCCGGTGCCCGGCGTGGGCGCCTCGACGAGCGTCGCGGCGGCACCGACGTGCTGGCGCCGCCGCGTGAGGCGCCGACCCCGACCGGGGCCCCGGTCACCACGACGCCGGAGGCCCCGGCCGAGCCGCGCGGCCCGACCACCCCGACGCTCGAGCGACCCGAGGACGCCGCGGGTCGGCTCGTCCGGCTGCGCCGCCGTCTCGCCGGCTCGCAGAGCGCCTGGGGCCGCGGCCTGCTGGCCCTGCTGTCGCGCGAGCGGGTCGACGAGGACACGTGGGAGGAGATCGAGGACCTCCTCATCGGCGCCGACGTGGGCGTCGGACCCACCCAGGAGCTCGTCGAGCGGCTCCGCGCGCGGGTGCGGGTGGAGGGCAACACCACCACCGACGTCACCGCCGTGCTCCGCGAGGAGATGCTCGCGCTGGTCGACCCGAGCATGGACCGCACCCTGGCGGTCGAGCGCCGCGACGGCAAGCCCGCCGTCGTGATGATGGTCGGCGTCAACGGCACCGGCAAGACCACCACCGTCGGCAAGCTGGCCCGGGTCCTGGTGGCCGAGGACAAGACGGTCGTGCTGGGCGCGGCCGACACGTTCCGCGCCGCCGCGGCCGAGCAGCTGTCGACCTGGGGCGAACGGGTCGGCGTCCGGACCGTGCGCGGTCCGGAGGGCACCGACCCCGCCAGCGTGGCCTTCGACAGCGTGCGCACCGGCATGGAGGACGGCGTCGACGTCGTCGTCGTCGACACCGCGGGCCGGCTGCAGAACAAGGCCGGCCTGATGGACGAGCTCGGCAAGGTCAAGCGCGTCATCGAGAAGCAGGCCGCCGTCGACGAGGTGCTGCTCGTCCTCGACGCCACCACCGGGCAGAACGGCATGATCCAGGCCCGCGTCTTCCGCGAGGCCGTGAACGTCACCGGTATCGTGCTCACCAAGCTCGACGGCTCCGCCAAGGGCGGCATCGTCGTCGCGGTCCAGCGCGAGCTCGGCGTCCCGGTCAAGCTCGTCGGCCTGGGGGAGGGCGCGGACGACCTCGCGCCCTTCGACCCGGGCGCGTTCGTCGACGCCCTCCTCGGCCTCGACGCCTGACGCGACCGTGCGCAGGGTTTACCTGCCCGAAACCTGACGGCCGCTTTTGTCACGCCCGCGCAACACGGCGGGCGGGCCGGCGAAACCTCGCTCGCGGACTCTTCTCCGCAGGGGTGGGGACGCGCGGACACAACGTCGTACGCCGCACGGCACCCCGCAACGACCACATCGGGATCACCTGCGTGACCCGATCCTGATCTGGAGGTTCCGTGGACGGTTACAACGCGTTCATGCTCGTGGCCACGCTCCTGGTGTTGATGATGACGACACCGGCGCTGGCCCTCTTCTACGGCGGTATGACCCGCTCCAAGTCCGTGCTGAACATGATGATGATGTCCTACTCGGCACTCGCCATCGTCGGCATCCTGTGGGTGCTGATCGGCTACTCGATGGTGTTCGGCGGTGACGGCATCTTCTTCTCCTCGCCGCTCACCAACCTGGGCCTGAAGGACCTCGGGTACGACGGCTACACGTTCATGATGTTCCAGCTGACCTTCGCGGTGATCACCACCGCCCTCATCAGCGGCGCGATCGCCGACCGGGTGAAGTTCTCCGCCTGGCTGCTGTTCGTGCCGATCTGGGCGACGCTGGTCTACTTCCCGCTCGCCCACATGGTCTTCAGCTGCAGCGAGAGCGCCCTCATCTGCACCAAGATCGGTGCGCAGGACTACGCCGGCGGCACCGCGGTCCACATCAACGCCGGCATGGCCGGCCTCGTGCTGGCCGCCGTGGTCGGCAAGCGCGTCGGCTTCGGCTCGACCCCGATGCGGCCCCACAACCTCACGCTCACCATGCTGGGCGCCGCCCTGCTGTGGGTCGGCTGGTACGGCTTCAACGTCGGCTCGCTGATCATCGACGAGAGCGTGGGCGACATCAGCACCCAGTTCCTCGCCGAGACCGGCCTGACCTTCACCAACACCACGCTGGCACCGATGGCCGCGATCCTCGCCTGGCTGCTGGTCGAGCGCGTCATGCACGGCAAGGCCACCAGCCTCGGCGCCGCCTCCGGCATCGTCGCGGGCCTGGTCGCCATCACCCCGGCCGCCGGTGCCGTGGACATCTGGGGCGCGCTCGCCATCGGCGCGGTCGCCGGTGCGGTCTGCGCCTGGGCGGTCGGCCTGAAGTTCAAGTTCGGCCTGGACGACTCCCTCGACGTCGTCGGCGTCCACCTCGTCGGCGGCATCATCGGCACGGTCATGATCGGTCTCTTCTCGGCCCCGGCCGCCGAGGGCTCCGGCGTCGTCGGCGGTCTCGCCGACGGTCTCTTCTACGGCGGCGGCTTCGGCTCCCTGGTCGACCAGACCCTGGGTGTCCTGGTCGCGATCGCCTGGTCGGGCATCATCACCCTCGTCATCGCTCTCGCCATCAAGTTCACGCTGGGCTGGCGGATCAGCGAGGAGGACGAGGTCGAGGGCATCGACTACTCCGAGCACGGTGAGACCGGCTACGACCTGGTCAGCCGCGGAGGTGGTCCCCGTCCCGGCGCGTCCGGTCCCAAGACCACGGACGCCACCGCACGCAACGAAGGAGCAATCGCATGAAGCTCGTGACCGCGGTCATCAAGCCGCACAAGTGGGACGACGTCCGCGCCGCCCTGGAGTCCTTCGGGGTCTCGGGGATGACGGTCAGCGAGGTCAGCGGCTACGGCCGCCAGAAGGGCCACACCGAGGTCTACCGCGGTGCGGAGTACGACATCGCGCTGGTGCCGAAGGTCCGCGTCGAGATCGCCGTCGACGACAGCGACGCCGACGACGTGGTGGGCATCATCGTGAAGTCCGCCGCTACCGGCCGGATCGGGGACGGCAAGGTGTGGGTCAGCCCGATCGACACCGTCGTCCGGGTCCGCACCGGCGACCGCGACTCCGCCGCCGTCTGACCGACTGAGACGATGCGCCCGGGCCCCCGCGGCCCGGGCGCATCGCTGTCTCCTGCTGTCTCGTGCTGTGTCCTGCTGGCACCGGCCCGACCGAGGACCCGAGGAGGGCCCCATGACCGCCGCCGAGCGCGAGGCACGGACCGAGCAGGCCGACACGCTGTGCCGCTCGGTCTTCGAGGACGCGGTGGCCGGCCGGGAGGACACCGGGATCGCCCTGGTGGCCGTGGGCGGCTACGGCCGACGCGAGCTGGCGCCGTACTCCGACCTCGACGTCGTCGTCGTCCACGACCCGTCCGTCGACGTGGGGGAGGTGCCCGAGAAGGTGCTCTACCCGCTGTGGGACGCCAACGTGCGCCTCGACCACTCGGTGCGCGCCCTGGACGAGGTGACCGAGGCCGCCGCCCGCGACGTCCGGGTCGCCCTCGGGCTGCTCGACACCCGGCACCTGGCCGGCGACACCTCGGTCTCCCTGCGGCTGCGCGCCGACGTGCTGTCGCAGTGGCGCCGCAACGCGCGCGAGAACCTGCCCCGGCTGCGCGACCTGGTCCGCGACCGGGTGGACCGGGTCGGCGAGCTCGCCCACGCCGCGGTGCCCGACCTCAAGGAGTCCGGGGGCGGGCTGCGCGACGCCACGGTGCTCAAGGCGCTCGTCGCGACCTGGATGGTCGACGTGCCCCACGCCGACCTCGAGCGCTGCCGGCTGCAGCTGCTCGACCTGCGCGACCTGCTCCAGGACGCCGCCGGTCGCGCCACCGACCGGGTCGCGCCCGAGCTGTGGTCGGCGCTGGTCGACGGGCTGCCTGCGAACCTCGACCTGGCCGAGTGGTCCGCCCGCGGGTCGACGGAGGACGCGGCGCAGCGGTGGCTGCGCCAGATCGGACGCCGCACCGCCCACCTCTCCCGCCTGACCTGGAGCCGGGTCGACCACGTGCTGGCCCCGGCGCCCCCGCCGACGCGCAACCGGGTGCCACGGCTGGAGCGGCTCGCCCCGGGCGTCGCCCTGGCGAGCAACGAGGTCGTGCTGGACCGCGGCGCCGACCCCGCGACGGACCCGTTGCTGGTGCTGCGCGCCGCCGCCGTCGCCGCCGAGCGCGGGGTCGTGCTCGCCCCGGCCTCGGCGGCCCGGCTGGCCGCCACCTCGGCCCCGTTGCCCGTGCCCTGGCCGGCCGAGGCGCGCGACCTCGTGGTGCGGCTGCTGGCCTCGGGGCCCGGGCTGCTGGCGGTCTGGGAGACCCTCGACCAGACCGGCGCCCTCGACCTGGTGCTGCCGGAGTGGCGGCGGGTCCGGCTGCTGCCGCACGCCAGTGCCGTGCACCGCTTCACCGTCGACCGGCACATCGTCGAGACCTGCGTCGAGGCCTCGCGCCTGATCCGCCGGGTGGCCCGCCCCGACCTGCTGGCGCTCGCCGCCGTGCTCCACGACATCGGCAAGGGCGGGATGGTCGACCACAGCGTGGCCGGCGAGCCGGTGGCCGCCGAGGTGGCGGCCCGGATGGGCTTCTCCCCGGAGGACGGCGCGGTCGTCGCCGCACTGGTGCGTCACCACCTGCTGCTCGCGGAGACCGCCACGTCCCGCGACCTCGACGACCCCGCGACGCTGGACCACGTCGCGACCCGGGTGGGCAGCGCGGCGGTGCTCGACCTCCTCGAGGTGCTCACCGAGGCCGACGCCCGGGCCACGTCGGCCAAGGCGTGGAGCGCGTGGCGCGCCCGGCTCGTGGCCGACCTGTCCCGGCGGGTGCGCGAGCGGCTCGCCGACGACGGCGTACGACGTGAGCCGCTCGACCTCGAGGAGGAGCTGGACGTGCCCGCCGCGGCCGCCACCGACCCGGCGTACCTCCACGTCGAGGTGGCCCGCGAGGAGGACGGCTCCCTGGTGCGCGTCGTGGCCCACGACCGGGTCGGGCTGATGGCCGACGTGTCGGGGGCGCTGGCGGTGATGCGGCTCTCGGTGCGCTCGGCGCGCGCCTGGACCGTCGACCCGGTCGCGGTGTCGCTGTGGCAGGTCGACGACGACCTGGTCGACGCGACCGTGCTGCAGCAGCGGCTCGAGGCCGTGGTCGCCGGCTCGCTCGACCCGTCCGAGCGGCTGCGCCCCGCGCCGGACACCCTGGAGCCGTCGGTGCTGGTGCGGCACGAGGCGTCGGTGGAGGCGACCGTGCTGGAGGTCCGCACCGCGGACCGTCGGGGCGCGGTGCACCTGGTCTGCCGGGCCCTGGGCGACCAGGACGTCTCGGTGCGCTCGGCCCACGTCTCGACCTTCGGGCCGCAGTCGCTCGACGTGTTCTACCTGCAGGAGCCGGGGGCGGGGGCGCTCAGCGACGAGCGCGCGGCTACGGCCGCGCACGCGGTCCGTGAGACACTCGCGCCCGCGGCTACTCTGGACGCCTGACGGCGCCAGCACCGCTCCCCACCGCCGTTTCCGGACGACCCGAGGACTGTGTTTCGTGTTCGCCACTCTCTCCGACCGCCTTGCCGACACGTTCAAGAACCTGCGAGGCAAGGGTCGGCTCTCCGAGGCCGACATCGACGCGACCGCGCGTGAGATCCGCATCGCGCTGCTCGAGGCCGACGTCGCGCTGCCGGTCGTCAAGCAGTTCGTCACCGCCGTCAAGGAGCGCGCCCGCGGCGCCGAGGTCAGCGGGGCGCTGAACCCGGCCCAGCAGGTCGTGAAGATCGTCCACGAGGAGCTCGTGACGATCCTCGGCGGGGAGACCCGCCGGATCCGCTTCGCCAAGACGCCGCCGACCGTGATCGTGCTCGCCGGCCTCCAGGGCGCCGGCAAGACGACGCTGGCGGCCAAGCTGGCGCTGTGGCTGAAGGGCCAGGGGAGCAGCCCGATGCTCGTGGCGGCCGACCTCCAGCGCCCCAACGCCGTCAACCAGCTCCAGGTCAACGGCCAGCGCGCCGGCGTGACCGTCTACGCCCCGCAGCCCGGCAACGGCGTCGGCGACCCGGTGGCGGTGGCCCGCGACGGCGTCGCCGAGGCGCGCCGCACGCTGCACGACGTCGTCATCATCGACACCGCAGGCCGCCTGGGTGTCGATGCCGACCTGATGCAGCAGGCCGCCGACATCCGCGACGCGGTGAACCCCGACGAGATCCTCTTCGTCGTCGACGCCATGATCGGCCAGGACGCGGTCAACACCGCGCAGGCGTTCCTCGACGGCGTCGGCTTCGACGGCGTGGTGCTCACCAAGCTGGACGGCGACGCCCGCGGTGGCGCGGCGCTCTCGATCCGCTCGATCACCGGCCGGCCGATCATGTTCGCCTCCAACGGCGAGAAGCTCGACGACTTCGACACCTTCCACCCCGACCGGATGGCCTCACGCATCCTCGACATGGGTGACGTGCTCACCCTGATCGAGCAGGCGGAGAAGGCCTTCGACTCCGACCAGGCCGCCCGGGCCGCGGCGAAGCTCACCGGGCAGGGCGGCGACTTCACCCTCGACGACTTCCTCGAGCAGATGCAGGCGCTGCGCAAGATGGGCTCGCTGTCGAAGATCATGGGGATGCTGCCCGGGATGGGGCAGTTCCGCGAGCAGCTGGCCAACTTCGACGAGCGCGAGATCGACCGCATCCAGGCGATCATCCAGTCGATGACGCCCGGCGAGCGCGCCGACGCCAAGATCATCGACGGCTCGCGCCGCGCCCGCATCGCGAAGGGGTCCGGCGTCCACGTCTCCGAGGTCAACCAGCTCGTGGAGCGGTTCTTCGAGGCCCGCAAGATGATGCGCAACCTCGCCCAGGGCGGCGGCATCCCCGGCATGGGCGGCATGCCCGGCGCCGGCAAGCGCGCCAAGGCCAAGCGCCCTCCGGCCAAGAAGGGCAAGGGCAAGCGCGTCTCCGGCAACCCCGCCAAGCGCGCCGAGCAGGAGAAGGCCTCCGCGACCGCGGCGGCCGAGCGCCCGCCCGCGAACCCGTTCGGCCTGCCGCAGGGCGCCGAGGAGGAACAGTTCGACGCCTCCGGCTTCGAGCTGCCCCCCGAGGTCGCGAAGTACCTCAACAAGTAGTCCCGGGAGCGGTCGCACGCCGGACCGCGGCGTCTAGGGTCGGGGCATGGCTTCCCAGGCTGCGGCGCTGCGCGTCACCGGACCGGTCCTGCCCGACGGCGAGAGCCGCGACCTGTACGTCGTCGACGGCCGGGTCACCTACGAGAAGGTGGCCTCCGCCGAGACCGTGGCCGAGGGCTGGATCGTGCCGGGCCTCGTCGACGCCCACTGCCACCTCGGCCTCGACGACGACGGCGCGGTCAGCGACGCCGCCACCGAGCAGCAGGCGATCGACGACCGCGACGGCGGCGCGCTGCTGATCCGCGACGCCGGCAGCGCGGCCGACACCCGGTGGGTGCAGGACCGCGACGACCTGCCGCGGCTGGTGCGCTGCGGACGCCACATCGGCCGCACCAAGCGCTACATCCGCAACTACGCCCACGAGGTCGAGCCCGACGAGCTGCCGGCGTACGCCGCACAGGAGGCGCGTCGCGGCGACGGCTGGATCAAGCTGGTGGGCGACTGGATCGACCGCGGTGAGGGCGACCTGGCCCCGAGCTTCCCGGCCGAGGCGTTCGCCGCGGCCATCGCCGCCGCCCACGCCGAGGGTGCCAAGGTCACCGCCCACTGCTTCGGGGCCGGCGTGCTCCCCGGCCTCATCCGCGCCGGCATCGACTGCATCGAGCACGGCACCGGCCTGACCGAGGACCTCGTCGACGAGATGGTCGCCCGGGGCACCGCCCTCGTGCCGACGGTCATGCAGCTCGACAAGTTCCCCGAGCACGCCTCCGCCGGCGCCGAGCGCTTCCCCGAGTACGCCGAGACGATGAGCGACCTCTACGCCCGGATGCCGGCCACGATCATGGCGGCGTACGAGGCGGGGGTGCCGCTCTACGCCGGCTCCGACGGCGGGGGCATCAGCCGGCACGGCAACATCGCCGGCGAGATCGCCGCCCTGCACCGCATCGGCGTACCGGCCCACGACGCGCTCGGCGCCGCCTCCTGGCGGGCCCGGGACTGGCTGGGCCACCCGGGGCTCGAGGAAGGCGCACCGGCGGACCTCGTCGTCTACCCGTCGAACCCGCTCGACGACCTCGGCGTCCTGCGCTCGCCGAGCCGCATCGTGCTGCGCGGCCGCGTCGTCGCCTGAGCGGCCGATTTCGGGGGATCGGCGGCGTCTGGCAGAATGACGCGCTGAGTCCTGTGCGGCCGGGCCCTCTCTCCCGGCAGTCGCAGGCCCAGCAGCTCGCCGGCCCGGTCCCCACCTGGTCCCGGCACGCTCACCAGGAACCGACATCTCAAGGAGACTCCACAGCTCGTGGCCGTCAAGATTCGTTTGAAGCGGATGGGCAAGATCCGTCAGCCGTTCTACCGCATCGTCGTCGCCGACTCGCGCACCAAGCGCGACGGTCGTGTGATCGAGGAGATCGGCAAGTACCACCCCAAGGAGGAGCCCTCCCTGATCGAGGTCAAGTCCGACCGCGCGCAGCACTGGCTCTCCGTCGGCGCGCAGCCGACCGAGGCCGTCGCCGCGCTGCTGAAGGTGACCGGCGACTGGCAGAAGTTCAAGGGCGAGTCCGGCCAGGAAGGCACCCTCCGCGTCAAGGAGGTGGGCAAGTCCAAGCAGGAGATCTTCAACGAGATCCTCCAGGAGTCCGGCATGGGCGCCTCAGGCGAGGCCGTGACCGCCAAGAAGTCGGCCGACAAGCCGGCCAAGAAGGCGGCCGCGAAGTCCGAGCCGAAGGCCGAGGAGACCCCGGCGGAGACCCCGTCGGAGACCCCGGCGGAGACCCCCGCCGACGAGACCCCCGAGGTCGCGGCGGAGACCGCCGAGGTCGAGGCCGACAAGGCTGACGGCGAGGCCGAGAAGCCCGCCGACGAGAAGGCCTGACCTCGTGCTGTCCGAAGCGCTGGAGCACCTGGTCCGCGGCATCGTCGCCCACCCCGACGACGTCTCGGTCCGGGACAAGCAGCTGCGCCGCGGCTCGCTGCTCGAGGTCCGGGTCAACCCCGAGGACCTCGGCAAGGTGATCGGTCGCAACGGCCGCACCGCCACCGCCCTGCGCACCGTCATCGGTGCGATCGGCGGCAAGGGCGCGGCCCGCGTCGACTTCGTCGACGTCGACCGACGCCGCTGAGCCGTCCCGGCCCGGCACTGCAGCGATGAGCACGACACCGCAGGACCCTGAGCGCGACGTGGTGGTCGGCCGGATCGGCCGGCCCCACGGCGTGCGGGGCGAGGTGAGCCTCGAGCTGCGCACCGACGAGCCCGACCGGCGTTTCGCCGACGGCGCCGTCCTGACCGTCCGCGGCGCCCCGGGGCGCCCCGCGCCGGAGCACGCCACGCTCACCGTCGCCGCCACCCGCTGGCACCAGGAGCGCCTGCTCGTCCGGTTCGAGCAGCTCACCGACCGCGACGCCGCCGAGCGGGCGCGCGACCTGCTGCTCGAGGTCACCATCGCGGCGGACTCCGCACCGGTGGAGGACGACGAGTTCTACGACTTCCAGATCGTGGGCCTCAGCGTCGTCACCGAGGACGGGACCCCGGCCGGCACCGTGAAGGCCGTGCTCCACCCGGGCGCCCAGGACCTGCTGGTCGTGGCCCGGAACGGCCAGGAGGACGCGCTGGTGCCCTTCGTGAGCGCCCTCGTCCCCGAGGTCGACCTGGCCGGCGGACGCCTGGTCGTGGCCGACCGCCCCGGCCTGCTCAGCCCCTTCGAGGACGAGTGACCCCCTCCGGGAGCGGCCTTCGCGTCGACCTCGTCTCGATCTTCCCGGCCTACTTCGACGTCCTCGACCTGTCGCTGGCCGGCAAGGCCCGCACCCAGGGCCTGCTCGACGTCCGCGTGCACGACCTCCGGTCGTTCACCCACGACCGTCACCGCACCGTCGACGACAGCCCGTACGGTGGCGGCGCCGGCATGGTCATGAAGCCCGAGCCGTGGGGCGAGGCCATCGACAGCGTCCTCGCCGACGGGCCCGAGGGCCGCACCGTGCTCGTCGTACCGACGCCCAGCGGCGTGCCCTTCACCCAGGACGCCGCGGCCGACCTGGCCGGCGCCGACCGGATCGTCGTCGCCTGCGGCCGCTACGAGGGCATCGACCAGCGGGTCATCGACCACTACGCGAGCCTCGAGCAGGTGGAGGTGCGCGAGGTCTCGCTCGGCGACTACGTCCTCAACGGGGGAGAGGTGGCCGCGCTGGCGGTCGTCGAGGCGGTCGCCCGGCTGCTCCCGGGCTTCATGGGCAACGCCGCGTCGCTGAGCGAGGAGTCCCACGGCGACGCCGGCCTGCTGGAGTACCCCGTCTACACCAAGCCCGCCTCCTGGCGCGGGCACGACGTACCGGCGGTGCTGCTGTCGGGCGACCACGCGCGGATCGCGGCCTGGCGCCACGCCCAGGCGGTACGACGTACGGCGCAGCGCCGGCCCGACCTGCTGCCCCCCAGCCACGACGTCCCCGCCCTCGACGGAGCCGACCCGGGCACGGCCGAGTGGCGGCCCGCCGTCCGTGCCGACGCCGGCGAGGTCCTGACCCTGCAGCGCGCCTGCTGGATGGACGAGGCGCAGGCCAACGACGCCCTCGACATCCCCCCGCTCCAGGAGTCGTACGACGAGGTGGTGGCCGGGCTGACGACGTACACCACGTGGGTGCTGCGCGTCGCGGGCCGGCTCGTCGGCAGCGTCCGGGCCCACAGCGAGCCGGACGGCACCTGGTTCGTCGGACGGCTCATGGTGGCGCCCGACCTGCGTGGCCACGGTCTCGGTCGTTGGATGCTGGAGCGCATCGAGGAGCTGGCCCCGCCGGAGGCACCCGGCTTCGCGCTCATCACCGGCGCGGGCAGCGAGGCGAACCTGCGGCGCTACCGGCGCGCCGGCTACCGGCCCGACCGGCCCGACCGCCCGGCGGACGACCCCCGCGCCGTCCGCCTGGCCAAGCGCCGCCGCTGAGCGAGGATTTCCACCGGCCCCGGCCGCTGTGGCAGAATCACCCCTTGGTCCACAGCCTCAACGGCGGACTCCGCGCCTGACGCGGAGCGCCGGCGCCGCACCTGCCACAGGGGGTCGCGCGCACGAGGCACCACGGGGACCGCCCGAGCACGAACCCACCCACGTCCGTGGGCGACCTGTGGCGCCGACGAGGAGACACCATGACCAACGTCATCGACGAGCTGGCCGGCGCCGAGAGGCGCTCCGACCTCCCCGAGTTCCGCGCCGGGGACACCCTGAAGGTCCACGTCAAGGTGGTCGAGGGCAACCGCTCGCGCGTCCAGGTCTTCCAGGGCGTGTGCCTGCGCGTGCAGGGCTCCGGCATCGGCCGCACCTTCACCGTCCGCAAGGTCTCCTTCGGCATCGGCGTGGAGCGCACCTTCCCGCTGCACACCCCGATCATCGACAAGGTCGAGGTCGTCACCCGCGGTGACGTGCGTCGCGCGAAGCTCTACTACCTGCGCAACCTGCGCGGCAAGGCCGCCAAGATCAAGGAGAAGCGCGAGCCCGTCGCGCGCTGAGCGCGTCCGGCGACGGCGGCTCGATCGGCCTGGGTAGGGTCGGCGCGTGAGTGACGCGACGACCGGTTCGGGGGACGAGGGCCCGGCGAAGCCACCGGGTCGGCACCGCAAGGGCGGCCGTCACCTCGCCCGCCTCGGCGACGAGGGCCCGGCCCCGGAGCACGCGGACGACGAGCAGGCCGAGGCCCGCAAGCCCGTGCCGTTCTGGCAGGAGCTCACGCTGCTGCTGGTGATCGCGCTGCTGCTCGCCACCGGCATCAAGGCGCTCTTCCTGCAGGCGTTCTACATCCCGTCGGGGTCGATGAACGACACGCTGGTCTTCAACGACCGCATCCTCGTGCAGAAGGTCTCCTACTGGGGCGACGCCGAGCCCAGCCGCGGCGACATCGTGGTCTTCGCCGACCCCGGCGGCTGGCTGGACGAGGCCGACGCCCCCGCGGCGGAGAACATGGTGAGCAAGGGCCTCGAGCTCGTCGGGCTGTTCCCGACCGGCGGCCACCTGGTCAAGCGCGTGATCGGCGTCGGCGGCGACCGGGTGCGGTGCTGCGACCCCCAGGGGCGGATCCGGGTCAACAATGTGCCGCTGCGCGAGTCCTCCTACCTGGCGAGGGGCGAGAAGCCGTCGCTGATCACCTTCGACCAGAAGGTGCCCGAGGGATCGCTGTGGGTCATGGGCGACAACCGCTCGCAGTCGGCCGACAGCCG
Organism: Nocardioides sp. HDW12B; assembly: GCF_011299595.1. Classification (NCBI taxonomy): domain Bacteria; kingdom Bacillati; phylum Actinomycetota; class Actinomycetes; order Propionibacteriales; family Nocardioidaceae; genus Nocardioides; species Nocardioides sp. HDW12B. The sequence continues at coordinate 2,581,198 of NZ_CP049867.1, read as the reverse complement.
CTACCACCTCGGCGACCCCGGGGGCGCGTTCGTCCCGGTCGAGGACGTCGTCGGCAAGGTCTTCGCGGTCGTCTGGCCGCTGGGCCACGCCAAGACCCTGGGCCGGCCCGACACGTTCGCCGCGGTCGAGGCGGCCGAGGAGGACGACGCGGACCGGCAGGCGGCCGGGCGGTGAGCGTCCTGCCCCGCGGTCTCACCGTGCGCCGCGACGCCGGCCTCTACGGCTACGAGCGTGCGCTGCGCCGCCACGGCCTCGACCCCATCGCGGGCGTCGACGAGGCCGGTCGGGGCGCCTGCGCGGGACCGCTGGTGGCCGGCGCGGTGATCCTTCCCGCCACGTCGCGCGGCATCGTGCCGGGGCTGGCGGACTCCAAGCTGCTGACGCCCCGGGCGCGCGAGCGCTGCTACGACCAGGTCGTACGACGGGCGCTGGCCTGGTCGGTGGTCGTCATCGACTCCGAGGAGTGCGACCGGCTCGGCATGCACGTCGCCAACGTCGAGGCGCTGCGACGGGCACTGGCCCGCCTCGACGTGCGCCCGTCGTACGTGCTGACCGACGGGTTCGGAGTCGACGGCCTCGAGGTGCCGGGGCTCGCGGTCTGGAAGGGCGACCGCGTCGCGGCCTGCATCGCGGCGGCGTCGGTGGTCGCGAAGGTGACCCGCGACCGGATCATGACCGACCTGCACCGCGACCACCCGGTCTACGACTTCGAGACCCACAAGGGCTACATCACCCCGACCCACTCCGCCGCGCTGGCCGAGCACGGCCCCTGCGCGGTCCACCGACGCCGGTTCGTCAACGTGCGTCGAGCGGAGGGCGACTCGCTGCCGCCGACGCCCGCGGACGCGGGTGCGGATGAGAGACTGGCGACCCCCGTCCGGCAGGAGGCCTGATGAGCACCGAGGACCTCGAGAAGTACGAGGCCGAGATGGAGCTGCAGCTCTATCGGGAGTACCGCGACGTCGTCGGGATCTTCAAGTACGTCGTCGAGACCGACCGCCGCTTCTACCTGTGCAACCAGGTCGACGTGAAGGCGCGCACCGAGGCCGGGGACGTCTTCTTCGAGGTGTCGATGACCGACGCCTGGGTGTGGGACATGTACCGCCCGGCGCGCTTCGCCAAGAACGTGAAGGTGCTGACCTTCAAGGACGTCAACGTCGAGGAGCTCGCGGAGTCGGACCTCGACCCGCCGAAGCCCTAGCGCCGCTCGCGGTCGCGCTCGCCGGCCGGGCGCTCGTCGCGCGCGCACTCGCGGGTCGGCTCGCCGTCGGCCAGGCAGGTCCCGTCGTAGACGTCGCGCTTGCCCAGGCGCTCCTCCAGCCCCACCCGGATGCGGCGGTCCTCGGCCGGCTCGGAGCAGAACAGCCCGCCGGACTCCACAGCGACGGTGACCTCGACGCGCTGGGGGCGCTCCCGCACGTCGAGGACGTCGAGGTCGTCGCACGGCCGGGCCCGGACGTGGACCAGCAGCCCGCGGCTGTCGGCCTGGTAGTCGTCCCAGGTGGTGCCGCCCCGCTCCTGGATCTCGCGCAGCAGCACGACGCCGGTGACGGCGGCCGCCACCAGCATGAGGACACCGGCGCCCACCACCAGAGCGGTCCGTCTGCTGCCGCGCATGATGCCCCTCCGCCCTGAGCCGGTGACCCTCCCTGCCCGCCAAGTCTGGCAAGGATCGTCGTCGGGCGCGAGCACCGAGCGGGCCCGGAAGCCTCCCCAGCCGCTCGGTCGGTCGCGTTCTCCACCGCTCGCAGCGGTCGGCCGCCGCGCCGGGCCCCCCGCGGCGACAGTGGGCCGCGGAGGTGGTCGAGATGGCGACAGCACGCCAGCGGTTGGCGACAGGGGGGTACGGCGAGGCACAGGCCGCGGCGTACCTCGGACGGCTCGGGATGGTCGTGCTCGACCGCAACTGGAGGTGCGAGCTCGGCGAGGTCGACCTCGTCCTGCGTGACGGGTCGACGGTGGTGTTCTGCGAGGTCAAGACCCGGGCCGACGACCGGTTCGGCAGCCCGCTGGAGCAGGTGAGCGAGGCCAAGGCCGCCCGGCTGCGACGGCTGGCGGCGCGCTGGCTCCGCGAGCACGACGTGCCGGCCCGGGAGGTGCGGCTCGACCTCGTCGGGGTGCTGCTGGACCGCGTCGGCGACGCCCGCTTCACGCACGTGCGGGGGATCGGCTGATGGGCGTCGCGACCGCGCGCACGGTCACCCTCGACGGCATCCGCGGCCACGTCATCGACGTGCAGGCCGACGTGCGCCAGGGGTTGATCACCACCACGATGGTGGGCCGGCCCGACCCGACGATCAGCGAGTCGCGCGACCGCTGCCGCACCGCGATCGTCAACAGCCGCCTCGAGTGGCCCACCACGCGCCGGGTGACCATCGCCCTGTCCCCGGCCGACCTGCCCAAGCGCGGGTCCCACTTCGACCTCGCCATCGCGCTGGCGGTGCTGACCGCCGGGGCGCGTGAGGAGCCCTGCATCCCGGTCGCGGCGCTGGCGGAGCGGCTCTTCATCGGCGAGCTGACCCTCGACGGGCGGGTGCGGGCGGTGCACGGCGTGATCCCCATGGTCATGGCGGCCCGCTCCCGCGGTGTGCGCCGGGTCGTGGTGCCGGACCTGCACGTGCCGGAGGCGGCGCTGGTCCCCGACGTCGAGGTCGAGGGGGTGCGGAGCCTGGCGCAGGCGGTGGCGCTGCTGATGGGGGAGCCGCTGCCGGACGCCCCGCCGGTCGAGCCCCTCGGGTCGGGCTCGGTGCTCAGCTGGCGCGGCGAGGACCGCACCGACGAGCTCGACCTGGCCGACGTCCACGGGATGGCCGACGCGCGCTACGCCCTCGAGGTGGCCGCGGCCGGCGGGCACCACCTGCTCCTCACCGGCCCGAAGGGCGCCGGCAAGACGACGCTGGCCGAGCGGCTGCCCGGGCTGCTCCCGGACCTGAGCGTGGAGGAGACCCTCGAGCTGGTCGCCGTGCAGTCGCTGGCCGGGGAGGTGCCGCGCCGGCTGACCGACGCCCGTCCGCCGTTCCGGGCGCCGCACCACAGCGCGTCGAAGGTCAGCGTGCTGGGCGGGGGCACGGGCCGCGTCCACCCCGGGGAGATCAGCCGCGCGCTCCACGGCGTGCTGCTGCTCGACGAGTTCCCGCTGTTCCGCGCCGACATCGTCGACGCGCTGCGCCAGCCGCTGGAGAGCGCGGAGATCACCATCACCCGCGGGGACGACGTGGCGACGTTCCCGGCCCGGTCCATCGTGGTGCTCGGGGCGAACCCGTGCCCCTGTGGCGACTACTCGACCGACCCTGCAGCGGACCGCTGCACGTGCGGCGAGGTGAAGCGGCGCGGCTACCGCGAGAAGTTCTCCGCCCCGGTGAAGGACCGCATCGACATCGAGCGCCACGTGATGCCGGTGCGGCCGTGGGAGGTCGGCGACCCGCTGCGACGTCCGGAGGACACGGCCTCGGTGCGCGCTCGCGTCGCGGCAGCGCGGCAGCGCGCCGGGCTCCGGCTCGCCGGCACCCCGTGGCGGGTGAACGCCGACGTGCCGGGACCGGCCCTGTCCGCCCGGTGGCCGTTGACGGTCGCCGGCCTGGGCCTCGTCGACACCGCCCTGACCCGAGGCGGGCTGACCCGGCGCGGTGCGACGCGGGTGCACCGGATGGCGTGGACCGTGGCCGACCTCGACCCGTCGCTGCTCGAGCCGCACGACGGCGGGGAGGCGCCCGGACCGGAGGCCGTGGAGGTCGCGCTGCGCCTGCGCTCGGGCGAGCCGCTGGCCGAGGCGACGCTGGCGAGGAGGGCCGGATGAGCGCCGACCAGGACGAGCGGGAGGCGCGGGTGCGCCTCAACGTGCTGACCGAGCCGGGCGACCCGCGGGTGGCGCGGCTGCTGGGGGTGATGGGGGCGCAGGCGCTGGCGACCGAGCTGGCCGCCGACGGCGAGCTGCTGGGGCTGCGTGAGGACGTGCGGATGCGGGAGGACGGGCTGGACCCGGCCGGCGTGCTGGCGCGGGCGGCCGCGGCCGGCATCCGCTACGTCGTGCCCGGGGACGCCGAGTGGCCGGCGTGCCTGGCCGAGCTCGACCACGTCGACGCCGTCAGCGGCCTCGGCGGCCAGCCGCTCGGGCTGTGGGTCCGGGGACCGCTCCGGCTCGACGACGTGGCAGCCGGTGGGGTGGCGGTGGTCGGGTCGCGGTCGGCCACGACGTACGGGACCTCGGTGGCGGGCGACCTCGCCGCCGCGGTGGCGTCGGAGGGCCGGACGGTGGTCTCGGGGGCTGCCTTCGGCATCGACCAAGCGGCGCACCGCGGAGCGCTCGGCGTCGGGGGCACGACCGTGGCGGTGCTGGCCTGCGGGGTGGATCGGGCCTACCCCTCGGCCCACCGCCCGCTGCTGGACCACCTCGCGCAGCACGGCGCGGTGGTCTCCGAGCTGCGGCCCGGCCTGCCGCCGACCCGCGTCCGCTTCCTGGCCCGCAACCGGGTCATCGCGGCGATGAGCGCGGGCACGGTGGTCGTGGAGGCCGCCGTGCGCAGCGGCGCGCTCAACACCGCCAACTGGGCCTCCCGGCTCAACCGGGTGCTCATGGGCGTGCCCGGGCCGGTCACCAGCGCGCCGTCGGAGGGCGTGCACGAGCTGCTGCGGACCGGGGCCGCCTCGCTCGTGACGCGCGGCGAGCACGTCGTCGAGGCGCTGGCGCCGGTGGGGACGGCCACCGTCCTCCCGCGTCGCGCGCCCGAGCGTCCGGCCGACGCCCTGGACCTGCTCGAGATGCGCGTGCTCGACGCCGTGCCGCTGGTGCACACGGCGGCCGCTGTCTCGGTCGCCCACGCCGCCGGCCTCTCCGTCGCCGACACCACCCGCGCGCTGCACCGGCTGCGGTCCGTCGGGCTGGTCCGGGCGGAGGGCGCCTCCTGGCGCCGCGCGCCGCAGCCGGAATGACGGGGCCGGGGTGCCGGGCCGCCTAGCCTGAGCGGGTGGAGGAGTCCGAGCAGCCGGAGGTCGCGGAGGGCTTCGTCGAGCCGCTGGCCGACTTCGAGCGGCACCTGACGTCGGCGCGCGACGTCAGCCCCCACACGCTGCGCGCCTACACCGGCGACCTCAGGTCGCTGGCGGCCCACCTCACGATGCTGGGCCACGACTCGGTGGCCACCCTCGACCTCCGGGCGCTGCGCAGCTGGCTCGCCCAGCAGCAGACGCTGGGGCGCAGCCGCGCCACGATGGCCCGTCGCTCGGCCTCCGCCCGGGCGTTCACCGCGTGGCTCGCGCGCACCGGTCGGCTCCCCACCGACCCGGGGGCGGCGCTGGCCTCGCCGAAGGCCCACCGGCCGCTGCCGGCGGCGCTGAAGCAGGACGAGGTCCGCCTGCTGCTCGACGCCGCCGCCGAGCAGGCCCACCACGAGGACCCGATCGGGTGCCGCGACCTCGCCGTCCTCGAGCTGCTCTACGCCACCGGGATCCGGGTGGGGGAGCTGTGCGGCCTCGACGTCGACGACCTCGACGACGGCCGCCGCGTCGTCCGGGTGCTCGGCAAGGGCCGCAAGGAGCGCTCCGTCCCGTACGGCGCCCCCGCGGCGACCGCCGTGGACCGGTGGCGCGCGGTCCGGGGGCAGCTGGCGCGGCCCGGGTCCGGACCGGCCCTGTTCCTCGGGGCCCGCGGCGGACGCATCGACCCGCGGACCGTGCGGACCGTCGTGCACCGCCGGATCGCGGACGTGCCCGGCGCCCCCGACCTCGGCCCGCACGGCCTGCGGCACACCGCGGCCACGCACCTGCTCGAGGGCGGCGCCGACCTGCGCAGCGTCCAGGAGCTGCTCGGCCACGCCTCGCTGGCCACCACGCAGATCTACACCCACGTCACCCGCGACCGGCTCCGCTCGGCCTACGAGCAGGCCCACCCCCGCGCCTGAGCGGGGATCACCAGGGGTAGAGCCGCACGGGCTGGGGGACGGCGCCGACCAGCGTGAGCGGGTCGAGGTAGGTGTCGCCACGGATCAGCCCCCAGTGCAGGCAGGCGACCGGCGCGCAGTGGCTGCCGGCCAGCAGCAGCCGCCCGATCACCTGTCCCTCGGCCACCTCGTCGCCACGCCGCACCACGGCCGCCACCGGCTGGTACGTCGTCCGCACCCGGCCGTGGTCGACCGTCACGATGCCGCGACCGGCGATCCGACCGACGTAGGACACCGTCCCGGCCAGGGCTGTGCGCACCGGCTGACCGGGACGGCCGACGAGGTCCGCGCCGCGGTGGCCGGCCGACCACCGCTGCTCGGGCGGGTCGAAGGGACGCGCGATCGACGGCACCGGCGCCAGCGGCCAGGTCCCGCGGGCCGGCGCCGGATCCCTCGGCACCGTCGACCCGGAGCGAGCGGCGATGCCGTCGGCGGGGGAGCGGGCCGCGGTCGCCGTACCCGTCTCCGGGGTGGACCCGACCAGGAGACCCGACAGCACCAGCCCCGCCACGGGGGCGAGGGCGGTGCCGAGCGCGAGAGGGGCACTGGGCAGGACACCGAGGAGGAGACTGGGAAGGGGCATGGCCCAGGCTGACCCGGATAGGCGGACGGCCGGGGCCGCGAGCCCGGATCTGTGGACAACCCGGCGGTTCGCGAGCACCCCCGGTCCTCCCGTACACTCACCGGTGGCGACCCGCGCCGTGCCTGCACGAACCGGGTCGACTATCGCAGGTTCGTCCAACCGCACAGCGCTCCGTCACCCGCCAGGGGAGCGGAGCCCGCGGGCAGGCACCCTCTCGGTCCCACGAGGAACGTCTCGTCGGTGAGGGTCCTCGCCGAGCCTCAGGGCGTGCCGCAACCCGCGGCCCGCGACAACCGAGAACAGCACCACCGCCTGCGGCCCCGGAGATCCGGGCCGCGCGCCGCGGTGCGCACACGAAAGTGAGTCGAAGGCCATGGCCGTCGTCACCATGCGTCAGCTCCTCGAGAGCGGCGTCCACTTCGGGCACCAGACCCGTCGCTGGAACCCCAAGATGAAGCGCTTCATCATGACCGAGCGCAACGGCATCTACATCATCGACCTGCAGCAGTCGCTGGCCTACATCGACCGCGCCTACGCGTTCATCAAGGACACCACCGCCAAGGGCGGCACCGTGATGTTCGTGGGCACGAAGAAGCAGGCCCAGGAGGCGATCGCCGAGCAGTCGACGCGCGTCGGGATGCCCTACGTCAACCAGCGCTGGCTGGGCGGCATGCTCACCAACTTCCAGACCGTGCACCAGCGGATCAACCGCCTCAAGGAGCTCGACGAGATCGACTTCGACGACGTGGCCGGCTCCGGCCGCACGAAGAAGGAGCTCCTCGGGATGAAGCGCGAGCGTGACAAGCTCGACCGCACCCTGGGCGGCATCCGCGACATGACCCGGACCCCGTCCGCGGTCTGGATCGTCGACACCAAGAAGGAGCACCTGGCCGTCGAGGAGGCGCGCAAGCTCCGCATCCCGATCATCGGCATCCTCGACACCAACTGCGACCCCGACGAGGTCGACTTCCCGATCCCGGGCAACGACGACGCGATCCGCGCCGTCGGGCTGCTGACCCGCGTGGTCGCCGACGCCGTCGCCGAGGGCCTCATGGCCCGCGCCGGCGTCAAGGGCGAGCAGGCGGCCACCGGCGCCGAGCTCGGTGGCGAGGAGCCGCTGCCCGAGTGGGAGCGCGAGCTCCTGGGCGGGCAGGCCGACGAGGCCGCCGTCGCTGCCACCGGCGGCGACACCGCGACCGAGTCGACCCCGGCCGCCGAGGCCACCGGCGCCTCCTCCGAGGGCAGCGCGACCCCCGAGGCCGCCGAGAGCTCGGAGACCGCCGAGACCCCGGCCCAGACCCCGGAGACCTCCGAGACCCCGCAGGCCGAGGAGACCACCGACGGCGCTGCCGAGTCCTCCGAGGCGACCGAGACCTCGCAGGCCTGACGCGACCCGCACCGCCGCTCCGACCCCCTCGCCGGGGTCGGGGCGGCGGTCGGTCCGTCCTGCACCCACCTCCTCCGGGCACCCACGACGCCCCGGGCGCCCCCAGACGCCCCCAGACGAAGGAAGACATCTCTCATGAGCATCACCGCTGCAGACGTCAAGCGGCTCCGTGACCAGACCGGCGCCGGCATGATGGACGCCAAGAAGGCCCTCACCGAGGCCGACGGCGACTTCGAGAAGGCCACCGAGATCCTGCGCGTCAAGGGCGCCGGCAAGGCCGCCAAGCGCGCCGCCGAGCGCTCCGCCAGCTCCGGCCTCGTCGCCTCCTCCGGCACCGCCCTGGTCGAGCTGAACAGCGAGACCGACTTCGTGGCCAAGAACCCCGACTTCGTCGCGACCGCCCAGCAGATCGCCGACGTCGCCGCCGAGGCGAAGCCGGCCGACGCCGAGGCCCTCAAGGCCGTCCCGATGGGCGACGGCACCGTCGGCGAGGTCGTCGAGGCCCTCGCGGTCAAGATCGGCGAGAAGATCGAGCTCGGCCGCGTCGCCGTGTTCGACGGCCCGGTCGTGACCTACCTGCACCGTCGCGCCGCCGACCTGCCGCCCGCCGTCGGCGTGCTGGTGGAGTACTCCGGTGGCGACGAGGCCGTCGCCCGCGGCGCCGCCATGCAGATCGCGGCCATGCGCCCGACGTACGTCTCCCGGGACGAGGTCCCCGCGGACGTCGTCGCCAAGGAGCGCGAGATCGCCGAGGCCACCGCGCGCGAGGAGGGCAAGCCCGAGGGCGCGCTCACCAAGATCGTCGAGGGTCGCCTCAACGGCTTCTTCAAGGAGGTCGCCCTCCTCGACCAGCCGTCGGTCTCCGAGAACAAGAAGTCGGTCAAGGCCGTCCTCGACGCCGCCGGCGTCACCGTGACGCGGTTCGCCCGCTTCGAGGTCGGGGCCTGATCCCCCCGCGTGGCCGGGTCCCGCAGCCGCGGGACCCGGCCACGCGTGCACCGTCCTGCGGGCACCATCCCTGCACCACCCCCAGTCGTCCGGGTCGACTAGGGTGCGCCCAGAGGCGAGCGCACCGAAGGAGAAGCAGATGAGCGGATACCAGCGAGTGCTGCTGAAGCTGTCGGGCGAGGTGTTCGGCGGCGGACGCATCGGCGTCGACCCCGACGTCGTCAACAAGATCGCCGCCGAGATCGCCGAGGTCGTCCGCAGCGGCGTCCAGGTCGCGATCGTGGTCGGCGGCGGCAACTTCTTCCGCGGCGCCGAGCTGCAGCAGCGCGGCATGGAGCGGGCCCGCGCCGACTACATGGGCATGCTCGGCACGGTGATGAACTGCCTCGCCCTCCAGGACTTCCTCGAGAAGCAGGGCGTCCCCACCCGCGTGCAGACCGCCATCTCGATGGGCCAGGTCGCCGAGCCCTACATCCCGCGCCGCGCCATCCGCCACCTCGAGAAGGGCCGCGTGGTCATCTTCGGTGCCGGCGCCGGCATGCCCTACTTCTCCACCGACACCGTCGCCGCGCAGCGCGCGCTCGAGGTCGGCGCCGAGGTCATCCTCATGGGCAAGCAGGGCGTGGACGGCGTCTACGACGCCGATCCGAACCGCGAGCCCGGCGCGGTCAAGTTCGACCACCTGACCTACGACGAGTTCCTCACGCGGGGCCTCAAGGTCGCCGACGCGACCTCGATCAGCCTCTGCCGCGACAACGACGTGACCATGGTGGTCTTCAACCTCTCCGAGCACGGCAACATCGCCCGGGTCGTCGCAGGTGAGAAGATCGGTACGACGATCTCGCGGGATGTGTGACCACGGCCCCCTCGGGCCGACCATGATCCCCCTACGGGTGCCGCTCGCCGGTGGCCGCCCGACGACGAAGGAGCAGTCTTGATCAACGACACCCTCAAAGAGGCCGAGAGCAAGATGTCGAAGGCCGTCGAGGTGACGCGTGAGGACTTCGCGTCGATCCGGACCGGCCGTGCGCACCCGGCGATGTTCCACAAGCTCACCGCGGACTACTACGGCAGCCCGACCCCGCTGCAGCAGCTCGCGTCCTTCACCGTGCCCGAGGCGCGCGTGGTGATCATCAGCCCGTACGACGCCGGCGCCATGGGGGCGATCGAGCGCTCCATCCGCGACTCCGACCTCGGCGTGAACCCGACCGACGACGGCAAGACCATCCGCGTGACCTTCCCCGAGCTGACCGAGGAGCGTCGCCGCGACTACATCAAGCTCGCCAAGGGCAAGGCCGAGGAGGGGCGCGTCTCGGTGCGCAACATCCGCCGGACCGCCAAGCAGGCCCTCGACAAGCTCGAGAAGGACGGCGAGGTCGGCAAGGACGACGTCACCGGTGCGGAGAAGCGGCTCGACGGGCTGACCAAGAAGCACACGGACGCGATCGACGACATGCTCAAGCACAAGGAAGCCGAGCTCCTCGAAGTCTGAGGCCGCGCATGACTGACCCCTCCACCCCGGCCGCCACTCCCGAGCCGTCGGGGCCCCCGCCGTCGACCGCGACGAAGCAGAGCCGCGCCGGTCGGAACCTCCCGCTCGCCATCGCCTCCGGCGTCGGCCTCGCCACGATGATCATCGTGTCCCTGGTCTTCCTCAAGTGGCTGTTCATGATCGTGGTGGTCGCCGCCGTCCTGGTCGCCATCTGGGAGCTCGACCGCGGGTTCCGCGCCAAGGGCATCAACCTGCCGCAGGAGCCGTTGATGCTCGGCGGCACGGTCATGGTGGTCTCGGCGTACTTCGAGGGCACCGAGCCGCTGGTGACCGCGACCGCCGTCACGGGCCTGGTCACCATGCTGTGGCTGCTGCGCCGCGGCATCGACGGCTTCGTCCGCGACGCCACCGCGTCGGTCTTCACGATCTTCTACGTGCCGTTCCTCGGCTCGTTCGTGGCGCTGCTGCTGGCCGAGGACGACGGCGTGAAGGCGATCATCACCTTCATCGCCGTCACCGCCGCCTCCGACATCGGCGGGTACGTCGCCGGGGTGCTGTTCGGCAAGCACCCGATGGCCCCGGTCATCTCCCCGAAGAAGTCGTGGGAGGGCTTCGCCGGCTCCGCCCTCGCGTGCGTGGTGGCGGGCTGGCTGCTCGTCGACTACCTGCTCGAGGGCGACTGGTGGGTCGGTGTCGCACTGGGCCTCATCGCGGTCGTGATGGCCACGCTGGGCGACCTCGTCGAGTCGGTGATCAAGCGCGACCTCGGCATCAAGGACATGTCGCAGGTCATCCCCGGCCACGGCGGCCTCATGGACCGCCTCGACTCGCTGCTCGCGACCGTCGCGCCCATCTGGCTGCTGCTGCACTATGCCGTCCTCTAGCTCTCCGAGCGGGCCGTCCTCCAGCCCGCCGTCGCGCCAGAAGCCGGTGCTCGTCACGCTGGGCACCCTCGTGGGTCTGTTCGTCGGCTTCGTGCTGTTCTCGCTGTTCCCGGCGCTGGCGCAGTCCGACCAGGACTCCGCCAGCCTGGTGTCCCCGGCCCTGCCGTTCCTGCTCGGTCTCGGGCTCCTGCTGGTCCGCTCGGTCCGCGAGGGCGGGCGGGGCCTGCTGCGGGGCCTGGCCACCGGGCTGCTGACCGGCGGGCTCGTCGGACTCGTCATGACCGTCCTGGTCTTCGGGATGGGGCCGTTCTGAGCACCGAGGAGCGCCCTCGCCGGCTCACCGGCCTCGGGGTCCTGATCGGGCTGTTCACCGGGTTCTTCGGGCTCCCGTGGGTGGTGTTCCTGCTGCTGGACAGCACCGTGAAGGCGGGCGACGGCTCCTGGAACCTGATCCACGTCCTGCTGGTGCCGCTGGTGCTCGGGGTGCTGCTGCTCGTGCCGCCGCGCTTCCGCTCGGTCGGTGCCGGCGTCGTGCTGGGGCTGGCGATCGGCATGATCGTGGGGTCGGCGACCTGCCTGGGCCTGCTCGGCCTCGTCGAGGGCAGCTACGCCGGCTGATCGGCGCGAGCAGCCCCGAGCGCCCGCGAGCCACCCGCGAGCAGTCCCCTCGTCGCGCCTCACACGACTCGCTGCCGCCGCGGGTGAGACTGCGAGCCATGACGAGTCGACCGCCCGACGACGGCGTACCGCCTCCTGACGACGGACGCCCGTCGCCCCCGGAGGGCGGTGTCCCGCCGCCCGACCGCGGCCAGCCACCCCCCGGGTGGGGCCAGCAGCCCCCCGGGTGGGGCCAGCAGCCGCCGGGGCAGGGCTACCCGGGCGCTCCGCCCCCGGGCCCCGGCTATCCGGGCGCTCCGCCCCCGGGCCAGCCGTGGCAGCCCCCGCCGGGCAAGCGGCGCCACCCGCTCGCCGTCGTCGGCGGTCTCCTGCTGGGCCTCGCGCTCGGCTTCCTGGTCATGCCGTGGCTGGGCATCTGGTTGAGCTCCGGTGTGGCGAGCACGTCGGGCTCCGACGCCCTCGGAGGGTTCGGCATCGCCCTCGGCTTCGGCCTGCCCATCGTGGTGGGCATCGGCATGCTGCTCTCGCGCAAGCTCCGCAAGGCCGGCGCCGGTCTGCTCATGGGCATGTCGATCGGCATGATCGTCGGCTCGGCCTCCTGCCTGGGCGTCTGGGGCCTCTTCATCGCCGCCCTGAGCGGCGCCCACTGATGTACCCCACCCTCGGCGACCTGCTCGGCACCGACCTTCCACTGTCGACGCACAGCGTCTTCGTGGGTCTCGGCGTCGTCGCCGCCACGGTGGTGTTCCTCGCGGAAGCCCGCCGCCGGGGCCAGCGCGACGAGCGCCTGCTGTACGTCGTCACCGGTGCGCTGCTCGGGGGCGCGATCCTCATGCGGCTGGGCACCTGGCTCCAGCACGTCGACCTGCGGGAGAACGCCTCCTTCGCCGAGCAGTGGCTGCTCGGCAACCGCAGCATCCTGTCCGGCCTGGTCGGCGCGTGGCTGGGCGTGCACGTGGCCAAGCGGCTGTGCGGCTACCGCGCCCGCACCGGCGACCTGTTCGCCCCGGCGGTGGCGCTCGGCATGGGCATCGGCCGGATCGGCTGCCTGCTGACCGAGCGACCCGGCACGGCCGGCTGCGACGTCCTCTGCGTCACCCTCGACGACGCCACCGCGGCGCGGACCGGGTCGCCGGCCGGCGTACCGCTGCACCTGTCGCACCTCTACGAGATCGCCTTCCACCTGCTCGCCTTCGCCGCGATCTGGTTCTGGATGCGTCACCGGCTGACCGCACCGGGGGAGACCTTCGTGCTGTACGTCGCCGCCTACGCCGTCGTGCGCTTCCTCGTCGAGTTCATCCGCGGCAACGAGGTCGCCTGGGAGGGGCTGACCCGGCCCCAGCTCTTCCTGGCCCTCACCCTGCCGCTGCTGCTCGGACGCCTCGTCGTCGGCTTCCGGCGCGGCCGCTACGACCCGATCCTGCGGCGCTCCGCCGCGCCGACCCGAGAGCAGGTCCCCGCATGACCACGACGCCGCGCGGCCCCGGCATGCCGACCCGTGACTGGCGGGTGCACCGGTACGTCAACGCCTTCTGCCCGCACTGCCACGAGGAGCAGCCGCACCGGCCGCTGGCCGACGTACGGCGTCTGTCGGGCTGGCTGGCCGTCCGCGGGGAGCGGGTCTTCCTGGAGCGCGGCTGCCCCGACCACGGGCTCGTGCGGACGCTGTACGACGAGTCCGCCGAGATCCTGTCCTACCTCGAGGAGTGGACGGCGCCGACCAAGGTGCACCAGCCCGACCTGACCGGCAACTTCCTGCCCGTGCCCGCGGCCTACGAGCACGGGCTGCCGGAGATGCAGTCCCAGCACACCTGCATCCTGCTCGAGGACGTCCTCGACCACTGCAACCTCAAGTGTCCGACGTGCTTCGCGGAGTCGGCGCCCGCGCGGGCCGGCGTGGCGCCGCTGGAGCAGGTGCTGGCCTCGATCGACGCCCGGCTGGCGAAGGAGAACGGCCGGCTCGACGTGCTCATGCTGTCCGGGGGCGAGCCGACGCTGTACCCCTGGCTGGCCGAGCTGCTCGACGCCGTCGCGGCCCGGCCGGTCGTGCGGGTGCTGGTCAACACCAACGGGCTGGCGATCTCGCGCGACGACGCGCTGGTCGACCTGCTGGCGCGGCACCGGGAGCGGGTCGAGGTCTACCTGCAGTACGACGGCGAGTCGGCCGAGGCGTCGATCCACCACCGCGGCGCGGACATCCGCCGCTTCAAGGACCGCGCCATCGAGCGGCTGGCCTCGCGCGGCGTCTTCATGACGCTGACGATGACCGCGGCGCTGGGCGTCAACGACGACGAGATCGGGGCGGTGCTCAAGCGCGGCTTCGACACGCCGTACGTCGGTGGCGTCACGATCCAGCCGGTGTTCGGCTCGGGCCGCTCGTCGGGCATCGACCCGATGGAGCGGCTCACCCACACCGGGGTGCTGGCGCGGCTCGAGGAGCAGACCGCGGGGCAGGTGACGTGGCGCGACCTGACGGCGCTGCCGTGCTCGCACCCGCACTGCTGCTCGGTGGGCTACCTGCTGCGCGACGACTCGGGGACCTGGCGCTCGCTGGTCTCGCTGATCGGGCCCGAGCGGCTCAAGGACTGGCTCGACCTGGAGCCCGAGCTGCTGGCCAACCGGATCGCCGACGACACCATCCCGGCGTCGATGAAGAAGGTGCTGCGCCAGTCGCTGCTCGACCTGCTGAGCGAGCAGTCCTCGCTCTCACACCCGTCGATGAGCAGCATCTGGACCGACATCTGCTCGAGCTGCGACATCGGGGTCGGCACGCTCGCGACGCTGGCCGCCTCGAGGCTGCCGGGTCAGAAGGAGCGGATGCGGCGGCTGCTCGGCGAGCGGGTGCTGCGGGTGACGGTCAAGCCGTTCATGGACATGCACACGATGATCGAGGAGCGGCTCACGCAGTGCTGCGTCCACGTCGCCACGGTCGCCGGACCGGCGTCGGGGGAGCGTGAGGGGTCGCACCAGTGCGCGCCGTTCTGCGCGGTCCAGGCCTGGGCGCCGCTGGGGGAGCGGCGGCTGTCGACCGCGACCGGCGCCGACGCCCTGCCCGCCCTCCTCCCCACACCGACGGTGCGGCCGTGAGCGGGCAGGACGCCGGACCAGGAGCCGGCCGGCTGGACCCCGGCTCGCTGGACCCCGGCTCGCTGGACCCCGGGTGGCGGGAGCGGGCAGCGGCCCAGGGGGCGGCGTACGGCGGCGCGGTGGACGCCTCGTCCTCTGACGAGCCCGGCGTCGACCCGCTGAAGCTGTGCGTCTTCACCACGGTCGCGCTCCTCGGCTGGCTGCTCGGCCCCTGGGCGGTGCTGGTCTTCGCGACGCTGGCCTTCACGGCGTACTCCAAGGCGCGGCGCGGTGGTCTGCTGCGCTCGAAGTGCCTGCTGCGCGACACCCGCCTGGTGCTCGCGTGGCTCGGGCTGCTCGTCGCGGTGGCCGTCGTCGCCATCGCGTGGGACGTGGCGCACCTGCTCTGAGGAACCGCTCCTCGCCGCTGCGCGTCCCAGGGTCGTGACGAGAGGGTGGAGCACGGTCGCGGCGGTCGCCGTCCTGACGCTCTGCGCCTCCTGCTCGCCTGAGGAGCGCAGCTACGCGGAGTGCACCGTGGAGTCCACCCTGTCCTTCGACGGGCGGGTGTACGACGGCGTCGGATCCCGGTTCGAGCGCCCGTGGCGGGAGCTCCGGGTCGGGCGCCGTGTCGGGACGGGCGAGATGCCCACGTGCCGGTCCTCCCCGCGCCGCGTCGGGGTGTCCGCGGTCGTCGGCTGCGACGTGCGTGACGTGGTGCTCGTGCCGTCGGAGGAGGTGCTGATGGTGCGCGAGGACCTCGTGGCGGAGGCCTACGGGAGGAGCGGCCTGGACCGCGTGTGCCGGTAGGACCAGGGCTCGCACCCGGATCCGCCGGATCCGGCCAACACGGCCGCGCGCCGTCGTACAGTTCTCGGCGCGAGCCGCTGGGCCCGCCGGTCGGAGAGCGCCGAGGTCCACCCGCTCCGATCCGCCTCGTACACGGGTGGACGTGGGATACCCGAGCATCACGGCTCCGCCGCACCGTCCCCGGACGTGCGGCCGAGCCTTGGGGTGAGCTCAGCGCAGCTGAGCGGGCACCGTCAGCCCGAACCCGACAGGTCACATTTCACAGGCGTGGACGAAGGGACATCCATGTCTGTCATCACGTCTGCCCTCAGACGCTCGCTCGTCGTCGTGCTCGGCACGATCCTCTTCACCGGTCTCCTGGGCGGCCTGCCCACCGAGGACAGCGGCCAGCACGCCGAGGCCGCGACCAGCCGCACCACCGAGTCCCAGCGGCTGCGCGCCATGAAGATCGCCCTGGCGCAGCGCGGCGACCCCTACCGGTACGGAGCCGCCGGCCCGAACGCCTTCGACTGCTCGGGGCTGACCTCGTTCTCCTACGCGCGCGCGGGGCGCAGCATCCCGCGCACCACCGACCAGCAGAAGGCCGGTCTGCGCGCAGTGTCGAAGTCGGCGAAGCGCAAGGGCGACATCATCCTGTTCGTCAAGAACGGAAACGCCTACCACGCCGGCGTCTTCATCGGGAACAACCGGATCGTGCACTCCAGCCGCTCGGGCACCCCGGTCAAGATCGACCCGATCTGGACCTCGTCGTACGTCGTGCGTCGCCCCTGACGCGCGCGGAGCGGGGCCGGGCGGCGGTCGGTTCGCGCATGGCGGTCCCAGCGGGGACACTGGGAGGGCCATGAGCGACACCGAACTCACCCCCACGACCGCCGTGCCCGCCGAGGGCCCGAACCTGCTGCCGCTCGTCTTCGAGGAGCCGCGCGGCCGCGGCAAGCCCCCGCGGCACCTCGCCGACCTCTCGCCCACTGAGCGCAAGGAGCTGGCGGAGAACGCCGGGCTGCCCGGGTTCCGGGCCCGTCAGCTGTCGGCCCACTACTTCGCGCGCCTGGTCGACGACCCCGAGCAGATGACGGACCTGCCGGCCGCGCAGCGCGCCGAGCTGGTCGACAAGCTGCTGCCGCGCCTGCTGGACCCGGTCTCGGTCCGCACCGCCGACAAGGGCACGACCGTGAAGTCGCTGTGGCGGCTGTTCGACAACGCGCTCGTCGAGTCCGTGCTCATGCGCTACCCCGGCCGCGCGACCATGTGCGTGTCGTCGCAGGCAGGCTGCGGCATGGCCTGCCCGTTCTGCGCCACCGGCCAGGGCGGCCTGCAGCGCAACATGTCGGCCGCCGAGATCGTCGACCAGGTCGTCTGGGGCGCCCGTCAGATGGCCACCGGCGAGGTCGCCGGCGGTCCCGGGCGGCTCTCGCACGTGGTGTTCATGGGCATGGGGGAGCCGTTGGCCAACTACAAGGCGGTCGTGGGCGCCGTACGCCGTCTGACCGAGCCGAACCCGGACGGGCTCGGGCTCTCGGCCCGCTCGATCACGGTCTCCACAGTGGGCCTCGTGCCGCGCATCAACCAGCTCACCGAGGAGGGCATCCCGGTCACGCTCGCGCTGTCGCTGCACGCGCCCGACGACGAGCTGCGCGACGAGCTGGTCCCGGTGAACACGCGTTGGAAGGTCGCCGAGGCCGTGGAGTCGGCCTGGCACTACGCCGAGCGCACCGGTCGGCGGGTGTCGATCGAGTACATCCTCATCAAGGACATCAACGACCAGGGCTGGCGGGCGGACATGCTCGCCGACGTCCTGCAGTCGTACGGCGACTGGGGCTGGGTCCACGTCAACCTCATCCCGCTCAACCCCACCCCCGGGTCGAAGTGGACGGCGAGCCGCCGCGAGGACGAGCGCGAGTTCGTCCGCCGGCTCGAGGCCAAGGGCGTGCCGGTCACGGTGCGCGACACTCGCGGCCGCGAGATCGACGGCGCTTGCGGGCAGCTCGCCGCCAGCGAGGCCAGCGCCGGATGAGCCTGTCGGTTTCACTGGGTACCTAGTGAAACCGGCACTTCCCGAGCGAAACTTCGTTCGGGAAGCGCCAACATCACTAGGTACCCAGTGAAACCGACACCGCGCTCAGCCCAGGGCGTCGTCGACGGCGTCGACGTCGTCGACGAGGAAGATCCGCTCCGCGAAGCCGCCCTGCTCGGCCAGCGCCTGCAGCAGCGGCCACACCGGCAGTCGCTCGGTCCAGTGCTCGCGCCCGACGAGCACCATCGGGGCTGCCTCGCCCTCGGCGGCGTAGTAGTTCTCGCAGGCGTCCTGGAACAGCTCCTGCACCGTGCCGCCCGCCCCGGGCAGGAACACGATGCCGGCGTCGCAGCGCCGCAGCAGCGTGTCCTCGCGGCGGGCGTTGGCGAAGAACTTCGCGACGTGGGTGGCGAAGAGGTTCGGCGGCTCGTGGCCGTAGAACCAGGTCGGGACGCCGATCGTCGTCGTCTCGGGCAGGTCCGCGGCGACCACCGCGGCGGCCCGGGCCCACGCGGTTTCGGCCCCGACGTGGTCGGGTGCCTCCGCCAGCCGCTCCACGGCGGCGTCGACCTCGGCCTCGTCGGCCTCGACCAGGCGGGCACCCAGGTTCGCCGCCTCCATGGCGCCCGGTCCGCCCCCGGTGGCGACCAGCAGGCCGTGACCGGCCAGGCGCCGCCCGAGCTCGACCGCGGTGCGGTAGCCGTCGGTGCCGCGGTCGAGCTTGTGCCCACCCATGACGCCGACCGTCCTGTGCCCGGCGAGCGCCTCGCCGAGCGCGTCGTCGACCGCGTGGTCGTGCAGCGCCGCCGCGGCGGCCAGCAGTGCGTCGTGCTCGACGCGAGCGTCTACCGACCACCGGTAGGCCCGCGCGTCGAACGTGGCCTCGTAGCCGTCCTCGAGACCGGCGTAGAGCTCCGCGGGGGTGTACAGCAGCCCCCGGTAGGGCGAGAACGGCAGCCCCTCGATGCGGGGCAGGACCACCGCTCCACCGTCGCGCAGCCGGTCGGTCAACGACGGAGAGGTCCAGCACCCCAGGAACGCCGCCCCGGTCGCGTCCAGTCCCGCCAGCCGGTCGTCGTACTCCCGCAGGTCGAGGCCCTGCAGCCGCCACCCGCGCATCGAGCGCGCGCCCGTGGCGAGCAGGCCGTCGAGCTCGTCCAGGGTCTCGATCTCGCGCACGCGGCGCGCGGCCACCGCGGCAGTCTCGGCATCTGGGGTCGTCACCCGCCCAGCATGCCCGGCGCCCGCCGGCTCACCCCCCGAGCACCACCGGTACCACGCGGGCAGCCGGATCAGTACGCCTGCGCCAGCACCTCCGCGAACAGGTCCTCGGCGTCGACCGCCAGCCCACGGCGGGTGAACCACGTCGCCATGTTGCGGCAGTCGCGCAGCAGGAAGTCGGTCCCGGTCGGGTTCGCCACGATGTCGACGACCTGCGGCAGGTCGATCACGACCAGCCGCTCCCCGGCGGCCAGCACGTTGTACGGCGACAGGTCGCCGTGGGCGATCCCCCGACGGGCCAGCGCCCCCAGCAGGTCGCGAACCTGCTCGACGTACGACCGCAACCGCTCCGGGTCGGGCCGGGTCGCGGCCAGCCGGGGCGCGGGCGCGAGGTCCGGCGACTCGGGGTCGACCACCAGCTCCATGAGGATCTCCGTGCCGTCGATCTGCACCGGGTAGGGCACCGGCACCCCTGCCAGCCACAGCTCACGCAGCGCCTCCCACTCCGACGACGCCCACTGCCCGGCCGCCACCTCCCGGCCGAAGCGCGTGCCCTTCTCGAGGGCCCGAGTGCTGCGCGTGCTGCGCATGCGGCGGCCCTCGGTGTAGGTCGCGCTGCGGTGGAAGGTGCGGTGCTCGGGGGAGCGGTAGCGCTTCGCCGCCATCACGACGCCGGGCGTGCCGGGCACGGCCCGCTCGAGCAGGAAGACGTCGGCCTCCTTGCCGGTCTTGAGGACACCGAGCTCGGTGTCCACGGCGGCGCGGTCGGCGACGACCCAGCCGGGCGCCGGCTCGGGGCCGCGGCAGAGCCGCTCGACGTCCCAGTACGTCGTCCAGCGCTGCGTGGACTCGTCGAGGTCGTCGGTGGCGGTGAAGTCGAGGGTGAAACGGGTGCCGGCCGGCTCAGGGGAGCCGGGGTGGAACGGCGGGGAGAGGGTCACGTCTGCTCCAGCAGTCGAGGAGGGAGAGGGGGCGCGGGCGTGCGGCGACGGCAACCATGGGATTCCTCCTCGGGGCAGCAGCGGTGGACGGACGTGGGATAGCGTCGCGGAGCGGGCGCGCTCCCCGCAACGTCTTTTCCGAGAGGTGCCCCCGTGCCCGTGCCCCGCTTGCTCGTCGCCGTCGGGACCACCCTCGCGACGGCCCTCGTCCTGGGGCCGGCGGCGATCGGAGCGACAAGTGCGACGGGTGCGACCGGAGCCGCGCACGCCGCGGTCACCGGGTCCGACAGCGGCGGCGACCCCTACTTCCCGCTCGACGGCAACGGCGGCTACCAGGTCGAGCACTACACGATCCGCGACGACTACCGCCCCGGCAGCGACCGGCTCACCGGCAGCACGGTGCTCGAGGCCCGCGCCACCGCCGACCTCAGCGCCTTCCACCTCGACCTCGCCCTGACCGCCGACAGCGTCCGCGTCGACGGCGTGGCAGCACGCTTCTCGAAGCCGAACCGTCACGAGCTCCGCGTCGTCCCGGCGACCGCCGTCACTGCGGGTGACCCCTTCCGCGTCGTGGTCCGCTACCACGGCCGCCCCGCCTCGGTCGTCGCCGCGGGGCAGTCCCCGTTCTCCTGGACCCGCGGCGAGGGCGTCGCCGTCGGGCAGCCGCAGATGGGCCCCTGGTGGTTCGCGGCCAACGAGACCCCGGCGGACAAGGCCACCTACGACATCGTGCTGCGCGTGCCGCGCGGCCAGGAGGCGCTCAGCAACGGCGAGCTCGTCTCCCGGGAGCCGGTCGGTGACTGGACCCGGTGGACCTGGCGGATGAGCCAGCCGATGGCGACGTACCTCGCCTTCTTCGCTGCCGGGCAGTTCCGGGTCGAGCAGACCACCGCCGCCGGCCGCCCCGTCGTCTACGGCGTCTCGGAGAAGCTCGGCGGCACCGCCCGGGCCGAGGCGATGGCGCTGATGCGGAGGACGCCAGGCGTGGTCTCCTGGTTGGAGAGCGAGTTCGGCCCCTACCCGTTCACGAGCACCGGCGGCGTGGTCGTGGGCGCCCCGCTCGGCTACCTGCTCGAGACCCAGAGCCGACCCGTCTACCCCTACATCGGCGGCACCACCGCCCGCAACGTCTCCCTCGTCGTGCACGAGCAGGCGCACCAGTGGTTCGGCGACGACGTCGCGGTCACCCGCTGGCGCGACATCTGGCTCAACGAGGGCTTCGCGACGTACGCCGAGTGGGCCTGGTCCGAGCACCTGGGCAGTCGCACCGTGTCCGAGCGGCTCCGCCTGGCGTACGACGGGCGGCCGCGGAACGCACCCTTCTGGGGCCTGAAGGTCAGCGACCCCGGCCCGGCACGCATGTTCGACGACGTCATCTACCAGCGGGGCGCGATGACGCTGGCCGCGCTGCGGCAGCGGGTCGGCGACGCCACCTTCGACGCCGTCGCGCGCGCCTGGGTGACGCGCAACGCCCGCGGCCACGGCACCGACGCCGAGTTCCGCGCCCTCGCCGAGGAGCTGTCGGGCGAGGAGCTCAGCGCCTTCTTCGCCGAGTGGCTCGACGACACCGACCGACCGGCCGACACCGAGGAGAATGGACTGCCATGAGCGCGCACGGGAGCTACGCGGAGACCCACGCCCGGAGCATCGCGGACCCCGAGTCGTTCTGGCTCGAGCAGGCCCGCCTGGTCGACTGGTTCGCCAAGCCGACCCGCGCGCTCGACGCCGACCGTCCCCCGTTCTACCGGTGGTTCCCCGACGCCACCATGAACACCTGCTACAACGCCCTCGACCGCCACGTCGTCAACGGCCGCGCCGACCAGGTCGCGCTGATCCACGACAGCCCGGTGACGGGCACGCGGTCGTCGTACACCTATGCCCGGCTGCTGGAGAAGACGGCCGCCTTCGCCGGGGTGCTGCAGGCGTGCGGGGTGCAGAAGGGCGACCGCGTCATCGTCTACATGCCGATGATCCCCGAGGCCGTCATCGCCATGCTGGCCTGCGCCCGCCTCGGCGCGGTGCACTCGGTGGTCTTCGGCGGCTTCGCCGCCAAGGAGCTCGCCGCCCGCGTCGACGACGCCCGGCCCAAGGTCGTGGTCATGGCCTCCTGCGGGGTCGAGCCGGCCCGCGTCGTGGAGTACAAGCCGCTGCTCGACCGGGCGCTGGAGCTGGCCGAGCACCAGCCCGAGGCCGTCATCGTCAAGCAGCGGCCGCAGGGCGAGGCCGAGCTGCGCGAGGGGCGCGACCTCGACTGGGACGTCGTCATGCGCCACGGCGCGAACGACCCGGCCGGGTGCGTGGAGGTCGCCGCCACCGACCCGCTCTACGTGCTCTACACCTCCGGCACGACCGGCAAGCCGAAGGGCATCGTGCGCGACAACGGCGGCCACGCCGTGGCCCTGGCCTGGTCGCTGCCGAACATCTACGACGTGCGCGCAGGCCAGGTGTTCTGGGCCGCCTCCGACGTCGGCTGGGTCGTCGGCCACTCCTACATCGTCTACGCACCACTCATCTGCGGTGCGACGACGGTGCTCTACGAGGGCAAGCCGGTCGGCACGCCCGACGCCGGCGCGTTCTGGCGCGTCATCGCCGACCACCGCGTCGAGGCGCTCTTCACCGCGCCCACCGCGATCCGCGCGGTCAAGAAGGAGGACCCCGAGGGCCGGCTGCTCGCCGACCACGACACGTCCTCCCTGCGCACCCTGTTCCTGGCCGGCGAGCGCCTCGACCCCGACACCTACACGTGGGCCACCGAGCGGCTGGGCGTGCCGGTGGTGGACAACTGGTGGCAGACCGAGACGGGCTGGCCCATCGCGGCCAACCTGCGCGGCCTCGAGCCGATGGAGATCAAGCCGGGCTCGCCGAGCGTGCCCGTGCCGGGCTACGACGTGCAGGTGCTCGACCCGACCGGCCGGCAGGTGCCGGCGGGTGAGGAGGGGGCGATCTGCCTCAAGCTGCCGCTGCCGCCCGGGACCCTCCCGACGGTGTGGGGCGACGACGAGCGGTTCGTGTCGTCGTACCTCTCGGCGTTCGACGGCTACTACATGTCCGGTGACGGCGGCTACGTCGACGAGGACGGCTACGTCTTCGTGATGGGCCGCACCGACGACGTCATCAACGTCGCCGGCCACCGGCTCTCGACCGGGTCGATGGAGGCCGTCATCGCCTCCCACCCCGCGGTCGCCGAGTGCGCGGTGATCGGGGTCGCCGAGCCGACCAAGGGCCAGGTGCCACGCGGCTTCGTCGTGCTCAAGTCGGGGGTCACCCAGGACCCCGACGAGATCGCGCGGGAGCTGGTGGCGATGGTCCGCGACGAGGTCGGCCCGGTCGCCGCCTTCCGCGACGTCGCGGTCGTCCCGGCGCTGCCGAAGACCCGGTCGGGGAAGATCCTGCGCAAGACCATGCGTGAGATCGCCGACGGCAAGGACGCCGTGCCGCCCTCGACCATCGAGGACCCCGCGGTCCTCGACACCCTCCGCCCCGCGCTCCGCTCCTGACCCGTGAGCGAGGGGTTCCGGTCGCTGCCGCCGGTGTTCCGGGTCTGCGTCGCGGTCGGGCTGGCCTTCGCGCTGACTCAGGTCGAGGCGGCGTACGACCGGCACCGTGACTTCGCGCCGGTCGCGCGCGCCGAGGAGCGGGCGGCCGACGCGCGGCAGCAGGTCGAGAGCCTGCCCTACGACGTCGTCGAGGGCTGGCTGAGGGCCGGGGTCGTGGAGAGCGAGGTGCGCGAGCGCTGGCGCAGCGGCAACGCAGCGTTCGCGGAGGCGTACGGCGCGGTGGCCGACCGGACCCCGCAGGCTCCCGAGCTGCGGGGCGAGCGCTGCTACGTCTTCCCGGTGACCGGGGAGGTCCGCACCCGGATCCGGGGGACCGTCGCGCTGGCGGCCTTCTGCTACGAGGGCGAGGCACCGGCGACCGCCCCGCTCGTGGCCGGGCTCGAGCCGGTCACCGACGCGTGAGGCTCAGTGGCCCAGGAAGGGGGCCATCGCGCGGGCCACGACGGAGGGGCGACCGGTCAACCGCTCCTCGTGGTCGGCCATCGTCATCGCCCGCAGCCCGGCGTTGATCCCGGTCCACCGCAGCGGCTCGGGCTCCCAGCGCGGCGAGCGGTGCTGCACCCAGGGCAGCCGCGTCAGGTCGCTCGCCCGCCCGAGCACGAGGTCGCGCAGCGTGCGCCCGGCCAGGTTGGTGGTGCTCACGCCGTCGCCGACGTAGCCGCCGGCCCAGCCCAGCCCCGTCGAGCGGTCCAGCCCGACCGAGGCGCACCAGTCGCGGGCGACGCCCAGCGGCCCGCCCCAGGCGTGGCTGAAGCCCACCCCGCGCAGCGTCGGGAACATCTCGACCACGGCCTCGCGCAGGGAGGCCCAGACCCGCTCGTCGCGGTCGAAGCCGGGAGCCACCGCCGAGCCGAAGTGGTACGGCGCGCCGCGGCCGCCGAAGACGAGCCGCCCGTCCCCGGTGCGCTGGCCGTAGACGATGAGGTGGCGGTGCTCGCTGAAGCTCGGCCGGTCCGCGAGCCCGATCTCGCGCCACCGCTCCTCACCCAGCGGCTCCGTCGCCACCACGAGCGAGTAGACGGGCACCACGGCTCGCCGCTGGCCGGCCAGCCCGGGCGTGTAGCCCTCCGTGGCGCGCACGACGTACCGCGCCCGGACCCGGCCGCGCTCGGCCTCGACCAGGCCGGGGGACAGCCGCAGGGCGCGGGAGTGCTCGTGGATCACACCGCCGCGACGCTCGACAGCGTGGGCCAGGCCACGCACGAGCCGGGCGGGGTGGACGACCGCGCAGTCGGGGGTGAAGGTGCCGCCGCGCACTCCCTCGGCCGCCAGCATCGTGCTGGCCTCGGCGGCGTCCAGCAGCCGCAGGTCGTCGGGACCGCGACCCCAGGACCGGGCGTGCTCGACCTCGGCCCGGGCGCGCTCGAGCTGCACGTCGGTGCGGGCGACCACCACGGTGCCGCCCTTGTGGAAGCCGGCGTCGATGCCCTCGGCGGCCGCCACCCGCCCGATCTCGTCGACGGCGTCGCGCATCGCGGCGTGCTGCGCCTGCGCGGCGGCGCGGTCCGAGCCGGGCAGCGCCGCGAGCCGCTCGGGCGACATCGGGAAGAGTGCCGAGCACCAGCCGCCGTTGCGGCCCGACGCGCCGAACCCGGCGGTCTCGGCCTCGAGGACGACGACGCTGAGGTGCGGGGCCGCCTCCAGCAGGTAGTACGCCGTCCACAGGCCGGTGTAGCCGCCGCCGACGACCACGACGTCGCACGAGACGTCGCCGGCGAGCGGCGCCCGGACGACCGGCGGCTCGTCGAGCGTGGCCGACCAGAGCGACTCCGGCGCGCTCAGCGCACGCCCCACGAGTAGGTCTGCTTCTTCAGGCGCAGGTAGACGAAGGTCTCGGTGCTCACGACCGACGGGATGGCGCGGATCTGCTGGGAGACGATGTCGAGCAGGTGCTCGTCGCTCTCGGCGACCACCTCGACCAGCAGGTCGAAGGAGCCGGCGACCACGACGACGTAGTCGACCTCCTCCATCGCGACCAGGGCGTCGGCGACGGGCCCGAGGTCGCCGGTGGCGCGGACGCCGATCATGGCCTGGCGGCTGAAGCCGAGCTCGGTCGGGTCGGTGACGGCGACGACCTGCATGACACCGTTGTCGATGAGGCGCTGCACCCGCTGGCGCACGGCGGCCTCGCTCAGCCCGACCACCTTGCCGATGGCGGCGTACGAGCGGCGCCCGTCCTGCTGCAGCTCGGCGATGATCGCCTTGGACACCTCGTCGAGGGAGGTGCGGGACCGGTCGGACCGCCCGGAGCTCTTGGTCATGATCGTGATCCTCACATCGACCACCGACGAGGTCAAAGACCTTCGTGTAACGATCCGATTGATTCCGTGGCAATCGGGTTACGGCACGACGGAATCCCTTGTCGATCGGCGCTCGACATGGAACCATCCTGAGCATCACCTGGCTCGGAACCGGTGCTTTCCGCAGAATCACGACCGTGGAGGAAACGACCATGCCTCGCCCCGCGATCAGCCACCGGCAGCTGGTGGACCTCAAGGCCCTCGGACCCGTCGGACGGCGCAGCTTCCTGCGCGGCTCGGCCGTCGGCGGCCTCGGCCTCGGCCTCCCGGCGCTGCTCAGCGCCTGCGGCACCGAGGGCACCGTGCAGACCGCCGAGTCCTGCACCTCGGAGGACAAGTCCTCGTCGGAGAAGGTTCTCGAGTTCAGCAACTGGCCGGAGTACATCGACGTCAAGGGCAAGCGCATGCCGTCGCTGGAGGCCTTCGAGGACCAGAGCGGCATCGACGTCAACTACACCCCGGACGTCAACGACAACAACGAGTTCTTCGCCAAGATCCAAAACCAGCTCGGCGACTGCCAGCCCATCGGGCGCGACATCATGACGCTCACCGACTGGATGGCCGCCCGCCTGGTCAACCTCGGCTGGCTGCAGAAGCTCGACCACGCCAACATCCCGAACGTCGACAACAACATCGTCGCGAGCCTCAAGAGCCCCGACTGGGACCCCAACCGCGACTACTCCGTGCCGTGGCAGAGCGGCCTGACGGGCATCGCCTACAACGCCGCCTACACCGGCGAGGTCCGCAGCTTCGAGGAGCTGCTCACCCGCTCCGACCTGTCGGGCAAGATCAGCCTGCTGTCGGAGATGCGCGACACCATGGGCTTCATGCTCAAGCTCGTCGGGGCCGACCCGGTGGACTTCTCCGACGACGAGTGGGGCGCCGCCATCGAGGAGCTCGAGAAGTACGTCGACAACGGCCAGATCCGACGCTTCACGGGCAACGACTACGTCGAGGACCTCAACAAGGGCGACATCGTGGCCTGCGAGGCCTGGTCCGGCGACGTCATCGCGATGCAGTACGACAACCCGGACATCAAGTGGGTCCTCCCCGAGGAGGGCGTCTCGCTGTGGTCCGACAACATGCTGGTGCCGAACAAGGCCGAGCACAAGGCCAACGCCGAGGCCCTCATGAACTACTACTACGAGCCCGAGGTGGCCGCCACGCTTGCCGCCTGGGTCAACTACATCTGTCCCGTCGAGGGGGCCCGCGAGGCGATGGAGAAGATCGACCCCGAGCTCGTGGACGCGCCACTGATCTTCCCCGACGACGACCTGATGTCGCAGACGTTCTCGTTCAAGTCGATCGACGACGCGACCGCGAAGCAGTACGACACCGACTTCTCCCGGGCGATGGGCTAGTGGCCGGCTCGGACGACCTGCGGATCGAGGGCGTCACGAAGCGCTTCGGTGACTTCGTGGCGGTGGACGACCTCAGCCTGACCATCCCCCAGGGCGCGTTCTTCGCCCTGCTCGGCGCCTCGGGCTGCGGCAAGACGACCACGCTGCGCATGGTGGCCGGCCTCGAGCGGCCCACGCAGGGGCGCATCAGGCTCGGCGAGGAGGACATCACCGACCTCAAGACCTACAAGCGGCCCGTGAACACGGTGTTCCAGAGCTATGCGCTCTTCCCGCACCTGTCGATCTTCGAGAACGTCGCCTTCGGCCTGCGTCGCACCAAGGCCAAGGACATCAAGACCCGCGTCGGCGAGATGCTCGAGCTCGTCCAGCTCCAGCAGTACGCCGAGCGTCGCCCGGCCCAGCTGTCCGGCGGCCAGCAGCAGCGGGTGGCGCTGGCGCGCGCCCTCATCAACCGGCCGCAGGTGCTGCTGCTCGACGAGCCGCTCGGCGCGCTCGACCTCAAGCTGCGCCGCGGCATGCAGATCGAGCTGAAGCGGATCCAGACCGAGGTCGGCATCACCTTCATCCACGTCACCCACGACCAGGAGGAGGCCATGACCATGGCCGACACCATCGCGGTGATGAACGCCGGGCGCATCGAGCAGATGGGCGCCCCCGGCGAGCTCTACGAGCACCCCCAGACCACCTTCGTGGCGAACTTCCTCGGCCAGTCGAACCTCATCCAGGGCTCGATCGTCCAGGCCAGCGACGAGGAGGTCCACGTCGACGTGCAGGGCTCCCGGATCCGCGCCACCCACGTCACCTCGTCGGTGCGCTCCGGCGACGCGTGGCTCGGCGTACGCCCGGAGAAGATCCGGCTGCACCGGGCCGGGGACGCCGCCCCCGACGGCGAGAACGCGCTCACCGGCGGCCGGGTCACCGACGTCAGCTTCGTGGGCGTGAGCACGCAGTACCTGCTCCGCATGCCGTGGGGCCAGGAGCTCATGGTCTTCGAGCAGAACACCGGTGGGCAGGACAGCTTCGGCGTCGGTGACGAGGCGGTGCTGACCTGGTCGTCGGAGCACACCTTCCTGCTCGACTCGGCCCAGGACGCGACGGCGGGGGCCGACCCGGAGGACGAGGGCTGATGGCGGCCGTCGGCCACGTGCCCGCACCGGGCGGCCCGGTCGCCGCGACGCCCGAGCCCGACCAGCAGCGTCGGGGCCTGACCGGCTACCTGCTGATGGTCCCGGGCAGCGTGTGGCTGCTGCTGTTCTTCCTCGTCCCGACCTTCACCCTGGTCGCGAGCAGCCTCTACGACCCGGCCGGCTCGATCGCCACGGGCTACCCGATGACGTGGGCCTTCTCGAACTACACCGACATGATCAGCGAGTACGGCGGCACCTTCGTGCGCTCGTTCCTCTACGCGCTGGCGGCGACGATCGCCTGCGTCCTGCTGGGGTTCCCGCTCGCCTACGCCATCGCGTTCAAGGCGGGGAAGTACCGCAACCTCATGCTGGTGGCGGTCATCGCGCCGTTCTTCACCAGCTTCCTCATCCGCACGCTGTCCTGGAAGCTGCTGCTGGGTGACACCAGCTTCCTCGTCGACGCCCTCAACGCCGTGCCGTTCGTCGACGGCGTCCGCCTGCTCGCCACGCCGTTCGCGGTGATCACCGGGCTGACCTACAACTTCCTGCCCTTCATGGTGCTGCCGCTCTACGCCAGCCTCGAGAAGGTCGACCCGCGTCTGATGGAGGCCGGGCAGGACCTCTACGCCTCGCCGTTCCAGACCTTCCGGCTGGTCACGCTGCCGCTGGCCCTGCCCGGCCTGGTCGCGGGCACGCTGCTGACCTTC
The DNA here is from genome assembly GCF_011299595.1 of Nocardioides sp. HDW12B. Taxonomy (NCBI): domain Bacteria; kingdom Bacillati; phylum Actinomycetota; class Actinomycetes; order Propionibacteriales; family Nocardioidaceae; genus Nocardioides; species Nocardioides sp. HDW12B. The sequence goes on along the minus strand of NZ_CP049867.1, from coordinate 2,552,245 downwards.
ATCCCCGCCGCCGGCGACTACATCAACTCCGAGCTGCTCGGGAACCCGCGCACCCGCATGGTCGGCAACGAGATCCAGGACCTCTTCGCCGCCGGCGCCCTGCCGACGGCAGCGGCCATGTCGGTCTCGCTCATGGTGATCATCGTGGCGATGGTGCTGGTCTACGTCCGTCGCGCCGGCACGGAGGACCTCGTATGAGCAGCGTCGTGACGCGCGGGCGCAGCTGGCTGGGGGAGCACGCGGTGCTGCTCTTCGCCCTGCTGGTGCTGCTCTACATGTTCACGCCGATCTTCGTCGTCGTGCTGATGAGCTTCAACGACCCGGCGAGCCGCATCGGCTACGAGTACGACGGCTTCACCATGGACAACTGGCTCAACGTCTGCGAGCGGCCCGACCTGTGCGACTCGGTGGTGACCAGCCTGCAGATCGGCCTGCTCGCCACCGGGCTGGCGACGCTGCTGGGCGCGCTCATGGCCTTCGCCATGGTGCGCCACCACTTCCGCGGGAGGGCGACGGCGAACCTGCTGATCTTCCTGCCGATGGCCTCGCCCGAGATCGTCCTCGGCTCGTCGCTGCTGGCGCTCTTCGTCAACGCCGGCTTCGCCGGTCAGCTCGGCTTCTGGACGATCTTCATCGCCCACGTGATGTTCTGCCTGTCCTTCGTCGTCATCACGGTCAAGGCCCGGCTCTCCGGCCTCGACCCGCGCCTGGAGGAGGCGGCCGGCGACCTCTACGCCAACGAGCTGCAGACCTTCTGGCGGGTGACCTTCCCGCTGGTGATGCCCGGCATCGTCTCCGCCGCCCTGCTGAGCTTCTCGCTGTCCTTCGACGACTTCATCATCACGAACCTGAACTCCGGGCAGACGGTGACGTTCCCGATGTACGTCTGGGGCGCGGCCCAGCGCGGCGTCCCCATGCAGGTCAACGTGATCGGCACGATCATGTTCCTGCTCGCGCTCGGCCTGGTCGTCGGCAGCGCCGTCGTCCGCCGCATCCGCGAGCGCCCCGTCGCCTGACCCCGTCCTCGCCCGACGGACAGAGGAACGGCCCCCGGACCTGGGAGGGGTTCGGGGGCCGTTCCGATCCACCCCATCGCATCGGGGAGGTCGGGGTGCGAGGTCAGGGCCTCACAACATGTCCCAGGCCTCGGAGAGCACCTTGCGGAGGATCTCCTCCATCTCGTCGAAGTGCGACTGGTCGCAGATCAGCGGCGGGGAGAGCTGGATGACCGGGTCGCCCCGGTCGTCGGCGCGGCAGTAGAGGCCGCCCTCGTAGAGCGCCCGGGACAGGAAGCCGCGCAGCAGCTTCTCCGACTCGGCCTCGTCGAATGTCTCCTTGGTCTCCTTGTCCTTGACCAGCTCGATGCCGTAGAAGTAGCCGTCGCCGCGGACGTCGCCCACGATCGGCAGGTCCTTCAGCTTCTCCAGCGTCGTGCGGAAGGCGCCCTCGTTGCGCTGCACGTTGCCGAGCAGGTCCTCGCGCTCGAAGATGTCGAGGTTCGCCATCGCGACCGCGGTCGAGACCGGGTGGCCGCCGAAGGTGTAGCCGTGGAGGAACGTGGTCGTGCCGTCCAGGAACGGCGCCATCAGGCGGTCGCTGGCGATCATCGCCCCCAGCGGGGAGTAGCCCGAGGTCAGGCCCTTGGCGCAGGTGATGATGTCGGGCTGGTAGCCGTAGCGCTCGGCACCGAACATGTGGCCGAGCCGACCGAAGGCGCAGATGACCTCGTCGGAGACCAGCAGCACGTCGTACTCGTCGCAGATCTCGCGGACCCGCTGGAAGTAGCCCGGCGGGGGCGGGAAGCAGCCGCCGGAGTTCTGCACCGGCTCGAGGAAGACTGCGGCGACGGTGTCGGGGCCCTCCATCTCGATGGCCTCGGCGATGCGGTCCGCGGCGTAGCGGCCGAACGCCTCGAGGTCGCCGTCGCTGCCGTTCTGGAAGGCGTCGGGCGCGCGGTAGAAGTTGGTGTTGGGCACCCGGAACGTCGAGGGCACCAGCGGCTCGAAGGGCTCCTTCATCCCGGGGATGCCGGTGATGGAGAGCGCGCCCTGCGGGGTGCCGTGGTAGGCCACGGCCCGGCTGATGACCTTGTGCTTGCCCGGCTTGCCGGTGAGCTTGAAGTAGTGCTTGGCCAGCTTCCAGGCCGACTCGACCGCCTCGCCGCCGCCGGTGGTGAAGAAGACGCGGTTCAGGTCGCCGGGGGCGTAGTTCGCCACCCGCTCGGCGAGCTCGATGGCGCCCGGGTGGGCGTAGGACCACAGCGGGTGGAAGGCGAGCGTGGAGGCCTGCTTCGCGGCCGCCTCGGCGAGCTCGGCGCGGCCGTGACCCACCTGGGTGACGAAGAGGCCGGCGAGGCCGTCGAGGTAGCGCCGGCCCTCGGCGTCCCAGATGTAGGCGCCGTCACCCTTGACGATGATCGGCATGTCGTGGTCCTTGTAGGCACCCATGCGGCTGAAGTGCAGCCAGAGGTGGTCGCGCGCGCTCTTCTGCAGGCGCTGGTGATGGTCGTGGTCCATCGGAGAGGTCGACACGAGATGCTCCTGGGGTTCGTGGTCCCTCCATGGTGGCTGCAACGCGACCTTTCGGCAAGCCCGCCGCCCCGAAATCCGTTGTCATGGTTGCCGCACGACGGCACTTCTGCGAGATGACGGGGCCGAAAACTTCGGATTCCATCGTCGGGAGCGGGTTCCGCGACAGGCTGTGCCTGGCTAGGCTGCCGCCTATGACTCAGAACTTCCGCAACATCGTGAACGGCGAGCTCGTGGACGCGGCCTCGGGGGAGACGTACGACGTCATCGACCCGACCACCGGGCAGGCCTACGCCTCCGCGCCGAAGTCGGGGCCGGAGGACGTCGACCGCGCCTACGCCGCCGCGGACGCTGCCTTCGACGGCTGGGGCTACGCCACGCCGCAGGACCGCTCGCACGCGCTGCTCAAGCTGGCCGGCGCCATCGAGGAGCGGATCGAGGAGATCAACGCCGTCGAGTGCAAGGACACCGGCAAGCCCCTCGGCGTCACGATGGACGAGGAGATGCCCTACGCCTCCGACCACTTCAAGTTCTTCGCCGGCGCGGCCCGGGTGCTCGGCGGCTCCTCGGCGGGCGAGTACATGGCCGACCACACCTCCTGGGTGCGGCGCGAGCCGATCGGCGTCGTCGGGCAGGTGACGCCGTGGAACTACCCGCTGCTGATGATGATCTGGAAGATCGCGCCCGCGCTCGCCGCCGGCAACACTGTCGTGCTCAAGCCCTCGGACACCACCCCGGCCTCCTCGACCCTGCTGGCGGAGATCGCCCAGGAGTTCCTGCCGCCGGGCGTGCTCAACGTGGTCTGCGGCGACCGGGACACCGGCCGCGCCCTGGTGGAGCACAAGACCCCGCAGATGGTCGCGATCACCGGCTCGGTGCGCGCCGGCATGCAGGTCGCCGAGTCCGCCTCCCGCGACCTCAAGCGCGTGCACCTCGAGCTCGGCGGCAAGGCGCCGGTGGTCGTGTTCGACGACGCCGACATCGCCGCGGCCGCCGAGGGCATCGCCGGCGCCGGGCTCTTCAACGCCGGCCAGGACTGCACCGCCGCCACCCGCGTGCTCGTGCAGGCCGGCATCCACGACGACTTCGTCGCCGCGCTGGCCGAGGCCGCGCAGGGCATGCCGACCGGCGACCCCGCCGCCGAGGGCACCTACTACGGCCCGCTGAACAACGAGAACCAGCTGGCCCACGTGACTGGCATGGTCGACCGCCTGCCCGACCACGCCCGCGTCGTCACCGGCGGCACCCGCCACGGCGACGCCGGCTACTTCTACGACCCGACCGTGCTGGCCGGCCTGCAGCAGGGCGACGAGCAGATCCAGTCCGAGATCTTCGGCCCGGTGATGACCGTGCAGAAGTTCTCCGACGAGGCCGAGGCGCTGCGCTGGGCCAACGACGTGCAGTACGGCCTGGCCTCCTCGGTCTGGACCAAGGACCACGCCCGCGCGCTGCGGGTCTCGCGCCGGCTCGACTTCGGCGCGGTGTGGATCAACACCCACATCCCGTTCGTGTCCGAGATGCCGCACGGCGGCTTCAAGCACTCCGGCTACGGCAAGGACCTGTCGATGTACGGCCTCGAGGACTACACGCGCATCAAGCACGTCATGTCGTACATCGGCGAGTGACCGAGCAGCTTCGCGCGAGGGACGAGCGCGAAGCGTCGCGAGGCAGGTCGAGCAAGCGGCACGACCGAGGAACGAGGTCGTGACCCGCGGGTCGAGACCCGGTGAGACGGCAGCAGACCCCGCGACGGGGCCGAGTGAACTGGCGAGAAGCGCGCGAGCCTATCGAAACGAGATGAAGGGCCAACTGTTGTGAGGATCCTCCTGGTCGGCGCCGGCGGCGTCGGCGGTGCCTTCGCGGCCATCGCGGCCCGGCGCGACTTCTTCGAGCAGGTCGTGGTCGCCGACTACGATGAGGCGAAGGCGCGGCGGGCGGCCGAGGCGGACGACCGGTTCGTCGCCGCGCGGATCGACGCCTCCGACGCCGAGGCGGTGGCCGCGGTGTGCCGTGAGCACCGGATCACCCACGTGATGAACGCGGTCGACCCGGTCTTCAACATGCCGCTCTTCGACGGTGCGTTCGCCGCGGGCGCCGACTACCTCGACATGGCCATGTCGCTGTCGAAGCCGCACCCGGAGTCGCCGTACGAGAAGGTCGGGGTGAAGCTGGGCGACGAGCAGTTCGCGGTCGCCGGCGACTGGGAGAGCGCCGGACGCCTGGCGCTGGTCGGGATCGGCGTGGAGCCCGGGCTCTCCGACGTGTTCGCCCGCTACGCCGCCGACCACCTCTTCAGCGACATCGACGAGCTCGGCACCCGAGACGGGGCGAACCTCGTGGTCACCGACGACGCCGGCAACGAGGTCTTCGCGCCGTCGTTCTCGATGTGGACCACGATCGAGGAGTGCCTCAACCCGCCGGTGATCTACGAGAAGGACCGCGCGGACGTCGACGGCGGCTGGTTCACCACCCCGCCGTTCAGCGAGCCCGAGGTCTTCGACTTCCCCGAGGGCATCGGACCGGTGGAGTGCGTCAACGTCGAGCACGAGGAGGTGCTCCTCATGCCGCGCTGGGTCGACTGCAAGCGCGCCACCTTCAAGTACGGCCTCGGCGACGAGTTCATCACCATCCTCAAGGTGCTCCACACGCTCGGGCTCGACAGCACGGAGAAGGTCCGCGTCAAGGGTGTCGAGGTCTCGCCGCGTGACGTGGTCGCGGCGGTGCTCCCCGACCCCGCGACCGTCGGGCCGCGTATGAAGGGCAAGACCTGCGCCGGACTTCATGTCACCGGCACAGGAAAGGACGGTCAGCCGCGCTCGACGTACCTCTACCACGTCGTCGACAACGAGTGGACGATGAGCGAGTACGGCCACCAGTGCGTGGTGTGGCAGACCGCCGTCAACCCGGTGATCGCCCTCGAGCTGCTCGCCCGCGGCGACTGGACCGGCACGGGGGTGCTCGGTCCGGAGGCCTTCGACGCGGTGCCGTTCCTGGACCTGCTCACCGAGTACGGCGCGCCCTGGGGGCAGCGGGAGCAGTCGTGAGCGAGGGGACCGTGCCGGTCCTGCCCGGTCGCGACCTGGAGGAGACGCTCCGGTTCTGGGGACGGCTCGGGTTCGTCAGCGTCGGCGAGCCGCCGGAGACCTACGGCTACTGCATCCTCCGGCGCGGTGACCTGTGGCTGCACTTCTACGCCGACCCGGACGTCGACCCGCTGAGCACGGCGTGCGGCTGCTACGCCTACGTCGAGGACGCCCGGGCGCTGCACGAGGAGTGGGCGACCCTGGTCGTCCCCGATCTCGCCACCGGGAGCCGGATCACGGACCCGGTCGACACCGACGACGGCATCCGCGAGTTCGCCGTGGTCGACCCGAGCGGCAACCTCGTCCGGGTGGGCTCACCGCTCCCGTCCTGACGTCTGGGCCCCGGGCCTGGACCTGCGTGGCGATCGGGCGCAGGGTGGGGGCAGCTGCACCGACACGAGGAGCCCTTCCCATGCCCGACGCACGCGCTCGGCTTCGGGAGGGTCGACGGCTACCAGCCGCCCTCGTGGCCCGACGAGGGCGGCGGCAAGCAGTTCCACCTCGACCTCGCGGTCGCCGACCTCGACGAGGCGCAGACGACGGCCACGGGGCTCGGGGCGACGGTGGTGGACCCGCAGCCGGGGGAGACCTGGCGGGTGCTGCGCGACCCCAGCGGGCACCTGTTCTGCCTGACCAGGGCCGAGAACTGGGGCTAGAGCGGCCGCTCGAGGACGAGGGAGCGGGCGTCGGTCCCGGCGCCGAACGGCTCGTGGCCGGTCACCTCGAACCCGTGGCGTCGGTAGAAGGGCAGCGCCATCTCGTTGCCCTCGGTGACGCTCACGCGCTGGTGCGTCGCCCCGCTCGTCCGGTGCTGCCCGCTCACGTGGTCGAGCAGCGCCGTCCCGAGGCCGAGCCCGCGACGGTCCAGGTCCAGGTAGAGCACGAGCAGGTGGCCGACCCGGTCCACCACGCTGCCGCCCGCGGCGCCGACGACACTGTCGCCCGACTCGGCGACGACGTACCCCAGCCACCCGGCCGGGCCGGGACCGATCTCCGCGACCACGCGCTCCCGGTCGTAGTAGGTCGCGGTCCGCGCCGCCACCACGCGCGCGGGGAGCAGGCCCGCCGAGCTGGCGGCGAAGCCTGCGGCGCAGATCTCGCAGATGCGCGGCACGTCGGCCGCGACCGCCGGGCGCACCACCGCTGGGGGGCGATGCGTCCCACCGCTCAGAAGTCGACCCACCAGCCGAGGTCGACGCTCTCCGAGACCGGCTTGCCGACCGGGTAGCACTGCCAGTGGGGCACGTCGACGCCCGAGAAGGTGGTGGTCTCCCAGACCAGCCGGTAGCTGCGGAATGTGCTCCCGGTGAGCTCGTTGCAGCGGGCGTTGGCCGCGGCGCGCATCTTGTCGGTCAGCGGCGGGCCGTACAGGTAGAAGAACAGCGCCAGGATCACCGTCGCGATCGCGACGCCGTTGCGCACCGCCGACATGTGCATCCCCTGGCCGGTGGCGGACACACCCATGGCAGTCTCCGTCCGGGGCAGGGTCGGGATCGGTCGTCGTCCAGACTAGGGCCGCGGGCCCCTCCCGCGCGGGAGCAACGCAAGGAAGCCCGGAAACCCGGAAGGAGCCGTGAGGCGCAGGTGAGCGGACCCGACCGACGTGACGTGGTGGTGCTGGGATCGACCGGCTCGATCGGCACCCAGGCGCTCGAGATCGTCCGCCGCAACCCCGACCGGTTCCGGGTGGTCGGCCTGACGGCCGGCGGCAGCCGGCCCGACCTGCTCGAGCAACAGGTGGCGGAGTTCGCGCCCGCCTTCCACGGCACCGGTGAGGACGCCTCGGTCGAGGCGGCCGCGATGGCGTGCGACGTCGTGCTCAACGGCATCAGCGGCGCGCTGGGGCTGCGCCCCACGGTCGCGGCCCTGGAGGCCGGCACGACGCTGGCGCTGGCCAACAAGGAGTCGTTGATCATCGGCGGACCGGTGGTGACGAGCCTGGCGAAGCCCGGGCAGATCGTGGCCGTCGACTCCGAGCACTCCGCGCTCGCGCAGTGCCTGCGCGGCGGCCGTGCCCACGAGGTACGCCGTCTCGTGCTCACCGCGAGCGGGGGACCGTTCCGGGGGCGCAGCCGCGACGACCTGCACGAGGTCACGCCCGCCGACGCCCTGAACCACCCGACCTGGTCCATGGGCCCGCTCGTCACGGTCAACTCCGCGACGCTGGTCAACAAGGGCCTCGAGGTCATCGAGGCCCACCTGCTCTTCGGCATCCCCTTCGAGGCGATCGAGGTGGTGGTCCACCCCACCTCGGTGGTGCACTCGATGGTCGAGTTCGTCGACGGCTCCACCCTGCTGCAGGCCTCGCCGCCGTCGATGCTGATCCCCATCGCGCTGGGGCTCGGCTGGCCCGACCGGATCCCGGGCGCCGCCGCGCCGGTCGACTGGACCAGCCCGGAGGTCTGGGAGTTCATCCCGCTCGACGACGAGGCGTTCCCCGCCGTGCGCCTGGCCCGGGAGGCCGGCGCCGCCGGCGGCGTGATGCCGGCGGTCTACAACGCCGCCAACGAGGTCTGCGTGGCCCGCTTCCTCGACGGCCGGCTGCGCTTCACCGACATCGTGCCGACGATCGAGCGGGTGCTGCGGGACCCGGGCGTACCCTCGGACGAGGAGCTCACGGTGACGCAGGTGCTGCACGCCGACGCCTGGGCGCGTGAGCGAGCCGAGACCCTGCTGGCCCTACCGACGCTGCCGACGGGGCCCGAGACGCCCGAGACGCCGGAGACACCGTGATCACAGTCCTGCTGTTCGTGCTCGGCGTGGTCGTGTTCGCCGTGGGCGTGGCCGTGTCCATCGGCCTGCACGAGGTCGGCCACATGGTCCCGGCGAAGAAGTTCGGCGTGAAGGTGACGCAGTACTTCGTCGGCTTCGGCCGCACGGTCTGGTCGACCCACCGCGGGGAGACCGAGTACGGCCTCAAGGCGATCCCGCTCGGCGGCTACGTCAAGCTCGTCGGGATGCTGCCGCCGGCCAAGGACGACCCGCTCGGCCGCCCCCGGCAGAGCAACACCGGCATGTTCACCCAGCTGATCTCCGACGCCCGGCACGCCGAGGCCGAGCTGATCAAGCCGGGCGACGAGGAGCGCCTCTTCTACCGCCTGCCGTGGTGGAAGAAGGTGATCGTGATGGCCGGCGGCCCGACCGTGAACCTGGTCATCGCGTTCCTGCTGTTCGCCGGGATCTTCGGCATCTACGGCGTGCCCGAGCCGACCACGACCGTCCAGTCGGTCTCGGAGTGCGTGATCACCGCCGAGGAGCAGCCGCGGAAGTGCACCGCCGAGGACGAGGCCTCGCCGGCCGCCGAGGCCGGCATCCGTCCCGGTGACCGCATCGTCAGCTTCAACGACCAGCCGATCGACTCCTGGGACCAGGTCGTCCAGCTCATCCGGTCCAACGACGACGGACGCGCCGCCATCGTCGTCGAGCGCGGCGGCCAGGAGCTGACCCTGGAGACCAGCACGACGGTCAACCTGGTCCGCTCGCTCGAGGACCGCGAGGTCATCGTCGAGGACGGCTTCCTGGGCGTCACCCCGACCGCCGTGCGCGAGCAGCAGGGTCTGCTCTACACCGGCGAGCAGATGGGCGTCATGACGTGGGACGTCACCCAGGCGCTGGTGCGGCTGCCGGTCAAGGTCTTCGACGTCGCCCAGGCCGTGGTCGGTCTCGAGGAACGCGCCGACGACAGCCCCGTCAGCATCGTCGGCGCGGGGCGGGTGGCCGGCGAGGTCACCAGCGACCAGACCAGCCCGGCGGTCGACCGGCTGGTGTTCCTGGTCGGGCTGCTGGCGAGCCTCAACCTCTTCGTCGGCATGTTCAACTTCATCCCGCTGCTGCCCCTGGACGGCGGCCACATCGCCGGCGCCCTCTACGAGGGCCTGCGGCGCGGGGTCGCCCGGGTGCGCGGGCGTCCCGACCCCGGGTTCGTCGACGTCGCCAAGCTCCTCCCGGTGGCGTACGTCGTGGGTGCGTCGTTGCTGGTGATGGGCCTGATCCTCATCACAGCCGACATCGTGGTGCCCATCCAGGTCTAGGGGCTCTCGCGCCCGTCGCCTCGCGGCGTCCGAGTAGCCTGGGGGCGTGACTGCGATCAACCTCGGCATGCCCTCCGCACCCCCTCCGGTCCTGGCCCCGCGCCGCAAGACGCGCCAGATCAAGGTCGGCTCGGTGATGGTCGGCGGCGACGCCCCGGTCTCGGTGCAGTCGATGACCACCACGTTGACCTCGGACATCAACTCGACGCTGCAGCAGATCGCCGAGCTGACCGCGTCGGGCTGCGACATCGTGCGGGTCGCGTGCCCGTCGGCCGACGACGCCGAGGCGCTGCCGGCGATCGCCACCAAGTCGCAGATCCCGGTGATCGCCGACATCCACTTCCAGCCGAAGTACGTCTACGCCGCGATCGACGCCGGCTGCGCCGCCGTCCGGGTGAACCCCGGCAACATCCGCAAGTTCGACGACCAGGTCAAGCAGATCGCGCAGGCCGCGAAGGACCGCGGCACGTCGATCCGCATCGGCGTCAACGCCGGGTCGCTGGACCCGCGGCTGCTGGAGAAGTACGGCAAGGCCACGCCCGAGGCGCTCGTGGAGTCCGCGAAGTGGGAGGCGTCGCTGTTCGAGGAGCACGACTTCCACGACTTCAAGATCTCGGTGAAGCACAACGACCCCGTCGTGATGGTGCGCGCCTACGAGATGCTCTCGGAAGCCGGCGACTGGCCGCTGCACCTCGGCGTCACCGAGGCCGGCCCCGCCTTCCAGGGCACCATCAAGTCGGCTGTCGCCTTCGGCTCGCTGCTCAGCCGCGGCATCGGCGACACGATCCGGGTCTCCCTCTCGGCCCCTCCGGTCGAGGAGGTCAAGGTCGGCATCCAGATTCTGCAGTCGCTCAACCTGCGGCCGCGCAAGCTCGAGATCGTCTCCTGCCCGTCCTGCGGGCGCGCGCAGGTCGACGTCTACAAGCTGGCCGACGAGGTCACCGCCGGGCTCGAGGGCATGGAGGTGCCGCTGCGCGTGGCCGTCATGGGCTGCGTCGTCAACGGTCCGGGGGAGGCCCGCGAGGCCGACCTCGGCGTCGCCTCCGGCAACGGCAAGGGCCAGATCTTCGTCAAGGGCGAGGTCATCAAGACCGTGCCGGAGTCGCAGATCGTGGAGACGCTGATCGAGGAGGCCATGCGCATCGCGGAGACGATGGAGGACGCCGAGGGCTCCGGTGGCGCCACCGTCTCGGTCGGCTGAGCGCCCACTAGGCTGCGCCCGTGAGCGCCTCGGTCGATCCCCGTGGTCCCGGTGAGCTCCGGGTCCTCGGCCCCGACGACGTCGACGAGGTCCTCGCGCTGCTGGCGCGCGACCCGGTCGTCAACGTCGTCGCCGACTACCGCACCCGCCTGACCCGGCTCCAGCCGCGCTGGCTGGGCGGGGAGATGTGGGGCCACGCCGAGGACGGCGCGCTGACCTCGGTCTGCCACGCCGCCGCCAACCTCATCCCGGCCATGGCCTCGGAGGAGGCGGCCCACCAGTTCGCCCGGCGCGCCGTCGAGCGAGGCCGGCGCTGCTCGACGCTGCTCGGGCCCACCGACGCCGTCGAGACGATGTGGCAGGTGCTGTCGCGGTCGTGGCCGACCCCGCGCGACATCCGCCGCGGGCAGCACCACCTCGAGATCCGCGACGCCCCGGCCGTGGACCCCGACCCGGCGGTCCGACGCAGCACCCACGCCGAGCTGGACCTCGTCTACCCCGCCTCGGTGGCGATGTACACCGAGGAGGTGGGCGTCTCGCCCGAGGCCGGCGGTGGGGCAGCGGCCTACCGGACACGCGTCACGCAGCTGATCTCCAAGGGCTGGTCCTTCGTGCGGGTCGAGGACGGCCGGGTCGTCTTCAAGGCCGAGGTGGCGGCGGCGACGCCGTACGCCTGCCAGCTGCAGGACGTGTACGTCGTGCCCGACCGGCGCGGCGAGGGGCTGGCCACCGCCGGCCTCGCCGCCGTCGTCGAGGTGGCCCTGCGCGAGATCGCCCCCGTCGTGTCGCTTTACGTCAACGACTGGAACCACGCCGCGCGCGCGGCATACGACCGGATCGGCTTCACCCGGACCGCCACCTTCACCACGATCCTGTTCTGACCCTGTTCCCTCGCGGGCCGGCGGATCCCGGTACGTTGCCCAGATGTCCTCCCTCCCGCGCGACGTCGCCCTGCTGGCCGGCATCTTCACCGTCTCCGGCGTCACGCACCTCGTGCGGCCGCAGACCTTCCTGCCGCTGATGCCGCGCTGGGTCCCGGCCCACCGGGAGGTCATCCTGGGCTCCGGGGTCGCCGAGCTGGCCTGCGCCGCCGGCCTGCTGCACCCCACCACCCGGCCCGCGGCCGGCCTGGCCAGCGCCGCGCTGCTCGTCGGGGTCTTCCCCGGCAACGTGAAGATGGCCCTCGACGCCAGTCGCACCCCGCACACGGCGTACAAGGCGGCGACCTTCGCGCGGCTGCCGCTGCAGGTGCCGCTCGTGCGCATCGCCCTGCGCGCTGCCGGCCGCTGAGCCCGGGCAAACCTGGTCGAGAGCACCCCGAACCCGTGGGTAGCCTTGCGCCCATGGTCCTCCGCATGTCGTCCCTGTTCCTGCGCACGCTCCGAGAGGACCCGGCCGACGCCGAGGTGCCGAGCCACCGGCTGCTGCTGCGCGCCGGCTACATCCGCCGCGCCGCCCCCGGCATCTACTCGTGGCTGCCGCTGGGCCTGAAGGTGCTGCGCAACGTCGAGGGGATCATCCGCGAGGAGATGGACGCCATCGGCGCCCAGGAGCTGTCGTTCCCGGCGCTGCTGCCCCGCGAGCCCTACGAGGCCAGCAACCGCTGGACGACGTACGGCGACGGCATCTTCCGCCTGCAGGACCGCAAGGGCAACGACTACCTGCTCGGGCCCACGCACGAGGAGATGTTCACCCTCGCGGTGAAGGACATGTACTCCTCCTACAAGGACCTGCCGGTCTGGCTCTACCAGATCCAGACGAAGTACCGCGACGAGGCGCGGCCCCGCGCCGGCGTGCTCCGCGGGCGCGAGTTCATCATGAAGGACTCCTACTCCTTCGACACGTCTGATGCGGGCCTCGACCGCTCGTACGCCGCCCACCGCGCGGCGTACGTCAAGACCTTCGACCGGCTCGGCTTCGACTACGCCATCGTCAAGGCGACCAGCGGTGCGATGGGCGGCTCCCGGTCCGAGGAGTTCCTCGCCAAGTCCGACGTCGGCGAGGACACCTACGTCCGCTGCACGAGCTGCGACTACGCCGCCAACGTCGAGGCGGTCGCCGTCCCCACCCCCGCGCCCGTGGCGTACGACGACGCCCCGGCCGCGCACGCCGAGCAGACGCCGGACACCCCGACCATCGACACCCTGGTCGACCACCTGAACGAGAAGTTCCCCCGCGACGACCGCCCCTGGGCGGCCGGCGACACGCTCAAGAACGTCCTCGTCGTGCTCAAGCACCCCGACGGCACCCGCGAGCCGCTGGCGATCGGCGTGCCCGGTGACCGCGAGGTCGACCAGAAGCGCCTGGAGGGCCAGCTCGAGCCCATCGAGGTCGAGCCGATGGACGAGACCGAGCTCGGCAAGCACGCGGCGCTCGTCAAGGGCTACATCGGTCCCGGGGCGCTGGGGGAGGAGTCGGCGTCGAAGATCCGCTACGTCGTCGACCCCCGCGTGTCGGAGGGCACCCGCTGGGTGACCGGTGCCGACGTCCCCGGCAGCCACGTGATCGACCTGGTCGTCGGCCGTGACTTCACCCCTGACGGCACCATCGAGGCCGCCGACGTGCGCGACGGCGACGCCTGCCCGAACTGCACCGACGGCACCCTCGAGTCCGCCCGCGGCATCGAGATGGGCCACATCTTCCAGCTCGGGCGCTGGTTCGCCGAGGCGCTGGACCTCAAGGTCCTCGACGAGAACGGCAAGCTGGTCACCGTCACGATGGGCTCCTACGGCATCGGCGTCACCCGCGCGGTGGCCGCCATCGCCGAGGGCAACCACGACGAGCTCGGCCTGGTCTGGCCGCGCGCGATCTCGCCCGCCGACGTCCACCTGGTCGCCACCGGCAAGGACCCCGCCGTCTTCGAGGCGGCCGAGCGCATCGTCGCGGAGCTGTCCGAGCGCGGGCTCGAGGTGATCTACGACGACCGGCCGAAGGTCTCGCCCGGGGTCAAGTTCAAGGACGCCGAGCTCGTCGGCGTGCCCACCATCGTGGTCGTCGGGCGGGGGCTGGCCGACGGCACCGTCGAGGTCAAGGACCGCGCCACCGGGGAGCGCGAGGAGGTCGCGGTCGACGCCGTGGTCGACCGCGTGGTCGCGGTCGTCCGGGGCTGAGCGTGGACGCGGGGCTGAGCGTGGACGCGGGGCGCGGAGGAGCGCTCGACGCCGTCATCTTCGACTGGGGCGGCACGCTGACGCCGTGGCACACGGTCGACTTCGACGAGGAGGCGGCGGCCCTGGCCGCGGCGGTCGTCGACCCGCACCCGGAGGTGCCGGCGACGCTGCGTCGCGCCGGCGACGCGGTGTGGGGCCGCGCCCGCGACGAGCACCGCAGCGCGACGGTGGCCGACGTGTTCGCCGAGGCCGGGCTGGTCCACGACGAGGGCCTGCTGACGGCCTACCGGGAATTCTGGGACCCGCACACGCTGACAGACCCGGCCGTGCCGGGCCTGTTCGGCGGTCTGCGCGACCTCGGGCTGCGCGTCGGCATCCTGTCGAACACCATCTGGCCGCGCGCCTGGCACGAGCACGTCTTCGCCCGCGACGGCGTCGACCACCTCATCGACGGCGCGGTCTACAGCAGCGAGATCCCCTGGACCAAGCCCGCACCGCAGGCCTTCGAGGCCGCCATGGCGGCGGTCGGCGCCACCGACGCGGGCCGGTGCGTCTTCGTCGGCGACCGGCTCTTCGACGACATCTGGGGCGCGAACCAGGTCGGCATGCGCACCGTGCACGTGCCTCACTCCGACATCCCGGTCCAGCAGCACGGACACACCGAGGGCGAGCCGGACGCCGTCGTCCACGAGCTCGGCGAGCTGCTGGGCATCGTCGAGACCTGGCACGCCGGGGCCTGAGCAGCGTGCCCCGACCGCCCCGCCTGCTGCACCTCAACGGACCGCCGGGCATCGGCAAGAGCACGCTGGCGCGCCGGTACGCCGACGAGCGGCCCGGCGTGCTCGACGCCGACATCGACCTGCTGCGGATGCTCGTCGGCGGCTGGCAGGACGACTTCGTCACCACCGGCGAGATCGTGCGACCCGGCGCGCTGGCCCTGATCGTCGCCCACCTGGAGTCGGGACGTGACGTCGTGATGCCCCAGATGATCGCGCGCTCCTCGGAGGTCGAGCGGTTCCGGTCCGCGGCGACCGCCGCGGGAGCGACGTACACGCAGGTGATGCTGATCGACGACCGCGCCGCCGCCATCGCGCGGTTCCACCGGCGCACGGGGGAGGGCCCGCTGCTCGAGCACGTGCGTGACGTCGTCGCCCGCGACGGCGGCGACCGGTTCCTCGGGATGCTGCACGACGGGCTGACGACGCTGTCGCGCCGCGACGGCGTGGTCCTGGTGGACAGCGTCGAGGGCGACCTCGACGGCACCTACCGTCGGCTGCTCGCCGCCGTCGACGGCTGAGACGACTGCTGGGCTGATCCTGGGGGACCTCAGAGGTCGGGGGCGCCGGGCCAGGTCTGGGGAGCGGCGCCGAACGTGAGGGCTCGCAACGAGGCGTCGGTGAGCAGGCCGATGGCGAGGCGGCGCAGCTCGCCCTCGGTGGAGGCCACGAGCAGCGAGTAGGCCTCCGAGCACCGCAGCTCGGTGCGGCGGGCCGCTGCCGTCAGGGTGGCCGGGGTGCGGTCCGGCGCCTCGACCTCGTAGGCGACGGCCGGGGGCACGGGGTCGGCGTCCCGGTCGGCGACCAGCGAGCGGAGGCGGTCGCGGCGCGCCCGGTGGGCGTCGTACGCCGCCCGGAGCCGGGCCGAGGTCTCGGGGTAGGAGCCGGCCGAGAGGCGTCCGCCCAGCACGCCGTAGGTGTAGACGGCGACGTGCTCGGCGGCCAGCGTCTCCTGCAGCGCCTCGAGCGGGGTCACCGGCCGGCCCCGCTCGCGAGGGTCTGCTCCAGCTGGGCCGAGGCCGCCGCCATGCTCGCCACGACGCGGGCCAGGGCGCCGCTGCGTGCGGCCAGGGCGGTCGAGACGTGGCCGCTGGAGACCTGCGCCTCCAGCTGCACGAGGGCGGCGAGCGCCTGCGGGGGGCGACCCGGCACGGGCCGACGCTCCGAGGGACGGGTCGGGGCCTTGTCCGTGGTGCCCTGCAGCAGCCGCACGTGCGCGCGGTGGGTGGCCAGCGCCGACTCCGTGGCGCCGCGCAGCCGGGGGTGGCGCCGGCGGGTCCGCTCCAGGACGTCGACGGCGGCGAGCTCGGCGTTGAGGGCGGTGGCGACCAGGGCGGTGTCGCCGCCTGCCTTCGCGCCGGTGGCCGCGCTCCCGGAGGCCCGGGCCCGTGGGCCGCAACCGGTCAGCAGCAGCGCGGCCGACCCGCCCAGCGAGGCCAGCCCGACGACGACGGTGCGGCGGTCCACGCCCCGCACCCTAGTCGGCCCGGGCGGCTCAGGCGACGCGGAAGGACGCCAACGTGTAGCGCGTCTTGGTGAGCTTCATCGTGACGACGAACTCGGCGTTCTCGAACGCCTCGTTCTCGTTGCGGTAGGTGCCGTCCTCGAAGTACGAGCGCGAGGCCGGGATGTCGATGACCGCCGTGGCCTCGAAGGTCGCCGGGGCACCGGCCGGCTTCACGGTGATCCTGTCCACCGCGGCGCCGGGGAAGTCGACGTTCCAGCCCTCCTTGCGGCGCTGGGCGAGCTCCTGCGCCAGCTCCTTGCAGCCCTGGCAGGTGCTGCCCCGGGCGCTGAGGTCGGACATCGCCGTGGCGTCGTTGGTGGTCAGCGCGTAGCCCCAGCGCTCGATGACGAACTCCGTGAACGCCTTGCGCCCGTCGGGGGTGTTGCGGGCCTTCGGCGCCTTCGGCAGCGGCAGGTCCTCGGCCGCGGCTCCCGCGTCGTCCGCGTCGTCCGTGGCGGCTGCTTCCGAGGCCTCGGCCGCCTCGGACTCCTCGGCGCTCGCCGACGCGTCGGCGTCGCTAGACTCCGAGGCCGACGACTCCGACGTCGGCTCCGCGGGCTCGTCGCCGCTGCAGCCCGCCAGCAGGCCGGAGCCGAGCAGCGCGGCCACGGTCAGCACGGTGGCGGTGGTGCCCGGACGGGGAGCGCGGCGGGTCGACATGGTCCGAGGATAGGGGCGGCGCTGACCGCGGACGGCGCTTTCGTGGTCAGTCGACCCGTGCGAGGTCGGCTACGCTCGCTCCACGACGGAGACGCCCCCGGCGGGCCCCGTCCAGCAGCACGACCACCCCACAACTGGAGAGGCGGACGACACCCGTGGCCACCGACCAGACGCGCACGCGTCTCACCGAGGGACTCACCGGCCCGCTGCTCGAGCTCGGCCTCGACCTCGAGGCGGTGGACGTCACACCGGCCGGTCGTCGCCGCGTGGTCCGCGTCGCCATCGACCGCGACGGCGGGGTCACCCTCGACGACGTCGCCGAGGCCACCAAGCTCGTCTCGCAGCACCTCGACGAGGGCGGTCCGCTGTCGTCGGTGCTCGGGGAGCAGCCCTACACCCTCGAGGTCACCTCCCCGGGGGTCGACCGACCGCTCACGCTGCCGCGCCACTGGCGCCGCAACAAGGGCCGCCTGGTCAAGGTCACCGACCGCGACGGCGCCACCGTGACGGGCCGGGTGGTCGGCCACGACGACGCTGCCGCCCACCTCGACGTCGACGGCGAGCGTCGTGACCTGCCCTACGACGCGATCGCCGATGCACGCGTCCAGATCGAGTTCAACCGGAAGGAGGGCTGACCCGTGGACATCGACCTGTCCCTGCTCCGTGTGCTGGAGCGCGAGAAGGAGATCAGCTTCGACATCCTCATCGACGCCCTCGAGCAGGCGCTGCTGACGGCCTACCACAAGACCAACGGCGCCCAGAGCGACGCCCGCGTCAAGATCGACCGCCAGAACGGTCGCGTCAGCGTGCTCGTCGCCGAGAAGGACGAGGAGGGCGAGCGGGTCGGGGAGTACGACGACACCCCCGACGGCTTCGGCCGCATCGCCGCGACGACCGCCAAGCAGGTCATCCTGCAGCGCCTCCGTGACGCCGAGGACGACCTCCGGTTCGGGGAGTTCTCCGGCCGGGAGGGCGACGTCATCTCCGGCATCATCCAGCAGGGCCGCGACCCCTCCGACGTCCTCGTCGACCTCGGCAAGCTCGAGGCCAGCCTGCCGCTGGCCGAGCGCGTCCCCGGCGAGCGCTACGACCACGGCACCCGGATCAAGGCGCTCGTGGTCAGCGTGCGGCGCGGGATGCGGGGGCCGCAGGTCCAGCTCTCGCGCAGCCACCCCAACCTGGTCAAGAAGCTCTTCGCGCTCGAGGTGCCCGAGATCGCCGACGGCACCGTCGAGGTCTGCGCCATCGCCCGCGAGGCCGGCCACCGGACCAAGATCGCGGTGCGCACCACCGTCCCGGGCGTCAACGCCAAGGGCTCCTGCATCGGCCCCATGGGCCAGCGCGTGCGCAACGTCATGCACGAGCTGCACGGCGAGAAGATCGACATCGTCGACTGGTCCGACGACCCGGCCGAGCTCGTCGCCCACGCGCTGTCCCCGGCGCGCGTCAACAGCGTCGAGATCGTCGACCTCGCCGCCCGGTCGGCGCGGGTCGTGGTGCCCGACTACCAGCTGTCGCTCGCCATCGGCAAGGAGGGCCAGAACGCCCGCCTCGCCGCCCGCCTCACCGGCTGGCGCATCGACATCCGCTCCGACGAGGCCCCGGACGCCCCCACCACCCGGCGCTGAGTTCGGAATCGCGGCGCCGGGCCGCTAGACTCGACCCGTAGCCTGCCCGCCCCGTCCCCGAGGGTGTCGACCATGACCTCGAGTCCTGTCCGCACCTGCGTGGGATGTCGGCGTCGGGCTGCCAAGACCGATCTGTTGCGCGTCGTCGCCGAGGATCAGGGTCACGGCCTCGTGCTGGTGCCCGACCCCCCGGCTCGTCGCCCGGGGCGGGGGGCCTACCTCCACCCCGACGAGGACTGTCTCGCGCAGGCGTTGCGTCGCCGGGCCTTCCCCCGGGCCCTCCGGATCACCTCCGGAGCGGGCGGGGGAACCGACGACACGGGCCTGAGACGCCATGTGCAACAGTGGTCGGGACGTTCGACCCCCGCCTGACGGCGAGGCGCGCAGGCGCCGCGGGTGACAGGCAGACCGTGATGGAAGCAGTCCGAGATCAGACGGAATGGAGCAACAGCTCATGAGCACTCGATGAGTACTTCCCGATGAGCGTGCACACCAGCTAACGGTCCGGCCCACCCGGGGCTCGGACCAGAAGGAGAAGCGTGGCTAAGGTCCGAGTCCACGAGCTCGCGAAAGAGTTCGGCGTGGAGAGCAAGGTCGTCCTGACCAAGCTCAAGGAGATGGGCGAGTTCGTGAAGTCGGCGTCGTCGACGATCGAGCCCCCCGTCCAGAAGAGGTTCAACGACACCTACGGTGCGGAGCTCCGCGCCGCAGCGGAGAAGAAGGCCGCGCGCAAGGCGCCGGCCCCCCAGGCACCGGCGGCCCCCGCCGCGGAGGCGGCGACCGAGACCGCGGCACCCGCCGCACCGGCCGCCCCCGCCGAGCAGGCGCCCGCGGCGTCCGCGCCCGCAGCGGCACCGGCCCCCGCTCGCACCCCGGGTCCCCGGCCCGGTCCGGCCCGTCCGGCCGCCGAGCCCACCCCGGAGCCCGAGCCGGCCCCGGCGCCCGTCCCGCAGGCCGAGCAGCCGGCTGCCCCCGAGGCACCGGCGGCACCCGCCGAGACCCCGGCGGCCGCTGCTGCGTCCGCCGGCACGGAGGGGTCCGCCGACGGCGAGAGCCGCGCCCCCGGCACCCCGGGCCCCCGCCCCGGCGGTGGCCCCAAGCCCGGCGCCCCGCGTCCGGGCAACAACCCGTTCGGCCAGACCCAGGGCATGGGACGCCGTCCCTCCCCGCCGCCCGGTGCCGCTCCGCGGCCCCCGGCCGCGCGTGAGCAGGGCGGCCCCGCGGGCGGCACCCCCGGCCGCACCGGCGGGCTCCCCGCCGGCGGTGGGCGTCCCGCCGCTCCCGGCGGTCGCCCCGGCATGCCCCGTCCCAACCCGGCCATGATGCCGAAGTCGCCGACCCCGTTCGGTCCCGGCGGAGGCCGTGGCCCCGGTGGTCCCGGCGGCGGTCCCGGTGGACGCGGTCCCGGTGGTCCCGGTGGTCCCGGTGGTGCCCGCGGCGGAGCCCCGGGTCGTCCCGGTGGCGCCGGTGCCGGTGCGCCCGGTGGCGGACGCCCCGGCTTCGGCGGCGGTCCCGGTGCCGGTGCTCCCGGTCGCCCGGGTGGCGGTGGTCGCCCCGGTGGCGGTCGCCCCGGTGGACGCGGCAGCGTCGGCGGTGCCTTCGGTCGCCCCAGCGGTCCCTCGCGCCGTGGTCGCAAGTCGAAGCGTCAGCGTCGTCAAGAGTTCGACCAGATGGAAGCCCCGACGATCGGCGGCATGCGCGTCCGCAAGGGCAACGGCGAGACCGTCCGTCTCGCCCGTGGCGCCTCGCTGACCGACTTCGCCGAGAAGATCGGCGTCGACCCGGCCTCGCTGGTGCAGATGCTGTTCCACCTCGGTGAGATGGTCACCGCGACCGAGTCGGTCAACGACGCGACGCTGGAGCTGCTCGGTGACGAGCTGAACTACGTCGTCGAGGTCGTCTCGCCCGAGGACGAGGACCGCGAGCTGCTGGACTCCTTCAACCTGGAGTTCGGCTCCGACGAGGGCGTGGAGGCCGACCTGGCCGCCCGTCCTCCGGTGGTCACCGTCATGGGTCACGTCGACCACGGAAAGACCAAGCTGCTCGACGCGCTGCGCAACGCCAACGTGGTCGCCAAGGAGGCCGGTGGCATCACGCAGCACATCGGCGCCTACCAGACCGCCGCGGTCATCGACGGCACCGAGCGTCCGATCACCTTCATCGACACCCCCGGTCACGAGGCGTTCACCGCCATGCGTGCCCGTGGTGCCCAGGCCACCGACATCGCGGTGCTCGTGGTCGCGGCCGACGACGGCGTCATGCCGCAGACGGTGGAGGCGCTCAACCACGCCAAGGCCGCCGGTGTGCCGGTGGTCGTCGCGGTCAACAAGGTCGACAAGCCGGAGGCGGACCCGACCAAGGTCCGCGGCCAGCTGACCGAGTACGGCCTCGTCCCCGAGGAGTACGGCGGCGACACCATGTTCGTCGACGTCTCGGCCAAGGCCGGCCTCAACATGGAGGGCCTGCTCGAGGCCATCGTGCTGACCGCCGACGCCTCGCTCGACCTGCGGGCCAACCCCGACCAGGACGCCCAGGGCCTCGTCGTCGAGGCGCACCTGGACCGCGGTCGCGGTCCGGTCGCCACGATCCTGGTCCAGCGCGGCACCCTGCGTGTGGGCGACTCGATCGTCGCCGGTCCGGCCTACGGCCGTGTCCGCGCGATGCTCGACGAGCACGGCGACAACATCGAGGAGGCCGACCCGTCGCGTCCCGCGATGGTGCTGGGCCTGACCGCCGTCCCCGGCGCCGGTCAGAACTTCCTCGTCGTCGAGGACGACCGCATCGCCCGTCAGATCGCCGAGAAGCGGGAGGCGCGCGAGCGTGCCGCCCTGCAGGCCCAGCGTCGGGTCCGCCGCAGCCTCGAGGACTTCATGAAGTCCATGGAGGAGGGCGAGAGCCAGGAGCTGAACCTGATCCTCAAGGGCGACGTGTCCGGCTCGGTCGAGGCGCTCGAGGACTCGCTGGCCAAGATCGACGTCGGCGAGGAGGTCTCGCTGCGCGTCATCGACCGCGGTGTCGGTGCCATCACCGAGACCAACGTGATGCTGGCGGCCGCGTCCAACGCGATCATCATCGGCTTCAACGTCCGGCCCCAGGGCAAGGCGACCGAGGTGGCCGACCGTGAGGGCGTCGAGATGCGCTACTACTCGGTGATCTACCAGGCCATCGAGGAGATCGAGGCCGCGCTCAAGGGCATGCTCAAGCCGGAGTTCGAGGAGTCCCAGCTCGGCACCGCCGAGATCCGGGAGATCTTCCGCTCCAGCCGCATCGGCAACATCGCCGGCTGCATGGTCACCGGCGGCGTCATCCGACGCAACGCCAAGGTGCGCCTGCTGCGCGACGGCAACGTGGTCGCCGACAACCTCGACCTCTCCTCGCTGCGACGCGAGAAGGACGACGCGTCGGAGGTCCGCGAGGGCTTCGAGTGCGGTCTGGTGCTGCGCAACTACCAGGACATCAAGATCGGTGATGTCGTGGAGGCGTTCGAGATGCGCGAGATCCCGCGCGGGTGACCGTGGGCCGGGCGGCCTCCCCGTGAGGTCGCCCGGCACCCGGCCGGCGCAGCCAGGCCCAGGCAAGGTGCGGCACAGCTCGTGCCCGCAGAAAGTGAAGGATCATGAGCAGCCCACGCGTCCGCAAGATCGCGGACCGGATCAAGGTCGTCGTGGCGGAGATGCTCGAGCGGCGGATCAAGGACCCGCGGCTCGGGTTCGTCACCGTGACCGACGTGCGCGTCAGCGGCGACTCCCAGCACGCCAGCGTCTTCTACACCGTCCTCGGTGAGGAGGAGCAGGCGGAGGGCAGCGCGGCGGCCCTGGAGTCGGCCAAGGGGCTCATCCGCTCCGAGGTCGGCAAGCAGCTCGGGATCCGGCACGTGCCGACCATCGAGTTCATCCGCGACGCCCTCCCCGAGACCGCGCGTCACCTCGAGGACCTCCTCGAGCAGGTCCGGCAGTCCGACGCGGCCGCCGCGGCCGCCTCGGCCGGCGCCGTCTTCGCCGGCGAGGCGGACCCCTACCGCAAGCCGCGCGTCGAGGACGACGAGGACGACGAGGACGACGAGCCGGGCCCGGACGACGCGCTCGCTGCGGGGGACGACGACGCCGACGCCCGCGCGTGAGCCGACGACGTCCTGACGGCGGGCCCTCGGGGCTCGTCGTGGTGGACAAGCCGGGCGGGATGACCTCGCACGACGTGGTGTCCCGCGTGCGCCGCCTCGTCGGCACCCGTCGCGTCGGGCACGCCGGCACCCTCGACCCGATGGCCACCGGCGTCCTGCTGCTGGGGGTCAACAAGGGCACCCGCCTGCTGGGCCACCTGGCGCTGGCCGACAAGACCTATCGCGCCACGGTCCGGCTCGGGGTGTCCACCACCACCGACGACGCCGAGGGCGAGGTGCTCGCACGCGCCGACGCGTCCGCGGTCGACGAGGCGGACGTCGTGGCCGCGGCGGCACGACTGACCGGCGCCATCGAGCAGGTGCCCTCGACCGTCTCGGCCATCAAGGTCGACGGCCGGCGGGCCTACGCGCTGGCACGGGAGGGCGCCACGGTCGAGCTGAAGGCGCGACCCGTGACGGTGCACCGCTTCGACGTGCTGGCCTCCCGCACCGGCAGCGACGCCGGCGTACCCGTGCTCGACGTCGACGTCGAGGTGCACTGCACGACCGGCACCTACGTCCGCGCCCTGGCCCGCGACCTCGGCGCCGACCGCGGCGTCGGCGGCCACCTCACCCGGTTGCGGCGTACGACGGTGGGGCCCGTGGGTCTGGACGGAGCCGCCGACCTGGAGGCGGCCCTCGCCAGCGGCGAGCTGCACGTCGAACCCCTCGAGGACGCGGTGGCGCGGTTCTTCGACTGCCACGCGCTCGACGCGGAGCAGGCACGCGACGTCACCTTCGGTCGCGCCCTGACGCTCGAGGTGCCCAGCGACGCACCGGTCGCGGTGCTGGCGCCCGACGGCACCTTCCTGGCGCTCTACCGCCGGGCGGAAGCGGGTGCCGACGGCGCCCCCCGGGCGACCGCGGTCGCGGTGTTCTGCTCGGCGTCGGGCGAGTGAGCAGCGCCACCGCGCCGCCGCCGGGGAACCGGTCGGAGCCCGCGGCCGCTGTGGCAGGCTTCGAGCAGTCGTCGCAGCACGGGAGCGACATCCGGAGCACGAGAGGGCGGTGGGCATGACGGTCTGGCGATCGGTCGACGAGGTTGACGCCGACCTCGGGCGCACGGTGGTCACCATCGGCAACTTCGACGGGGTGCACCGCGGTCACCGCCACGTCATCGCGCGCGCCCGCAGCATCGCCGACGAGGTCGGCGCGCACCGCGTCGTGGCGGTCACCTTCGACCCCCACCCGATCGCCGTGCTGCGTCCCGAGCACGCCCCGAACACCTTGACCGGCATCGACGAGCGGGCGCGGCTGCTGCAGGAGGCCGGCGTCGACGACGTGCTCGTCGTGCCCTTCAGCCGCGAGGTCGCGTCCTGGTCGCCCGAGCACTTCGTCACCGAGATCCTCGTCGGGGCCCTGCACGCCGCCGCCGTCGTGGTCGGCAAGAACTTCCGCTTCGGCAGCCGCGCGGCCGGCGACCTCGCCACGCTCCGCGAGCTGGGCGGGCGCCACGACTTCGTCGCCGAGGGCGTCGAGCTCGACGGCGGTCCGCAGGTGTGGTCGTCGACGTACGTGCGGACCTGCCTGGCCGCCGGGGACGTCGAGGGCGCCGCCGAGGCGCTCGGGCGACCGATCGTGGTGCGCGGCACCGTGCAGCGCGGTGACCAGCGCGGGCGCGAGATCGGCTACCCCACCGCGAACGTGCCGCCGGGCGAGACCGCGGCGCCCGCCGACGGCGTCTACGCCGGCTGGGTGTACGTCGACGGCGAGCCCGAGCGGCTGCCCGCCGCCATCAGCGTGGGCACGAACCCGACCTTCGCGGGGGAGCGGGAGCGGCGGGTGGAGGCCTACGTGCTGGACCGCGACGACCTCGACCTCTACGACCGCCAGATCTCCGTGGAGATGGTCGCCAAGGTGCGCGGCATGACGCGTTTCGACTCCCTCGACGAGCTGCTCGAGGCGATGGCCGGTGACGTCGCCGACACGCGGCGCGTGCTGGGGCTGGCGTGACGACGCCCCCGGGTGAGGGCAGTGCGGGCGGGTCGCTCGTCCCGGTGGCGCCCGAGGTGATGACCGCCACCGAGACCTGGTTCCGCAAGCGCGGCCTGCCCTACTTCGTGCCCGAGGAGCGGGCCGCCGCGCGCAGCGCGCTGACGATGCGCGCCATGCTGCCCCTGCTGCTGGCCGTGGGCCTGGCCGCCCTGCTGCTGGGCGGGATCCTGACCTGGCGCACGTCGAACGCCTCCTTCGGCCCCGGCGCCGTCACCTTCCTCGGGCTGCTGGCCGCCGGCTTCTACGCGGTGACGCGGCTGCGGGCCCGACCGATCGTGACCTTCGCCGTGCACCGCACCGTCTCCGGGCTCGGTCAGCTGTTCCCGATGGCGACCCGGGCCCTGCCGCTGCTGCTGGTGTTCATCACGTTCCTCTTCATCAACGCCGAGGTGTGGATGCTGTCGGCCTCCCTCGACGGGGCCCTGCTGTGGTTGACGGTGCTGCTCTTCGCGGTCGTGGCGGTGGCGTTCCTGCTGGTGCGACTGCCCGAGGAGGTCGACGTCGTCGACGACCGCATCGACGCCCCGCTCCTGGTATCGGCCAGCCGCGGGACGCCGATGGCCGAGGCGGCGGGCGACCTCGTGACCCACCACGGCGACGAGCTCGACCTCCAGCGCGACGCCGAGGTGCGCGGCTTCGAGCGCGGCAACCTCATCGTCGTGCTGCTGGTCATCCAGGCCGCGCAGGTGCTGCTGCTGGCTCTGGCCGTGTTCGTGTTCTTCCTCGTCTTCGGCGCGCTGACCATGAAGAAGGGCGTGCAGGAGGCCTGGATCGGCGGCGGCACCACCACCTTCCCCGGCCTCGGCAACGTCTCGGTCGAGCTGCTGCAGACCTCGACCTTCCTGGCCGCCTTCTCGGGGCTCTACTTCACCGTCTACGTCGTCACCGACGAGGCCTACCGGGTGCAGTTCTTCACCGGGGTGCTGCGCGAGATGGAGAAGGCCGTCGCGGTCCGCACCGTCTACCGCCACCTGTGCCGGCGTCGTGACGCCTCCGAGCCGGCGCCTGCGGCACCCGCGGCGACCGAGGACGCCGTACCGACCCGGACGCTGCCGGCCGCGCCGCCCGCTCCCGGGAACGACCCCCACGACGACTGAGCCGCCCGCCCCCGGAGGGGCGAGCGGCTCGGTCGTGCTGGTGAGAGGGCGTACGACGTCAGGCGTCGAGGTCCTTCTCGACCAGGGCGGCGATGGTGTCCACCGCGGACTGGTCGTCGCTGCTGACCTCGACCGCGTCGCCCTTGCCGGCGCCGAGGGTCATGATCAGCAGGGCCGAGCTCGCGTCGACGGGGTCGTCGCCGCCGACGGCGAGGGTGACCTCGGCGTCGAGGTCGGCCGCGGCCTCCGCGATGATCGCGGCGGGGCGGGCGTGCAGGCCGACGGCGGAGCCGACGTTCACGGTCTTGCTGGGCATCGTGGGTGTCTCCTCTGAGTTGCTGAGCGGTGGATGGGTGTCGTGCGCTGCCCGAAGGCTTCTGCGGTCAGACGGCGACCTTCGAGAGCTGCTCGATCTCGGCCTTGTCCTCGGTCAGGGACTTGAGGGCGATCACACCCGCTGCCGCGACCAACGTACCGGCGACCAGGGCGATGAGGAACCCGAGCACGTTGTCCACCGCGAAGAGCACGAAGATGCCGCCGTGGGGGGCGCGCAGGCCGACGTCGAGACCCATGGACAGCGCTCCGGTGACCGCGCTGCCGGCCATGATCGGCGGGATGACGCGCAGCGGGTCGGCCGCCGCGAACGGGATGGCGCCCTCGGTGATGAAGGAGGCGCCGAGCAGCCAGGCCGCCTTGCCGTTCTCGCGCTCGGGGGCCGTGAAGAGCCCGGGACGGACCACTGTGGCGAGGGCCAGGGCCAGCGGGGGCACCATGCCGGCGAGCATGACCGCCGCCATGATGAGCAGCTGGGGAGCGTCGGTCGCCGTCGCCGCCGCGGCGAGCCCGGTGGTGGCGAAGAGGTAGGCGGTCTTGTTGAGCGGACCACCCATGTCGAAGGCCATCATCAGGCCGAGGATGACGCCCAGCAGGATGCCGGCACCGCCGTCGGAGAGGCTGGTCAGGCCGTCGTTGAGCGCGGTCATCAGCTCGGCCAGGGGCTTGCCCAGGACGACGAGCATGATGAAGCCGGCGATCAGGGTGGTGAGCAGCGGGATGACCAGCACCGGCATGAGCCCGCGCAGCCAGGCCGGGGTCTTGAGCCCGCCGATCTTCGCGGCGATCACACCGGCGAGGACACCGCCGATGATGCCGCCGAGGAAGCCGGACTGGGTCGTGCCGGCGATGGCGCCCATGACGAAGCCGGGGGCGATGCCGGGGCGGTCGGCGATGGCGTAGGCGATGTAGCCGGCCAGGGCCGGGACCAGGAACCCGAAGGCCGCGCCGCCCAGCGTCAGCAGCGCTGCGGCGAGGTAGGTCAGCAGGGCGCTGTTGGGGAGGGTCTGGTCGTTGATGAGCTCGAACTGACCCGGGTCGGGCGGGTTGAGGATCGAGCCGTTGGCGAAGATCTGCCCGGCGACGCCGCCGGCACCGTCAGCCGTCGCGAGGGCGATCTGGTAGCCGCCGAGCAGGAACGACAGCGCGATGAGCAGACCGCCCGCCGCGACGAACGGGATCATGTAGGAGACGCCGGTCATGAGGACGCGGCGGGTCTTGAGCCCGATGGACTCCTTGCCCTCGTGGGCGTCGGCGCCCGCGCTGGCGGTGCCCTCGACGCGGGGGGCCGAGGGGTTCGAGGCGGCGGCGACGGCGTCGCGGATCATGCCGTCGGAGTCGTCGATGGCGCGCTTCACGCCGGAGGCCACCATCGGCTTGCCGGCGAAGCGGGCACGGTCCTTCACGCCCACGTCGGTGGCGAAGATGACGGCGTCGGCGCCCGCGATGGTCGCCTGGGACAGCGGCGTGGAGCCGGCCGAGCCCTGGGTCTCCACCGAGATCTCGACCCCGGCGCGACCCGCGGCGGCCTCGAGGGCCTCGGCGGCCATGTAGGTGTGGGCGATGCCGGTCGGGCAGGCGGTGATGGCGACAAGGCGCGGGGCCGACGACGAGCCCGTCGACGTGGACGTGGTGTCGGCCGCGGAGGACGCCGGGGCCGCAGCAGCGGCGGCGGCGCCGGCCGACGGGGTGGCGGCCGGGGTCGCGGAGGGCTCCGGTGCCGTGCCGACGACGCCGGTGACGAGCTCGACGACCTCGTCCTCGGTCTGGGCGCGGCGCAGGGCCTCGGTGAAGTCCTTCTTCACCAGCGCACGGGCCAGCTTGGTGAGCAGCTGGAGGTGGGTGGCGTCGCCGCCGGCGGGTGCGGCGATGAGGAAGGCGAGGTCGGCCGGGCCGTCCTTCGCGCCGAAGTCACGCGGCGGGTTCAGCCGCGCGAAGGCCAGGGTGGCGACCTCGACGTGGGCGGTGCGGCAGTGCGGGATCGCGATGCCGCCGGGCAGGCCGGTCGGCGAGGTCGACTCCCGCGCCAGCGCGTCGTCGGCGAGGCCCGACGCGTTGCCGCTGCGACCTGCCGCTGCGACGACCTCGGCGAGCGACCTGATCACGGCGGACTTGTCGTCCCCCAGGTCGTCGTCGAGCCGCACCAGCGCGCGGTCGATCAGGGGAGTGGACATGGCGGTCACCTCAGTTCTCTCGTGCAGCGGACGCTGCGGGTGTTGCGTGCGTGGACGCAGGAGCCGGACGGGTGTCCAGCGGAACGGGGTGGACCTCGACGAGGTCCGGCCGCGCCTGGTGGGGCGCGGGGATCGTGGTGCCGGGCAGCGAGGCCGCGGCGCTGCCGTAGGCGACGGCCAGGCGCAGGCGCTCGGCGGGTGCCTCGCCGCGCAGGTCGGCGAGCAGGTAGCCGAAGAGGCTGGAGTCGCCGGCCCCGACGGTGCTCACGACCGTGATCGGCGGGGGAGTGGCGCGCCAGGCGCCCTCGCGGGTGACCAGCACGGCGCCGGCCCCGCCCAGCGTGGCCAGCACGCTGCCGGCGCCCGCCTCGACGAGCCGGTAGGCCGCGGCCGCGGCCTCGACCGGGTCGGCCTCGATGGCCACCGGGTCGCCGCCGGTCAGCAGCGCCAGCTCCTCGGAGTTGGGCTTGATGATGTCGGGACGGGCCTCGCCCAGGGCGGCGGCAAGGGCCAGCAGCGGCTTCTCGGAGGTGTCCACGGCCACCCGGGCGCCGGAGGCGCGCAGGTCGGCGGCCACCTCGGCGTACCAGCCGTCCGGGGTGCCGGGCGGCACGGAGCCGGCGAGCACGACCCAGGAGGCGTCGGCGGCGAGCTCGCTCACCGCGGTGCGGAGGCGGTCGAGCAGGTCGGCGTCGGCGGTGGCGCCGGCGCTGTTGATCTTGGTGGTGGTGCCGTCGTGCTCGGTGAGGGTGAGGTTGACCCGGACCTCGCCGGTGGGACGGACCGGGTGGCAGCGGATCCCGTCGTGGCGCAGCGCCACGGTGAAGGGCGCGTCCTCGTCGGCGGGGAACACCGCGATGGTGGCGACGTCGGCCACCGAGGCGGCCCGCGAGATGTTCACGCCCTTGCCCCCGGCCTGCTCGAGCGCCGCGTCGGCGCGCAGCACGCCGCCGCGCTCGAGGCGGCCGGACAGCGCGATGGTCCGGTCGAAGCTGGGGTTGGCGGTGAGGGTCACGATCATGCGAGGACCACCTTGATGCCGGCGTCGGTGAGGGTTTCGATCTGCTCGGGCGTGGCCCGGTCGTCGGTGACGATCACGTCGACCTGGTCCAGACGGGCGAAGCGCACGAGGTGCTCCTGGCCGAGCTTGTCGGAGTCGGCGAGCAGCACCACCTGCCGACCGGCGGCGACGATGGCGCGCTTCACCGCGGCCTCGCTGTGGTCGGGGGTGGACAGGCCGTGGGCGGCGCTGATGCCGTTGGTGCCGAGGAACACGACGTCGGCCAGCAGCGGCTCGAGCGCCGCGACGGTGTCCTCGCCGACGGCGGCCTGGGTGGTGGCGCGCACGCGGCCGGGCAGCAGGCGCAGCTCGACGGCCGGGTTGCCGACCAGACGGGCGGCGATCGGGACGGCGTGCGTGGTGACCTCGAGGCGGCGGTCGGTGGGCAGCGCCCCGGCCAGCCGGGCGGTGGTGGTGCCGGCGTCGAGGATGACGCTGCCGTTCTCAGGGACGAGGTCGAGGGCGGCGTGCGCGATGCGGTCCTTCTCGGCGGCGCTGCTGCGGTCGCGGTCGGAGACGGCCACCTCGAGCACGCTCAGGGCCTGGGAGGCGACCACGCCCCCGTGCACTCGGCGCACGAGACCACTACGCTCCAGGGTGGAGAGGTCGCGCCGGATCGTCTCGGTGGTGACGGCGAACTTCCCGGCCAGGTCGGACACGGACAGCCGTGCCGACCGGGCCACGAGGGCCGCGATGGCCTGTTGGCGCTCCTCGGCGTACATCGGTCCTCCTGTGTCGACGGTCACGGGGAAATCTTTGTATCTGTTGTTTTATGCCCGAACGTGTTGACTGTCAAGGGGTGACGAGGGTTACATTTCTGTCCATGACCTCCATCACAGCCTCGAACGCCTCTTCCGCGAGCTCGGCCGGCACCGGCGTGCTCACCGGCACCCCGGTCGTGCCCGGTGTCGCGCTGGGCCCGGTCGTCACCGTCACCTCCGAGGTGCCCGCCGACGTCGTGCAGGCCTACGAGGCCCGCGACCCCGCGAGCCCCGACGACGCCCTCGCGACGTACGACGAGGCCGTCGGCGTCGTGGCCGACTCGCTCGTCGCCCGCTCCTCCAACGCCTCCGGAGCCGCCTCCGAGGTGCTCGTCGCGACGGCGAACCTCGTCAAGGACAAGGGCCTGCGCAAGGCCGTCAAGAAGCGCCTCGACGCGGGCGAGCCCCTGCTGGGGGCGCTGCGGGGCGCGGTCGAGCAGTTCGCGACGCTCTTCACCCAGATGGGCGGGCTGATGGCCGAGCGGGTCACCGACCTGCACGACATCGAGCGCCGGCTGACGGCGCGCATCGTCGGCGCGCCCGAGCCGGGCCTCAGCACCCCCGACGAGCCGTCGGTGCTGGTCGCCGAGGACCTCGCCCCCGCCGACACCGCCGGCCTGGACCCGGCCTTCGTGGTCGCGCTCGTCACCGAGCAGGGCGGGCCCACCAGCCACACCGCGATCATCGCCCGCCAGCTGGGGATCCCCTGCGTGGTCGGCGTGCACGGCGCCACCGGGCTCGCCCCCGGCACCCGCGTGCTGGTCGACGGCGCGACCGGCGCGGTCGAGACCGAGGTCGACGAGGCCGACGCCGCCGAGCGGGTCCGCAAGGACCAGGAGTGGCGCGCCCACCTCGACGCGTGGAGCGGCCCGGCCGCGACCAAGGACGGCACGACGGTCAAGGTGATGGCCAACGTCGCCGACGGCGCCTCCGCCGAGAAGGCGGTCGCCTACCCCGTCGAGGGCGTCGGGCTCTTCCGCACCGAGCTGTGCTTCCTCGACAGCTCCGAGGAGCCGAGCGTCGAGGAGCAGTCCGAGGTGTACGCCGCGGTGCTGCGCCCGTTCGCCGACGGCCGCACGGTCGTTGTCCGCACCCTCGACGCCGGCTCCGACAAGCCGATCGCCTACGCCACCCCGAAGGGCGAGGAGAACCCGGCGCTCGGCATCCGTGGCCTGCGGCTCTCCTTCGACAACCCGGGCCTGCTCGACCGCCAGATCGAGGGCATCGCCCTGGCGGCCGAGAAGACCGGCAGCTCGCCCTGGGTGATGGCCCCGATGGTCGCCACCGTCGAGGAGGCCGAGACGTTCGCCGGTCGCGTGCGCAAGCACGGCCTCACCGTCGGCGTGATGGTCGAGATCCCCTCGGCCGCGCTGCTCGCCGAGCAGATCCTCGAGGTCGTCGACTTCATGTCGATCGGCACCAACGACCTGACGCAGTACTCCATGGCCGCCGACCGGATGTCGGCCGGCCTGGCCCACCTCACCGACCCGTGGCAGCCGGCCGTGCTGCGGCTGATCGCCATGACGGCCGCCGCCGGCAAGAAGCACGGCAAGCCCGTCGGGGTGTGCGGCGAGGCCGCCGCCGACCCCGCGCTGGCCACCGTGCTCGTCGGGATGGGCATCACGTCGCTCTCGATGGCCCCCAACGCCGTCCGCGCCGTGGGCGCCCAGCTCGGCGCCACCTCCGACGAGGCCTGCACCCGCGCCGCCGAGGTGGCGCTCGCCGCCTCCGACCCGCACGAGGCCCGCGCCGCCGTGCGCGCCGTCCTCGACGCCTGAGGGGCCCGTGTCGGTTTCACCAGGTACCTAGTGAAACCGGCGCTTCCCGAGCGAAGCATCACTCGGGAAGCGCCGGTTTCGTTCGGGAAGCAGGAGCCGCTCAGCCGCCGGACACCGTCACCGGTACGCCGCTGAAGGCCGCGTTGCCGCTGACGTCGAGACGCTCGGGGTCGGTCAGGTCGTTGATGGAGACGCCCGGCACCTGACGGGCACGGTCCATCCCGGGGTTGCGGGCGTGGCCGTAGCCGTGCGGCAGCGACACCACGCCCGGCATCACGTCCGCGGTGGCGCTCACCTCGACGCTGACCTTGCCCACCCGGCTGGCGACCTCGACCGTCGTACCGTCCGCGAGGCCGCGTGCCGCAAGGTCGTCGGGGTGCATGAAGAGCTGGTGCCGCGCACGACCGCGCGTCAGCCGCTCGGCGTTGTGCATCCACGAGTTGTTGTCACGCTGATGCCTTCTCCCGATCAGCAGCAGCTCGCCGTCGCCGGGGACCTCGTCGGCCAGCGCCAGCACGCGCGGCAGCTCACCGAGGGGGAGGGGCTGGGCCAGGTCGACCCTCAAGCTGTGCGTCATCAGCCGGGCCGGCAGGCGTGGCTCCAGCGGCCCCAGGTCGACGCCCTCGGGGTGCTGCGTCAGCGCACGGACCGAGAGCCGGCGACCGCCGGTGCGCAGCAGCCCGTCGATGATCCGGGTGGGGGAGAGCCGCATG
The DNA here is from genome assembly GCF_011299595.1 of Nocardioides sp. HDW12B. Lineage (NCBI taxonomy): Bacteria > Bacillati > Actinomycetota > Actinomycetes > Propionibacteriales > Nocardioidaceae > Nocardioides > Nocardioides sp. HDW12B. Next base: position 2,519,651 of record NZ_CP049867.1, on the reverse strand, counting down.
CGCGCCTGCGTCACGGCCCACCGCTTCCACGGCTGGCTGCGCCCGGACCTCCGCATCAGCCCCAGGGCCAGGTCGCGGAAGATCTCCCAGTCGTGGCGGGCGTCGTCGGGCTTCGGCAGGACGGCGCGGCTGAACCGCGCCGTGTTGCGTACGGCGAGCGCGTGGAACGCCAGGTCGTAGTGGTCGCGCTCCAGCGTGGTCGTCGGCGGCAGGACCACGTCGGCGTGCCGGGTGGTCTCGTTGAGGTAGATGTCGACCGCGACCCGGAACTCGAGCCCGGCGATCGCCTCGTCGAGCCGCGCGCCGTCGGGGGTCGACAGCACCGGGTTGCCCGCCACCGTCAGCAGGCCGCGGACCTGGCCCTTGCCGGGGGTGAGCATCTCGTCGGCCAGGGTCGCGACGGGCAGCTCGCTGCCGGTCTCGGGCAGGTCGCGGACGCGGCTGCGGTACTTGTCGTGGTGCCCGCGACCGATCAGCCCACGGCCGACGATGTCGACCGCCGGGTCGGTGAACATGACCCCGCCGGGCACGTCGAGGTGGCCGGTCACGGTGTTGAGGCAGCTGATCGCCCACGCGCACACCGTGCCGAAGCCCTGCGTGGAGACGCCCATCCGGCCGTAGACCGCGGCCCGCTCGGTGGTCGCGACCTCCCGGGCCAGGGCCTCGATGGTCGCGGCCGGCACGCCGGAGACCCGCGCGGCCAGCTCGGGGGTGCAGGGTGCGACCGCGTCGCGCAGGGCGTCGAGGCCGTCGACGTACTCCGGCACGCGCTCGAGACCCTCGGCGAGCACGACGTTGAGCATGGCCAGCAGCACGGCGGCGTCCGTGCCGGGGCGCACGAAGTGGTGCTCGTCGGCGGCCTTCGCCGTCTCGGTGCGCCGCGGGTCGAGCACGACCATGCGCCCACCGCGGGCCTTAAGCTCGCGCAGCCGGCCCGGGAAGTCCGGCACCGTCATGAGCGAGCCGTTGGACGCCATCGGGTTCGCGCCGAGCACGACGAAGAGGTCGGTGCGGTCCAGGTCGGGGATCGGGATCAGCAGCTGGTGGCCGAAGAGCAGGTGCGCCGCGAGCTGCGCCGGCAGCTGGTCGACCGACGTGGCGGAGTAGGCGTTGCGGCTGCCGAGCGCCTTCACCAGCTGCGTGCCGTGCGTCATCGAGCCGAGGCTGTGGACGTTCGGGTTCCCGAGGTACGCCGCCACGGCGTCGCGTCCGTGCCGCTCCTGCACCCCGGCCAACCCCTCCACGGCCGCCCGGACCGCCTCGTCCCAGCTCGTCTCCGCCAGGGTGCCGTCGGGCTGCCGGACGAGGGGTCGGCGCAGACGGTCCGGGTCGTCGTACACGTCGGCGATCGCGACGCCCTTGGGGCAGATGTGGCCGCGCGAGAGCGGGTCGTCGGGGTTGCCGCGCACCCCGGTCACGCGCTCGCGGCCGTCCGGGCCGGGCTCGAGGGTGAGGACGAGGCCGCAGATGGCCTCGCACAGGTTGCAGGCGGTGTGGGCGGTCCGAGCTCCAGCGGCAGTCGTCACTGTGGCAGTCTCACAGAACCTGCCGAGTCGTCGGCTCGAGACGGCGATGTCAGGCGCCGAGGCCCTGCTGGACCAGGCTCACGGCCGCGGTGAGGTCCTCGGTGAGCGGCCGGTCGGCCCGGTCGTCGTCCAGCCTCGAGGCGGCCAGGTCGAACAGCTCGCGCAGAGGCCCGTCCCCGAGCCGGTCCGGGCCCATGCGCAGGGCCCGCACCGCGGCGACGAGCTCGCACGCGAGCACCACCGGAGCCTGCTCCGCCATGCGCTCGCAGGCCCAGGCGGCCTGGGTGGAGAAGCTGGCGTGCTCCTCGAGACCCAGCGAGATCGAGAGGTTCCCGGTGGAGACCGGTGAGGTGAGCAGTCGGCACCGGGCGAGCGCGTCCTGGGCGACGTACTCCAGCACCATCACGCCGGAGCTGTCCGGCGGCCCGGAGGCGAGGAACGCCGGGAGCCCGGTCAGGGCCGGGTCGACCAGGGCCGACAGCCGGGCCGCCGACAGCGCCATCACCGGATAGCTGGCCTGGCGCAGGGCGTCGAGGGTGGCCGAGAGCCGTGCGGTCATGTAGCCGCCGTGGTGCAGCGGCGTGCCGTCGTCGTCGACCAGCGGGTTCTCGGTGGGGTCATTCACCTCGATCAGCACCGACTCCACCAGGGTCGAGAGCGCGTCCACGAAGGGCGCGTGGACCTGCGGGAGGGTGCGCAGCGCGAAGGGGTCCTGCAGGCGGGCGGGGGTCCAGCGGGGCTCCGCGAGGAGCCCCATCAGCCGCCCGGCGACACGCTGCTGGGAGGCGTCCGGTCGTCGGGCGTGCACGCGCGGGTCGAAGGGCTCGAGCGAGCCGCGCAGCGCCGCGACCGAGAGGGCGGCGACCTTCTCCGCGGCGATCGACAGGAGGACCAGCCGGTGGTGCACCAGGGCCGATGCCGCCAGCGTCAGGGCGTTGCTCGACATGAACGGCAGGGCGTCGCTGTCGTCGACGGGCGCGGCCGGGACCGATCCCGACCGCCAGGGGCGCTCGCCGACCAGGGTCAGCGCGAGCTGCGCGAGCGGGACGAGGTCCCCGGTGCCGATCGAGCCGGAGCGGTGCAGGTCGGGCAGGGCGCCCGAGGCGATCGCGTCGCCGAGCGACGAGGCGAGCCCGGAGCTGACGCCCGACCGTCCCGACGTGATCTGGTGCAGGCGTATCGCCATCCCGGCGCGGGTGGTCGCGTCGTCGTACGTCTCGCCGATCCCGGTGGCATGGCTGCGCCACAGGCGCAGGCCGGGGGAGGACCCGTCGTCGGGCACCGGCTGGGGACGCGGCACGGTGCGCAGGGCGCCGACCCCGGTCGTGAGGCCGTAGACGGCGCCGGAGCGGCCGGCGAGCCGCAGCTGCTCCTCGGCGACCGCGATCCTGGCCACCGAGACATCCGTCAGCTGCACCGGTGCCGGGCCGCCGCGCAGCGCCCAGGACACGAGGTGCTCCCACGACAGCTCGGCTGCGGGCACCGGACCTCCTGCGCCGACGGATCCTGACCGGGTCGACCCTAGAGGTCAAGGCCGCTCCCTGTCCCGACGCACGATTTCAGGGTAGGGCGGGTCGGTTGATAGTCTTCTTCGGTTGCCGTCCAACGGCCGCGGATCCACAGAGCCCGGGTGAACCAGCCCCGGTGCGCCGCGCAACGAACCTCGAGAGGAACCCTGTGTCTGCAGGTACTGACGCTGAGACCAAGAAGAACATCGTCGCCGAGTACGGCCTGACCGAGGGCGACACCGGCTCCCCCGAGGTCCAGGTTGCGCTGCTCAGCCACCGGATCGCTCACCTCACCGAGCACCTGAAGAAGCACAAGCACGACCACCACACCCGTCGTGGCCTGCTGCTGCTGGTCGGCCGCCGTCGTCGGCTGCTGAACTACATGCAGAAGGAAGACATCAACCGCTACCGCTCCATCGTGGAGCGCCTCGGTCTGCGGCGATGAGCTCTCGGAGCGGCTACCTGTGCCAGGTGGCCGCTCCGCTGCCGTTCACGGCAGCCGCACCACCGGCACGTCACAACTGAATCCATCACCCCAGGAGCGACCGCGAACGTCCGGCTCGGTCCTCGGTAGTGGCCCTCGGGCGGTCTCGACCAGCAGCACCGGTCGACGCACCCGCGGGCCTCGATCGAAGACCGGCCCCCGGCTCCGGCCACCGGCCAGCACTCGCTGGCCAGCTGTTCATCGTCGATGCGCCGCAGCACGGCAGTCGACGTCGCGTGATCGCTCCGCGAAACGAAAAGGAGATCCCCATGGAGGGACCCGTCATCTCTGCTGTCGAGACCGTTCTCGACAACGGCAAGTTCGGTCAGCGCACCGTCAAGTTCGAGACCGGCCTGCTGGCCCGTCAGGCGGCCGGCTCGGTCACCGCCTACCTCGACGACGACACGATGCTGCTCTCGGCCACCACGGCCGGGAAGCACCCCAAGGACCACTTCGACTTCTTCCCCCTGACGATCGACGTCGAGGAGCGGATGTACGCCGTGGGCCAGATCCCCGGCTCGTTCTTCCGGTCCGAGGGTCGTCCCGGTGAGGACGCGATCCTCACCTGCCGCCTGATCGACCGCCCGCTGCGCCCGACCTTCAAGAAGGGGCTGCGCAACGAGGTCCAGGTCGTCATCACCGTGCTGGCGCTCGACCCCGACAACCCGTACGACGTGCTCGCGATCAACGCCGCGTCGCTGTCGACCCAGCTCTCCGGCCTGCCGTTCTCCGGCCCCGTCGGCGGCGTCCGCGTCGCCCTCATCGAGAACCAGTGGGTGGCCTTCCCGACCCACACCCAGCTCGAGGACGCCGTCTTCGACATGGTCGTGGCCGGTCGCGTCACCGACACCGGCGACGTCGCCATCATGATGGTCGAGGCCGAGGCCACCGAGGAGACTTTCAACCTCGTCCGCAGCGGTGCCGAGGCGCCGACCGAGGAGAAGGTGGCCAGCGGCCTCGACGCCGCGAAGCCCTTCATCAAGCAGCTGTGCGAGGCCCAGGCCGAGCTGGCCAAGCAGGCCGCCAAGCCGGTCCAGGACTTCCCGATCTTCCTCGACTACGAGGACGACGTGTACGCCGCGGTCGAGTCCGCCGCCTCCGCCGACCTGGCGCAGGCGCTGACCATCACCGGCAAGCAGGAGCGCGAGGAGCGTCTCGACGCCGTCAAGGACAGCGTCCTGACCGCCGTCGGCCCGCAGTTCGAGGGTCGCGAGAAGGAGATCGGTGCGGCGTTCCGCTCGGTCACCAAGGCGCTGGTCCGCGACCGCGTGCTGCGCGACAAGGTCCGCATGGACGGCCGTGGCCTCTCCGACATCCGGAGCCTGACCGCCGAGGTCGGCGTGATCCCGCGCGTGCACGGCTCGGCGCTGTTCGAGCGCGGCGAGACCCAGATCCTGGGCGTCACCACGCTGAACATGCTCACGCTGGAGCAGAAGCTCGACACGCTGTCGCCGGAGAAGACCCGTCGCTACATGCACAAGTACGTCTTCCCGCCGTTCTCCACCGGCGAGACCGGTCGCGTCGGCTCCCCGAAGCGTCGCGAGGTCGGCCACGGTGCGCTCGCGCGCCGCGCCATCCTGCCGGTGCTGCCCACCCGCGAGGAGTTCCCCTACGCGATCCGTCAGCTCTCCGAGGCCATGGGCTCCAACGGCTCCACCTCGATGGGCTCGGTCTGCGCCTCGACGCTGTCGCTGCTCCAGGCCGGCGTCCCGCTCCGCGCCCCCGTGGCCGGCATCGCCATGGGCCTCATCACCGGTGAGGTCGACGGCAAGGACGAGTACGTCGCCCTGACCGACATCCTCGGTGCCGAGGACGCCTTCGGCGACATGGACTTCAAGGTCGCCGGCACCCGCGAGTTCGTCACCGCGCTGCAGCTCGACACCAAGCTCGACGGCATCCCCGCCGACGTGCTGGCCGGCGCGCTGACCCAGGCCCGCGACGCGCGCCTGGCGATCCTCGACGTCATGGCCGAGGCCATCGACGCCCCCGAGGAGATGAGCCTGCACGCCCCGCGGATCATCACCGTGAAGATCCCCGTCGACAAGATCGGCGAGGTCATCGGGCCCAAGGGCAAGGTCATCAACCAGATCCAGGACGACACCGGCGCGTCGCTGTCCATCGAGGACGACGGCACCATCTACATCGGTGCCACCAACGGCGAGGCCGCCGAGGCCGCTCGTCAGGCCGTCAACGCGATCGCCAACCCGACGATGCCCGAGGTCGGCGAGCGCTACCTCGGCACGGTCGTCAAGACGACGAACTTCGGTGCGTTCGTCTCGCTGCTCCCGGGCAAGGACGGCCTGCTGCACATCAGCAAGCTGCGTGGCCTGGCCGGTGGCAAGCGCGTCGACGCCGTCGAGGACGTCGTCTCGGTGGGCCAGAAGCTCCAGGTCCAGATCGCCGAGATCGACGACCGCGGCAAGCTGTCGCTGATCCCGGTCGTCGAGGACGACGGCTCCGCGGAGTCCGACGCCGCCGACGCCGCGGACGAGGGCTGATCCCCACGTCGCGCAAGCACGCACTCGGAACGGGCCCGGTCGACATCGACCGGGTCCGTTCCCGTACGCCGTCGGGCGACCCGGTCATGCCCGAGGCGGAGACGCTGCTGGTGGAGACCGACACCACCGGCGGGGTCGTGTCCACGGTGCGGCGTACCGTCCTGCCGGGCGGGCTGCGCGTGGTCACCGAGTCGATGCCAGGCGTCCGCTCCGCCTCGATCGGGGTCTGGGTCGGGGTGGGCTCGCGCGACGAGACCCCAGGCCTGGCCGGCGCCTCGCACTTCCTCGAGCACCTGCTCTTCAAGGGCACCCCGGAGCGCTCGGCGCTGGACATCTCGGTGTCGCTCGACGCCGTGGGCGGTGAGTTCAACGCCTTCACCGCCAAGGAGTACACCTGCTTCCACGCCCGGGTCCTCGACGTCGACCTGCCCCTGGCCGTCGACGTGCTCGGCGACATGATCACGTCCTCGACCATCACGCCCGAGGACGTGGAGGCCGAGCGTGAGGTGATCCTCGACGAGATCGCCATGCACGACGACGACCCCGAGGACGTCGTGACGAACCTTCACGCCGAGGCGTGCTGGGGCACCTCCCCGCTGGGTCGCCCGATCGCGGGCACGGCGGCGTCGATCGCGGCGCTCACGCGCGCCCAGATCCACCGCTTCTGGCGCACGCACTACACCGCCGACGGCATGGTGGTCGGGGTGGCGGGCAACGTCGACCACGACGAGGTCGTCGCGATGGTGCGCACCTCCTTCGACCGGGCCGACTTCCTCGCGCCCGCTCCCGCCGCCGACACCGAGGCGCCCGCCCCGGCCCGCCGCGCGCGCTCGCGCCGCTTCCGGCGCGCCGTCGGCGGCGAGGTCCGGGTGGCCCGCCCCTTCGAGCAGGCCAACCTGGTGCTGAGCGTCAACGCCCTGCCCCGCGGGGATGACCGGCGCTACGCCCTCGGCGTGCTCAACGCCTGCCTCGGCGGCGGCCCGTCGTCCCGACTCTTCCAGGAGGTCCGCGAGCGTCGCGGGCTGGCCTACTCGGTCTACTCCTACGCCGGCCACTACGCCGACGCCGGCATCTTCTGCGTCGGGGCCGGCTGCCTGCCCGGCAAGCTCGACCAGGTCCTCGACGTCGTCCGGGCCGAGCTGCGCCTGCTCGCCGAGGACGGCCTGAGCGCCGAGGAGCTCGAGCGCGGCAAGGGCCAGCTCCGCGGCGGGCTGGTGCTCGGTCTCGAGGACTCCGCCGCCCGGATGTCGCGCATCGCGAAGTCCGAGCTGCACGGCGAGGAGCTGCCGAGCATCGAGGAGATCATCCGGCGCGTCGACGCCGTCACGTTGGACGACGTCCACGCCCTCGCCCGCACGCTCTTCTCCGGGCCCGAGACGCTGGCCGTCGTCGGGCCCGAGCGTCGGAAGTCGCGCGCCGAGAAGCGCTGACCCCCGGCGCGGGGAACCGTCGGGCGGCGCCATGCGTCCCACTCGCATGCGAGCCATGCTGCGACGACCCCGTGCCGAGCCCGTCCGGCCGCCCGCGCTGGGCGCCCTGGTCGTGCTCGCCGCGCTCACCGGGCTCGCGGGGTGCGGTGAGCCACCGGCGCCGGAGCCCGACGTCCTCGTGGCCGCCGAGGCGCCCGAACGCCCGGTCGCCGCGAAGGCGGCTGGCGCGCTCGACTGCGTCCACCCGGTCGCGACCTCGGGGGCGGGCGACTACGTCGACAGCGGGCTCGAGACCGTGCAGGACGACCCGGCGGCCGCGGTCGAGGTCCTGGTCCGGGAGAGCGGGGTCGGGGGCGTGCCCGCGGCCGGGTACGAGGTCACGGCCACCGACGGTGACCGGGTGCTCCTCACCCAGCAGCACGACGGCAGGACCGTGGTCGCCTTCGTGGTCGAGGACGGCGTCAGCGACTGGGCGGGCGACCAGGGGTGGGGCGTGACGTCGTACGCCGCCTGCGACCTGGCCGAGCTCCCGCCGGCGGTCGCGCGGGCGCAGGGGACGGAGGTGTGGACCGACGCGGAGGGGACGCCGGTGCCCACCTCACGGGTGCAGTCGTCGGCCGGTCCGGAGCACTGCGACTGGCAGGACGTCACCTTCCTCCAGGTCGGGGACGGGCGCGACGGCGGGCAGTACCTCCGCGACGTCGACGGCGAGCTGGCCGACAGCGAGCGCACGTCGTACGCCGCGCAGGTGCCCCTGCCCGCCGACGCGACCGACACCGGGTGGCGGCTCGACGGGCGTGAGCTGTGGCTGGTGCCCGACGGCAGCGCGGCGTACGTCGTGGAGGCCGGGCGCTCCACCGGCCCGCCGGTGGGGGAGCGGTGGCCCGGGACGAAGGAGCCCGTCGCCTGCGGGTGACCGGCCGACCGTCCGGTGCACCGTCCGAGGCCCGCTATAGGGTCGGGGCGTGACTCAGGTGCGGAAGGTCGGCGTGCTCGGCGCCCAGGGCAAGGTCGGCCGCGAGGTCTGCGCGGCCGTCGAGGCGGCCGACGACCTGGAGCTCGTGGCCCGGGTCGACGTCGACGACGACCTGGCCGACCTGGTGTCCGCCGGGGCCGAGGCGGTCGTCGACTTCACCCACCCCGACGTGGTCATGGACAACCTGGCGTTCTGCATCGAGCACGGCATCCACGCCGTGGTCGGCACCACCGGCTTCGACGACGACCGTTTGGCCACGCTGCGCGCGCAGCTCGACGACCACGCGGGCGTCGGGGTGCTGATCGCGCCGAACTTCTCCATCGGCGCCGTGCTGATGATGCGCTTCGCCGCCGAGGCCGCCCCCTTCTTCGACTCCGTCGAGATCGTCGAGCTCCACCACCCCCACAAGGCCGACGCCCCCAGCGGCACCGCCCGCCGCACCGCCGAGCTGGTCGCCGCCGCGCGTCGTGAGGCCGGGGCGGCGCCGATGCCGGACGCCACCTCGACCGCGCTCGACGGCGCCCGGGGGGCGGACGTCGACGGCGTCCGGGTCCACGGTCTGCGGATCCAGGGCATGGTGGCCCACCAGGAGGTCGTCCTCGGAGGGCTGGGGGAGACCCTGACCATCCGCCACGACTCGATGGACCGGGCCTCGTTCACCCCGGGGGTGCTGACCGGCCTGCGTGCCGTCGCCGACCACCCGGGCCTCACCGTCGGCCTGGAGCACGTCCTACCCCTCGACTGACCGCCCCCCGTCCCACGACCCCCAGGAGCCCGTGTGCCCGTCCCCGCGAACTTCAGCATCGTCACGCTCGGCGTCGCCGACCTCGACACGTCGATCGCGTTCTACGAGGCCTGGGGGTGGGAGATGCGCGGGGCGCGCCACGACGGGATCGTGTGGTTCAAGACCGCGGCCACCTGGCTCGGGCTCTTCCCGATGGCCGAGCTGGCCGAGGACACGGGGTTGGAGAACCCGGCGTCGCTCCCCGCCTTCCGCGGCTCGACGCTGGCCATCAACGTGCTCTCGGTCGAGGAGGTCGACGACGCCTTCGCCGTGGTGGTCGCCGCCGGCGCCACGCTGGTCAAGGCTCCCGAGTCGATGGAGTGGGGCGGCTACGCCGGCTACGTCGCCGACCCGGACGGCCACCTCTGGGAGATCTGCTACAACCCGTTCTTCATGATCACCGAGGGCCAGATCCACATCCCCTGAGCCCCGCGGGACCGACCTGCACAGAACCTTCACGCTTCGCGACCGTCTTCCACGGCGTCGGGCTCCTAGGCTCGAGCCATGTCAGTCACGGGGCCGGGACACGCCGGGGGACCAGCCGGAGCGGGAGCGGCGAGGCGGCTCCTCGTCGTCGAGGACGAGCCGGTCATCAACCAGGCCGTCACCGACCGCCTGCGCGGCGAGGGCTACGACGTCGTCCAGGCCTGGGACGGACCCGGAGCGGTCGCGCGGTTCACCGAGACCGACCCCGAGCTGGTGCTGCTCGACGTGATGCTGCCCGGCTTCGACGGCCTCGAGGTCTGCCGCCGGATCCAGGCCACCCGCCCGGTCCCGGTGCTGATGCTGACCGCCCGCGACGACGAGGCCGACGTCCTCGTGGGGCTGGGCGTCGGCGCCGATGACTACCTGACCAAGCCGTTCCGCATGCGCGAGCTCGTGGCCCGGGTGGCGGCCCTGCTGCGGCGGGTGGAGCGGGCCGCCGAGCTGGTGGCCGAGCGCGCCGGCTCCGGGGGCGGGTCGATCGAGCTGGGCGAGCTGAGCGTCGACCCGGCGACCCGCCGCGTCCGCGTCGCCGGCGCCGAGGTCCACCTGACCCCGACCGAGTTCGACCTGCTCGTGCACCTCGCCGGCAGCCCCGGCACGGTGCTCACCCGCGAGCGCCTGTACGCCGAGGTCTGGGGCTGGGAGAGCGCCTCGGGCACCCGCACCGTCGACAGCCACGTGAAGGCGCTGCGGGCCAAGATCGGCCCCGAGCGGGTGCGCACCGTCCACGGGGTCGGCTACGCCCTCGAGCCCGGCGGCACCCACCGGACCGGGCCGTGAGCAACCGCCTCCTCGACCAGCTGACCTCGGTGAAGGTCAAGCTGGGGGTGCTCGTCGCGGTCAGCGTCACCGTGGCTGCCGTCGTGGCCGCGACCGGGGCGGCCGGAGGAGTGCCGTTCTGGCTGAGCGTGCCCGTCACGGTCGCACTGGCGCTGGCGGTGACCCAGCTGCTGGCCGTGGGCATGACCTCGCCGCTGCGGGAGATGACCGCCGCGGCGCGGAGGATGGCGCGCGGCGACCACTCCGCCCGGGTGGTGGCCACCTCGAAGGACGAGGTCGGTGAGCTGGCCCGCGCCTTCAACCGGATGGCCGAGGACCTCGCCACCGTCGACCGGCAGCGCCGCGAGCTGGTCGCCAACGTCAGCCACGAGCTGCGCACCCCGCTGACGGCGCTCTGCGCGGTGCTGGAGAACCTCGCCGACGGCGTCGCGGAGCCCGACCCGGTCGCGCTGCGGGCGGCCCTGGAGCAGGCCGAGCGGCTTTCCGCGCTGGCCTCGGACCTCATCGACCTGGCCCGGGTCGACGCCGGCGCGACCCGCCTCGCCCGGGAGCCGGTGACCGTGCAGGCGTTGCTCGAGCGCAGCGTCGCCCAGGCCCGGGTGACCGGACGCGACGTGACCTACGACCTCGCCGTCGAGCCGCCGACGCTCACGACCACAGCGGATCCCGCACGCCTGCACCAGCTGGTGGCGAACCTCCTCGACAACGCCTCGCGCCACAGCCCCGCCGGAGGCGTGGTCCGCGTGCGCGCCACGACGTACGACGACCGCTGGCGGCTCGAGGTGTCCGACGACGGCCCCGGCATCCCCGCGGCCGACCGGGACCGGGTCTTCGAGCGGTTCGGCACCCTGACCGAGACCGAGGGCGGAGGGGGGACCGGACTCGGTCTGGCCATCGCCCGCTGGGTGACCGACCTCCACGGCGGCACCATCCACGTCGTCGACCCCGAGCCGCCCGGCCGGGGGGCGCGGGTGCGCGTCGACCTGCCCCGGGAGCCGCCGGAGGTCCCGCCGTCCTCCCCACCGACCGTCGTCCGTCCTCCCGTCCCGCCGACCCAGGAGCCAGCCATGCCGCCCACCTCCGGTCCCACCAGCCCGCCCCCGCCGTACGCCGGGCCGCCCTCTGCCGGTCCTCCCTGGGCCGGCCCGCCGTACGCGGGCGCTCCTGCCCGACCATCCCGACCATCCCGCCCGACCGGCCCGCCGCCCGAGCCGGCCCTGGACGCGCTGTTCGGCAGCTTCTGGCCCGAGGTCGCGCTGCCCGCCAGCGTGCGGGCGGTGCTGGCCAGCCTGGCCGTCGGCCTGCTCGCCGCCGTGGTGCTGCCGTTCCGCGACGCGGGCATCGGCACCTCCCTGGTGCTGCTCGCCGCCGGCGGGGTCGTCCTGGGCTTCAGCGTCAACCGCCGCTCGCCGTTCACGCTCGCCTGCGCCGGTCTCTGCGCGCTGCTCGCGTGCGTGGCGTTGCTCCGCGACGCGGACTGGATCATCGCGCTCAGCCTGCTCGCCGGCGCCGTCGTGTGCGCGGTGGGGGTCGTGGCCGGTCGCAGCGTGCCGGCGTTCGTCGCCTCCTGCGTCGCATGGCCCCTGGCCGGCATCCGGGGACTGCCCTGGCTGGGTCGCTCGGCCCGCGCGGTCACCGGCCACGGCAGCAGTGCCGCCGCGCTGCGGACGACCGTCTGGTCGCTGCTCGGTCTCGTCGTGTTCGGGCTGCTGTTCGCCTCCGCCGACGCCGTCTTCGCGCGCTGGGTCGGGGCGCTGGTGCCCGACCTCACGGTCGACACCTTCGTGCTGCGGGGCTTCCTGACGGTCGCCGTCGGAGGCGTCGTGCTGGCGGCGGTCTACCTGGCACTCAACCCGCCGCGGGTCGAGCCCGACGAGCGGGTCGTGCGCGCGGTGGCGCACCGCTACGAGTGGCTGGTGCCGGTGCTGCTGGTCGACGCGGTGTTCGCCGTCTTCCTCGGCGCCCAGGCCACCGTCGTCTTCGGCGGGCACGACTACCTCGAGCGCACCACCGGGCTGACCTACGCCGACTACGTGCACGAGGGCTTCGGCCAGATGACCGTCGCGACCGCCCTCACGCTGCTCGTGGTGTGGGCCGCGGCGCGCAAGGCTCCCCGCGCGACGGCGCAGGACCGGGCCTGGCTGCGCGGCTCGCTGGGGCTGCTCTGCGCGCTGACCCTCGTCGTGGTGGCCTCCGCGCTCTACCGGATGCACGTCTACCAGGAGGCCTACGGCTTCACCCGGCTGCGCCTGCTGGTCGACCTCTTCGAGGCGTGGCTCGGGCTGCTGGTGCTCGGCGTGCTCGCCGCCGGGGTGCGCCTGCGTGCCCGGTGGCTGCCCCGCGCGGCGCTGCTCGGTGGCGCCACGCTGCTGCTCGGCCTGGCTGCGGTCAACCCCGACGCCTGGATCGCCGAGCACAACCTCGAGCGCTACGCCGAGACCGGCAAGGTCGACTGGACCTACCTGCAGGGCCTCTCCGACGACGCCGTCCCGGTGCTCACCGACGACTCGCGGCTGTCGGAGGACGAGCAGCGGTGCGGCCTCGGCCTCCGGGTGCCCGCCGGCGACGACTGGCTGGAGTGGAACCTCGGACGCCAGCGCGCCGCCGCGGACGTGGAGGCGTCGGTGCCGCCCCCCGTCGACGGGTGCCCGGAGCGCTGAGCTCCGGCGGGGCTCAGACGCGCAGCCAGGCGGAGGTGTCCGCCGGCAGCCGTCCGCCGTCGAGCGGGCCGCTGGCCAGCAGCACCTCGCCCGCGGGGAGGTCGACGCTCGTGCCGCCCATGTTGGTGACGCAGCGCCAGCCGCCCGGCCGCTCGAGGTCGAGCACCGGTGCGCCGGGCTCGGAGTGCCAGGTCAGCCGCTCGTCGCCCTGCAGCGCGCGGCGCAGCCGCAGCGCCTCGCGGTAGAGCGTCAGCGTCGAGGCCGGGTCACCGTCCTGGACGGAGGCGGCGACCTCGCCGAACCAGTCCGGCTGCGGCAGGTGCGGCGGGGCGTCGCCGAAGCCGTACGACGGCGGCTCGCTCGTCCAGGGGATCGGCACCCGGCAGCCGTCGCGGCCCTTGACCGTGTGGCCCGAGCGCTCCCAGGTCGGGTCCTGCAGCGCCTCGGCGGGCAGGTCGGGCACCTCGTGGAGGCCGAGCTCCTCGCCCTGGTAGAGGTACGCCGAGCCCGGCAGCGCCAGCATGAACAGGGTGGCCGCCCGGGCCCGCCGCAGACCGGCCTCGCGGTCCAGCACGGGGTCCCGGCCGTCGGTGCCCAGCCACGCCTCGGAGATCTCGGCCCGGTCGCCCTGGGGCAGGCCGTAGCGCGACGCGTGGCGGACGACGTCGTGGTTCGACAGCACCCACGTCGAGGAGGAGCCGGTCTCGTGGTGGGCGTCGAGCACGTCGGCGACGATCTCGCGGAAGGCGGCGGGGTCCCAGGGGGCGTCGAGGAGGTCGAAGGTGAAGGCCTGGCCCAGCCCGCTCGGGTGGGCGTACGGCGCCAGCCGGCTGCGGTGCACCCACGCCTCGGCCACGGCGGTGCGGGGCGGGTCGTACTCGTCGAGCACGCGCCGCCACTCGGCGTACACCTCGTGGACGCCGTCCTGGTCCCACAGCGGGTGACGGCCCAGGGCCGGCGGGAGCGGCGGCAGCTCGGCGGTCGGCGCGAAGGGCTCGGTCAGGTCCTTGACCAGGGAGTGGGCCACGTCGACGCGGAAGCCGTCGACGCCGCGGTCGGACCAGAAACGCAGCGTGCGCAGGAAGTCCTCGCGGACGTCCGGGTGGTCCCAGTTGAAGTCGGGCTGCTCGGGGGCGAACATGTGAAGGAACCACTGGCCGTCGGGCACGCGCTCCCACGCCGGCCCGCCGAACACCGACTCCCAGTCGCTCGGGGGCTCCGAGCCGTCCGGTCCGGCGCCGTCGCGGAAGACGTAGCGCTCGCGCTCCGGGGACCCCGGTCCGGCCGCCAGGGCCTGCCGGAACCACGCGTGCCGGTCCGAGGAGTGGTTCGGGACGATGTCGACGATGACGCGCGCGCCGCGGGAGTGCAGCGCCGCCACCAGCTCGTCGAAGTCCTCCAGCGTCCCGAGGACCGGGTCGACGTCGCGGTAGTCGTCGACGTCGTACCCGCCGTCGGCCAGTGCCGAGGGGTAGAACGGGCTCACCCAGACCGCGTCCACGCCCAGCGAGGCGAGGTAGTCGGCGCGGCTGGTGATGCCGCGGACGTCCCCGATGCCGTCGCCGGAGGCGTCGGCGAAGCTGCGCGGGTAGACCTGGTAGACGACCGCCTGGCGCCACCAGTCGGCGTCGGGGGCGGCGGGGGACACGGGGCGCGAGGAGGGCACGAGCGAAGAAACTACCGGCTGCGCGGGCGGGGAGAAAACGGCGGACGCCGCCGACGGTCTCCCGTCGACGGCGTCCGGTGCTGCGGGGTGCTGCTGGGTGGTGCGGGGTGCTGCTCGATCAGCGAGTGGTGCCGACGCTGACCCTCATCGTGCCGTTCTTCGCGACCTGGGTGACGGTGAGCGTCGTCCCGGTCTTGGGCACGTCGACGCTGTACCAGCCGGGCTGGTAGCGGCCCGGGTGCGAGCCGGTCGCGCCGTGCTGGTCGCTGCCGTACCACCAGGTCTTCGTGTCGTCGAAGCGCGGGACCGCGCCCTTCGACCCGATGGTGGCGGCCACGCCGTCCTTGTGCAAGGTGATCTTCTTCGTCGGCTGGAGACCGAACGTCGAGTCGTAGGACAGGATGCGGTTGCGCATGAGCGTCCCGTCCTTCCAGTGCGAGAACTGCGGGTGCGCGTCGACCGGCAGCAGCAGGCCCTCGCCCGGGTGCTCACCGACGTTGTTGTCGGTGTACTCCTCGTTCCAGTACCAGACCAGCATGCCCGGCATGTAGGGGTGGGTCTCGACGTAGTCCGGCTTGGTGTTGGCGAAGCCGAAGTTGTACGCCGTCTTCAGCGACGCGTCGTAGCCGTCGTACTGACGGTTCTCCGACACGTAGGCGTTGAAGAACTTCTGGACCTCGGAGCCCGTGGTGCGGACGAAGCCGTCGAAGGCCCAGCCCTCGTCCTCGGTCTCGGCGGTGCCGATGGTGGTGCCGTCGACCGCGATGTCGTCGACGCGGAAGCCCTCCTCCGCGTAGGCGCCGTCGGTCTGGTAGCGGAACCGCACCGCCGTGGTGCCGGCCGGCAGGGTCGCCGTGAGCTGGGCCCACTCGCCACCGGTGCTGCCGGTGATGCCGGTCTTGGAGGTGTTGAACCCGCTCTGGTCGCCGCTGCTGTCGGAGCGGTTGGTGACGACCGGCGTCCAGTCGGTGCCGTTGCTCGAGGTCTCCAGGAACGCGTAGTCCCAGTCGGTCTCGATGTCGTACTTGACCGCGGCGGTCAGGTTGCTGCCCGAGATCCCGGTCTTGGTCATCGTGGTGTTGAGGTTGTCGCCCTGGGTGGACCAGAACTGGTACTCACCGGTCTTCGGGTCGCCGAGGGCCAGCGGGACCTCGTTGTCGGGCAGCACGGTGAACAGCGCCTGCGCGCCGCCGGTGGTGGCCGGCACGTTCTTCGACAGCGTGTGGGTCGACTTCTCGCCGGCGGTGGCGACGTCGTAGAACGGGCCCTTGTCGCCCTGCTCGCCCAGCCAGCCGAGCTGGAACAGCTCCCAGGCGCTCATGTCGGTCGGCGCGTCGCCGATGCCGTCGGGGCTGCCGTCGCCGATGTTGGCGCCAGACGACATCAGGGTCCAGAACGCGGTGTTGTTCTCGGCGCCGCCGGTGTTGCCGGAGGTGTCGTAGAGGTCCGGCAGACCCAGGTCGTGGCCGTACTCGTGCGCGAAGACGCCGAGGCCGCCGTTCTCGGGCTGGATGGTGTAGTCGCCCACCCAGACGCCGGTCGGGTTGTTCGGCACGTCGGCGGTGGAGTACTTGCCGCCGTTGGAGCCGGCGTTGACGCCGGTCAGACCGCCGGGGCCGCCGGCCTGGAGGTTGGAGTACCAGCGGTGGCTCCAGATGGCGTCGGAGCCGTAGATCGGGTCGCCCGAGGCCTGGTCGCCACCGGCGTGCACGATCTGGAAGTGGTCGATGAAGCCGTCGGGCTCATCGTAGTTGCCGTCGGCGTCGACGTCGTAGCGGTCCTGCACGTCGAAGCTCTTGAGGTAGGCGGTGACCTCGGCCATCGTCTTGCCGGACTTCAGCTGCTGGTCGACCCAGACCGCCAACGCGTCGCGCACGAGCGCCTTGGTGCTGTCGCACACCACGTCGCCACAGAAGTCACGGCCGTAGGCGGCCTCGTTGAAGGGCACCTTCACCCACTCGGTGACGTCACCGTCGACGGAGTAGCGGCCCGAGGACTGGGTCTCGTAGTACTCCGCCATGCGGTTGAAGTACATGTCCTCGTAGTGGCCCTGGTCGTAGTCGGCCTGCCAGAGGGTGGCGTTGTCCGTCGAGCGGTCCGGCTCGGGGATCTCGTTGTGCAGCGGGCCGTCGTAGCGCTGGGGCTTCGGATCGGCGGTGGCGGGGCCGGTGAACTGCGGGTGCTCCTTGTCGGCGAACTCGGCCAGCACGACGAAGATCCGGTCGGTGCCCTCGAGCTCGAGCGGGACGTCCTGGTTGTCGCCCTTGCCCTTGGGCTTCTTGCCCGCGAGCTTGCGCTGCAGCGCGGCCTGCTTCTGCGCGTCGCGCTTGGCCTTGATCTTCAGCGGGTGCTTCGGGGTGTCGTCGCCGCCGCGGGCGGTGGCGGCCCGCTCCGCGCCGTCCTGGTTCGGGACGGCCGGTGCGGGTGATGCGGTGGCGAGTCCTGCGGTCAGCAGGCCCGCCGCAGCCAGCAGAGCAGCTGCTCCGCGACGGTGGGTGCGTGGGATCACGATGTCTCTTTCCTGTACGGCGATAACGCCTGTTTTCCCGAAACACGGGCAGATCTGGGACCTTTGCCCGCAGGTGTCGCGTTTGTTGGCGGCACCAAGGGGAAACCTTTCGCCCGGCTCGCAGCAGATCCCTAGACCGGACACGCCATTGTTACCGGACCGTTATGGGCGGATAAGTGACAAAGGGTCCAGTCACTCATGGTGCGAAACGGACAGGGCTGAAGCCCTGAATCTGACAAGCCGTGCAATGTCGGGCATACCTGGTCGTCTAGGACGTCTCGGAGGTCACAGGAGTCGCAGGAGTGCGGCGGTGAGGGCCGCGGCCACCACGACCACGAGGAAGGGCGCCCGTAGCAGCAGCGCGACCACGGCGGCGCCGAGCCCGGCGGCCCGGGCGTCGAGGACCAGCCGCTGGTCCTCGCCGAGCACCTGGACCGCGATGAGGGCCGCGAGCAGGGCGACGGGGAGCAGGTCGGCGACCCGGGACACCGCCGGCCGCGCCAGCACCGACGAGGGCACCGAGAGGCCCGCCAGCTTCAGCAGGTAGCAGCCGAGGGCGGCGGTCAGCACCGCGGCCCAGATCACCGGGCACCCCCGAGGTTCCTGGCGCGCTCGCCGCGTCGCGGCAGGAGCCCGAGCAGGGCCACCGACGCCGCGGCCAGCACCGGGAGGCCGGGGGTGACCAGCGGGACCAGGCCCAGGGCCACCGCGGCGGCGACCACCGCGACCCCACGGGCGAGCCCTCCGGACAGACGCGGCCACAGCAGCGCCAGGAACGCGCCGCCCACGGCGGCGTCGAGGCCGTAGGTGCGCGGGTCGCCGAGCTGCTCGCCGGCCAGGGCGCCTCCCAGGGTCGCGAGGTTCCACAGCACGAAGACCGACAGGCCGGTCGCCACGAAGCCCAGCCGCACCTCGGTGGTGGTGTCGCGGTTGACCGCCATCGCGGTGGACTCGTCGATGAGCAGGTGCGCCCCGACGACCCGCCGCGTCCCGCGCCACGCCAGCAGCGGGGCCAGGCGCAGGCCGTAGAGGCCGTTGCGGACGCCGAGCAGCAGGGCCGTCCCGGCGGCGGCCGCCGGGGTCCCACCGGACGCCAGCACCCCCACGAGGGCGAACTGCGAGGCGCCCGTGAACACCAGCAGCGACAGCGCGCAGGTCTGCCACACGTCGAGCCCCGAGGTCACCGAGATCGCGCCGAACGAGATGCCGTAGGCGCCCGTCGCCAGCCCGACCGCCAGTGCTTCCCCCACGATCCGCCCGCGCGGACTACTCACGCACCGTCGAGGAGGTCGGGGCGCTCGAACATGACGGCGGTCGCACGCGCGGTCGGGTGCCCGGCGTCGGGGTCGGCCCCGGCCGCGAGCAGCGCTTGTACGACGTCGTCCTCGCCCTTGAACACCGCGCCCGCCAACGGGCTCTGGCCGCGGTCGTTGAGGCGGTCGACGTCGGCCCCGCGCCCGGCCAGCGCCGTCACGAGGGCGGCGTGCCCGTGGTAGGCGGCCAGCATCAGCAGGGTGTTGCCCGAGGCGTCGGTCAGGTCCACCGGCACGCCGGCGTCGACGTACGCCGTGAGCCGCTCGGTCCCGCCCTCGCGCGCGAGGTCGAGCATCTGGTGGGCCAGCGCGACGAGGTCGGGGTCGGCGAGCGGGCCCGAGGGGCTTCCGGGGGACTGGGGGTCGGTCACTCCGTGGAGTGTTCCAGAGCCACCTTCTGCTCGAGCGTGAGGAAGGCGGCCACGCCGGCACCGAGCCCGAGGGCGACGCCGAGCAGGACCGTGACGGGCGCCGGGGGACCGGTCGCGACGATGATGCCGAGCACGGTGCCGGTCAGCAACGAGAGTGCGGCCATCACGGTGCGATAGCGACGCGGGAGATGTGCAGGTGCTTGCGGGTGCATCGATGCCATGGTCACGTCCGTCCGTCCCGAGTGGCCGCCTCCGCCCGATGCGGACCACTGCGACCACCAGCGTCCTACCCGGAGCCCACGGGGTCAAACCGCGACTGTTGTCAGTTTCTGCGTCAACCGTCGGCCGGTCCCCGGGCGATCAGGTCGCGGGCTCGCTGATGTCGGTGTGCAGCCGCACCTGCTTGACGACCACGGCGCCGTCCCCGCGCAGGTCGAGCTCGCGGTGGGCGCCGTCGGGCGCCCACCCGGCCGAGGTCAGCAGCGCGCGCCGGGCGTCGTCGTCGGCGTTGAGCCAGCACACCGCCCGGGTGAAGCGGTCCGCGCGCAGGGTGTCGACGCAGGCCTGGAGAAGTCGCGAGCCGTGACCCAGGCGTCGGTGGTCGGGGTCGATGACGAGCTCGCCGATCTCGCCGTCGGCGACCGGGTCCGCGTCGCCGTCGGCGCCCGGGGTGGTCACCGCGAAGCCGCGCACACGGTTGCGCTCCAGGGCCACCAGCACCCGGTTGCGGGCGTCGCCGGGCTTGGTCATCGCGGCCCGCCAGCCCTCGGCCAGGTCGTCACCGTCCAGCGCCTCGAGCACGTCGGCCGGCAGCAGGTCGGCGTACTCCTGGCGCCAGGCGCGCACCTGCACGTGACCGATCCCGGGGGCGTCGTCGGCCCAGGCCACGCGCACGGAGAGGTCGGCCGAGGGAGAGGTCATGCCTGCATTGTCGCCGGTCGTCCCGGTGCTAGGTTGCCGGGGTGCAGCAGTACCTCGACCTCATCCGGCGCATCCTCGACGAGGGCGTGGAGAAGGGCGACCGCACCGGCACCGGCACCCGCAGCGTCTTCGGTCACCAGATGCGCTTCGACCTGCGCGAGGGCTTCCCGCTGGTGACGACGAAGAAGATCCACACCCGCTCGGTGTTCGGCGAGCTGCTGTGGTTCCTGCGCGGTGACACCAACGTGCGCTGGCTGCAGGAGCGCAACATCTCCATCTGGGACGAGTGGGCCGACGCGGACGGCGACCTCGGTCCCGTCTACGGTCACCAGTGGCGCTCCTGGCCCACCCCCGACGGCGGGCACGTCGACCAGGTCGCCAAGCTCGTCGCCGACCTGCGCCGCGACCCCGACTCGCGCCGCCACATCGTCTCGGCGTGGAACGTCGCCGACATCCCCCAGATGGCGCTGGCACCGTGCCACGCGTTCTTCCAGTTCTACGTCGCGCCGCCCGTCGCGGGCGCCGACGGAGGTACGTCGGAGCGCGGCCGGCTCAGCTGCCAGCTCTACCAGCGCTCGGCCGACGTGTTCCTCGGCGTGCCGTTCAACATCGCCTCCTACGCGCTGCTGACCCACATGGTCGCCCAGGTCACCGACCTCGACGTCGGCGACTTCGTGCACACCCTGGGCGACGCCCACCTCTACTCCAACCACCTCGAGCAGGCGCAGCTGCAGCTCACCCGCGAGCCGCGCCCGCTGCCCGAGCTGTGGCTGGACCCGACCGTGCGCGACCTCGACGCCTTCGACCTCGAGCACATCGAGGTCAAGGGCTACGACCCGCACCCCGGCATCAAGGCCCCCATTGCCGTCTGACCTGCCTTCTGACCTGCCGTCTGGCGCGCTCCCGGGGGCTCGGTGACCCCGGGCGGCAAGCAGGTCGTCTGCGTGGCCGCTGTCGCCCGCAACGGCGTGATCGGCGCCGGCCCGGACATCCCCTGGCGGATCCCGGGCGAACAGGCGGAGTTCAAGGCGCTCACGCTCGGGCACGTGCTGGTGATGGGACGCACGACGTACGAGTCGATCGGGCGGCCGCTGCCCGGACGCACGACCGTCGTCCTCACCCGCGACCCGTCCTGGGCCGCGCCCGGCGTGCACGTCGCGCACGACCTCGAGGCGGCGCTGGCGCTGGCCGACACGCTGCCGGGCGACGTGATGGTCGCTGGAGGGGGAGAGGTCTACCGGGCGGCGCTTCCCCACGCCGACGCCCACGTCCTGACCCAGGTCCACCTCGAGCCGGCCGGCGACGTCACCTACCCCGACCTCGACCCCGCCGTGTGGCAGGAGACCGGCCGGCGCCCGGGAACGGCGTACGACGTGGTGCGCGTGGAGCGTCGGCGTGCCTGAGGCCCGCCACCGGATAGCCTGACCTCATGGCCGACGACCTCCACCCTCCCGCTCCCTTCGGCCGGATGCTCACCGCGATGGCGACGGCGTTCCACGAGGACGGCTCGGTCGACCCCGAGGGCACCGCGCGGATCGCCGCCCACCTCGTCGACCACGGCAACGACGGCGTCGTGGTCTCCGGCACCACCGGGGAGTCCCCGACCACCACCGTGGAGGAGGACGGCCGGCTGCTCGCGGCGGTCAAGGACGCGGTCGGTGACCGGGCCAGCGTCGTGGCGGGCGTGGGCACCAACGCCACCGCCCACTCGGTCGAGCTGGCCGAGCAGGCGGCCAAGATCGGCGTCGACGGCGTGCTCCTGGTGACGCCGTACTACAACAAGCCGGGCCAGGCCGGGGTGCTGCACCACTTCCGCACCGTGGCCGGCGCCACCGACCTGCCGGTGATGCTCTACGACGTGCCGGGGCGCACCGCCACCGGCATCGACCTGGCCACCTACGAGGCCGCGATCGACCTGCCGACCGTCGTAGCAGTGAAGGACGCCACCGGCGAGCTCGCCCGGACGCCGCTGCTCACGCGGCTCGGCTACGCCGTCTACTCCGGGGACGACGTCTCCACCCTGGGCTTCCTCGCGCACGGTGCGTGCGGCCTGGTCTCGGTCGTCGGCCACGTCGCCGGCCGCGAGCTGGCCGCGATGATCACCGACTTCCTCGGTGGCGACCACGCCCGTGCCCTGGAGACCTTCACCCGCCTGCTGCCGGCCATGGAGGCCGTCATGGGCGTGCCGAACTACGGCGCCACCACCGCCAAGGCCGCCCTGCAGCTGCTCGGCGTCCTGGACAACCGCACCGTGCGGGGTCCCCTGGTGGCGCTGGACGAGGCCGAGGTCGAGGCGCTGCGCGCCGGCCTCGCCGCCTCCGGACTCATCTGACCTGCCCCCACCCGCGAAGGATCCTCGTGACCCACTTCCACCACGACCTGCCCGACGCCGGCCCCGTGCCGGACAAGGCGCTGCGCGTCACCCCCCTCGGCGGCCTCGGCGACGTCGGGCGCAACATGACCGTCTTCGAGTACGGCGGCCGCGTGCTGATCGTCGACTGCGGCGTGCTCTTCCCCGAGGAGCACCACCCCGGCGTCGACCTGATCCTCCCCGACTTCGAGGCGATCCGGGACAAGCTCGACCGCGTCGAGGCGCTGGTGCTGACCCACGGTCACGAGGACCACATCGGCGCGACGCCGTACCTCCTGCGCGAGCGGCAGGACATCCCGCTGGTGGGCTCCAAGCTGACGCTGGCGCTGCTGCGCTCGAAGCTTCAGGAGCACCGCCTGAAGGAGACCGTGCAGCACCAGGTCGCCGAGGGCGACACGATGAGCTTCGGGCCGTTCGACCTCGAGTTCGTCGCGGTCAACCACTCCATCCCCGACGCGCTGGCGGTCGCGATCCGCACCCCCGCCGGGATGGTGCTGCACACCGGTGACTTCAAGATGGACCAGCTGCCGCTGGACGGCCGGATCACCGACCTGCGCGCGTTCGCCCGGCTGGGCGGGGAGGGTGTCGACCTCTTCATGGTCGACTCCACCAACGCCGAGGTGCCCGGCTTCACCACCTCCGAGGGCGAGATCGGCCCGGTCATCGACCGTGTCTTCCAGCGCAGCGAGGGCCGCATCATCGTGGCCTGCTTCGCCTCCCACGTGCACCGCGTGCAGCAGGTGCTCGACGCGGCGGTGGCGCACAAGCGCAAGGTCGCCTACGTCGGCCGCTCGATGATCCGCAACATGAACGTCGCCCGCGAGCTCGGCTACCTCAACGTGCCGGCGAACACGCTGGTCGACTCCAAGGAGATCGACAAGTTCGCCCCCGAGAGGACCGTGCTGATCTCGACCGGGTCGCAGGGCGAGCCGCTGTCGGCGCTGAGCCGCATCGCGCAGCGCACGCACAACTTCGTCCACCTCGAGGAGGGCGACACCGTCGTGCTCGCCTCGTCGCTGATCCCCGGCAACGAGAACGCCGTCTACCGGGTCATCAACGGGCTCTCGCGGTGGGGAGCGCACGTCGTCCACAAGGGCAACGCCCTGGTGCACGTGTCGGGCCACGCCAGCGCCGGCGAGTTGTTGTACTGTTACAATATTGTGCGTCCGCGCAACGTGCTGCCGGTCCACGGCGAGATCCGTCACCTCCAGGCCAACGCCGCGCTCGCCCGGGCGACCGGCCTCGCGGCCGAGAACGTCGTGGTCGCCGAGGACGGCATGGCCATCGACCTGATGGACGGCAAGATCGAGGTCGCCGGCAAGGTCCCGGTGGGCTACGTCTACGTCGACGGGCAATCGGTCGGCGACATCACCGAGGTGCTGCTCAAGGACCGCCGCATCCTCGGCGAGGAGGGCTTCATCTCCGTCATCGTCGTCGTCGACATGGGCCAGGGGAAGGTCTCCGGCGCGCCCGAGATCCACGCCCGCGGGTTCGCCGAGGACGACAGCGTGTTCGACGAGATCAAGCAGCCCATCGTCGACGCCCTCAACGCCGCGATGGCCGACGGCACCGACGACACCTACCAGCTGCAGCAGACCGTGCGCCGCGTGATCGGCCGCTGGGTCGGCAACAAGCACCGCCGCCGCCCCATGATCATCCCCGTCGTCGTCGAGGCCTGACCCTCCCCCTCTCCCCGGCCAACCCCCGCGAAGCGTCGCTCGTGTACGCGCGAAGCGTCGCGCGTACGTGCGCGACGCTTCGGCAGGGAAAGGGCGGTCAGACGACGCCGACGGTGACGACGCTGCCCTTGGGGATCGAGGAGCCACCGTCCACGTCCTGACGGACCACGGTGTCGAGACCGACGTAGAGCTGGGTCTCGCTGACGTCGATCCCGAGGCCCACCGCGGCCAGCTCGTCGGTCGCGGCCTCCACGCTCAGCCCGGCCAGGTCGGGCACGACGACCAGGACCGGGCCCTTCGAGACCACCAGCTCGATCTCGTCGCCCTTGAAGCCGGTGCCGTCGTCGGGGGTCTGGTCGATGACCACGCCCTTGTCGACGGTGTCGCTGTTCTCCTCGGTCGTGGTGACATCGAAGCCGAGCTCGACCAGCCTCTCCTCCGCGCGCTCGGCGCTGCGGCCGGCGAAGTCGGGGATCTCGATCGGGCGAGGCCCACGGCTCACCACGACGGTGACCACGCTGTCGCGCCGCAGCTCCGTGCCGGCCACCGGGTCGACGGCGACCACGCTGCCCTTCGCGACGGTCTCGCTGTAGCGCTTGGTCGGCTCGCCCAGGGTCAGGTTCCGCTCGGCGAGGATCGCCTCGACGTCCTCGAACGGCTTGCCCGCCAGCGCCGGTACGGCGTAGCGCTCGCGGCCCTTGGAGACCACGACCTCGATCGTGCCGCCCTCGACGATGCGGGATCCGGCCGCCGGGGAGGTCTCGATGACGGAGCCCGCGGGGACCGACTCGGAGAAGGTGCGCTCGGTGACGTCGAGGTCGAGCCCGGCGTCCGCGGCCCGCGCCTCCGCGTCGGAGACCGCGAGGTTGATCACGCCCGGGGTCGAGGTGTAGCGCCCGATGGCGAACCACCAGCCCGCGTATCCGGCCGCCACGGTCAGCAGCGCCACGACGAGCAGCAGCACCCAGCCCTTGCGGGGACGACGCCGCGGCCGTCGCCCGGCGGGCGCGGGGGAGTCCGCGACGCGGTGTGGGGGCCCGGACTGGCCGGGAACGACGCCGGGGCGGTCGCCGGTGCCGCCGGGACCACCGGGACCACCCTGGCCGGCCGGCCGACGGGTCCGGGTCGCCACCGAGGAGCGTGAGGAGGCGTCGGAGCGGCCCGCGGCGGACCCGGCGGCGACGCCGGCCGCGGCGAGACCGCCCACGCGGATGATCGTGGTCGTCTCCTCGCTGTCCGGCAGCGGGAGCGCGTGGTCGGGCAGCGGGACCGAGCGGTCGGAGACCGCGTCGTCGTCGGCGGCGTCGTCACGGTCGGCGGCGACGGTCGCAGCCGTCAGCGGGACGCGCAGGGGCTCCTCCTCGACCTCGGGCTCGTCGGCGGCCCCGGGCAGGGTCAGCGGTCCCGCGGGCAGCAGGTCGGCGGTGAGCTCCTCGTCGTCGACGACCCCGGCCCGCAGCGTGGCGGACACGCGCCGCGTCTGCTGCAGGAACACCTTGGCGTCGGCCTGGCGACGGTCGCGGTCGCGGGAGGTCGCTCGCGTCACCAGCGCGTCGACGTACGACGGCAACGGTGCGGGGGTGCAGGTCGAGGGAGCGGGGATGTCCTCGTTGACGTGCTTGAAGGCGATCTGGATGGCGCCGTCGCCCTCGTGGGGCTTGCGGCCCGTGAGCATCTCGAAGAGCAGCACCCCGGCGGCGTACACGTCGACGCGGGGGTCGGCGCTGCCGTCCACGATCAGCTCGGGGGCGAGGTAGGAGACCGTGCCGATGAGCACGCCGCGCGTCGCGGTCTGGCTGACGCTGGCGTCGAACGCGCGCGCAAGCCCGAAGTCGGCGACCTTGATGCGGCCGTCGTCGGCGATCAGCACGTTCTCCGGCTTGACGTCGCGGTGCACCAGCCCGGCGGCGTGGGCCTCGGACAGCGCCGCCAGCACGGGCTCGAGCAGCGCGAGGGCGCGCTCGGGAGCCATCGGCGCCTCCTCGCGCACGACCTCGCGCAGGGTGCGGCCCTCGACGTGCTCCATCACGAGGAACAGCGCGCCGTCGTCGTCGCCCTGGTCGGAGACCGACACCACGTTGGGGTGGGAGAGCCGGGCAGCGGCGTGCGCCTCGCGCACGAAGCGGCGCCGGAAGTCGGCGTCGTCGCCGAGGTCGCTGTGCATGATCTTCACCGCGCACCCGCGGTTCAGCCGGAGGTCGAGGGCCTCGTAGACGGTGGCCATCCCGCCGCGTGCGATCTTCGCCCCCACGCGGTAGCGGCCCTCGAGGACGCGTCCCGTCATCGGGTCGGCACCTCTCTCCACGACGGCTCCTCGGGTCGAGCGCGCAGCTGTCGGCCACGGGCGCAGGAAGGACGACTCTAAGGGTGCCGTGCCCCGGCCCCCGGGCTGCGGAGGCTGCCCGGCGTGCCGCCGGTTCGCTGCCCACGGCCCCGCGGTGGCAGAGTGTCCGCCGTGAACGACCCCGCTGAGACGTCCGCCGACACTCCCGCCCAGACCTCCGCCCAGACCTCCGCCCAGACCTCCGACCAGACCCCCGCCGATCCGATCCGCGACCTCGTGGGCGACTGGTTCGACTGGTCGGCCTGCGCCGAGGCGCTGGGCGTGACCGTCAGCCGCGTCCGCCAGCTCATCAAGGAGCACCAGCTCGCCGCGGTGGTGCCGGCCCCGGGCACGGGCCAGCAGGTGCCGGCCGCGCTCGTCGACCAGGGCGAGATCGTCAAGGGCGTGCCGGGGCTGTGCACCGTGCTGCACGACGGGGAGTACACCGACCACGAGATCATCACGTGGCTCTTCACCCCCGACGAGACCCTGCCCGGTCGCCCGATCGACGCCCTGCGCGAGAACCGCGGGTCCGAGGTCAAGCGCCGCGCCCAGGCGATGGCGCTCTAGGACCCTGCCTCAGAGGCTGCGCTGCGTCGCGGCCCGGGCCAGGTCGGCCAGCACCACCCGGGCGTACGACGTGACCGGTGCGGCCTCGAGCGCCGCGAGGCAGTCCCGGGTCAGGGCGTCGATGCGCTCCTCCACCTGCGCCGCCGCCCCCGAGGACTCGATGACGCCCTGGAAGCGGGCCACCTCGGCGGGCTCCAGCGCCCGCCCGAGGGCCGCGTCGAGGGCGGCCGCGTCCTCGACGGACGACCCGGCCAGCGCCAGCGCGACCAGCACGGTCCGCTTGCCCTCGGTCAGGTCGTCGCCGGCCGGCTTGCCCGTGACCGAGGGGTCGCCGAAGACGCCGAGGAGGTCGTCGCGCAGCTGGAAGGCCTCGCCGAGCGGCAGCCCGAAGGCCGACAGCGCGCCCACCATCTCGGGGCCGCCGCCGGCCAGCACGGCGCCGACGTGCAGCGGCCGCTCGACGGAGTACTTCGCCGACTTGTAGCGCACCACCTGCATCGCCTGCTCGACGTCGGCCTCGCCGCGGGCCTGCAGCGACACGTCGAGGAACTGCCCGAGCACGACCTCGCTGCGGGTGGCGTCGAAGACGCGCAGCGCCTCGGCCACCACGTCGGCGGGCAGGCCGCAGCCACGCATGAGCTCGTCGGCCCACGACAGCAGCAGGTCGCCGAGCAGGACCGCCGCAGCGGCGCCGTACTGCTCCGGCGAGCCGGGCCAGCCGGAGCTGCGGTGGAGCTCGGCGAAGGCGACGTGGGTGGCGGGGTGCCCGCGGCGAGTGTCGGAGGCGTCCATGAAGTCGTCGTGGACGAGCGCGGAGGCGTGCAGCAGCTCGAGCGCGGCCGCGGCGCGCAGGAGGGCCCCCTCCTCACCCGGCTCGGGCTCGCGCACGGCGCGGAAGCCCCACGCGCAGAACATCGCCCGGAAGCGCTTGCCGCCGGCCACCGACTGCGTCGCCGCAGCCATGAGGCGGGCGGCGTCGTCGCCGAGGTCGACGTACTGGGCGGCCTGGGCGTCGACGAACGTGTCGAGCACCGTCTGGATCTCGGCGCGGAAGGACGCGGGGTCCCACGGGGTGGCTGACGTCACCGGCCGAGCCTACGGCCCACCTATCCTGGGCCTCATGAGTCCCGTGCCCCAGGAGCGTTCCTCCCGCATGTCCGGCGGCGGTCGCCGCGTGCGCGACCTGCTCGCGACCGGCGAGCGGTCGTTCTCCTTCGAGTTCTTCCCGCCCAAGGACGCCGCCGGCGTCACGGCGCTGTGGAAGGCCCTGCGCGAGCTGGAGCCGCTGCGTCCGACGTTCGTCTCGGTGACCTACGGCGCCGGCGGCTCGAGCCGGGACACCACCATCGAGATCACGCAGCGGATCGCGCGCGAGACGACGATGACGCCGATGGCGCACCTGACCTGCGTGGGCCACACGCGCGACGAGCTGCGCTCGATCGTCGGGGCGTACGCCGACGCCGGTGTGCGCAACGTGCTGACCCTGCGCGGCGACCCGCCCGGCGGTCCGGGCACGGCCTGGACCCCGACCGACGGCGGGCTGACCTACGCCGACGAGCTGGTCGCCCTGGTGCGCTCGCTCGGCGACTTCAGCGTCGGCGTCGCCGCCTTCCCCGAGGGCCACCGTGACGCCGCCGACCTCGACGCCGACATCGCGGTGCTGCGCCGCAAGCAGGACGCCGGTGCGGAGTTCGCGATCACCGAGATGGTGCTGCGCGCCTCGGACTACTTCGGGCTGCTGGAGAGAGCGCGGGCCGCCGGGGTCACCATCCCGGTGCTGCCCGGCATCATGCCGATCACGAACCTGCGCCAGATCGCGCGGATGGCCGAGCTGTCGGGCCGCGAGGTGCCGGCCGACGTCGTCGCCCGGGTCACCCGGTTCGAGGGCGACGCCGAGGCGGTCCGCGCGGAGGGCACGGCGATCGCGGCCGAGCTCTGCGAGGAGCTGCTGCGTGGCGACGCCCCGGGGCTGCACTTCTACACGCTCAACCGGTCGCGGGCGACGCGGGAGATCTACGCCGACCTGGCCCTGCCGGTCGCCTGACGGTCGGCGAGACCTCAGGCCGGGCCGATCGCCTCGGCCACCAGGGCGGCGCTGAGCCCCACGAAGGGCAGCCACCCGCCGCCTCCGGTGTGGGCGCCTGCGGCGTACACGCCGGGCAGGGGGGTGCGGGTCGAGAGCCGGTCGGAGATCGTGCTGCGGCCCTGCCACAGCACGCCGCTGGGGGACCCGGACCACTGCTCGACCAGCGCGCGCGGTGACAGGTCGACGCGCACCTCGATGGCGTCACGGACGTCGAGCTTGTGGCGGGCCATCGCCATCACGAGGTCCTCGGCGAGCCGGCCGCGGCCGAGCACGGTCCACGCGCGACGCCCGGGAGGGGCCTGCCCGCCGGTGCGGATCGTGAGCGTGTACTCGTCGTGCACCACGACCTCGGCGGGCAGGTCGGGCGCGTCGTCGCTGAGGCCCAGGTGGGTGACGGTCGGCGGGACGGCCGGCATGGTGCGCTTGACGTACGACGCCAGGGCGGGCAGCCGGCGGGGGTCGAGGGCCACCACGACCTGGTCGCAGGCGACCTCGCCGGCGCTCGTGGTGACCGCGACCGGCCGGGCGTCCGAGGAGGTGCCGGACATCACGACGTCGAGGGCGGTGACGCCGGTGAGGACCTCCACCCGGCGCTCGCCCAGGCGCTTGGTCAGCAGCACGGCGAAGGCACCGAGACCGCCGGGGACCGTCCAGGTGCCGAAGTTCTGCTCGAGGTAGTCCAGGATCGCGAACCAGGCCGGGACGTTGCGGGGGTCGTGCCCGCCCTCGACCGCGTGGTGGGTGGCCAGCGTGCGCAGACGGGGGTCGTCGAAGCGGCGCTCGACGACCTTGTGCAGCATCAGGCGGCTCGTCAGCAGCTTCTCGGTGGCCTCGGGCAGGTGCTCGATGCCTGCGGACCGCTCGAACCAGTCGCGGCGCAGCAGGTCCCAGGCCTCGGCCTGGGCGTGGACGTGGTCGACCCACTGACGCCCGGGGCTCGGGGCGGCCTTGCCGGAGCGACCGGCCCTGACCGGACGGCCCTTCGCGTCCTGGGCGGGTCCGAAGGCCTCGTCGACCGCGGCCAGCTGGGCGGCGCGGCTGCCGGAGGGCAGCCGCAGCACGGTGCCGTCGGTGAAGCGGTGCTCGCGCATCGGGTCCACGGGCACCAGCTCGAGCTCGCGCTCCAGGGGGCGCCCGGACTTGCGGAACAGGTCGCGCAGCACGGCCGGGAGGGCGGTGGTGGCGGGGCCGGTGTCCCAGGTGAAGCCGTCCTGCTCGACCAGCCCCAGCGCCCCGCCGAGCGTCGGGCGGGACTCGACCAGGACGACCTCGTGGCCCTGCTTGGCCAGGCGTGCGGCCGAGGCGCAGCCGGCCAGCCCGCCCCCGAGGACCACCACGCGTGACATGGGGGGACTGTAGCGGTCGGTGCCGACCGTGCCGCCCGGCTCTCCGGGCTGGCGGGGGTCACCCCAGGGTGTGCGTGGCCGTCTCGCCGGCGGGGGGCGTCACGACCTGGCCGTCGACGACGTACTCGACGGTGAACACCGCCGTGTCCGCGGGGACCTCGACGGTGAAGTAGGTGGCGCCCTCGTGGGTGAAGGTGTCGGCGTCGAACGGCTCGGCCTCGTCGAGCGAGACGCGGACCTGGTCGACGTCCGGGTGGAGCGCCCCGGCCCACAGCATGCCGTCGCCGACGGACTGGCCGCCGTCGGAGACGTAGGTCTCGTCGGGGGAGGCGTCGACCGTGCGCGGCGCGCAGCCGTCCGGGGTGGGCGGACCGAGGACGTAGCCGAAGCCGTTCCACTCCTGCCCCACCACGTTGTCCTGCTCCGCGAGCGTCATGATGCCCGACGGGCGGCCCGCGCACCGGGGGACGTCCGGGCCGTCGACGACCCAGTAGCGCTCGCCGTCGATGCTGCCGCTGATGATCGGGTCGGCCGGCGGGATCCGGTCGACGTACTCCGGCCCGAGCCCCACCACCGCGGCGGCGGCCACGGGCACGGCGACGGCCGCCGCCGCGGCGCCCAGCACCAGGCGCCGGCGCCGCCGGGGGCGGAGCGGGGTCACGGCCGGCCGGTCGGCCGGCTCGTCGCGGACGGTGTCGGCGACCGCGGACAGCGTGCGGCGCAGGTGCTGGTCGAGCTCGTGGTCGAGCTGGTGGTCGGTCGGGGGTCGTGCGGTCATGACAGGTCCTTTCGGAGGCGGGCGTGCGCGCGGCGGAGGTCGGAGCGCACGGTGCTCGGCGGGCGGTCGAGCAGCTGGCTGATCTCCACCAGGGCGAGGTCCTCGTAGTAGTGGAGGACGACGACGGCCCGCTGGGCGGCGGGCAGGCGCGTGATGAGCGCCCAGGTCTCGTCGAGCTCGGGGATCGACGTGACCGGTTCACGCTCCACCCGCGTCAGCCGTCGTCGCCGGTAAGCACGACGCTGGCCGTCCTTGGCCCGGTTGACGACGGTGCGGCGCAGGTAGGCCGGAGGGTCGAGGATCTGCTCCCAGCGCGGCTGGGCGTCCGCGAAGGCCGTCTGCACGAGGTCCTCGGCCGTCTCGCGGGACCCGGTCAGCAGGAAGGCGAGCCTGAGCAGGGGGAGCCGCAGCTCGAGGTAGGTCTCCTCGAGCGCCGAGGGCTCCTGGCTGCTTCGCATCGGGTGGGTCACACCCCTCATGTCGTCCGAGGACGCCCCGACGTTGCACCTCGCGGCGATCCCGGGGCGATCCCGTGGTCGCCGGGGTCAGTTGACCGTGATCTCGGTGGCCCCGGTCATGCGCCGCAGCTCGTCGTACGTCGTGCTGAAGACGGAGGCGGGGTGCCCGGCCGCGGCCCAGATCTCGGGGTACTGCCGCAGCGCGGTGTCGAGGTACGTCGGCACCGGGGCCGGGTGCGCGAGGGGGGAGACGCCGCCGATCACCTGGCCGGTGTGGGCGCGCACGAAGTCGGGCTTCGCCCGGGTCAGCGGCGGCAGACCCTGCTCGGCGGCGACCTTGGCGGTGTCGACCCGGTGGGCGCCGCTGGTCAGGAGCAGCACAGGGGAGCCCGCGGCGTCGAACAGCAGGCTGTTCGCGATCGCCCCGACCTCGCACCCGAGCGCCGCCGCGGCGAGCACGGCGGTGTGGACCGTGTCGGGCAGCACCACGATGCGGCCGGTGCCGCCCGCCGCGGTC
Organism: Nocardioides sp. HDW12B; assembly: GCF_011299595.1. Lineage (NCBI taxonomy): Bacteria > Bacillati > Actinomycetota > Actinomycetes > Propionibacteriales > Nocardioidaceae > Nocardioides > Nocardioides sp. HDW12B. The sequence continues at coordinate 2,487,611 of NZ_CP049867.1, read as the reverse complement.
CAGGCGGCGCGGAAGGCCGCCATGCCCGGGTGTGCACGGGGCCCGGCGTGGTCGGTGGGGTCGGGGGAGGAGCCAGGGGGCGGGGCGCTGGTCACGAGTTCTCCAGGGGGCCGGCGACGTGTTGACGTGGTGTCGGGGGTGGGGTGTACCTTCGGATTGTTCGAACACCTGTTCGAACGATCCGGTGGGAGTGACCTCGACCCCCACTCCCACCGGACACCCTGCCACGACGCACGGACGGGCGGGGCGGCGTCGGTCGGCGCCGGTCGGGGTCGGTGGAGGGGTCGGTCGAGACGGTGGAGACGGTGGAGGTGGCGCGCATGCGCAGGTACGACGACCCGGTCGAGGTGCGACGAGGGATGGTGACGGGCGAGCAGGGCCCGGTGGAGGGGCCGGAGCAGTTCCTGTGGCACGGCCGGCTGTGGAAGGTGTACGACGTCGTCGGTCACTGGCGCGAGACCGGAGCCTGGTGGCAGTCGCGCGAGGTGGCTCCGGTGCTGGGCGCCGACCCGGGGGCGAGCGCCCCGGCGGGCACTCCCGCAGGCACGGGGACCGGCGGGACCGGCACGGGCGGCGCGTCCGTGTCCGACCTGCTGGCGCAGCGGGAGGTCTGGCGCGTCGAGGCCGGTCGCGGGGCGGCCACCGGGCGGGGCGTGTTCGACCTCGTCTTCGACTGGGCCCAGGGCAGCTGGCTCCTCACCCGGTGCTGGGACTGATCGCCGTGACGTCGCTCGCCGCACCCGCGGCGCCCACCACCGCCACGACGCCCACGACGCCCGCCGGTCCGCCGCCCGGGCTGTCGGGGTTCGACGTGCCGGCCGCCACCTTCGCCTACCTCGCGCGGGCGGCGACGTCCCTGCAGGAGGCGATCACGGCCCCCGACGTGGGCATGCGCTACGCCACCGCCCACGTCGCGGCGCTGCGGGCCACCGCCGCGCTGCTCGCCGCCCGCGCCCGGCCGACCGCCCCGGTCCGGGGACGCGCCCGGGCCCAGCGCAACGCCTGGGTGCTGCTGGCCGAGGTGGCTCCGGAGCTCGCCGAGTGGGCCGCGTTCTTCTCGGCGGGCGCGGCGAAGCGCGCCGCGGCCGAGGCCGGCTCCCGACGCGCGGTCACCGAGCGGGAGGCCGACGACCTGGTCCGCGACGCCGACCGCTTCCTCGGCATTGTCGAGGAGTCGCTCGGTCTCACCCGGCACGTGCCGATCCCGGCCACGCTGGTCCAGGTGGGCTGAGCCAGGTGGGTGACCCCTTCGTCCACCTCCACGTGGCGTCGGGCTTCTCGCTGCGCCACGGGGCCTCCCCTCCGGGGGTGCTCGTGGAGCGGGCGCTCGAGCACGAGATGGACACGCTGGCCCTCACCGACCGTGACGGCACCTACGGCGCCGTCCGCTTCGCCAAGGCCTGCCTCGCGGCCGGCCTCAAGCCGGTCCTGGGCGTCGACCTCGCGCTGGCGCCCAGCGGACTGGTGCCGGGGCCGTGGTCCCGCGAGGAGGCGCGGACACCGGTCCGGAGCCCCACGCGGGGCGGCGCCTTCCGGGACCGTCGCCTGCCGCGGGTCACGTTCCTGGCCACCGACCGCTCGGGCTGGGCCGCCCTCTGCCGGCTCGTCTCCGCCACCCACCTCGCCGGGCAGCGGGGCGAGCCGGTGTGCTCCCTCGACCTCGTCGCGGAGCACGCCGCCGGGCGCGGGGTGCTGGCCCTGCTCGGGCCGGCGTCCGAGGTCGGGGCCGCCGTCGCGGCGCAGCGCCCCGACCGCGGTCGGGCGGTGCTCGACCGGTGGCGCGAGCTGCTCGGACCCACCGACGTCCTGGTCGAGCTGGTCAACCACCGGGTCGCGGGCAACGGGCCCACCTCGGCCTCCCACGCGGCCCGGATGGCCGGCCTGGCCACGACGGCCGGAGCAGGCGTGGTGCTGAGCAACGCGGTGCGCTACGCCGACCGCACCGACGCGGTGACGGTCGACGTCCTCGACGCCGCCCGCCGCCTGGTGCCGCTCGACGTCCGCCACGTCGACCGGGCCAACGCCGAGGGGTTCCTCAAGTCCGGCAAGGAGATGGCCGAGGTGGCCGAGGAGGTCTGCCGCCTGGCCGGGACGGGCCGCGGCAGGTCGGCCGCCCGCTCCCTGCTGGCCCGCACCCGTGCGGTGGCCGAGCGGTGCGCGCTCGACCCGCGCGCCGACCTCGGGCTGGGCGAGGTGCACCTCCCCGAGCTGGAGGTGACCGACCCCGGGGCCCGGCACCGTGGCGCCGACGAGGTGCTGCGCGTGCGTTGCGAGGCCGGGATCGGCCGGCGCTACGGCACGGCGCCGCGCCAGCGCATCTGGAAGCGGCTCGAGGACGAGCTGCAGGTCGTCGGCGGTCTCGGCTACGCCTCCTACTTCCTCACCGTCGCCGACGTCTGCGGCATGGTTCGCGACCTGGGCATCCGCTCGGCCGCGCGCGGGTCGGGGGCCGGCAGCCTGGTCAACTACCTCCTCGGGGTGTCCGGCATCGACCCGATGCGCCACGGCCTCCTCATGGAGCGCTTCCTCTCCCCGCTGCGCCGGGCCCTGCCCGACATCGACGTCGACGTGGAGTCCGAGCGCCGCCTCGAGGTCTACGACGCGATCCTCGACCGCTACGGCGGCGAGCGGTGCGTCGCGGTCTCGATGATGGACACCTACCGGGTCCGCCACGCCATCCGCGACGTCGGCGCCGCCCTCGGGATGCCCGGCGGGGAGATCGACGCGATCGCCAAGGCGTTCCCCCACATCCGGGCGCGGGACGCCCGGGCGGCGTTGCGCGAGCTGCCCGAGCTGCGGGCCTCGGGGCTGGGGGAGGAGAGGCTCGGACTGCTGTTCCGCCTCGCGGAGCGGCTCGACGGGCTGCCCCGCCACGTCGCGATGCACCCCTGTGGCGTGCTGCTCTCCGACGCCACCCTGCTCGACCGCACCCCGGTGGAGGCGAGCTGGGCCGGCTACCCGATGAGCCAGTTCGACAAGGACGACGTCGAGGACCTCGGGCTGCTCAAGCTCGACGTGCTCGGCATCCGCATGCAGTCGGCGATGGCGCACGCGGTGGCCGAGATCCGCCGGGTCGACGGCGTCGAGGTCGACCTCGACGACGAGGCCCAGGTGGCCTTCGACGACCGGCCTACCTACGAGCTCATCAGCTCCTCGCGCACCCTGGGCTGCTTCCAGATCGAGTCGCCCGGGCAGCGCGAGCTGGTCGGGAAGTCCGGCCTCGACAGCTTCACCGACGTCATCACCGACATCTCGCTGTTCCGGCCCGGTCCGGTCAAGAGCGACATGATCACGCCCTACCTGGAGGCCAAGCAGGGGTGGCGGATGCCCACCTACCTCCACGAGGATTTGCGCCCGATCCTGCGCGAGACCCGCGGCGTGGTCGTCTACCACGAGCAGGTCATCGAGATCATCGCGCTGTTCGCCGGGTGCACCCTGGCCGAGGCCGACGAGGCCCGCCGCGCCCTCGGCGACACCGACGGCATGGCCCGGACCAGGCTCTGGTTCGTGCCCCGCGCGATGGGGCGCGGCTACTCCCGCCACGTGGTGGACGCCGTCTGGGCCGTCCTGAAGGCCTTCGGCTCGTTCGGGTTCTGCAAGGCCCACGCGGCGGCGTTCGCGCTGCCGACCTACCAGTCGGCCTGGTTGAAGACCCACCACACCGCGCACTTCCTCGCCGGGGTGCTCACCCACGACCCCGGGATGTACCCGAAGCGGCTGATCCTCGACGACGCCCGCCACTTCGGCGTGGCGGTCCTCGGCCTCGACGTCGACGCCAGCGGGGCGACGTACGTCGTGGAGCGGCTCGACGCGGACCCGGACGCGGACCCGGACCCGGACGCGGACCCGGACCCGGAGGCGGGGGGCCGCCCGGTCCGCTACGGCATCCGGCTCGCGCTGGCGGAGGTCACGGGCATCTCCGAGGCCGAGGTCGCCCGGGTGGTGGCGGCGCGGCCCTACGCGTCGCTGTCCGACTTCTGGCAGCGCGCCCGGGTCTCACGCCCGGTCGCGGAGCGGCTGGTGCTGGCGGGTGCGTTCGACCGGATCTACGGCATCGGTGACGGCGGCGGTCTCGCGGCCCGCGGCCGGGTGACCCGTCGCGACCTGCTGCTGCAGGTCTCCGACCTCGACCGCTACACCCGCGCGACCCGCCGGGCCGGCCGCAACGCCGTCCGCGCCGGCCGCACCAGCCGCGCGCTCGCCTGGTCCGGCACACCCCGCGCCCGCACCACGGCCGAGGTGCGGCTCGACGAGGCCGCCTCGCGCAACAGCAGCGACCCCCGCAACCGCGACGCCGCCCGCGAGCGGGGGGAGACGTCCGAGCGCGGCGGCGTGTGGGCGGCCGCCCGGTCGCAGTCCCGCGCCGCCGCGGTGCCCGAGCCCGTCGACTCGGTCCAGCTGACTCTCGACCTCGGCGACGCCCCGGCGGAGGCGCTGCACACCGGCGAGGTCAGCGGTCTGCCCGAGCTCGACCGGGAGGAGCGGGTGCAGGCCGAGCTGGAGATCCTGGGGCTCGACGCCAGCCGTCACGTCATGGAGTCCTACGCCGACGTGCTGGAGGCCCTCGGCGTCACGCGGGCAGCAGGCCTGCTGGAGCAGCGCAGCCGAGCCGAGCTCCTCGTGGCCGGGGTCAAGGTGGCGACACAGACCCCGCCCATCCGCTCCGGTCGTCGGGTCGTGTTCCTGACCCTCGACGACGCCACCGGGCCCGTCGACGCCACCTTCTTCGAGGACGCCCTCGCTCCCTACGCCTCGACGGTCTTCGGGTCCTGGCTGCTGCTGGTGCGCGGTGACCTGCGGCGCACCGGTCGTCGCGGCGTCTCCGTGCGGGCCACCGGGTGCTGGGAGCTGGGGGAGGTGCGCACCGCCTGGCGCGCGGGGGGCACCCCCGCGGTGCAGCGGCTGATGGCACCGCCTGCCGCCGAGCAGGCGGACCGGGCGGACGGGTCTGAGGGTGCGGCCGACGGCGTGCGGCGGGTGCTGGTCCACTCGACCGGCTTCCGGCTCTCGCCGTACGCCGACGTCACGCCGGCCGGTGACTCCCCGGCCTCGGCGCCACGCAAGCTGTGGCACTCCTCGCCGGGGAGCTCGGGGCAGTGAGGGCGCCGGCCCCCGCACCACCAGCTGCAGCCGCAGCCGCGCCCGCGCCGGCGTCCGGGAGCGGGGCACTAGGGTGGGCGCCATGTCGGCCCCGGGCAGCGCGCGCTCCACGCAGAGCGCCCACCACCGTCGCAGCTCTGCCCGCACCGCCGTCGTCTGGGACGCCCTGCGGCCGCTGCTCGGGCAGGACGAGCCGCTCGAGGTCCTCGACATCGGGGGCGGCACGGGCGGGTTCGCCGTCGGGGTGGCCGAGCTGGGCCACCACGTGGTGGTCGTCGACCCCAGCCCCGACGCCCTCGCCACGCTCGCTCGCCGCTCCGCGGAGGCGGGCGTCGCCGACCGTGTCCGCGGCGTCCAGGGCGACCTGGCCACCCTCGCCGACCTCGCGCCGGCCGACGGCGCCGACGTCGTGCTCTGCCACGGGGTGCTCGAGGTGGTCGACGACCCGCGCGCCGCGCTCGCCTCGATCCACGACGTGCTGCGGCCCGGAGGCACGCTCAGCCTGCTGGTCAGCCAGCGGCACGCCGCTGTGCTCGCCCGGGCCATGGCCGGCCACTTCCGGCAGGCCCACGAGCTGCTCGACGCCGACGGCACCACCGACGCCGGCACGATCGGCGAGACCACCGGTCCGCGCCGCTTCACCGCCGAGGAGATCCGGTCGCTGCTCGCCGAGGTCGGGCTGGGCGAGCCCACCCTCCACGCCGTCCGGGTGTTCGGCGACCTCGTGCCCAGCTCCCTGGTCGACCTCGAGCCGGGGGCCGCAGCCGCCCTCGCGTCGCTGGAGCAGGCGGTCTCGACCCGTCCGGAGTACCTCGCCCTCGCCACCCAGGTCCACGCCCTGGCCCGTCGCGGCGACTGAGCGTCCCCCGCAGGCGGCTGCTCGGAGCGGTCGCGACCGCCGGGCTGCGCGCACGTCCGGCAGGTCGGCATGAGCGGGGCGGGCGACGCCCGGGCCCCGGCGCCTGTCACGTCCGAGGACTGTCCCTACCTGCACGTCGACATGGACGCCTTCTACGCGGCGGTGATGACCCGCGACCGGCCCGAGCTGCGGGACCGGCCGGTGGTCGTCGGCGGCGGTGACCGGGGCGTGGTGCTCTCGGCCAGCTACGCCGCCCGGACGAGCGGGGTGCGATCGGGGATCCCGATGACCCGGGCCCGCAGGCTCTGTCCGACGGCCCTGGTCATCCGCCCCGACTACGACCTGTTCACCACCGTCTCGATCTCGGTGATGGAGATCTTCCGGCGCGTCACCCCGGCCGTCGAGGCGCTCTCGCTGGACGAGGCGTTCCTCGACGTCTCCGGTGCCTCGCGCCGGCTCGGTGGCCCGGTCGACGTGGCCGAGCTGATCCGGGCCCGCGTCGCCGACGAGCAGGGGATCGCCTGCTCGGTCGGGGTGGCCGGCACCGTCGGGGTGGCCAAGATCGCCAGCCGGCGCGCCAAGCCCGACGGCGTGGTCGTCGTACCCCCGGACCAGGTCACCTCCTTCCTGCACCCGCTCGCCGTGACCGAGCTCTGGGGAGTGGGGCCGAAGACCGGCGAGCAGCTGCACCGCCTCGGGCTGCACACCGTGGGCGACCTCGCGCACACCCCGCGGCCGACCCTGCAGCGCGCCCTCGGCCAGGCGCTGGGGCTGCAGCTGCACCGCTACGCCTGGGGCGAGGACAGCCGGATGGTCGTCGCCCGGCGCCACGACGCGGAGGGGCCGGACAAGAGCATCGGCTCCGACGAGACGTTCGGCCGCGACACCGACGACCCCGAGGTCGTGCTGCGCGAGCTGCTGCACCTGACCGTCGGCGTGGCCGCTCGACTGCGTGCCGCCGCCGTGGCGGGCCGCACCGTCACCATCAAGGTCCGGTTCGCCGACTTCACCACGATCACCCGCTCGCGCACCCGCCCCGAACCCACCGACGTCACCGGGGAGATCTACGAGACGGCAGTCGCCCTGTTCCGGGGGCTGGGCCTGCAGCGGGCCCGCATCCGTCTCGTCGGCGTCCGGGTCGAGGGCCTCCAGCCGCGCGCGCAGGTGTTCCGCCAGCTCGTGCTCGGTGAGCGCGACCAGGGCTGGTCCGAGGCCGACCAGGCCGTCGACCGCGCGGTGTCCCGCTTCGGGGCCCGTGCGGTCCAGCCGGCTTCCCTCCTGGGGAGACGCGTACCACGTTCTGGGTAGGAGATTTTCGATGCTCGGCTACCGCCGTGTGGCATGGGTGCCTAGACTCTGAACAGGACCGGGTCCGACAGGAGGATGACGTGCCGCTCTCAGAAGAAGAGTTGCGTTTGCTGGAGCAGATGGAGCGCGCGCTCGTGGCCGAGGACCCCAAGCTGGCCTCGACCCTACGAGGCACGAAGGTCCGCCAGCACCAGCGACGCGCCATCGCCCTCGGCGTGACCGCTTTCGTCGTCGGCATCGTGCTCTTGATGTCGGGCGCCGTGATGAGCCTGCCCTGGCTCGGCGTCATCGGCTTCGTCGTGATGCTCGCAGCCGTGTTCTTCACCCTGACCCGCTGGAAGAGCGGCGGCGGCGCCGCTGCCTCCGGCCCCCAGGCCCCCTCCGGCGACGCACCCGCCGGGCTCCGCGTGCTCGACGGTGGCAAGAAGTCCCGCCGCAAGGGCCCCCGGGGCTCCCGCGGCCAGCAGCCCTCCTCCGGCACGATGATGGACCGCTTCGAGGAGCGGTGGCGTCGTCGCCGCGAGGGCGAGCGCTGATCGTCGTCTGACACGACCCGCGGCCCGTCGGCTCCGGGGGTCTCTGACGTGCCGTGCGCCCCTCACGCCGTCAACGACATGAGGACCGGTCGACGTGAGGACCGGGAGGCGGCGACTCAGAGCCGCATCTGCTCCCGCTCGGTCGTGACGCTGTCCGTCCCACCGGTGTTGATGCGCCGGGCCCGCCACAGCGAGGACGGCAGCCACGTCGCCCGCCGCCGTGCCGCGGGGCGGGCCGAGGCCAGCAGCGTCTCGACGACGACCTGGGCGTCGCCCGCCGCGGTGGCGGACTCGTCCGGGCCGAGCCCGCGGGCCGAGTAGCGGCCCCGCTCGAGGGCGAACACCAGCGACTCCAGCCGCGCGCGCACCTGGGCCTCGGACAACCGCGGCCCCTCCGTACGTCGACCCGCCCCGGTCACGTCGTCGTCGGTCTCGACCCGGCGCAACGGACCCAGCAGGGCCACCGCCTGGCGTCGCAGCGAGGCGCCGTCGTCCCAGTCGAGGTCGAGGTCGAGCGCGGTCGCCCGCACCTCGGCCCAGGCGCCCTCGGCGACACCGGCTCCGTCGGGCAGCCGCCCCTCGAGGCGCCGGCGCCGTTGCAGCGTCCGCAGCAGCCGGGGGGCCAGCACGAGTGCGACGAGCAGCACCAGCACGGCCAGCACGGTCGGCACGACGGGGTTGAGGCCCTCGTCCGTCGCGGTGTCCTCGGTGCCGGTCAGCAGGTCGTCGCGGCGCAGGTCGCGCGGGGCCTGGCTCGCCGCGTCGCTGGGGACGTCGGTCGGTCCGGTCGTCTGCTGCTCGCTGGGGAGCTCGCCGCTGGTGTACTCCGGAACGCGGGGGACCCGGATCGACGGGGTGGGGTCGAAGAGGGTCCAGCCGGCGCCCTCGAAGTAGATCTCCGGCCAGGCGTGCAGGTCGCGTCGGCTGTAGACCCAGGTGTCGGGCCCGACGTTCTCGGGCTCGAGGAAGCCGACCGACACCCGCGCCGGGATGTCGAGGGAGCGCGCCATCAGCGCCATCGCGGTGGCGAACTGCTCGCAGTAGCCCTCGCGGCTGCCGGGACCGTCGCCCAGGAAGACCTCGAGCTGCTCGAGGCCGTTGCCGGGGGAGGTGTCGGTCGTGTACTCGAAGCCGCCCTCGTCGCGGAACCAGCGCTGCAGCATCACGATCCGCTCGAAGTCGCTGGTCGCGCCCTCGGTGACCTCCTCGGCGGTGCGCTCGATGAAGTCGGGCATCTCGTCGGGCAGGTCGGTGCCGAGCCGCTCGATCCCGCGCGGCGGCAGCGGGGCGTCCACCAGCTCCTCGGGGTCGGGCCGGACCTCGAGGCTGGTGACCTCGGCCTGGGCGAACTCGACCTCGGACCCGACGATGTCGAGGGTCTCGTCGTCGTAGCGCCAGTCGCCGGACACCGACACGTCGACCGCCGGGTAGACCGTCGGCAGCCACTGGCTCTCGAAGTCCTGGGTGGCCACCATGCTGGAGCGGAAGGCCTGCTTCGGCGTGGCGTTGGACAGCCCGGGCACCGACGGCAGGCGCTCGTCGGCCTGGTTGGTCGGGGGGATGTCGCGCTGCGACGGGCGCCAGGCCTCGCCGTCGAACTCGTCGAGCACGGTGAGGCGCAGGTAGTCCGGGTCGGGGTCGTTGGTGGTGACCTGCACGAGCGGGTCGTTGGCGCCCTGGACCAGGTCGCGCTGCATGTTGAGCATCGGGTTGCTCAGCTCCAGCGCGCCGCCGTCGCCGTCGCCGGACCCGCCACTGCCGAAGCGGTCGAGCAGGCCGAGGCCGGACGGCAGCAGGATCGGGGCGACGACGGCCACCAGCACACCGGCGACCCCGACGCCCAGGGCGGGCGGCAGCGTCGAGGGCAGGCCCACCTCCGTGTCGGTCCGACGCTCGTCGTCGGACCCGCCGCCCCAGTGCCCCAGCCCCCACTGGCTCACCCGCAGGGTCTGCTCGGCGGCGAGCAGCAGCGCGAATGACACGGCGGCCAGCGCGAAGGACAGCGCGGGCACGCCTCCCAGCAGGCTGACGGGCACGGTCAGGGCGGCGATGATCGGCAGGCCGGCGAGCGGGACGCGGCGCACGGTGCCGACGAGCACCTCGACCAGCAGCGCCAGGAGGGCCCCCGCGCCGATCAGCAGCGGCGGGAACGCACGGACGTTCGCCGGCACCGGCGTCGCCCACTCCTGCGCCGAGCGGCCGGCAGCGGCCAGCACCTCCACGTCGCGGCGCAGCGACTCCAGTGTCGGGACCCAGCCGAAGGGCGACACGGACGAGGCCCACAGGTGGTTGAGCACGAGCAGGACCAGGAGGACCTGCACCGCCACGACGCCGACGGGCGGGAGCCGCAGCGCACGCAGTCCGAGCCCGCTGAGCGACAGCACCAGGCAGATCCACAGCAGCGGGCCGAGGAAGGCGCCGGGGTCGGCGGAGATGCCGGACCACGAGCGCAGCGCGAGGTACGACGTCGCGGCGGTCAGCAGGGCCAGGCCGATCCGGGTGGGGTGCACGGGCAGGCGGTCGGTCACGACACCCGCTCCCCGGCCGTGGAGCGGCGTACGGCGACCCCGACCTCGCGCCACTTGCTCGGCAGCGGGTCCTGCGGTCCGGCCGCGACCGCCCGCCACCCGCTGGCCGTGAGGCTGCGCAGACCGGGCGGCTCCTCGTGACGCGGCCCGGGGGTGCGGGACCAGCGGTCGACGTCCAGGACCAGGGCGATCGCGTTCGGGGTCTCGTGGCGCAGCCGGTTGACGACCGCCTGGTCGGTGGCGGCGAGGTCGCCGAAGATCCCGACGACGAGCCCGCGGGCGTGGGTCTCGTCGGGGCCGAGGGCGTCGAGCCGCTGCGCCGTCTCGGGCGCGAGGACGGCGAGGGCCTCGAGCAGGGGACCGGTGTCGGTGGCGGTCGCCCCGGCCTCGTGCCAGCCCTCGCCCAGCGAGGTGCCGCTGGCCGACAGCAGCCGGGTCCGGAAGCCGCGCTGCACCAGGTGGGCGGCGATCGAGGCGGCGGCGCTGACGGCGTACTCCAGCGACGAGGCGGCGCCGCTGCCGCGGTGCACGTGGGCCCGGTTGTCGATGAAGACGGTGGCGCGCGACTGCCAGGGCTGCTCCTCGCGGCGCACCATCAGCTCGCCGGCGTGGGCGCTGGCGCGCCAGTGCACGCGGCGCAGGTCGTCACCGCGGCGGTACTCCCGCACGGTCACGTCCTCGGCGCTGCCGCCGGCGAAGTCGCGGGGGCGGTTGTCGCCCGAGCCGGTCCAGCTGCCGTTGAGGCTGATGGGGGGCAGCGCGACGACCTTCGGGGTGACGGTGACGGTCGCGGTGGAGCGGAACGCCCGGTCCAGCTCGACCAGGCCGAAGGGGTCGGCCGCGCGGACGGTGACGGGACCGAGGGTGAAGCGCCCGCGCACGTCGGAGCGGATCCGGTAGCTCACCGTGCGCTCCCACGTCGGCGGCATCCGGTCGAGCACGAAGCGGGGCCGGGTGCCGACCGAGTAGGGCACCTGCTCCTCCAGCAGCAGCAGGCCGGTCGGGCCGCGGCCCTCGTTGCGCAGGTGCAGGCTGACCTCGGCGCTCTGCCCGACGCCGATGCGCAGGGGCGACACCGACCGCACCAGCGCCAGCTTGTGGCGGCCGCGGATGACCAGGGCGGCGGCCAGCAGCGGCAGCGACAGCAGGAAGACGCCCATCCGGCTGAGGTCGTCGAGGGAGAACACGAGCCCGCAGAGCACGGCGGTGACGCCGGCCGAGACGAAGGCGCGCCCCCTCAGCGTCAACGAGCCCAGCGCGGTGCGCAGGCTCGACCGCCGGGAGGCTGCCATCACGAGCGCTCGCGCGAGGGCACCGGGGTGGCGGTGACCAGGGCCGCGAGCGTCGCGGCCGGGGAGCGGCCCGACATCGTCGCCTCGACGGTCGGCAGCAGGCGGTGGGCGAGCACGGGCACGGCGAGGCTGCTGACGTCGTCGGGCACGACGTAGTCGCGCCCGGTCATCGCCGCGTGCGCCTTGGCCGCGCGCACCAGGTGCAGCGTGGCGCGGGGCGATGCGCCGAGCAGGAGGTCGGGGGAGTCGCGGGTGGCGCGGGTCAGCGCGACCGCGTAGCGCCGCACGCTGTCGGCCACGTGGATGCGGTTGACGATGTCGACGAGCTTGGCCACCGTCGCGGCGTCCGTCACCGGCTCCAGGTCGTCGAGGGGGCTGGCGGTGGTGTGGGCGTCGATCATGTCCAGCTCGGCCTGCTCGACGGGGTAGCCGATGGACACGCGCGCCATGAAGCGGTCGCGCTGGGCCTCGGGCAGGGCGTAGGTGCCCTCCATCTCGATCGGGTTCTGCGTCGCGATCACCATGAACGGGGCGTCCAGGTGGTACGTCGCACCGTCGACCGTCACCTGCCGCTCCTCCATGCACTCGAGCAGCGCCGACTGGGTCTTGGGGGAGGCGCGGTTGATCTCGTCGCCGACCACGATGTTGGCGAAGACGCCGCCGGGTCGGAACTCGAACTCCCGGGTGTTCTGGTTGAACACCGAGACGCCGGTGACGTCGCTGGGCAGCAGGTCGGGGGTGAACTGGATCCGGCGCACCGTGCAGTCGATGGATCGGGCCAGCGACTTGCTGAGCATCGTCTTGCCGACGCCCGGCACGTCCTCGATGAGCAGGTGGCCCTCGGCGAGCAGCACCGTCACCGCCGTGCGGACGACGTCGGGCTTGCCCGTGATGACGCGCTCCACCGCTCGGCTGATGGACCCCGTGACCCGGGCCAGCTCCTCGAGCTCGGCCTGGTGCGCGCGCTGCTCCGACCGTGCCTGGTCTGCCTGGTCCGCGACGCTCACGCGCCCTCCTCTGCTGTCCGGGGTGTCGGGGTCCAGTGAACCCCACCACCGAAAAGAAGGCGAGAAAGGGGGCGCGGTGGGGCCGAATCTCGTTGACGGTGGGGGGAAGTGGAGTAAAGTGGAGCGCAGTGGAGGAAGAGGCGCTGAGGGAGGTGTCGGATGTTCTTCGGCACCTACACACCGAAGCTGGACGAGAAGGGGCGCCTGATCCTCCCGGCGAAGTTCCGGGAGCAGCTGGCAGGAGGGCTGATGGTGACGCGAGGTCAGGAGCACTGCCTCTACGTCTGGCCGCAGGCGGAGATCGAGCGGATCACCGACCGGCTGCGCGAGGCGCCCGTCTCCAACAAGGCCACCCGCGACTACGTCCGCATGTTCTCCTCGGCCTCCTCCGACGAGCGACCCGACAAGCAGGGCCGGATCACGATCCCGCCGACGCTGCGGACCTGGGCCTCGCTGACCAAGGACGTCGTGGTCATCGGGGCGATGAACCGCCTCGAGATCTGGGACGACGCGGCCTGGACGGCGTACTCCGAGAGCCAGGAGGAGGCCTTCGCGGAGCTCTCCGACGAGGTCTTCCCCGGGATCTGACCCCCGTCCCTCCACTTCCCCCCACCGCTCCACCCCTGCTCCACCCCGCACCACCCGCACCACCGGCACCACCAGCAGCACAGAACTCAACAGCCGGCACGCAGGACGAGGTCTCACGTCCGCTCCACCCCGTGATCGCGGTCCCCTGGCGCACCTTCCCCGGTGCCAGGCGACCGAGGCTCGCGGGGGGAGCGGGCGGGGACCTGGCCCGGTGAGCCGGCCCCTGCACCCGGCGAGACCCGGCGAGACCCGAAGGAGAGCGGCATGAGCCTCACCACCCACCACCGCTCTCCCTTCGGACCGCTGCAGCCGCAGGGCGCCGCCGACCGTCGGGGACGCGGCGACCGCAGCGGCTGGGCCGAGGCCGTCGACCTCGCCCGGGCCGAGTCGCTGGAGAACCGCCGCTGCTCGCGCCGGGTCCGCTACGAGGCCCGCGACGCCCTCGGCGTCGTCCTCTTCTCGGCCGGAGCCTCCACCCTGGTCGCGGTGCTCGCCGCGGTGGCCCTGAGCTGGGCGGCCTGACCCGCGATGACCGACGCCGTCCACGTCCCGGTGATGCTCGACCGGGTCGTCGCCCTCGTGGCGCCCGCGCTGGAGCGCCCCGGCTCCGTCCTCGTCGACGCCACGCTCGGCCTCGGCGGGCACACCGAGGCCGTCCTCGACCGCTGCCCGCAGGCCCGGGTCATCGGCATCGACCGTGACCCCCAGGCGCTGGCGCGCACGGGCGAGCGGCTCGCGGCGTACGGCGAGCGCCTCACCTGCGTCCACGCGGTGTACGACGAGATCGCCGACGTGCTGGCCGACCAGGGGCTCGCCCACGTCGACGGCGTGCTCTTCGACCTCGGCGTCTCGAGCATGCAGCTCGACCTGCGCGACCGCGGCTTCTCCTACGCCCAGGACGCCCCGCTGGACATGCGGATGGACGAGACCGCCGGCCGCACCGCCGCCGAGGTCGTCAACACCTACCCGGTGGGGGAGCTGACCCGGATCCTCGCGCAGTACGGCGAGGAGCGCTTCGCCCGCCGCATCGCCCAGCGGATCGTCGCCGAGCGGGCCCGGGAGCCGTTCACCTCCACCGAGCGGCTCGCCGAGCTGGTGCGTGAGTCCATCCCGGCCGCCACCCGGCGCACGGGCGGGCACCCCGCCAAGCGCACCTTCCAGGCCCTGCGCATCGAGGTCAACGACGAGCTCACCGTGCTGACCCGGGCGCTGCCCGCCGCGATCGCCTCGCTGGCGGTCGGGGGCCGGATCGTCGTCATGTCCTACCACTCGCTCGAGGACCGCCTCGCCAAGGCCGCGCTCCGCGCCGGCGCCCGCGACGACCTGCCGGCCGACCTGCCGGTGACCGCCGACGCGCTGCGCCCCGAGCTGCGCCTGCTGACCCGCGGCGCCGAGCAGGCCTCCGCCGACGAGGTCGCCGCCAACCCCCGCGCCCAGTCCGTCCGTGTCCGCGCCGCCGAGCGGCTGCGCGCGAGCGACGCCGCCTGAGACCCCCAGCACCAGCACCAGCACCCGCACCCGCAGCAGTCGACCGACACACCACCAGCACCACGAAGGGCACCCGCAGATGAGCACCTGGATGGCACAGTCCCGCACCCGCCTCCCGCGCCTGGCCGAGACCGCGGTCGAGCGGGCGCGACTGACGCTGGTGCCGCGACCCCGCCACCAGGCCCCCCGGATGCCGTTCCTGGCGTTCGTGGCGCTCGTGATGCTCACCGGCGTGATCGGGCTGCTGGTCTTCAACACCCACATGCAGCAGGCCTCCTTCAAGGCCACGACGCTGGAGACCCGGGCCACCGCGCTGCACGCCCAGGAGCAGGCGCTGCGCATGGAGCTCGACACCCTGCGCGACCCGCAGCGCGTCGCCCAGCGCGCGCGCTCGCTCGGCATGGTCCCGGTCGCCAACCCGGCCTTCCTCAAGCTCGAGGACGGCTCCACGCTCGGCAACGCGGTGCCCGCCACCGCCGCCGACGCCCAGCGCCTCACCCCGCTGCCCACCCGTCGTCCGGCGTCGCTGATGCCGGCCGCGCCCACGGTCACGCCCGATGACCTCGTGGACGGCGCGCCCTCGGAGCGGTAGGCCCCGTGGCAGGTAGAAAAGGAGGGCCGCGCCGGTCGCACCCGACCGCCGGCCCCGCGGGTCACACGGCAGGTCAGACGGAACGGGAGGACGCACGGATGCCCAGCACCGGTCGCCGACAGGGCGCACGCGGTCGAGGCCTGTCCCTGCGACGCTCGCGCACGGCCCGCCCGGCCGCCCGGTCCGGCCCGGCCGGCTCGGGCCTGCCGCGCCAGGCGTCCCGCGAGCGTGACCTCGCGCGCGTCCGCACCGCCTCGCTGCTCCGCCTGCGCATCGGATTCCTGCTGATCGCGATGGTGGTCTCGATCTTCGGCGCGCGGCTGCTGCAGCTGCAGGGTCTCGACGCCGCGGCGTACGCCGCCAAGGCGCGTGAGGTCGGCGCCGTCCAGCAGATCCTGCCCGCCACCCGGGGGACCATCACCGACCGCAACGGCGAGCCGCTGGCCGAGTCGCTCGACGGCATGATGATCGTCGCCGACCCGACGAAGACCAAGGACGACGCCGCCGAGATCGCCTCGGTCCTCGAGGAGCGGCTCGGCATCGACTACATCGACGCGGTCCGCAACCTCAGCTGGCCCGACCCCTCGGTCCACTTCCGCTACATCGCGCGCCGCATCCCGTCGACCAAGGCCACCGACGTCGTGGCCGACCTCACCGAGCTCGGCTACAAGGGCCTCGACACCGAGCGCGACCCGCTGCGCAGCTACCCGGCCAAGGACGTCGGCGCCAACCTGGTCGGCTGGATCAACGACGCCGGCAACGGCGCCGACGGTGCGGAGCTGCTGTTCTCGAAGCTGCTGGCCGGCAAGGACGGGTCCGCGACCTACGACATCGGCGGCGGCAACCGCATCCCGCTGGGCGACAACAGCGTCACCGACCCGGTCGACGGCCGCGACGTCGCGCTGACCATCGACCGCGACGTGCAGTGGTACACCCAGCGCATCCTGCGCCAGACGATCGAGGACGTCGGCGCCGAGTCCGGCGCGGCCGTGGTCATGGACACCCAGACCGGCCAGCTGCTGTCGCTGGCCGACTACCCGACCTTCGACCCGAACGGCGTCACCGGCGCGATCGACGAGCGGCTGCTCGGCTCCCGGGCGCTGCGCGAGGTCTACGAGCCGGGCTCGGTCGAGAAGGTGCTCACCATGGGCGCGCTGCTCGACGCCGGCCGCGTCACCCCGCGCACCCGGCTCACGGTCCCGGGCCAGCTGACCAGCTCGGGCATGCCGATCAACGACCACTGGGAGCACGGCACCATCCCGCTCACCCTGACGGGCGTGCTGGCCAAGTCGTCCAACATCGGCACGGTCCTGGCCGCCCGCCAGCTGCCGCCGACGCAGCTGAGCCGCTACCTGACCGGCTTCGGCCTCGGCAAGCGCACCGGTCTGGAGGGGTACGGCGAGCAGCCCGGCATCCTGGCCCCCGCCTCGTCGTGGAGCCCGATCGTGCGCGACAACATCGCCTTCGGCCAGGGCGTCGCGGTCAACGTCGCCCAGATGGCGGCGGCGGTGAACACCATCGCCAACGGCGGCGTCTACGTGGCGCCCAGCCTGGTGCTCGGCAGCGCCGACACCGAGTTCGGCCCGCAGGGCTCCGACCACGCCGAGACCCGCGAGGTCATCAGCCCCGAGGCCGCGCAGCAGGTCACCAAGATGATGGAGATGGTCACCGACGAGGACGAGGGCACCGCTCCGCTGGCCAAGGTCGCCGGCTACCGGGTGGCGGGCAAGACCGGCACCGCGCAGGTGGCCGAGAACGGCTCCTACTCCGCCGAGAAGTTCGTGATCTCGTTCGCCGGCTTCGCCCCGGCCGACGACCCGCGCTTCACCGTCTACATCGTGATCCACAACCCGCAGGGCGACGTCGGTGGTGGCGGCACGGCCGGTCCGGCGTTCCGCAAGATCATGTCCTACCTGCTGCAGCGCTACGCCGTCCCGCCGTCCGGGAAGGCCTCGCCCCAGCTGCCCATCGCGTGGCAGGCGGGGGAGCGTCGCCGTCAGTGACCGGGACCGACGTCACGGTGACCGCCCGACGCCCCCCGGAGACGGGTCCCGCCTCTAGTACATTCCCGACGTGACCCCGACCCGTCCCGTGGCTCCACGCCGCACCCCGCTGGTCGCGGTGGCCGACCGGCTCGCGGTGGCGCTGGAGCCGGACGACCGCGCGCACGCCGCCGACGTGGTGCTCACCGGGGTCACCATGAACAGCCGCCTCGTGCAGCCCGGCGACCTCTACGTCGCCGCCGCCGGAGCCACCACCCACGGCGCCCGGTTCGCCGCTCCCGCCGTGGAGGCCGGTGCCGTCGCGGTCCTGACCGACGACGCCGGCGCGGAGCTGTGCCGGGCCGCCGAGGTCGGCGTACCGGTGCTCGTGGTCGCCCACCCGCGCGCGGTGGTCGGCGGCCTCGCCGCCTGGCTGTACGGCGAGCCCGCCCGCTCGCTCGCCCTGGTCGCGGTGACCGGCACCCAGGGCAAGACCACCACCACCCGCCTGGCCGAGGCCGCCCTGGAGGTGGCCGGCGTGCCCGCCGGCGTGGTCGGCACCATCGGCACCCGGGTCGCCGGCGAGGCCGTGACCTCCTCGCTGACGACCCCCGAGGCCCCCGACCTGCACGCGCTGCTGGCCGTCATGGTCGAGCGCGGGGTGCGCTGCTGCGCCATGGAGGTCTCCAGCCACGCGCTGGTCATGGGGCGCGTCGACGGGGTGGTCTTCGACGTGGCCGCCTTCACCAACCTCGGCCGCGACCACCTCGACTTCCACGCCGACGTCGAGGACTACTACCAGGCCAAGGCCTCCCTCTTCACCCCCGAGCGCGCCCGCCGCGGGCTGGTCAACGTCGACGACGAGCACGGCCGCCGGCTGCTGGCCGAGGCGCGCATCCCGATGACGACGTACGCCGTGGCGCCCGACCCCGACCACGGCCCCGAGCATGAGGCCGACTGGCGCGCGGTCGAGGTCGAGGCGACCGCCAGCGGCTCCCGCTTCGTCGTCGAGGGCCCCGGCGGGGTCCGGGTCGGCACCGAGATCCTGGTGCCCGGCGCCTTCAACGTCTCCAACGCGCTGTGCGCGGTCGCCCTGCTCGCCGAGGCCGGCCTCGACCCGGTGCTCGTCGCCGAGTCGCTGGCCCGGGTCAGCGGGGTGCCGGGCCGGCTCGAGCGCGTCGACGCCGGTCAGGACTTCCTCGCGGTCGTCGACTACGCCCACAAGCCCGACGCGGTGGAGGCGGCCCTGAGCAGCCTGCGCGAGCGCACCACCGGGCGGCTCATCGTGGTGCTCGGCGCCGGCGGTGACCGCGACCGCGGCAAGCGGCCGCTGATGGGCGAGGTCGCCGCCCGGCTGGCCGACCTGCTCGTGGTCACCGACGACAACCCCCGCACCGAGGACCCGGCCGCCATCCGGGGCGAGGTGCTCGCCGGCGCCCGCCGGGCCGGCCCGGACGAGTCGCTCCGGGCCGAGGTGCACGAGGAGGGCGACCGTCGCGCCGCCATCCGGCACGCCGTGGCGCAGGCCGGACCCGGCGACACCGTGGTGGTGGCCGGCAAGGGGCACGAGACCGGCCAGGAGGTCGCGGGCGTGGTCCACCCCTTCGACGACCGGGTGGAGCTGCGCGCCGCGCTCGAGGCCCGGACGGGCGCGCCGTCGTGATCGCGCTGACCCTGCCCGAGATCGCCGCCGTCGTGGGTGGCGAGGTCGTCGACGACCCCGACGGCGTCGTCGTGCGCGGGGCCGCGAGCGTCGACAGCCGCGAGATCGAGCCCGACGGTCTCTTCGCCGCCTTCGTGGGGGAGCGCAGCGACGGCCACGACTTCGCCGGTGCGGCCGTCGCGGCCGGCGCCGCCGCCGTGCTGGGCAGCCGCGCCACCGGCCACCCGACCGTGCTGGTCGAGGACCCCCAGGCCGCGCTCGGTGCCCTGGCCCACCACGTGCTGGGCCGGCTGCCCGACGTCACGGTGCTGGCCGTCACCGGCTCGCAGGGCAAGACCTCCACCAAGGACCTGCTGGCCGGGGTGCTCGCCGCGCACGCCGAGACCGTGGCCACCCGCGGCTCGTTCAACAACGAGCTCGGACTGCCGCTGACGGTGCTGCGGGCGGGCACCGGCACCCGCTTCCTGCTGCTCGAGATGGGCGCACGCGGCATCGGCCACCTGCGCGAGCTGTGCGCCATCGCCCGTCCCGACGTCTCGCTGGTGCTCAACGTGGGCAAGGCCCACCTCGGCGAGTTCGGCACCCAGGACGACATCGCCACCGCCAAGGGCGAGCTGGTCGAGGCCCTCACCCCCGACGGGGTCGCCGTCCTCAACGCCGACGACCCCCGCGTCGCCGCCATGGCCGCGCGCACCGCCGGGCGCGTGGTCACCTTCGGCACCCTCGGGAGCACGCTGCCCACGGACGAGGTGCCGACCGACGTCGTGGCCGCGGCCTTCGCCCGGGACGCCCCGACGGTCGGGTACGCCGACGTCCGGCTCGACGCCGAGGGACGCCCCACCTTCGCGCTGGTCGTCGAGTGGCGCCGCGTGCCCGTGACCCTGCAGCTGGTCGGCGCCCACCACGTGCCGAACGCCGCCGCCGCGGTGGCCGCCGCCGCCGCGGTCGGCATCGGGCTCGAGGAGGCCGCAGCCTCCCTCGCCGGCGTCTCCACGGTGTCGCGCTGGCGCATGGAGGTCGCCCGTCGCGCCGACGGCGTGGTCGTGGTCAACGACGCCTACAACGCCAACCCCGACTCGATGCGCGCCGCCCTCGAGGCGCTGGTCTCCATCGGTGCCGGTGGGTCCGCCCGCCGGCGGGTCGCCGTGCTGGGTGAGATGAAGGAGCTGGGCGCGTCCGCCGACGCCGAGCACGCCGAGGTCGGCAGACTGGCCCGGAGCCTGGGCGTCGACGTGCTGCTCGCGGTGGGGGAGGCGGCCCGACCGGCCCTGACCGGGTTCGACGCGACGCACGGGGACGACGGAGAGGACGGCATGGCCGGACAGTCAGACCAGGTGCGGGCGGTCGCCGCCGCCGACAACGAGGCCGCCGTCCGCTGGCTGGGCGAGCACCTGCGCGCCGACGACGTCGTGCTGGTCAAGGCCTCGCGCGGCGCCCGCCTCGACGAGGTCGCTGCCGCCCTGCTCGCCGACGACCGGGGGGTGGGCGCGTGAGAGCGATCCTGCTGTCCGGCGGCCTCGCGCTGGTCTTCACCCTCGTCGGCACCGTCGGCGCCATCCGCTTCCTGTCCGCCAAGGGCTACGGGCAGCTGATCCGCGACGACGGCCCCACCACGCACCACACCAAGCGCGGCACGCCCTCCATGGGCGGCACCGTCATCATCGGCTCGGTCGTGCTGGCCTACCTGCTCTCGGCGCTGCTGACCTCGCGGATGCCCACGGCGTCCGGCCTGCTGCTGCTGTTCCTGCTCGTCGGCCTGGGCCTGGTCGGCTTCCTCGACGACTACATCAAGGTCGCCAAGCAGCGCAGCCTCGGCCTGCGCAGCCGGGCCAAGATGACCGGCCAGGTGCTGGTGGCGATCGTGTTCGCGCTGCTGGCGCTGCGCTTCCCCGACGAGCGCGGGCAGACACCGGCCTCGCGGCACCTGTCCTTCACCCGCGACTGGGAGGCGTGGACGCTGCCGACGTTCCTCGTCGTGCTGCTGATCCTCTTCATGATCGCCGCGACGTCGAACTCGGTGAACCTCACCGACGGTCTCGACGGCCTGGCCACCGGCTGCTCGACGATCGTGTTCGCCGCCTACGCGATCATGAACATCTGGCAGAACAACCAGTCGTGCGAGCTGACCCAGGGCAACACCTGCTACGAGGTGCGCGACCCGCTCGACCTCGCGATCATCTCCGCCGCCCTCACCGGTGCCTGCTTCGGCTTCCTGTGGTGGAACGCCTCGCCGGCCAAGATCTTCATGGGCGACACCGGCTCGCTGGCCCTCGGCGGTGCGATCGCCGGCCTGGCCATCCTGACCCGCACCGAGCTGCTGCTCGTCGTGCTCGGCGGGCTCTTCGTGGCCCAGAGCGTCTCGGTGATCCTCCAGGTCGGCTTCTTCAAGGCCACCGGCGGCAAGCGGATGTTCCGGATGGCGCCGCTGCACCACCACTTCGAGCTGAAGGGCTGGGACGAGATCACCGTCGTCATCCGCTTCTGGATCATCGCCGGCCTCTGCGTCGCCGGCGGCATGGGCATCTTCTACGCCGAGTGGGTGGCGGGCACGTGAGCGACCGCGTCCCCGGGCGGGTGGACGCCCTCGGCCGCCGCGACTCCTGGGAGGGCGTGCGCGCCGCCGTCGCCGGTCTGGGCGTCTCCGGCTTCGCCGCCGCCGACAACCTGACCCACCTCGGCGCGCAGGTCGTGGTCCTCGACGAGACCGAGCCGACCGGCGAGCGGGCCGAGAAGGCCACCCTGCTGGAGGTGCTCGGCGCCGACGTCCGCACCGGTCCCGGCTCGACGGCGACGCTCCCCGACGGCGTCGACGTGCTCGTCACCTCGCCGGGCTGGCGCCCCGACGCCGCGCTGCTCACCCAGGCCCGCGGGCTCGGCGTACCGGTGTGGGGAGAGGTGGAGCTCGCCTGGCGCCTGCGCGACCCCGAGCACGCGGCGCCCTGGCTGGCGATCACCGGCACCAACGGCAAGACCACGACGGTGCAGATGCTCGAGGCGATGCTGCGCGCCGGCGGGCTGCGCACGGTCGCCTGCGGCAACGTCGGGCTGCCGCTGGTCGAGGTGGTCATGGACCCCGAGCCGTACGACGTCCTCGCCGTGGAGCTGTCGAGCTTCCAGCTGCACTACACCGACTCGATGACGGCCCAGTCGGCCGCGGTGCTCAACGTCGCCGAGGACCACCTGGACTGGTACTCCTCCATGGCCGACTACGCCGCCGACAAGGGCCGGATCTACTCCGGCGTGGAGCGGGCCTGCGTCTACAACGTCGCCGACCCGCTCACCGAGGAGCTGGTGCGCGAGGCCGACGTCGTCGAGGGCGCCCGCGCCATCGGCTTCACCCTCGGCACCCCGGCCGTCGGCATGCTCGGCGTGGTCGACGACGTCCTCGCCGACCGGGCCTTCGTCGAGAACCGCCACGACTCGGCCGCCGAGCTCGGCACGCTGGCCGACCTGGCCAGCCCGGCGCCGCACATGGTCGCCAACGCCCTGGCCGCGGCCGCCCTGGCCCGCTCCCACGGCGTCGCGCCGGCCGCCGTGCGCGACGGCCTGCGGGGCTTCCGGCCCGACGGCCACCGCATCGCCACCGTCGCGACCGTCGCCGAGGTCACCTACGTGGACGACTCCAAGGCCACCAACCCGCACGCCGCCCGCTCCTCGCTCGGCGCCTACGAGCACGTGGTGTGGGTGGCCGGCGGACTGGCCAAGGGAGCCTCCTTCGACGACCTGGTGGTCGCCATGGGGCCGCGGATGCGCGGCGTGGTGCTGCTCGGCCGCGATCGCGCGGTGATCGCTGACGCCTTGCGGCGACACGCGCCCGAGGTCCCCGTGATCGAGGTGCCCGACGACGAGACTGACGTCATGGACCGCGTGGTCCGGGCAGCAGCAGGCCTCGCCCAGCCGGGCGACACCGTGCTCCTCGCCCCGGGGTGCGCCTCCATGGACATGTTCGCGAACTACGGTGCTCGCGGGGATGCCTTCGCCGGGTCGGTGCGACGCCTCGGCGGGAGCTGACCCACCGGCGCAGGAAGGCCGACGTTGACGACGACAGCGGCTCGACCCACCCGGCCCCTCGACCCGACCGACGAGGCCCGGGCCGGACAGGGCCGTCGCCCGCTCTCGATCGCGGCCCTGCGCGACTCGCTCGATCGTCCCCTGACGTCGTACTACCTGCTCGTCGGGGCCTCCGGCCTGCTGCTGACCCTCGGGCTGATCATGGTGCTGAGCAGCTCGAGCGTGTGGTCCTACGAGTTCAACGGGGGCAACAGCTACGCCACCTTCCTCAAGCAGCTCACCTGGGTCGTGCTCGCCGCGCCCTTCGTCTGGGTCGCGGTCCGGATGCCGCACTCGATGCTGCGCAAGTTCGCCTGGCCCGCGCTGATCCTCTCGGTGGTGCTGCTCGGCCTGACCCAGGGCCCGATGGGCGTCGAGGTCAACGGCAACCAGAACTGGCTGGCCCTCGGACCGGTGCAGATCCAGCCCGCCGAGCTGGCCAAGCTCGCCGTGATCCTGTGGTGCTCGCACATCTACGCCACCAAGGAGCGGCTGCTCACCGACTGGCGGCACACGCTCATCCCGGTCGTGCCGCTGATGTTCGTCGTCATCGGCCTGGTCATCGTCGGTGAGGACCTCGGCACCGCGCTGGTGCTGATGTCGATCGTGCTGGGCCTGCTGTGGGTCGTCGGGGCGCCGACGAAGATGTTCGTCGGCTCGATCCTGGTTGCCGGGGTCGCGGCCCTCGGCCTCGCCGCCTCCTCGCCCGAGCGCATGGACCGGCTCACCAGCTTCGCCGACCCCTTCGCGTCGTACGGCGACTCGGGCTGGCAGGCCGCGCACGGCATCTTCGCCATGTCGAGCGGCGGCATCTTCGGCAAGGGCATCGGCGCCAGCCAGCAGAAGTGGGGCGACCTGCCCGCGGCCCACACCGACTTCATCTTCGCCGTGCTCGGCGAGGAGCTCGGCCTGTTCGGCACCATGCTCGTGCTGGCGCTGTTCCTCACTGTCGCCTACGCCGGCTTCCGGGTGGCACGCCGCACCGTCGACCCGTTCGCCCGCTACATGGCGGCCGGCATCACCGTGTGGATCACGGCGCAGATGATCATCAACATCGGCATGGTGCTGGCCCTGCTGCCGGTCATCGGCATCCCGCTGCCGCTGGTGTCCTACGGCGGCTCGGCGCTGCTGCCGTCGCTGGTCGCCCTCGGCCTGCTGGTCTCCTTCGCCCGCCACGAGCCCGGCGCCCAGGCCGCGCTGGGCCGTCGCCGCGAGGGCGGCCCCCGCGGCACCACCGCCGGCGGGCTGTCGCGAGGTGGGCGCCGATGAGTGCGTCCGACCCCTCGCCACGCACCGAGGCGCGGGTGCTGCGCGTCCTCATGGCCGGCGGCGGCACCGCCGGCCACACCTCGCCGCTGCTGGCGACCGCCGACGCGCTGGTCCGCAGGGGCCCCGAGCTCGGCGGACGGGTGGAGGTCACCGCCCTCGGCACCGCCCGCGGGCTCGAGACGACCGTGGTGCCGGCCGCCGGCTACCCGCTCGAGCTGGTCCCGCCGGTGCCGCTGCCCCGCAAGGTCTCGGCCGACCTCGGCCGGCTGCCGGGGCGCCTGCGAGGCGCGGTCCGGGCCGCCCGCGAGGTCATCGAGCGGGTGCAGCCCGACGTCGTCGTCGGCTTCGGCGGCTACGTGTCGGTGCCGGCGTACCTCGCGGCCCGCAAGGCCAAGCTGCCCATCGTCGTCCACGAGGGCAACGCTCTGCCCGGCGTGGCCAACCGGCTCGGGGCCCGGTTCACCACCCACGTGGCCACCAGCTTCCCCGACTCGCCGCTGCGCCACGCGACCTACCTCGGGCTGCCGATCCGGCGTATGATCTCCACCCTCGACCGGGCCGCGCTCCGTGACGAGGCGCTCGCCCACTTCGGCCTCGAGCCCGGCCGGCCGACGCTGCTGGTCACCGGAGGCTCGCAGGGCGCGCGGCGGCTCAACCAGACCGTGGGCAGCGCCCAGCCGGCGCTGGCCGCGGCGGGCGTCCAGGTGCTGCACGTCGTGGGACCGGCGGGCGAGGTCGACGTCGCCCCCGAGACCGGCGCGCCGCCGTACGTCGTGGAGCGCTACGTCGACCGCATGGACCTCGCCTACGCCGCCGCCGACCTGACCGTCTGCCGCGCCGGCGCCAACTCGGTCACCGAGGTCGCCGCCGTGGGGCTGCCCGCGGTGTTCGTGCCGCTGCCGATCGGCAACGGGGAGCAGGCGCGCAACGCCCGCCCCGTCGTCGACGCCGGGGGAGGTCTGCTGGTCTCCGACGACGCCTTCACCGCCGAGTGGGCCGCCGCAACCCTGCCCGACCTGGCCACCGACACCGAGCGGCTGGCGTCCATGTCGCGCGCCGCGGCCGACCTGATCCCGCGCGACGCCGACGAGACGCTGGCGGCGATGGTGCTGCGCGCGGCGGGGTGGTCGGCGTGAGGGTCCCCGTCCCCGACGACATCCCGGCCGCCGACGCGCTGGGCCGCGTCCACTTCATCGGCATCGGCGGCGCCGGCCTGTCCGGCATCGCCCGCATCATGCTGGCCCGCGGCATCACCGTCAGCGGCAGCGACGCCCGCGAGTCCCGCGCGCTGACCGCGCTGACCGCCCTGGGCGCGCAGGTGCACGTGGGCCACCGCGCCGAGCAGGTCGCCGACGCCGACACCGTCGTGGTCTCGACCGCGGTGCGCGCCGACAACCCCGAGGTGGTCGAGGCCACGGCCCGTGGGCTGCGGGTCCTGCCGCGCTCGGCCGCCCTCGACTCCGTGATGCGCGGACGCACCGTGGTGGCCGTGGCCGGCACCCACGGCAAGACCACGACGACGTCGCTGCTCACCGTCGCGCTGCAGCACTGCGGCGCCGACCCGTCCTTCGCGATCGGCGGCGAGCTCAACGAGTCGGGGGCCAACGCCCACGACGGCACCGGCGCGCTCTTCGTGGCCGAGGCCGACGAGAGCGACGGGGCGTTCCTCGTCTACTCGCCGACCGCGGCGATCGTGACCAACGTGGAGGCCGACCACCTCGACAACTACGGCACCGAGGAGGCCTACCGGGCGGCCTTCGTGCAGTTCCTCGACCGCATCGAGCCCGGCGGGTTCCTCGTCGCCTGCGCCGACGACCCCGGCGCGGCCGAGCTGGCCCGGGTCGCGCGCGAGCGCGACCTCGAGGTGATGACGGTGGGGGAGTCCGAGGGCGCCGACCTGCGGGCCGCGACCGTGAGCTTCCTCGGGTCGACCTCGACGTTCACCGTCGACCGGGCCGGTGAGCGGCTGGGGGAGATCACGCTGCGGATCCCCGGGCGCCACTACGTGCTCGACGCGCTGGCCGCCCTCGGCACGGGGCTGCGGCTCGGCTTCGCCTTCGGGGACCTCAAGCGCGGGCTGGAGTCCTTCTCCGGCACCCGGCGGCGGATGGAGCTCAAGGGCGAGGTCGGCGGCATCCGGGTCTACGACAGCTACGCCCACCACCCCAACGAGATCGCCGGCGACCTGCAGGCGGCGCGGTCCCTGGCCGGCGACGGCCGGGTGGTGGTGGCCTTCCAGCCCCACCTGGTCTCGCGCACCAAGATCTTCGGGCCCGCCATGGGCGAGGCCCTCGGCGCCGCCGACGAGGTCGTCGTCATGGACGTCTACGTCGCCCGTGAGGACCCCGAGCCCGGCGTCAACGGCGCCATGGTCGCCTCCCACGTCCCGCTCGACCCCGACCGCGTCGCCTTCGTGTCGTCGTGGTCGCTGACGCCCGCGGCCCTCGTCGAGCGGGCGCGTCCCGGCGACGTCGTGCTCACCCTCGGCGCCGGTGACGTCACGCTGGTCGGGCCCGAGGTGCTGACCCTGCTGGCCGAGGCGGAGGCGGACCGATGAGGACCGGCTCCCCGACCCACGACCCCGACACCACGACCTCGCTCGACGGCCTCCCGCGCGAGCCCGCCGCCGGGGCGGGGCGGCGCGGACTGCGCGGTCGCCGTACCCACCGGGCGAGCCGGGTGCAGCGCCGCTTCGCCCGACGCCTGCGGGCACGCCGCTGGCGTGCCTGGCGCCGCGTGCTCGTGCTCGTCGCGCTGGTGGCTGCCGTCGCGGGCGGCGTGTGGCTGATGCTGTTCTCGTCGCTCACCTCGGTGCACGACGTCTCGGTCGAGGGGGTCTCGGTGCTCAGCGAGGACGAGGTGCGCGAGCAGGCGGCCGTGCCGCTCGACGTGTCGCTCGCGACCAGCGACCTCGACGCCGTCGAGGCCCGGGTCGAGGCCCTCGCCCCGGTGTCCTCGGTGGAGATCTCCCGCGACTGGCCCGACACGGTGACGATCGAGGTGACCGAGCGCGAGGCGCTCGCGGTCGTCGAGTGGGAGGGCGCCTGGCGCGGGGTGGACGGCGACGGCGTGCTGTTCCGCACCTACCCCGAGCGGCCCGAGGGCCTGCCCCTGCTCGACACCTCCGCCGCCACGCCCGCCGAGGCGCTCGGCGAGGCCGCCACCGTCGTGGACTACCTGCCCGCCGAGCTGCTGGCGCGGATCGAGAGCGTCGAGGTCGGCTCGATCGACGCCATCAGCCTGCTGCTGCGCGACGGCACCCGCATCAACTGGGGGAGCGCGGACGAGTCCGCGGCCAAGCTCGAGGTCCTCACCCTGCTCATGGAGCAGGAGGGGCGGATCTACGACGTCACCGCCCCCGGTCGCCCCACCCTCACCAAGTAGCGCCTTTTTTCCGCGAAGCGTCGCTCCTGCCCGCGCGAAGCGTCACTCCTGTGCGGCCGAGAGGTCGCTCGTGCACGAGCGAGGTGCGTGGGGGGCCCGCTGCGACTTTGTCGACTATTTGTCGACACGCCTGCGTGTCTGCGTCGGGTCGCGGGGTCGGTGTCCTACGTTCTTCCACAGGCGCGAGGTTGACATAACTATAACCCTCTACTTCAGGGTTAACGTTCAGGGACACGCCGAGGGCCTCTTCCCCACCGTTCCACCCAGCTCCACCCCCGTTCCACCCAGCACCAGCCATCCATCAGCAGCAAGCACGTCGGCCGACCGGGCCGGCGCCACACATGAGAGGGACCTGCCGTGGCAGCACCGCAGAACTACCTGGCCGTCATCAAGGTCGTCGGGATCGGTGGCGGTGGCGTCAACGCCGTGAACCGGATGATCGAGGTGGGACTCAAGGGTGTCGAGTTCATCGCGATCAACACCGACGCACAGGCGCTCCTGATGAGCGACGCCGACGTGAAGCTCGACATCGGCCGCGAGCTGACCCGTGGGCTCGGCGCCGGCGCGAACCCCGACGTCGGCGGCAAGGCCGCCGAGGACCACGCGGAGGAGATCGAGGAGGTGCTCAAGGGCGCCGACATGGTCTTCGTGACCGCGGGCGAGGGCGGTGGCACCGGCACCGGTGGCGCCCCCGTCGTCGCGCGCATCGCGCGCTCGCTCGGCGCGCTGACCATCGGCGTCGTGACGCGTCCCTTCTCCTTCGAGGGCCGCCGCCGCGCCAACCAGGCCGAGGAGGGCATCTCCGGTCTCCGCGAGGAGGTCGACACCCTCATCGTGATCCCCAACGACCGACTGCTGTCGATCAGCGACCGCAACGTCTCGGTCCTCGACGCCTTCAAGCAGGCCGACCAGGTCCTGCTCCAGGGTGTCTCGGGCATCACCGACCTCATCACCACCCCGGGCCTGATCAACCTCGACTTCGCCGACGTCAAGTCGGTCATGTCCAACGCCGGCTCCGCGCTCATGGGCATCGGCTCGGCCCGCGGTGAGGACCGCGCGGTCGCCGCTGCCGAGATGGCCGTCTCGAGCCCGCTGCTCGAGGCCTCCATCGAGGGCGCGTACGGCGTGCTGCTCTCGATCGCCGGTGGCTCCGACCTCGGACTGTTCGAGATCAACGAGGCCGCAGCGCTCGTCTCCCAGGCGGCCCACGCCGAGGCCAACATCATCTTCGGTGCCGTCATCGACGACGCCCTGGGCGACGAGGTCCGGGTCACGGTCATCGCGGCCGGCTTCGACGGCGGGATGCCCAAGCGTCGCGAGGCCGTGCCGGCCGCGCGCCGCGAGCCGCTGCCGTCGCAGAGCCAGGCCGAGACCCGCGCCGCGGCTGCTGCCGCGGCCGTCCGTCGGGACTCCGAGCGGGGCGCCGAGGCGGCTCGCAACGGCTACACGTCCTTCGGCTCGTCGTCGACGTCGGCCCCCCAGCGGACCGAGCAGCGC
Organism: Nocardioides sp. HDW12B; assembly: GCF_011299595.1. Classification (NCBI taxonomy): domain Bacteria; kingdom Bacillati; phylum Actinomycetota; class Actinomycetes; order Propionibacteriales; family Nocardioidaceae; genus Nocardioides; species Nocardioides sp. HDW12B. Next base: position 2,458,468 of record NZ_CP049867.1, on the reverse strand, counting down.
AGCGAGTACGCCCGTCCGGAGCGCAACGAGTACCAGCGTCCCGAGGCCCCGCGCACCCCGGCCCCCGCGCCGGCACGCACCTCCCCGGCGGCCGACGACGACCTCGACGTGCCGGACTTCCTGAAGTGACGCTCTGAGTGTTCGCTTTCCGCTCAGCGGTCGGCCCGGTCGAGGTGGCGTTCACCGACCGGGCCGGCGGCGTCTCCGGGCCGCCCTTCGACTCGCTCAACCTCGCCGCTGTCGGCGACGACGACCCGTCCGCGGTGGCCGCCAACCTCTGCCGCGTGCAGCAGGCCTTCACCGGCACGGCGGACGGCGAGCCGTGGGCGCTGATGCACCAGGTGCACGGCGGTGACGTCGTCAGGGTCCGCGCCGCGGACCTCCCGGCCGAGCCCTCCCCAGGGGTGGACCACCTGCCCACCGCCGACGGACTCGTGACCGACGAGCCCGGCGTGACGCTCGTGGTCCGGGTGGCCGACTGCGTCCCGGTGCTGCTGGCCGACCCCGAGGCCGGGGTCGCGGCCGCCCTCCACGTCGGACGCCCCGGGCTGGTGGCCGGGGTGCTGCCCCACGGGGTGGCGGCCATGCGCGAGCTCGGAGCCGACCCGGCCCGGGTGCACGCCTGGGTCGGGCCCCACGTGTGCGGTCGCTGCTACGAGGTGCCGGAGTCGATGCGCGACGACGTCGAGGCGGCGGTGCCCGGCACCGCCACCACCACCTCGTGGGACACCCCGGCCGTCGACCTCGGCGCCGGTGTCCGCCTCCAGCTGCACGCGGCCGGCATCGCCCCGCAGCGCGTCGAGGCGGTCGGCCGCTGCACCCGCGAGGACCCCGCGCTGTACTCCTACCGCCGCGACGGCGCCGCCTCGGGACGGCTCGCCGGGCTCGTGCGGGTGGCGCGGTGAGCGAGGCAGGAGCGCACCCCGCCGACGGTCGGGCCGACGCCGTCGCGGCCGGACTCGCGACCGTCGAGCGACGCATCGCCGACGCGTGCGCCCGGGCGGGCCGCGACCGCGACGAGGTCACCCTCGTCGTGGTGACGAAGTACTTCCCGGTCTCCGACGTGCGGCTGCTGGCCGACCTGGGGGTCCGCGAGGTGGGGGAGAACCGCTACCAGGAGGCCGTGGCCAAGAGCGAGGAGTGCGCCGACCTCGACCTGCGGTGGCACTTCATGGGCCGGCTGCAGAGCAACAAGGCCGCCGCGACGGGCCGCTGGGCCGACGTGGTGCAGTCGCTCGATCGCGCCAAGCTCGTCACCCCGCTGGCCCGCGGCGCCGAGGAGCGGGAGGGTCGTGGCCCCCTCGACGTGCTCGTGCAGGTGAACCTCGACACCGACCCCGAGGAGGCGCAGGGTCGCGGGGGCGCCGACCCCGCCGACGTACCCGCCCTGGCGGAGGCCGTCGTCGCCGCCGCGTCCCTCCGGCTGCGCGGCGTGATGGCGGTGGCACCCCGCGAGGGCGACCCCCGGGCGGCGTTCGAACGGCTGCGCGCGGTCTCGGAGACGGTGCGCGCGGTGGTGCCGGAGGCGACGTACGTCTCGGCCGGCATGAGTGGAGACCTCGAGGTCGCCCTCGAGTGCGGCGCGACACACGTGCGCGTCGGCGGGGCGATCCTCGGAAACAGACCGACCAACGGATAGCGTGAAGGAGACAGTTGTGATCCCTGTGTGGAGGCGAAACTCATGAGCGGCGCGATGCGGAAGATGGGCGTCTATCTCGGACTCCTCGAGGACAACGAGCGCTACGACGAGTACGACGAGTACGACCAGGACCCCGACCAGGGGACCCACGCCGGCGCCGCCGGCCACCAGGCGCCGCCCGGACGTGCCTCCGGTGCGACCGTGGCCCAGCTCGCCGAGCGTCGCCGCCCCGCCGCGGGCGTGGTGCCCGGCCAGGCCGGCGGTCTCGCCGTCGCGCCCCGTATGGCGGAGCTGTCGCGGATCACGACGTTGCACCCGAGCACCTACAACGAGGCGCGGGTCATCGGCGAGAACTTCCGCGAGGGCATCCCGGTGATCATGAACCTGTCCGAGATGAGCGACGTCGACGCCAAGCGTCTCGTCGACTTCGCGGCCGGGCTGGTCTTCGCGGTGCACGGCACGATCGAGCGCGTGACCAACAAGGTCTTCCTGCTCTCGCCGCCCAACGTGGCGGTCTCGACCGAGGACAAGGCCCGCATCGCCGACAGCGGCTTCTTCAACCAGAGCTGACCTCAGCGCCCCGGGTGCGAGCCCGGGGCGACTTGGCCGACCCCCCTAGGATCAGACATCGTGCAGACCGTCGGCCTCGTCATCGAGCTGGTCCTGTTCCTCTTCCTGCTGCTGCTCTTCGCGCGGTTCGTCGTGGACTGGGTCCAGGTCTTCGCGCGCTCGTGGCAGCCGCGCGGCGTGGTGCTGGTGATCCTCGAGATCATCTACTCGATCACCGACCCGCCGATCCTGTTCATCCGGCGGTTCGTGCCGCCGCTGCGCATCGGCTCGATCTCCCTGGACACGAGCTTCATCCTGGTGCTGATCGCGGTCTACATCCTCCGCGCGGTCAACCGCGCCGTTCTCCTCACCTGACTCCGAGGGCACCTGTCCCAGCGGTACGGTGTGCTCGACCCTGCCGCCCCCGAAAGGTGATCTCGTGCCCTTGACCCCCGAGGACGTGGATAACAAGCGCTTCGCCACGGCCCGCGTGATGCGCCAGGGCTACGACATGACCGAGGTCGACAACTTCCTCGACGAGGTCGCCGCGGAGATGAAGCGCCTGCACGACGAGATCGCCGAGCTGCGGTCCCAGGCGTCCGGCTCCGGCGGTCCCACCGAGGAGCAGACCACCGCCGCGTCGGCGACCGGCGAGAGCACGCCCGCCGCGACCGACGACTCGGCGGGTGACGACACCACGGAGGCGAAGGCGTCCGACACCGAGGCGGACACCGGTACGACGAGCGCGGACGGGGCCGACGAGCCCGAGGGCAGGCACGCCGAGGACGGCGCGAGCGAGGCGGACGTGTCGAGCGCGACGTCCGACGCCGAGGCGGACGACACGGCTCCTGCGGCCGGGACCCACTCCGCCGAGGCCGAGGAGGAGCTGGCCGAGGGCGACACCGAGGTGGCCCGGGTGTCCGGCACCCGGGGCGAGCTGCTGCGCGTCGCGACCACCGAGGAGGCCGCTGCGGCGGCCGCACGCATGCTCGAGCTGGCCGGCCGCAACGCCGAGGAGCTCGTCACCGACGCACGCAGCCAGGCCGACCGCATCGTGGCCGAGGCGTCCGGACGGGCCGAGCAGCTCGACGGCGAGACCGAGCAGCGCCGCACGGCCCTGGTGGCCGAGCTGGAGCGTGACCACCAGGAGCTCAAGGACGAGGTCGAGGACCTGCGCGTCTTCGAGCGCGAGTACCGCGCCCAGCTCCGCAACTACTTCCAGCAGCAGCTGGAGGCGCTCGACGCCCAGGGTGGCGGCGTCACGCTCGCCGAGGACCTCCACGAGGACGAGGGCGAGATCGGCTCACGCCTGCGCTCGATCCTCGCCGAGGAGGAGTCCAGCGAGTCTGGCTCGACAGACTCCGACGCGGCAGGCTCCGACGCGGCGGACTCCGACGCGGCAGGCTCCGACGCGGCAGGCTCCGAGGCGTCCGGTGAGGACCAGGGCGAGGCGACCGAGGACGGCTCTCGCCCCCACGCCTGACGCAGGCGATCCGCCAGGGGCCGCCTGATCGTGTGCGCCTGGTGCCACCAGGTGACTCGAGCTGCACACGATCCTCAGGATCATGAGCGGCGATCAGTGGCCCTCGGACGGATGAGCCCCACACGGGCGTCGACGACAACCTCGCGGCTCCGTGGGGAGTGTCAGTGACATGAACGCCGTGCAGAAGGTCGTCGCAGGAGTGGTGACGCTCGTCGTGGGGATCGGCCTCGGCGGTTGCAGCGGCGGCAACGAGGCTGCGACCCCCGCTCCTCCCGCGAAGCCGTCGACGGACAGCCGCCACGCCGCGTCGCCCCGCGGACCGTCGTCCGGGTCGTCCGTGCGCGAGCGCGACGAACGGCCCGCTCAGCTGCTGCCGGACGGCCGCCCCGCCGCGGTCGACCCCGACCTGGTGCGCCTGGCGACGTCGTTCGTGGCGTACGCCGTGGGTGATGCGCGCACGTTCCCGCACGCTGTCACGATCTCCTTGTCGCTCGGCGGAGAGGCGGCCGGCACGCTCGACGACCTCTCGCAGGCGCTGTCGACGCGTCGGACGTGGAGGAGCTGCCCGCCCGGCTGGACGACGTACGGCGCCGGGTCCTGCCCGGTGGACTCCCTTGCGCAGATCACCAACGCCGAGGCGAACGGCCGCACCCTCGTCCTCACCCCGCGGGTCGGAGCCGTCACCTGTGCACCGACGAGGACCGGTCCGGTGCCGTCCGGGCGGCGGGTGGTCCTCAGACCCAGCCTGGGTGACCGCACCTGCGCGAACGACTTCGCCCTGGTGCTCGCCGCCGACCGGCACGGTCGTCTCCGAGCCGTCGACCTGACGATCGCGGAGCCGTGACCCCGATCGTCGAGCCAACCCGGCCGGCGCGCGCTCGTCATACGCCTGGACGGTCCGGGGGCCGTCCTGACCGTCCAGGCGTATGAGAACTCGCCTCCGCCCAGCCTCACGTCGTGAACGACGTACGGCGTGCTGCCTCAGGTCGTCAACGACATGGGGACGGTCCAGGGGCTGCTGGCAGAGGCCTCACGTCGCCAACGACCTACGGCGTGGTGCCTCAGGTCGTCAACGACGTACGGCGTGCTGCTCCACGTCGTCAACGACGTGAGGCCGGTCCACGTCCCGACCGAGCGACGTGCGTCAGACGCGGGCGACCGAGAACCGCAGCCCCAGGTCGGCGTCCTCGCGGACGTCGCCGCTCGGCTCGGAGCGCGACACCGAGATCGCCAGGACCTCGTCGGCCACGGCGGCCTCGTGCTCGGCCAGCGCCTCGCCCAGCTCGCCGTCGGCCTGCCACACCAGCGAGATCCGGTCGCTGACCTCGAAGCCGCTCGATTTCCGGGCCTCCTGCACCAGCCGGACGACCTCGCGCGCGAGTCCCGCTCGACGCAGCTCCGGCGTCAGCTCGAGGTCGAGCGCGACGGTCTCGCCGTGCTCGTTGGCCACCGACCAGCCCTCGCGAGGACGCTCGGAGAGGATGACCTCCTCGGCGGTGACCGACAGCTCCTCGCCGTCGACGGCGACCGATGCCGAGCCCGACTCCCGCAGCGAGGCGGCCAGGACGGCCGCGTCGGCGGCAGCGATCGCACCGGCCACCTGCGGCGTACGCTTCGCGAACCGCTTGCCGAGCGCGCGGAAGTTGCCCTTCGCACTGACGTCGACCAGGTCGCCGGTCGAGTCCAGCGACTCGACGGCGCCGATGTTGAGCTCCTCGGCGACCTCGCCCCGCAGGTCCTCGCCGAGAGCCGACCACGCCGCCGACGGCACCAGCGCGCGCCGCAGCGGCTGCCGCGTGCGCACCTTGGCGTCGGCGCGTGCCGCGCGTCCCAGCTCGACGATCCGGCGCGCCTGCTGCATGCGCCGGTCGAGGTCCACGTCGACGAGCGCCTCGTCGACCTCGGGCCACGACGCCAGGTGCACCGACGCCTCCGCTCCGGTCGCGGCGAAGAGGTCCTGCCAGACACGCTCGGTGATGAACGGCGTCAGCGGCGCCGACACCAGCGTCACCAGCCGCAGGCACTCGTGCAGCGTCGCCAGCGCGCCGGGGTCGCCGGCCCAGAAGCGCCGCCGCGAGCGACGGACGTACCAGTTCGACAGCACGTCGACGTACGCCGCGATGCGTGCGCCGGTGCGCTGGGTGTCGAACCCCTCGAGCGCCTCGGTGACGTCGCGGACCAGCCGGTGAGCCTCCGAGAGGGCCCAGCGGTCGAGCACGTGCCGCTCGGCGGGCGCCGGCGCGGCGTCGGTCGGCGACCAGCCCGCCGACCGGGCGTAGAGCGCCTGGAAGCCGACCGTGTTCCAGTAGGTCAGCAGCACCTTGCGGACGGTCTCCTCGATCGCCTGGTGCCCGACGCGCCGCGCCGACCAGGGGGAGCCGGACGCGGCCATGAACCAGCGCACCGCGTCGGCGCCGTGGCGGTCCATCAGCGGCAGCGGCTCGAGGATGTTGCCGAGGTGCTTGCTCATCTTGCGGCCGTCCTCGGCCAGGATGTGGCCCAGGCACACGACGTTCTTGTACGACGAGCGGTCGAACACCAGCGTGTTCACCGCCATCAACGTGTAGAACCAGCCGCGGGTCTGGTCGATCGCCTCGCAGATGAAGTCAGCCGGGAACGCGGCCTCGAAGCGCTCCTTCGAGCCCTCGACGTGGGGGTAGCCCCACTGCGCGAACGGCATCGAGCCGCTGTCGAACCACGCGTCGATGACCTCGGGTACGCGTCGGGCCTCGAGCCCACAGGTGGTCGAGCCGGTCGAGACCGGGCAGGCGAAGACGATGTCGTCGACGAACGGACGGTGCGGGTCCAGGTCGGACTGGTCGGTCCCGGTCAGCTCGGTCAGCTCGGCGCGCGAGCCGACGCACGTCTGGTGGTCGTCCTCGCAGCGCCAGATCGGCAACGGCGTGCCCCAGTAGCGACGCCGTGACAGCGCCCAGTCGATGTTGTTGTTGAGCCAGTCGCCGTAGCGGCCCCACTGGATCGTCTCGGGGTGCCAGCTCGTGGCCGCGTTCTCGCGCAGCAGCTCGTCCTTGCGCTCGGTGGTCCGGACGTACCAGGACGGCTGCGCGTAGTACATGAGCGCGGTGTGGCAGCGCCAGCAGTGCGGGTAGGAGTGCTCGAAGGCGACGTGGCGGAACAGCAGCCCCCGAGCCTCGAGGTCGCTCACCAGGTCGGCGTCGGCGTGCTTGAAGAACTGCCCGCCGACGAGCGGGATCGCGTCCTCGAAGTGGCCGTCGGCCTTGACCGGGTTCACCACCGGCAGCCCGTAGCGGCGGCAGACCGCCATGTCCTCCTCACCGAAGGCGGGGGACTGGTGCACCAGGCCCGAGCCGTCCTCGGTGGTGACGTAGTCGCCGAGCACGACGTAGTGCGCGGGCTCGTCGGCGGGGAACTCGACGAGGTCGAAGGGCCGGGTGTATGTCCAGCGCTCCATGTCCGCGCCGCCGACCGTCTCCAGCACCTCCCAGCCCTCGCCGAGCGTCTCCGCCAGCAGCGGCTCGGCGACGACGAGCGTCTCGGTGCCGTCGGTGGCCACGACGTAGGTGACCTCGGGGTTGACCGCGACCGCGGTGTTCGACACCAGCGTCCACGGGGTCGTCGTCCACACCAGCAGGCTCGCGCGCCCGGCGAGCGGGCCGCTGGTCAGCGGGAAGCGCACGTAGACGCTGGGGTCGGTGACGGTCTCGTAGCCCTGGGCCAGCTCGTGGTCGGACAGCCCGGTGCCGCAGCGCGGGCAGTACGGCGCCACCCGGTGGTCCTCGACCAGCAGGCCCGACGTGTGGATCTGCTTGAGCGCCCACCACACCGACTCGACGTACTCGGGGGCCATGGTGGTGTAGGCGTGCTCGAGGTCGACCCAGTAGCCCATCCGGTCGGTCATCTTCGCGAACTGGTCGACGTTGCGCAGCACCGACTCCCGGCAGCGGGCGTTGAACTCGGCGACGCCGAACGCCTCGATGTCGTTCTTGCCGGTGAAGCCCAGCTCCTTCTCGACCGCGAGCTCGACGGGCAGGCCGTGGCAGTCCCAGCCGGCCTTCCGCTCGACGTGGTAGCCCTGCATCGTGCGGAAGCGCGGGAAGACGTCCTTGAAGACGCGGGCCTCGACGTGGTGGGTGCCGGGCAGGCCGTTGGCCGTCGGCGGGCCCTCGTAGAAGGTCCACGGCTCGGCGCCGCGGGTGCGCTCCAGCGACGCGGCGAAGGTGTCGTTCTCCCGCCAGAGGTCGAGCACCTCGTGCTCCAGCGCGGGCAGGTCGACCTGCGCGGGGACCGGGCGGTAGGAAGAGCCGCCGGGGCGGTCGGTGCTGGTGTCCACGGGGTGCGTCCTCGTCTGTCGTTCGACGACCCGGGGGTACGTCGATCCTGCGACGAAGGGACGAGGCCGCTCGATCGAGCCGGTCCCGCGGTACCACCCTCCTTGGCGTCCTCCCGTGGTGCTGGGGGAAGCCCTCTCGTGCACGTCCGCTGCCGGTTCTACCTGCCCGCGACCGGGGTCGGGGGCGCTCCTCCGGCGGCTCGGGGTGATCTTCGATCCGGCCAACACCCCTGGGCTCCCACCGTCCCCAGGTCGCTCTCGGCTGGTCCCGGACCTACTCGTCCCGTCGACACCGTGCGTACGCGGGTGCCAGTCTGCCAGCCGCCCCGGTCGCGACCAACTCGGTATCCGGACCGGCGTGACTTCGCGGCCTCGCGCGTGGCGTGGCCTGTTGTCCTGGGGGGTGCCCGGGCATATCCTCACCGCACTGTGCGGGCTGGGGACGTGCAGGTACGCCGGGCGGGGCCAGGTGTTCCACCCATCGGCGAAGCGATCTCCTTCTCGAGAAGGGCACGACGATGGCTCGGATGAGCGCCGCCAAGCTGGCGGGCAAGACGGCGGCTGCCGCCAAGCGCGTCACCGGTCGGGGCGGGAAGGCCGCCAAGTCCGCCGCCCAGTCCGCCGCGAAGACCGCCGCCGCGCCGGCGAAGGCCGCCGCGAAGAAGTCCCCGGCGAAGAAGACCTCGGCGAAGTCGACCGCGCCGGCACCCGCGAAGCAGTCGGCGGCCACGGCCGCGTCGGTGAAGAAGGCGGCTGCCGCGAAGGCGCCGTCGCCCGCGCCGGCCGCGAAGGCCCCGGCGAAGAAGGCTCCGGCGCAGAAGACCCCAGCGAAGAAGACCCCGGCGAAGAGCACGGCCACGAAGGCGGCCCCCGCCAAGAAGGCGCCCGCCGCGAGTGCGGCGAAGAAGACCCCGGCGAAGAAGGCCCCGGCGAAGAGCACGGCCACAAAGGCAGCCCCCGCCAAGAAGGCGTCCGCCGCGAGCACGGCGAAGAAGGCGACGCCCGCCAAGAAGGCGACAGCGAGCACGGCGACGAAGGCGACGCCCACCAAGAAGGCGACGCCAGTCAAGAAGGCGTCAGCGAGCACGGCGACGAAGGCGACGCCCGCGAAGAAGGCGACGCCAGTCAAGAAGGCGACCGCGGCGAAGAAGGCCATCGCCACGAAGGGCACGTCGACGGCCACGGCGAAGAAGGCCGGCGCGTCGAAGAAGGCCAGCGCGACGAAGAAGTCGGCCACCAAGGCGACCGCTCCGGCGCCCGCGAAGCAGTCGGCGGCGACCACGGCCTCGGTGAAGAAGGCGGCCGCGAAGAAGGCGCCGTCCCCGGCCGCGTCGACGGCGAAGCTCGCGACCTCGAAGGCCTCGTCGACGAGCACGGCGAAGAAGACCGCACCGGCTGCCGCCGCGGCGACCGCTGCTGCCGCGAGCGCGGCCAAGAAGACGGCCTCCGCTGCTGCGACGGCTGCGAAGAAGACCGCGTCGGCCGCGACGACCGCGACGCGGAAGACGGCCACGGCCGCGACCCCGACGACGGCCAAGAAGCCGGCCAAGAAGTCCGGCCCGATCCGCGCCTCCTCGCTGGCGGTGAAGGCCGACGAGTCGCCGTGGACGGCGAAGGAGCTCAACCAGGTCAAGGCCGAGCTGGCCGCCGACGTCGAGCGCCTGCGCGGCGAGCTGGACCTGGCGGCGAAGGAGCTCGACGGGCTCATGCGCGACGCCGGGGACGGGGCGGGTCACGACCAGGCCGACGTCGGGTCGGCCACCTTCGAGCGCGACCACGAGGTGTCCATCGCCAACAACGCGCGGGACATGCTGACCCAGACCGAGCACGCCCTCGAGCGCATCGAGGACGGCACCTACGGCCGGTGCGAGAGCTGCGGTGAGGCCATCGGCAAGAATCGTTTGATGGCGTTCCCGCGTGCCACACTGTGCGTGCCATGCAAGCAGCGCGAGGAGCGTCGCTGAACGACAGCGACGACGAGCACCCCCCGACACCGCCGGACCGACGACGTCGGCTCGGCCTCTTCGCGACCGTCGCCGTGGTGGCCTACCTGGTCGACCTCGGCACCAAGACCTGGGCGCTCGCCGCGCTCGAGCGCGGGCAGCCCGTCGAGGTGGTGGGGGACCTGTTCCGCCTCACCCTGGTCTTCAACCCCGGCGCCGCCTTCAGCCTCGGTACGTCCTCCACGGTCTACCTCACGATCTTCGCGATGGTGGCCGCCGTCGTGGTGCTCGTCGTCGCCCGCAAGGTCGGCGACCCGCTCTGGGCCGTCGGGCTCGGTGCGCTGCTCGGCGGCATCCTCGGCAACCTGACCGACCGGCTCTTCCGCGACCCCGGACCGTTGCGCGGCCACGTCGTCGACATGTTCCAGCTGCCGAACTGGCCGGTCTTCAACGTCGCCGACATGTGCATCAACCTGGCGGCGGTCGTCATCGTCGTGCAGGCCTTCCGCGGCATCAGCCTCCGCGGCGAGCGGAACGCGCCGTGAGCGAGCACCGCACCGTCTTCGTCCCCGACGGCATGGAGGGCGAGCGCGTCGACGCCTGCCTGGCGCGCATGTTCGGCTTCTCCCGCACCCGCGCGGCCGACCTCGTCGCCGACGGGCACGTCCGCCTCGACGGGCGCGACGTGGCGAAGTCCGACCGGGTCCACGGCGGCGCGATGCTCGACGTCGAGATCCCCGACCTGCGTGACCCGGTGGCGATCGTGCCCCAGATCGTCGAGGGCATCGGGATCATCCACGACGACGACTCCCTGGTCGTCATCGACAAGCCGGTCGGGGTCGCCGTACACCCGAGCCCGGGCTGGAACGGACCCACCGTCGTCGGCCACCTCGTCGCCGCCGGCTTCCGGATCGCCACCAGCGGCGCCTCGGAGCGGCAGGGCATCGTCCAGCGGCTCGACGTCGGCACCAGCGGGGTCATGGTCATCGCCAAGGGCGAGGTCGCCTACTCCCGGCTCAAGAACGCCTTCCGCCACCGCACGGTCGACAAGACCTACCACGCGCTGGTCCAGGGCCACCCCGACCCGTTGCGCGGCACGATCGACGCCCCGATCGCGCGCCACCCGCGCTTCGACCACAAGTTCCACGTCGCCGAGGGCGGCCGCCACAGCGTCACCCACTACGACACCCTCGAGGCCCACCGCTTCGCCAGCCTGCTCGAGGTCCACCTCGAGACCGGCCGCACCCACCAGATCCGGGTCCACATGCAGGCGCTCAAGCACCCCTGCGCCGGTGACCCGCTGTACGGCGGCGACCCGGTCCTCGCGGCCCGCCTCGACCTGACACGCCAGTGGCTGCACGCCGTACGCCTCGGCTTCGAGCACCCCGGGACGGGGGAGCACGTCAGCTACGAGTCGCCCTACCCGGCCGACCTCGCCCACGCCCTGGAGCTCGTCCGTGAGCTCGACTGACCCGCAGACCGCCGGGCCCGACGTCCTGGTGCGCCGTGCCGTGCCGGAGGACGCCGCCGACTGCGCCGAGGTGGTGATCGCGGCCCGGCGCGGAGCCGGCCGCGCCTTCCCGCCCCCGGTGCACACCGTCGAGGAGGACCGCGCCTTCTTCGCCGGCCGGGTCTGCGACCACGAGGTCTGGGTGGCCGAGATCGCCGGCGAGGTCGTGGGCCACCTCGACCTCGACGGCCACTGGGTGCACTCGCTCTACGTCCACCCGCGTGCCCAGGCCCGGGGCGTCGGGGCGGCGCTGCTCGACCTGGCCAAGGCCTGCCGGCCCGAGGGATTCGGGCTGTGGGTGTTCTCCACCAACGAGGGCGCCCGCGCCTTCTACCGCCGGCAGGGGCTGCTCGAGCTGGAGACGACCGACGGCTCGGCCAACGAGGAGAAGGCCCCCGACGTGCGCATGGTCTGGCCCGGGCCGGACCCGCTCGCCTTCCTGCGCCACCAGATCGACCTCGTCGACGAGGAGCTCGCCGCCGTGGTCAACCGCCGGGTCGCGCTCACCGCCGCCGTCCAGGCGGTCAAGGACACCCCGGGCCACGCCGGCCGCGACCCCGAGCGGGAGGCGGAGATCGCCGCCCGCCTGGCCTCCCGCACGCCCGGTCTCGACGCGTCCGACTGGACGCCGGTGGTCCACCGGCTCGTCGAGACCGGTCTGGACGTGGCCGAGCGGCGCCGTCGGTGAGCAGCCGTCGGTCGAGCGAGACCGAGGCGACGCTCGCGGCGTACCAGGCCGGCGCCGAGGCGTACGCCGAGGCCTCACCCGCCGCCCCGCCCGAGGTCCTCGACCTCATGGACCGCACCCGCGCGCGGCTCCGGCCCGGGGCCCGGGTGCTGGAGATCGGGTCCGGACCCGGCCGGGACGCGCTCGCGCTGGAGGAGCGCGGGCTGAGCGTCCGGCGCACCGACATCACGCCGGCGTTCGTCGACCGGCTCCGGCGCCTCGGGCAGGCCGCCGACGTCCTCGACCCGCTCCACGAGGACCTGCGCGACCCAGAGGCAGGCCCACAGGCAGGCCCACAGGGCGGCCCGCAAGCAGGCGCGGACGGTTGCTACGACGCGGTCTGGGCCGACGCCGTGCTCCTGCACGTCGCCCGCGCCGACCTGCCGCGGCTGCTGCGGCGCCTCCACGACGCGGTCCGCGACGGCGGCGTCCTCGCGCTGACCATGAAGGAGGGCGACGGCGACGGCTGGTCCTCCCACGGCTCGGTCGGCGCCCCGCGCCACTTCACCTTCTGGCGGGAGCCGGCGCTGCGCGCCGTGCTCGAGGGGGCCGGGTGGCGGATCCTCCACGTCCACCGCAGCGCCGGACGGCCCGGGATCGAGGAGGGCTGGCTCGCGGTTCTGTCGGAGCGGAGTGGCACCGTGGTCGCAGGAGGGTCGGTCGCTTAGGGTGGTCTCCTTCCCCCCGACTCGGCCGATCGCCCTCCTGCCCGGAGCGTGAACCCGTCCGGTCCGCCCCTGCCCGCACCCTCGAGAGGAGCCGGTCGCCCGATGTCAGGTGGGACCAGCAGCACCCAGGCCGGTTTCGCACACCTGCACGTGCACACCGAGTACTCCATGCTCGACGGGGCCGCCCGCCTCGACGACATGTTCGCGCGCACCGCCGAGCTCGGGATGGGCTCGATCGCCATGACCGACCACGGCAACGTGTTCGGCGCGTTCGACTTCTACTCCAAGGCGCAGGCGCACGGGGTCAAGCCGATCATCGGCATGGAGGCCTACTTCACGCCCAACACCTCGCGCTTCGAGCGCAAGCGGGTGCGGTGGAACAACGGCGGCGACGACGACGTCTCGGGCTTCGGTGCCTACACCCACATGACGCTGCTGGCCGAGACCACGGCCGGCATGCACAACCTCTTCCGGCTGTCGTCGCGCTCCTCGCTGGAGGGCTACTTCTACAAGCCGCGCGCCGACCGCGAGCTGCTCCAGGAGTACGCCGGCGGCCTCATCGGCACGACGGGCTGCCCCTCGGGCGAGGTCCAGACCTGGCTGCGCATCGGCGACTACGACAAGGCCCGCCAGGCGGCCGCCGACTTCCGCGACATCCTCGGCGCCGACAACTACTTCCTCGAGCTGATGGACCACGGCCTCGACATCGAGACCCGCGTCCGCGAGGGGCTGCTGCGCCTGTCGAAGGACCTGTCGATCCCGCCGATCGCCACCAACGACTCCCACTACGTCCGCCCCGAGGACGCCGGCGCCCACGAGCACCTGCTGTGCGTCTCGTCGGGCAGCACGATGTCGGACCCGGGCCGCTTCAAGTTCCACGGCGACTCCTACTACATCAAGTCGCCCGAGGAGATGCGCGAGCTCTGGGCCGACCGCAACGGTCTGCCGGAGGCCTGCGACAACACCCTGCTGATCGCCGAGCGCTGCAACGTCGAGTTCAACACCTCGGCCAACTACATGCCCCGGTTCCCGGTGCCCGAGGGCGAGTCGGAGGACTCCTGGTTCGTCAAGGAGGTCGAGAAGGGGCTGGCCTTCCGCTACCCCCAGGGCATCCCCGACAAGGTGCGCAAGCAGGCCGAGTTCGAGACCGGCGTCATCACCCAGATGGGCTTCCCGGGCTACTTCCTCGTCGTCGCCGACTTCATCAACTGGGCCAAGGACAACGGCATCCGGGTCGGTCCCGGTCGTGGCTCCGGCGCCGGCTCCATCGCGGCGTACGCGATGCGCATCACCGACCTCGACCCGCTCGAGCACGGCCTGATCTTCGAGCGCTTCCTGAACCCCGACCGCGTCTCGATGCCCGACTTCGACATCGACTTCGACGACCGTCGCCGCGGCGAGGTCATCGACTACGTCTCCAAGAAGTACGGCGACGACCGGGTCTCGATGATCGTCACCTACGGCACCATCAAGGCCAAGCAGGCCGTCAAGGACTCCTCGCGCATCCTCGGCTACCCCTTCGCGATGGGCGACCGGGTCACCAAGGCGATGCCCGCCGCGGTGATGGGCAAGGACGTCCCGCTCAAGGAGATCTTCGACCCCAACCACGCGCGGTACGGCGAGGGCGGCGAGTTCCGGGCGCTCTACGACTCCGAGCCGGACGTGAAGACCGTCGTCGACACCGCCATCGGTCTCGAGGGGCTGAAGCGGCAGTGGGGCGTGCACGCGGCCGGCGTCATCATGTCGAGCGAGCCGCTGCTCGACGTCATCCCGATCATGCGCCGCCCGCAGGACGGCGCGGTCATCACGCAGTTCGACTACCCGACCTGCGAGCGCCTCGGCCTCATCAAGATGGACTTCCTGGGGCTGCGCAACCTCACCGTCCTCGACGACGCGCTGCGCAACATCGAGCGCAACCGGGGCGAGAAGGTCGTGCTCGAGGAGCTCGAGCTGACCGACGAGAACACCTACGCGCTGCTCCAGCGCGGCGACACCCTGGGCGTCTTCCAGCTCGACGGCGGCCCGATGCGGGCGCTGCTGCGCAGCATGCGTCCCGACACGTTCGAGGACATCTCCGCGGTCGGTGCGCTCTACCGCCCGGGTCCGATGGGTGCGGACTCCCACAACAAGTACGCCCGCCGCAAGACCGGGCGCGAGCCGGTCGAGGCGATCCACCCCGAGCTGGCCGACGCCCTCGAGGACGTCCTGGGTGAGACCTACGGTCTCATCGTCTACCAGGAGCAGGTCATGGCGATCGCGCAGAAGCTGGCCGGCTACACGCTGGGCCAGGCCGACCTGCTGCGCCGCGCCATGGGCAAGAAGAAGAAGGCCGAGCTGGACAAACAGTTCGAGGCGTTCTCCGCCGGCATGAGCGAGCGCGGCTACTCGGCCGCCGCCATCAAGACGCTGTGGGACATCCTGCTGCCGTTCTCCGACTACGCCTTCAACAAGGCCCACTCCGCGGCGTACGGCCTGGTCTCCTACTGGACCGCCTACCTCAAGGCCAACTACCCGCAGGAGTACATGGCGGCGCTGCTGACCTCGGTGAAGGACGACAAGGACAAGTCCGCGATCTACCTCAACGAGTGCCGGCGGATGAAGATCCAGGTGCTCCCGCCCGACGTCAACGAGTCCGACGCCGACTTCACCCCGGTCGAGGGCGACGTGCGCTTCGGCCTCACCGCGATCCGCAACGTCGGCGCCAACGTCGTCGACGCGGTGGTGCGCGCCCGCCGCGAGCAGGGCCGGTACGTCGACTTCGGCGACTTCCTCGGCAAGGTCGACGTCGTGGCGTGCAACAAGCGCGTCATCGAGTCGCTCATCAAGGCCGGCGCCTTCGACTCCCTGGGCCACCGACGCCGCGCGCTGGTGGCGGTCGCCGAGTCGGCCGTCGACCAGTACGTCGACATCAAACGCAACGAGGCCATCGGCCAGGACTCGCTCTTCGCCGGCCTCGACGACGCCGCCGACCAGGCCGGCTGGGGCGTCACCATCGCGATCCCCGACATGGCCGAGTGGGACAAGCAGGCGCTGCTGGCCCACGAGCGCGACATGCTCGGCCTCTACGTCTCCGACCACCCGCTGACCGGGCTCGAGCACATCCTCTCGCGCGAGGCCGACTGCACCATCGGGCAGGTGCTGCTCGACGAGAGCCGCGGCGACGGCGCGCCCGTCAAGATCTCGGGGCTGGTGACCGCGATCCAGCGCAAGGTGACCAAGCGCGGCGACTCGTGGGCGCTGGTCACCGTCGAGGACCTCGAGGGTGCCGTCGACGTGCTGCTGTTCCCCACCGTCTACCAGCTGGTGAGCACCTCGCTCAACGAGGACATCATCATCACCGTCAAGGGCTCGCTGTCGCGCTCGAAGGACCAGCCGGAGATCCACGGCCGCGAGGTCAGCGTCCCCGACCTGACCGAGGGCCCGTCCGGGCCGATCGTGATCTCGCTGCCCTCCACCCGGTGCACGCCGCCGGTCGTCGACCAGCTGCGCGACGTCCTCGGCACGCACCCCGGGGTCACCGAGGTCCGGCTGAAGCTCCTGTCGCGCAACAGCACCACGGTGATGCGCCTCGACGACCGGCTGCGGGTGGAGGCGTCCTCCGCGCTGTACGCCGACCTCAAGACCCTCCTGGGCCCGAACTGTCTCGCCGAGGCATGAAGCAGGTCCTGACGGTCCTGGCGTTCCTCGCCGGGCTCGGCGTGGCCGCGGGCGTGGTGTGGGGCCTGGTCGTCGAGACCCCCCAGCTGACCCGCGACACCGCCGGGGTGGTCACCGCCGGCCCCGAGCTGGCCAAGCAGATCGACAGCGACGCGTGGTTCGCCGTGCTCGGCCTGCTCGTCTGCGTGCCCGCGGGGATGGTGATGGCCCTGCGCACCCGGACCGACCCCGTCGTCGGTGTCCTCTCCGTGGTCGCCGGGGCGATCCTCGCCTCCGGGCTGTGCGTCGCCGTGGGGCTGCTGATCGGGCCCGGCGACCCGATCGAGGCGCTGCGCGACGCCGCACCGGGGGAGCAGGCGCCGGCGCAGCTGACGGTGCACACCTGGGTGGTGCTGGTGGTCTGGCCCCTCGCCGCCGCGCTCGGTTCCCTGGTGGTGCTGCTGCTCAAGCCACCGCGCCTGCAGCAGACCACCGACACGGACTACAACCCGGTGACCGAACGGTCAGGTCCTGAATCGGACTCTCCCCACCGGTCCGGCAAAGCGCCCTCCTGAGGTCGCGAGCGGATACCTTGGGCGGGTGCCACCCGAAGTGGTCGGGGGCCCACAACGAGGGAGAGCAATGTCCAGCGACACTCCGGGGACGCCCGGCGGAGCAGGCGCCGGCGAGCCGGCACACGTGGACTACCTGGAGGACGCGGCGCCGAAGAAGCGGCGCAAGGGCCCGCTGGTGGCCGGGGCGGCGGTCGTCACCGTCGCCGTGGTCGGAGCCGCGGCCTGGGGCGTGACCCAGTTCCTGTCCGACAGCACCACCCCCGCGCAGGCCATCCCGGCCAGCGCCATCGGCTACATCGGGATCGACATCGACCCCGGCAAGGACCAGCAGCTCGAGGCCTACCAGACGCTGAAGAAGTTCCCCGCGCTCGAGAAGGAGCTCGGCCTCGAGAGCGAGAGCGACCTGCGCGAGAGCCTGTTCAACCTGATCAAGGAGGAGTCGGGCTGCGACGACCTCAGCTTCGCCGACGACATCGAGCCGTGGCTCGGCAACAGCGTCGCCTTCGCGGCGCTCCCCGGTGACGAGGAGCCCACGGCGTTCGCCGTCGTCGAGACCACCGACCAGGACGCCGCCGAGAAGGGCGTCGCCACGCTCGCGGAGTGCGGGTCCAGCGAGGACGCGGCGGACTCCTCGGAGCCCGCCCCCTCGGAGTCCGCCTCCTCGGAGGACTCCGAGGACAGTGACGGCCCGGCCTACGACTTCAGCGGCGACTACATGGTCTTCGCCGAGAGCCAGGACGACGTCGACGAGGTGCTCGCCGAGATCGACAAGGGCACCCTGGCCGACGACGAGACCTTCCAGGCCCGCGTCGAGGAGGCCGGCGGCACCGGCTTCGTGACCGGCTACGCCTCGCCCGAGGCGGCCACCGAGTTTCTCGAGACGGTCTCGAACGAGACCGAGACGCTCGGCGGCTCCGCCCCGAGCGAGGAGGAGAAGGAGCTGCTCGAGGAGGCCTTCGCCGACTTCGAGGGCGCCGCGATGTCGCTGCGCTTCGCCGACGAGGGCGTCGAGTTCAAGGTCACCGCCGCCGGCGTGGTCCAGGAGGACCTCTCCGCCGCGCTGTCCGAGGGCGACACGGGCATGACCGAGCTGCCCGCGACCACCATCGCGGCCTACGGCATCCCGGTCGGCGACGACGCGGTGGCGCAGATC
This sequence comes from Nocardioides sp. HDW12B, assembly GCF_011299595.1. Taxonomy (NCBI): domain Bacteria; kingdom Bacillati; phylum Actinomycetota; class Actinomycetes; order Propionibacteriales; family Nocardioidaceae; genus Nocardioides; species Nocardioides sp. HDW12B. The sequence continues at coordinate 2,440,273 of NZ_CP049867.1, read as the reverse complement.
CTGGAGTTCGCCGAGAAGTTCGACACCGAGGGCGAGCTCGAGCAGGGCATCACCGAGTTCGAGTCCGCGACCGGGCTGTCGGTCCCCGAGGACATCCAGACCCTGCTGGGCGACGGCTTCACGATCTCCCTCGACGACTCGGTCGACTTCGGAGGCCTGACCTCCGGGTCGTCCGGTCCCGACCAGATCCCCGCCGGCATCCGCATCAACGGCGACCCGGCCGAGATCCGCGAGGTGCTCGAGCGCGCGCTCGACGCCTCCGGCGCGCCGCCGGGCTTCCTCACCATCGAGGAGGGTGAGGGCGCCCTCGCGGTCGGGCTGAACCCCGACTACGTCGCGGAGCTCGCCGGCACCGGCGAGCTGGGCAGCGAGCCGGCCTTCGAGAGCGTGCTCTCGGAGCTGAGCGGCGACCAGGGTGCGTTCTTCGTCAGCTTCGAGGGCGACTGGCTCTCGGCTCTGGTGGGCAGCTTCCCGGGCGAGGACTCGGCGAAGATCCAGGAGAACATCGAGCCGCTGCAGGCCGCAGGTGTGTCGACCACGGCCAACGAGGACGGCTTCTCCTACACGGTCCGCATCACCACGGACTGACGCACGCGGCACGACGTACCGACGGCCCGGTCGGACCCTCAGGGGTCCGGCCGGGCCGACGCACGTCCGGCGCGGCGACCCTGCTCAGGGGGCGTAGTGGGACGCGACGAGCGGGCCCAGGACGGCCGGGTCGGGGACGTGGCTCGCGACCTCGATCGTGGCGCGGCGCGCGTCCGGCAGGGCAGCGGCGGCCGCGTCGGAGGCGGCGCCGAAGAAGTCGGCGGGCAACCCGGCGGAGTGCGGGTCGAGGGTCGCGCCCGTGGTGAGCAGCACCGGCTGGCTGACCGCCGCGAGCCGCTCGCCCGGGGGCGCGCCGTCGCCGAGGCAGGCGGCGTCGTAGCGCAGGGTCGGCGCGAGCGCCCGGAGGTCCGACCAGACCGGCGCGGCCTCGGCGGCGGCGATGTCGGCGTGGGAGGAGCCGGCGAGCCGCATGAACAGCCGCAGGGCCCCGTCCCGGTCGTCGGCGTCGAGCGCGCCGGCGAGGTCACGGGTGTACGCGCGCCAGGCCGCGAGCATCTCGTCACCGAGCAGGTAGGGCACCTCGTGGACGGCGACACGGTCCACCGGCACGCCGGCCGCCGCTGCCAGCAGGGCGAGCGCGCCGCCGGACGAGGCGCCGAACAGGTGGGCCTTCCCGCCCGCGGCCTCGACGACGGCCGCGAGGTCCTCGATCTCGCGCTGCACGGCGTAGGGCTGGGTGTCGCCACTGTCCCCGCGCCCGCGCCGTCGGTAGGTGATGACGGTGAACGACCCCGCCAGGTGCTCACCGAGCGGGAGGTTCTCGGTGCCGTCGTCCAGTCCGCCGCTCACCAGGACCACCACGGGGCCGCCGTCGCTGAGGCGGTCGAACCCGAGAGGCGTGCCGTCGGCCGACGTGGTCCGTGCCATGGGTCTGCTCCTGCGCTGTGGGGCTAGTTGGGGCTAGTCGGGGCTAGTTGGGGCTCCAGCCCGACCGGGCGACCTCGGTGGCGGGCAGCGACGGGATCGCGTTCATGGCGCCGATCTCGCGGCGCATCAGTCGACGCAGCAGGCCGAGCCGCTCGTGGGTGGTCGGCGACTCCAGCAGCTGCTGGCGCTCGCGCAGCGTCAGCGAGCAGGTCGAGGCCAGCACGTAGGACAGCAGCTCGGGGTCGCGCGGCAGGCTGCCGGTCATCACGTCGTCGCCGCGCAGCTCGGAGACCAGGTCGCGGTAGTCGGCGAAGGTGGCCAGCGCGTGCGCGGCCTCGCGGGCGGTGTCGACCGAGGGGCGCGTCTCCTCGGGCATGACCTCGACGTCGGCCACCAGGAACGGGCCGGAGGCGTCGGTGCCCATCACGCGCATCCGCTCCTGGCCGACGGCGGCCAGGTCGAAGCGCCCGTCGTCGTACTGCGAGACGGTGCCGAGCTGCACCACGCAGCCGATGCGGTACATCGACCGGGCCTCGTGACCGCCGGTCTCGTAGCCCTCACGGATCGCGACGATGCCGAAGCGACGCCGGGCCGGGTCGTCGATGGTCAGCAGGTGGCGCACCATCGCCCGGTAGCGCTCCTCGAAGATGTGCAGCGGCACCGTCATCCCGGGGAACGCGACCATGCCCAACGGGAAGATGGGCAGCTGCTCGGTCATGCCGTCAACCTACCTAGACTGGGGGCATGATCCGCAGAATCGACCTCCGTGGCCAGGCCGTCGCACCCGACACGGACGCTCGCTCGCACTACCGGGCCGCGGTGCCGCGCGCCGAGATGGACGTCGCCGCCACCCTCGCCGTCGTCGAGCCGATCATCGCCGCCGTCCGGGAGCGCGGGCTCGAGGCCGTCTGCGAGTTCTCCGCCCGCTTCGACAGCGTCGAGCAGACCGACATCCGGGTGCCGGTCGAGGCCACCCAGGCCGCCCTCGAGGCGCTCGACCCCGCCGTGCGGGCCGCGCTGGAGGAGTCCATCCGGCGGCTGCGGATCACCAGCGAGGCCGAGCTCGAGGCCGACGTCACCACCGAGGTCGTGCCCGGCGGCACCGTGACCCAGCGACTCGTCCCCATCGACCGCGTCGGGCTCTACGTGCCCGGCGGCATCGCGCCGCTGGTCTCCAGCGTGCTGATGAACGTCGTCCCGGCCCAGGTCGCCGGCGTCGGCTCCATCGCGCTCACCTCGTCGCCGCAGGTCGACAACGACGGCCTGCCGCACCCCACCATCCTGGCCGCGTGCGCCCTGCTCGGCGTCGAGGAGGTGTACGCCGTCGGCGGTGCGCAGGCGATCGCGATGCTGGCCCACGGCGCGGGCCCGTGCCGACCGGTCGACCTGGTCACCGGCCCCGGCGGCATCTTCACCGTCAGCGCCAAGCGGCTGGTCAAGGGCGTCGTCGGCATCGACTCCGAGGCCGGCCCGACCGAGATCGCCGTGCTGGCCGACGCCTCCGCCGACCCGGCCTTCGTGGCGGCCGACCTGGTCAGCCAGGCCGAGCACGACCCGCTGGCCGCCTCGGTGCTGGTCACCGACTCCGAGTCGCTGGCCGACGACGTCGTGGCCGAGCTCGACAAGCAGGTCTCGGCCACCCGCCACGTCGAGCGCATCCGCACCGCGCTGACCGGTCCGCAGTCGGGCATCGTCCTGGTCGACGACCTCGAGCAGGGCCTGGAGGTCGTCAACGCCTACGCCGCGGAGCACCTGTCGATCCAGACCGAGGACGCCGCCGCCTGGGCGCGCCGGGTCAGCAACGGTGGGGCGGTGTTCGTCGGGCCGTGGAGCCCGGTGTCGCTGGGCGACTACTGCGCCGGCTCCAACCACGTGCTGCCCACCGGCGGCTGCGCCTGCCACTCCTCGGGCCTGTCGGTGCGCTCGTTCCGCACCAGCGTCCACGTCATCGAGTACACCCGCGAGGCACTGTCCGACGTCGCCGCGCACGTCGTGTCCCTGGCCAACGCCGAGGACCTTCCCGGGCACGGTGCGGCGATCGACGTACGCACGCAGGCCCGGTGAGCGCGCCGGTGAGCGCGCCCGCGACCGGGGCGTTCCGGCTGCCGCTGCGCCCCGAGCTCGAGGGGGTCGCGGCGTACGGCGCCCCGCAGCTCGACCTGCCCGTGCTGCTCAACGTCAACGAGAACCCCTACCCGCCCTCGGACGCGGTGGCGGCCGACCTCGCCGCGGCCGTGAGCGCGGTCGCCGGCGAGCTCAACCGCTACCCCGACCGCGAGTTCACCGCCCTGCGCGAGGCGCTGGCGGCGTACCTCGGGCACGCGCTGGGCCCCGAGCACGTCTGGGCCGCGAACGGCTCCAACGAGGTCATGCTGCACCTGCTGCAGGCCTTCGGCGGTCCGGGTCGTACGGCGATCTCCTTCGCCCCGACGTACTCGATGTATCCCGAGTACGCCCGCGACACCCACACCGGCTGGGTGGTCGGCCACCGCGAGACCGACTTCGCCGTCGACGTCGACAAGGCCGTCGCGCTGGTGCGCGAGGTCGAGCCGACCGTCGTGCTCGTGCCGTCGCCGAACAACCCGACCGGCACCGCGCTGCCGCTCGACACCGTGAAGGCGCTCTGCGCGGCCGCGGCGGCGCTGCCGACCCCGGGGCTGGTCGTCGTCGACGAGGCCTACGCCGAGTTCCGTCGACCCGGCACCCCGACGGCCCTGGAGCTGCTGGACACCACGCCGAACCTGGTCGTCAGCCGCACCATGAGCAAGGCGTTCGCCTTCGCCGGCGTGCGGCTCGGCTACCTCGCGGCCTCGACGGAGATCACCGACGCGCTCCGCCTGGTGCGCCTGCCCTACCACCTGTCGGCGGTGACCCAGGCCGTCGCGCTGACCGCGCTGCGTCACGCCGACGAGCTGCTGGCCCAGGTCGACCGGCTGCGCCGCGAGCGCGACGAGCTCGTGGTCTGGCTGCGCGAGCAGGGGCTGACCGTGGCCGACAGCGACGCCAACTTCGTGCTGTTCGGGCTCTTCGAGGACCGCCACGCGGTCTGGCAGGGCCTGGTGGACCGCGGTGTGCTGATCCGCGAGACTGGACCCGAGGGGTGGCTGCGGGTCTCCGTGGGCACACCTGACGAGACGGCCGCCTTCCGGGCGGCCCTGATGGAGGTCATGACATGAGCGACGAGACGGGCACGCCCACGAGCGCCCGCCCCGCCCGCACCGCACGCATCGAGCGGACCACCCGGGAGTCGAAGGTCCTCGTCGAGGTCAACCTCGACGGCACCGGGCGCGCGGACATCAGCACCGGCGTCGGGTTCTACGACCACATGCTCAACGCGCTCTCGCGCCACTCGCTCATCGACCTCACCGTCCACGCCGACGGCGACCTCCACATCGACGGCCACCACACCGTCGAGGACACCGCCATCGTGCTCGGCGACGCGCTGCTCGAGGCGCTCGGACCGAAGAGCGGCATCCGTCGTTTCGGTGACGCCACCGTGCCGCTCGACGAGGCGCTCGTGCAGGCCGTCGTCGACGTGTCCGGGCGTCCCTACTGCGTGCACACCGGTGAGCCGGAGGGCCAGCAGTTCGTCACCATCGGTGGCTCCGGCGTCGGCTACGTCGGGTCGCTGACCCGTCACGTCTTCGAGACCATCGCCCACCACGCGCAGATCGCGCTGCACGTGCGCGTCCTCGGCGGTCGCGACCCGCACCACATCGTCGAGACGCAGTACAAGGCCGTGGCCCGCGCGCTGCGCGACGCGATCGCCTACGACCCGCGCGAGACCGGCGTGCCGTCGACCAAGGGCACCCTGTGACCGGTGGGGAGACCCCCGCTGCCGTCTCGGGCGCCGACCCCGTCGCCGTACCGGCTCTCACGCACGACCAGCCCAGCTCGGGCCCGGACGTCGTCGTGCTCGACTACGGCTTCGGCAACGTGCGCTCCGTCGTACGCGCGCTGGAGCGCGCCGGCGCCCGGGTGGAGCTGACCGCCGACAAGAACCGCGCCCGGGAGGCCGACGGCCTCGTGGTCCCGGGGGTCGGCGCCTTCCGTGCCTGCGTCGAGGGCGTCCGCGCGGTGCGGGCCGAGGAGATCATCGGTCGCCGGCTGGCCGGCGGGCGCGCCGTGCTCGGCATCTGCGTCGGGCTCCAGATCCTCTTCGACCGCGGCGTCGAGCACGGCCAGGAGACCGAGGGGCTGGGGGAGTGGCCCGGCACCGTCGAGCGGCTCCAGGCCCCGGTCGTGCCCCACATGGGCTGGAACACGGTGCAGCCGCCCGAGGGCTCGCGGCTGTTCGCCGGCCTCGAGGACGAGCGGTTCTACTTCGTGCACTCCTACGGCGTACGCCGCTGGGAGCTGGTCACCAACGGGCGCACCACGCCGCCGGGCGTGACGTGGTGCGAGTACGGCGGCGACCGGTTCGTCGCTGCCGTCGAGAACGGGCCCCTGACCGCCACCCAGTTCCACCCCGAGAAGTCCGGCGACGCCGGCGCCGCTCTCCTGCGCCACTGGGTCGAGGGCCTCGTGCCCGCGACGGTGGGCTCGTGAGCAAGGAGCGCGCCCAGCGGCGCGCGGCTCGCGAGCACGAGGCGGGCCTGCGGGCAGCGGCCAAGGCGGCCGAGCAGGAGCGGCGTGAGCGCCGCGCCGCCCGGACGCGACCGCTGAAGGCTGCGGCCGGTGTGCTCCGACCGGCGCCTGGGATGGGCCGGCCCACGGGCGTCCTCGAGCGTCGGCGCCGTCAGCAGAACGGCCTGCTCGTCGCGCTGCTGCTCGTCCTCGTGATCGTCGTCTGGGTCGTGCGACCCGACTGGGCCGCCCGCTTCGGCATCGTCGTCCTGGTGGTGCTGGCCTTCCCGGTCCTGCGCCTGCTGCTCTTCTCCCGCCGCTGACGTCGGTCGAGCAGGGCGCGCCAGCGCCCGTCGTCGAGACCCGGTGAGGTGGTCGCCCAGGTCTCGACGCCGCTCGCTGGCGCTCGCTGCTCGACCAACGGTGGGCCCGAGCTCGTCGAGACCTACCGCCCCCGTCGCGTCGGGGCTAGCCTGCCGAGCATGGCGACCGATCCGCAGATGACGATGAACCGCGTGATCCACGCAGCCGTCCGCCGCGACTTCGAGCGCACGGCGAAGGCGCTCGACGCGTTCCGCGACGGCGACACCACCCGGGCGGCTGAGCTGGCCCGTGCCTGGGACCACCTGGCGCACCAGCTGACCCACCACCACGAGCAGGAGGACACGCTCATCTGGCCGGCGCTGGAGAGCCTCGGGGTGGATCCGGTGCTGCTCGGGGAGATGGAGAGCGAGCACCAGGCCATGCACGACGCGCTGGAGGAGACGTCGGGACACATGAAGCGACTGGGCGCCTCCGCCCGCAACGAGGACGCCACCGTCGCGGCCGAGGCGCTCGAGCACACCCGCACCGTCACCGAGCGCCACCTGCGCCACGAGGAGGACGAGCTCGAGCCGCAGCTGCTCCAGCACGTCGAGAGCCCCGAGTGGAAGCTCGTCGAGAGGCGGCTCCGCAAGCAGCCGCTCGGTGTCGCGGGCGGGTTCTTCGCCTGGGTGCTCGACGGTCTGCCGCCACGTGAGGACGCCTACGTGCGCTCCGCCGTGCCGACGCCGGTGGTGTTCCTGCTGAGCCGGGTCGTCGGTCTCGGCTACCGCCGCCGCATCGCCCCCGTCTGGCGCCACTGACGCTCGCCCCTCAGGGGCGATCGTGTGCACCTGGTGCCACCAGGTGACTCGGGATGCACACGATCCCGTGGCACGGGGCCGGCGAAAACCGGTGGCCGCCGCGTCGCATCTGACGCAGAGTGTCTCCTCGTGCAGCAGATCAGCAAGAGGCTCATGAGCTGGGCCTCCATCCTCGAGGACACGACGCGGCAGCAGGCCGCGACGGCCTCGACCCTGCCCTTCATCCACCCGCACATCGCGCTGATGCCCGACGCGCACCTCGGCAAGGGCGCCACCGTCGGCTCGGTCATCCCGACGCTCGGCGCGATCATCCCCGCCGCGGTGGGCGTGGACATCGGCTGCGGCATGATCGCGGTCCGCACGCAGCTCGGCCGGGACGACCTGCCCGCGGACCGGCGTCCGCTGCGGGAGGCGATCGAGGCCGCCGTGCCGACGTCGGCGGGTGCCTACAACACCGAGGTCACGCGCGAGCACACGGTCGCCCGCATCGCCGACCTCGAGGCCGCCGCCGAGAAGGCCGAGCTCGACCCCGCGTCGTACGCCGCGAACTGGCGGCTCCAGCTGGGCACCCTCGGCTCCGGCAACCACTTCATCGAGGTCTCCCTCGACGAGGACGACCGGGTCTGGCTGTTCCTGCACTCGGGCTCGCGCGGTGTCGGCAACAAGATCGCCCAGCACCACATCAAGGTGGCGCAGCGCGAGTGCGCCCGGTGGTGGATCCAGCTGCCCGACCGCGACCTGGCCTACCTCGTCGAGGGCACGCCGGAGTTCTGGGCCTACATCCGTGAGCTGCGGTGGGCGCAGCGGTTCGCGCTGCTCAACCGCGAGGAGATGATGGACCGGGTCGCGACCGCCTTCGCGGCGTGGGCCGGCGTCGACGCGGTCGAGCCGACCGAGCAGATCAACTGCCACCACAACTACACGACCAAGGAGCGGCACTTCGGCAAGGACGTGTGGCTGTCCCGCAAGGGCGCCATCGACGCGTCCGCGGGCGTGCCCGGGCTCATCCCCGGGTCGATGGGGACGCGGTCCTACGTCGTGGTCGGCAAGGGCAACCGGCTGTCGCTCAACTCGTCCCCGCACGGGGCGGGGCGGGAGTACAGCCGGTCGGCGGCGCGGCGCACCTTCACCCAGGACGACCTGCGGGCGGCGATGGGGGATATCGAGTACCGCGACACCGACGCCTTCGTCGACGAGATCCCGGCGGCGTACAAGGACATCGACGTCGTCATGGAGGACGCGAAGGACCTCGTCGAGGTGCGCCACGTGCTCCGGCAGATCGTCAACGTCAAGGGCGACTGAGACGAGCTCCGGCCTGATCGGGGTCGTCCGCTGCCACCAGATGGCTCCGGATGACCCCGGTCGGGCGCCGGCACCCCCGCCGTACGACGCGCAGTGGTCCGGACCGGCGGGTATCAACCTCCACCGGCTCCGCTCCTGACGTCCGAGGCCGGCACCTGCCCGGCCCCGGGAGGGAGCGCCGGTGCCGACCCCCGACTTCCGACCCACCGCGCTGGCCGACCGCCCGGTCCCTGCCGACCGGCCGCTGCCGACGCACGGGCCGGTGGAGGTGCGGGTCCCGCGGCAGCGTCGGGCTCCCGAGCCGGCGTACCCGGAGCGGCCCAGCGCCACGGCTCCGCGGCCGGTCGAGGTGTCGGAGGCCCCGCAGGGCCTGGCCGGACGGCGGGCACTGGTCCGGCTCCTCACCGGCCACGGCCTGGCGACGCTGGCCCAGACGACGACCAGCCTCGCCGCCGGCGCCTACGCGCTGGAGCGGACCGGCTCGGCGTCCCTGGCCTCGCTCACGGTCGCCCTCGGCGTGCTGCCGTACGTCGTGCTCTCGGGGCTGGCCGGCCTGGTGGCCGACCTGCTCCCGCGCAGCACGGTCCTGGCCTGGTCCTGCGGCCTGCGGGCGCTGCTGGTCGCGGCCTCGGCCGGCGTGATGGTGCTGGACGGTCCGGTCGGCTGGCTCGCGGTCCTGGCCGTGCTGGCAGCGGTCGCCGCGACGCCGGCGTACCCGTCGGTGGCCGCGTCGGTGACGCAGTGCGTTCCCGACGAGGGGCTCGAGCGCTGGAACGCCGTGGCCACCGGGGTGGAGAACCTCGCCTGGCTGGTCGGGCCCGGGCTCTTCGGTCTGCTGATGGTCGTGGGGTGCCCGCCGTCGGTCGTGGCCCTCGTCGCCGCCGTCGTCTGCACGGTCGCGGTCCTCCCGGTCCTCGGCGTACGGCTGTCGCGGCCGGCTCGCGGCAGTGAGACGTCCCCCGGCTGGGCCGCGGAGGCGCTCGCCGGGCTGCGTCTTGTCGCGTCGCGGCCCCGGCTGCGCGCAGCGATGGGGCTGGCCATGGTCGACAACTTCCTCTACGGCTACGTCGTCGTGACGCTGGTGCTGCTGGCAGGGGGAGCGGGCGGAGTGCTGCCCGGGGCGCTGACCGTGGGGGCGTTGGTGGCCGTGGTGGTCACTGGCCGTCTCGCGCGAGCGGTCCGCACCACCCGGCTGGCCACGGCGGGGTTGCTGGCTTTCGTGCTCGCGCTCCTCGGCACGGGTCTGGCCACTCGAGCGGCCGGGGTCGACCTGCGCCTCGCTCTGCCGCTGGTGGGGCTGGCCGGCGCGGCCACCCTGGTGGCCGAGATCGCGGCCGTCACGGTGCTGCAGCGCGACAGCGACCCGGCGGTGCTGGCGCGGGTCTTCGGCGTCTACGACCAGCTCAACGTGGGAGCGATCGCCGTCGGCTCGGCCCTCGCCGGGCCCCTGGCCCAGGTGCTCGGCGCGGGCCCTGCCCTGGTCGGCGTGGCGGTCGGTGCCGGTGTCGTGGCAGCCCTCGTGGCGCGCGGCCTGCGGCGTGCGCCCGCAGTCTGAGCCCGGCGCGGACGACCCGTCCCGCGGCCCTAGGCTTGAGCCATGTCTTCGTACCTCGAGCTGCTGCCCGCCGTCGACGTGCAGGGCGGTCACGCCGTCCAGCTGGTGCAGGGGGTCGCGGGCTCGGAGAAGGTCTTCGGCGACCCGGTCGAGGCCGCGCTGAACTGGCAGAACCGCGGCGCCGAGTGGATCCACCTCGTCGACCTGGACGCTGCGTTCGGGCGCGGCGAGAACCGCGCGCTGCTGGCCGAGATCGTCGGCAAGCTCGACATCAAGGTCGAGATGAGCGGCGGCATCCGCGACGACTCGTCGCTCAAGGCCGCGCTCGACGCCGGCTGCCGGCGGGTCAACATCGGCACCGCCGCGCTCGAGCAGCCCGAGTGGTGCGCCCGGGCCATCGCCGAGCACGGCGACCGGATCGCGGTCGGCCTCGACGTCCGCGGACGCACCCTGGCCGCGCGCGGCTGGACCCGCGAGGGCGGCGACCTCTACGACGTGCTCGCGCGGCTCGACGCGGAGGGCTGCGCCCGCTACGTCGTGACCGACGTCGACAAGGACGGCATGCTCCAGGGCCCGAACCTCGACCTGCTGCGCACCGTGTGCGAGCGCACCGACCGCCCGGTCGTCGCCTCCGGCGGCATCACCGAGCTGGCCGACCTCGAGGCCATCGCGGGCCTGGTGGACGAGGGCGTCGAGGGCGCCATCGTCGGCACCGCGCTCTACGAGGGCCGCTTCACCCTCGAGGACGCGCTCGCGCTGACCCGAGGCCCGGCGTGACCCTGGCCGTCCGCGTCATCCCGTGCCTCGACGTCGACGGTGGGCGCGTCGTCAAGGGCGTCAACTTCCAGGGCCTGCGCGACGCCGGTGACCCGGTCGAGCTCGCCAAGCTGTACGACGCCGAGGGCGCCGATGAGCTGACGTTCCTCGACATCTCGGCCTCCCACCAGGGCCGCGCCACCACGATCGAGATCGTCGCCCGCACCGCCGAGCAGGTCTTCATCCCGCTGACCGTCGGCGGGGGAGTCGCCTCGGTGAGCGACGTGGACACGCTGCTGCGCGCCGGCGCCGACAAGGTGGCGGTCAACACCGCCGCGATCCGCCGTCCGGAGCTGATCGCCGAGATCGCCGACCGCTTCGGCAACCAGGTGCTCGTGCTGTCGGTCGACGCCCGCCGGGTGGGCGAGGCCACGACGACCGAGTCCGGCTTCGAGGTCACCACCCACGGCGGCCGCACCGGCACCGGCATCGACGCCGTGGCGTGGGCGGCACGGGCCGAGGAGCTCGGCGCCGGCGAGATCCTCCTCAACGCCATGGACGCCGACGGCACGCGCGACGGGTTCGACGTACCGCTGATCAAGCTCGTGCGCGCCGCCGTCTCCATCCCGGTCATCGCCTCGGGCGGAGCCGGCAAGGTCGAGCACTTCCCGCCGGCCGTGGCGGCGGGCGCCGACGCGGTCCTCGCGGCCAGCGTCTTCCACTTCGGCCAGATGAGCATCGGCGACGTGAAGGCTGGCCTGGCCGAGGCTGGCCACCCCGTCCGCTAGGAGCCGGTCAGCGGGGGCGGCGCTGCTCCCGCTTGGCCTTGGCCTTGTCGACGGCCTCGCGGATCCGGCGCTGGTTCTCCGGCTTCTGGGCCTCGGTGTAGAGCTTCTTGGCCACGCCGATCGCGGCGGCACTTCGCAACAGCTTCATGGGTCAGTTCTACCGTCGGGCCCAAGCGCACGCCGCACCCGGGCGGGTGGAGTGGACCGGTCACGTGGTCTGCACCAGCGTGGACAGTGCCGGGTGGGGTCCCTAGCGTCGAAGGTGAAGCACCCAGGCGCTCAGCTCGAGGGAAGAGGCCATGCATGGGGTGACGGCGGCAGGAGGGTCGGCGCGGGCGGCGATCGTGGTCGCGGCCGCGACGTTGCTGGCCGTCGCGCTCCCCGCGGTCAGCCCGCTCTACGCGCAGGTCTACCCGACGCCCGGCGACGGGCCGGGCGGGATCGGTGACGCGCTCACAAAGGCCAACCTCGACCCCCGGTTCGACGCCGACGAGGTCACGCAGTTCCAGACCGTCGGGTTCACCGCGCGCCTCATCTACGGGACCGCGACGACCCCGGACCTGCCGACGGTCCGTGTCGCCTGGAGCAACGCGGCGACCCTGACGGCCCAGGACGAGGAAGCGTTCGTGATCGAGCCGACCTCGGCGTCGCGCCAGTTCCTCGACGACGGCGCGCGGCGCCCCGGCGGCGGCTTCCAGCTCGACTGGACGTGGGACGTCACCCCCCTGAAGCCGGGCGACCAGACGCTGATGGTCCAGGTCAGCCCCACCGTCGTCGTCGAGGGCCGGACGATCCCGAACCTCGCCGACGTCAACCAGCCGGTCCCCGTCACCGTCGAGGTCAACCCCGTCCAGCGCGACTTCGACGCGGTGGTCAACGCCGCCGCCGCCATGGAGACCGAGGTCCCCGACGAGATGACCGTCGGCAAGGAGCACGACGTGGGCGCGTCGATGCCGCTGGCGGCGCCCGCGGACTCGGTGTCGGCCGACATCCGCCTCGAGCAGGGGGAGGACTCCGCCGAGGTCACCATCACCGAGGCCCCGCCCGGTCCGTCGGCCTCGGTCGGGACCGGGGCCGAGGTCGCGCCCGGCCTGTCGCTGGTGAGTGCGCCGGCGGGCACCGTCGAGCGCCGGTGGACCGTGATCCCGGACGAGCCCGGCCAGGTCGACCTCGTCTTCGTGGCCGACGTCGCCGGGCGCGCCGAGGGGCAGGCGCTCGCGCAGGCCGTGCCGGTGACGAAGACGGTGCGGGCCGTCGAGCCGGGCGACTCGTTCTGGGCGACGCTGCAGAAGCCGTTCCTCTACCTCGGGCCGATCCTCGCGGTCCTGGCGGCGGCGGTCGGGCTCCACTCGCAGTGGTCGAAGCGGCAGAAGGCCGCCACTGCCGATCCTGCGCCCGGCGCGGGGCCCGGCGCGGGGCCCGGCGCGGGGCCCGGCGCACCGCCCGGCCCGGGGCCGTGACGGCGTCCCTGCTGCTGGCGGCGGTCGCGTGGTCGCTCGCCACTCGCGGCGGGACGGACCTGCGCGACCTGGTGGTCGTCCTCGCGCTCCTCGGGAGCGCCGGGGTCGCCGTCCGGGCGCGGCTGCCGCGCGACCCGCTGCTGGTCGGGTCGCTGGCCGCGCTGCTGACCTGGTTGGTCGCGCTCGGGCCACTGCGCGACGGCCTTTCGCTGGAGACCGCCCGCATCCCCCTGCTGGTCGGGGCGGCGACGCTGACCGTGCTCGTCGTCGCCCGCCTCGACCGGGCCCAGCGGGAGCTCTTCGTCACCGGCCTGGTCGTCCTCGGATGCCTGCACGCGGTCGTCGTGCTCGGCGAGTTCGCCCTCGCGGTGGCACAGGGAGTGCCCTACCCCTCGCGCCCCGCGTCGACGCTGGGCTCCGCCACGGGTCTCGGCATGCTGCTGGTCGCCACCTCGGTCCTCACGGCTCGCGAGGCGGAGCGCGGCGGCGGCCGTCTGTCCGGGCTCGCGCTCGGCCTCCAGGGAGCGGCGCTGCTCGCGACCGGCAGCCGCACCGCCATCCTGGTCGCCGGGGTCCTGCTCCTGGGGTACGCCGCCACCCGTCCCAGCCGCGTGCTCCGGGCCCTCACCGGTCTCGCGGTGCTCGTCGGCGGCGCCATGGTCGCGTGGCGGGTGGCGACCGAGCCGCTCGAGCAGCGACCCCACTTGTGGCAGCAGGCGCTCGGTCGCATCGCCGAGCACCCGCTGGTCGGGGCCGGGACGCTCCCGGAGCCCTACGAGCGTTCGGTCCCCGGAGCCCGGGTGACCACGCACGCCCACAACGAGCTGCTGCAGTGGGGCGTGGAGTACGGCCTCGTCGGCCTCGCGCTCGGCGTCCTGGTGGTGGTGCTCGCCCTCCGACGCTGCCGTTCGTGGACCACGCAGGACTGCTGGCTGCAGGTGGCGGCCGCAGCGCCGCTGTGCGCCGGCCTGGTCGACTTCACGTTGCGGATCACCGCGGTGGCCGTCGTGGCCGCCGCCCTGGCGGCGCTCGCGACGACGGAACCACCGGCCGCGCTTCCCGACGAGCCGGTCACTCCTGCGCTGGTCGGAGCCAGGCCGTCCAGCGCTCGAGCGCCACGTAGCCCATCCGCTCGTACGTCGGACGTCCGTCGTCGCTGGCGACCAGGACGGCCGGCACGTCGGGGTCCGCCAGCGTCGCCGCCCAGGTGACGGCCGCCCCCGCGCCGCGACCCCGCGCCGACGGGAGCGCAGCGACGTACTCGACGAGGGTGGCGCCGGCGGCCTGGTGGGCGGCGGCCACCGAGACCGGCTCCCCGTCGACGGACCCGACCCACACCCGGGTGGTGCCGTCCAGGAGACCCGGCTGGAGCACGCTGCCCGGGCCGCTGCCGGGCATCGGGAAGCCACTGATCAACACCTGCTCGGCCCGGGCCAGCTCCTCGGGGCTGCGGACCTCGACGACGTTCACGCCCTCCGGCTGACGGTCGGGACCGGGAGCGGGGAACCGCACCATCACCGGCGGGTGGCCGAGCAGCGCCAGGCCGTGGGGAGCGAGGTCGGGGCCCAGCCACGGGCTCAGCAGGAAGTACGGCGACGTCGGCGGGACCAGCTCGGCGACCTCGGCGACGAGCGTGGCGGCGTCGGCGTCGGGGACCGGCTGCGTGAGGACGACCGGGTTGGTCAGGTCGCCGGTGTCGCCGACCCAGGCGCCCGACCAGCGGTCCGTACGCCGTGAGGGTCGCCTGAGCGCGGCGGCCACCGCCAGCGGCCACGACGCGTGCACGAGCACCGCGCGGCGCTTGAGGGTGTCGTCGGGGGGCGCGTCGGGCTCCCAGCCGTCGGTCAGGTGCTCTCCCTCGTCCGGCAGCAGCGACTCGCTCATCGCCCCATCGTGGACCGCGTCCGCCCGACCCGGCACGGGCATTTCCCCGGTGGTCCGGTCCGGTGCCTCAGTCGTAGATGACCGCGGTGCCCTCGCGCTGCATGCGGGCGAGACCGTCGCGCATGCCCTGGAGCTTCTCGGGGGAGTGGCCGACCCAGTCGTGCAGCTCGCGCACGACGCGCAGCGGCTCGCGGCTGCGGAAGGACTGCGTCGGGTTGCCCGGGAGCTTCTTGTCGGTGACGTTGGGGTCGTCCTCGAAGTCGCCGACCGGCTCGACGACGTAGATCCGGCCACGGCCCTCGCCCGGCGCCAGCTCGGCGCCCCAGACCGCCGCGTCGAGGGTGGCGGTGAAGTAGATGTGGTTCATGACCCGGCCGGCCTCGAAGTTCGACTCCCGGCCGGGCACCAGCAGGTCACCGGCCACGAGGTGCGCCTTGGTGCCGTGGAGGTAGGTGCCCGGCTCGTAGACCTCGAACGGCACCGGTTCGCTCGTCGTACCCATGGGAGCCAATCTAGGCTGCGCAGGGCTCAGCCGACGCCGGCGACCAGGGTCTCCAGCACGAGGTGGGGGTGCATGCGCTCGACCGCGCCGGCCCGCCAGCGGTCGGGGAACAGCGCGAGCAGGTCGCCGTCCGAGCGCTGGAGCACCTCGACGTCGCGCAGGCTGTTGAGCTCGACGGCGTGCTCGGGCGTCGTACGACGTGCCAGCGAGTAGCCCAACCGCTCCAGCCGGACCGGAGCGTTGAACTCGCTGCCCATCCGCTGCTCGACGACCTCGAACTGCATCGGGCCGACCGCAGCCAGCACCGGGGCCTGGTCGCCGCGCATCTCCGAGCGCAGGACCTGCACGACGCCCTCCTGGTCGAGCTGCTCGATGCCGCGGCGGAACTGCTTGTAGCGCCCGGAGTCGACCGCGCGGACGGTGGCGAAGTGCTCGGGGGCGAAGCTGGTGATGGGCGGGAAGCGGACCGGGTCGCTCTCGAAGATCGTGGAGCCCACGCGCAGCGACCCGGCGTTGACCAGGCCCACGATGTCGCCGGGGTAGGCGGTCTCGACGATGGTCCGCTCACGTCCGAAGACGGCCTGGGCGTACTTCGTGGGGAACGGACGACCGGTCTCCGCGTGGGTCGCGACCATGCCGCGGCGGAAGACGCCCGAGACGACCCGGGCGTAGGCCAGCCGGTCGCGGTGGGCGGTGTCCATCCCGGCCTGCACCTTGAAGACGAAGGCGCTGAAGGGCTCGGCCAGCGCGCGGAGCGAGCCCTCGGCGTCCGCCGTGTCGGACGGCGGCGGGGCGATCGAGACCAGGGTGTCCAGCAGCTGTGCCACCCCGAAGTTGCTGATGGCGGAGGCGAAGAGGACCGGGGTCGTGTCACCGGCCAGGAAGCGCTCCTGGTCGTGGTCGGCGCCGTCTGCTTCGAGCAGCTGGTGCTCCTCCTCGGCCGCCTCCCAGGCCTCGCCCTCACGCTCGCGCGCCTCGGCCGAGGACAGGTGCTCCTCCGGGGCGCGCTTGGAGCCGCCGGCGGTGCGGGTGTAGCGGATGAAGTCGCCGCTGGTGCGCTGCAGCACGCCGCGGAAGTCGCCGGCGACGCCGACCGGCCAGGTCAGGGGAGTGGGGCGCAGCCCGATCTGCCGGTCGATCTCGTCGAGCAGCTCGAGGGCGTCGCGGCCGGGCCGGTCCCACTTGTTGATGACGGTGATGACCGGGATGCGGCGGTAGCGGCAGACCTGGAAGAGCTTGAGCGTCTGCGGCTCCAGCCCCTTCGCCGCGTCGACGAGCATGACGGCCGCGTCGACCGCGGACAGCACGCGGTAGGTGTCCTCGCTGAAGTCGGCGTGGCCCGGGGTGTCGACGAGGTTGACGACGTGGTCGCCGTAGGCGAACTGCAGCGCCGCGGAGGTGATCGAGATGCCGCGGGCGCGCTCCATCTCCATCCAGTCCGAGACGGTGCCCCGGCGGCCGGCCTTGCCGTGGACGGCGCCGGCCTCGGAGATCACCTCGGCGTGCAGCGCGAGTGCCTCGGTGAGGGTCGACTTGCCGGCGTCGGGGTGGCTGATGACCGCGAAGGTACGACGGCGTCGGGCCTCGCGGAGGACGTCGACGTCGGTGTCGGGTGACGTCGCGCCGCTCATGAGGTCGAGCCGAGGAGGTGGTGGAGACCCATGTGCGGGTGTGTTCCTCTCGATGGCGCTGCGACCGGTCATCCTACCGTCCGCGTCGGACGGGTCGTGCCACGCGGAGGGCTCGCGGAGGGGCTCAGCGGCGGCAGCTGGGGGTCGCCGTCCAGATCTCTTCTTGCCAGATTGGAAAGTGAGGAGCAAACTTTCCGTTATGGAAAGTAGTGCTGCCGGTCCGGATCCCGCCACGGCCCGCGCCGCGCTCGCGAGCGCGGACCAGGCCCGTGAGCGCATGACGTCGGGCATCCGCCTGCCCGCCGGTCTCGTGCCCGCGCTCGGCGCCGCCGTCTCCGTGCAGATCGCCACCGCCGCCTGGGGCATCGCTCAGCAGACAGCCACCGGGATGGGCGTCCTGCTCGCCGGTCTCGTGGTCTTCGCCGTCGTCGCCGCGGTGGCGCTGCGCCTGTTCCGGGGCGTGAACGGCGCCCGGGTCGACGGCCTGGCCAGCCAGGTCGTGCTCGGGACGGGCCCGCTGGCGACGGGTGCCTACATGGGCGCCCTGGCGTGCGCGACCTGGGCGGCCTTCGAGGCCGCGTGGTGGATCACGGTGGTCGCCGCGGTGGCCGGGGGAGCCGGCTACGCGCTCGGCGTACGGCGGTGGTGGGACGCGTACGTCGCCGACCCCGTCACCCACGCGCGGGGCTCCTCCCCGCGGATGCTCGCCGCGCTGGTCCTGGTGGCCGGCCTGGGGCTCGTCGTGCTCCTGGTCCTGGCCTGATGGAGAAGCTCGACCCGCTGGTCCACGCCCCCGCGCGCCTGCAGCTCCTCGCCACCCTGTCGGCGGTCTCCGAGGCCGAGTTCGCCACCCTTCGCGACGCGCTCGAGGTCAGCGACTCGGTGCTCTCCAAGCACGTGTCGGCGCTGGCGAACGCCGGCTACGTCCGCAGCCACAAGGGCACGCGCGCGGGACGACGTACGACGTGGGTGGCGCTGACCGAGGCCGGACGCACCGCCCTGCAGCAGCACGTCTCCGCGTTGCGCCGACTGATCGACGCCGTCGACTGACTCCCGCGATGGGGCCGAACGACCCTCGACCGGAGGCGCACGCGGTGCCACGATTCCTCTGAGCGGCACGGAGACGGGGCTCGGCGTGGGGAGCGTGGCCTGGTGACAGTGGAGAACGATCGAGGCGGATCGGCGGAGATCCGCGCGGACGTGTGCGTCGTGGGCGCCGGGATCGCGGGGCTGAACGCCCTGTGGGTGGCGGCTCAGTACCTGGGGCCAGACCAGACCGCGGTGCTGGTCGACCGCAACGACCGTCCCGGCGGCATGTGGGTGAACACCTACGACTACGTGCGCCTGCACCAGCCGCACCCCTTCTTCACCACGGGCAACGTCGCGTGGACCATCGACAAGCCCCCGGAGTACCTCGCCGACAAGGGGGAGGTGCTCGACCACCTCCGGCACTGCCTCGACGAGATCAAGAAGAAGACCACCGTGGTCGAGCTGTTCGGCCACGAGCTGGAGCAGCACGACGAGGTCGACGGCACCGTGCGCGTGGTGTGTCGCGGGGCCGACGGCCAGCGCGTCACCGTCGTCGCCGACCGGCTGGTCAAGGCCGTCGGGTTGTCCGTCGAGACGAACCCCGCGCTGGCGCTCAGCAGCACCGCCGTCCACTCGGTCTCTCCTGACTTCTGCGACATGCGCGACGGTGGGATCGCCCAGGACTCCGCCCCGGTCTGGATCGTCGGTGGCGGCAAGACCGCCATGGACACGGCTCTGGCGCTGGTCACGGCGCAACCCGGGCGCAGCGTGAACCTGTTGGCAGGGGCGGGGACCTTCTTCTCGCGGCGCGACTACTTCTTCGCCACCGGTGGTGCCCGGTGGTGGCGGCGGACCCTGGCCGTCCGTCACTTCGCGATGATGGCCGATGCCTTCGACGGCACGAACGCTCAGGAGGTCCTGGACGCGACGCACCGCAGGTTCGGTCATGCGGTCACCGAGCGCGCGGACCGTTACATCTTCGGACTGCTCGGCGACGACGAGGCGCGGCAGATCCGGGCCGGCCTCGACCAGGTCCGCCTGGACTACCTCGTCGACGCCGTCGACACCAGCGAAGGGGTAGAGCTTCGCCTGCGCAGTGGGGAGGTCGTGCCCGTCGAGCCCGGCACCTGGGTCGTCAACTGCACCGGCTACCTGAACGGCCGGGAGGACAACGTCCACGAGCCCTACGTGTCGGAGTCAGGGCGCACGGTGGTCATCGGGCGGACCCCGATGTTCGGGTTCACCTCGTTCGCCGGCTACTTCCTCACGCACCTGGCCTTCCTCGACAAGATCACCGAGGTCCCGCTCTACCAGCTCGACGGCGACGACCTCCTGCTGAAGTCGAAGGCCGCGTTCTCGGCGGCCGCCGCCACGCTGGTGCAGTACAACCTCGGGCTGGTGCTCGACGCCGTGCCGCGCTCGGTGTTCGCGACCTTCGGCCTCGACTTCAACCTCTGGTACGCCCCGCCCCGCACGCTCGTCGACACCCTGCGGTTCGTCGTCGCGCACAAGCGCAAGCGCCCGGCGTACCAGGCAGCCCTCGACACGATGGCGACGACGTACGACGTCCGCTGCGGGCCGGTCGAGGTCTTCCGGACCTCCGTCGCTACCGGCTCCTGACGACCCTCGTCGAGGCGGCCATGTCGCCGAGCCGCTGGTTCTTCGGGCTGGCGAGAGCGGCGACGAATCCGACCAGGTAGAAGGCGAATCCGTCGACCACGCGCATGACGGTGCGGATCAGGGCCTGCGCGGCGGTCAGCTCGGGGCCCTTGTCGGAGACGACGCGTGTCCCGACGATCCTCTTGCCGAGGGTCTGGCCGTTGGCGGCCTCGAGGCCGAAGAAGTAGCCGAAGGCCACGAGCACGGTGAGCAGGAACGGGATGCCCGTCAGCGACACGCTCGCGCCGCCGCCGTCGGCCTGGCTCTCGCCGAAGAGGATCCCCGAGACGATGAACAGCGGGAGCATCACCAGCAGCGTGTCGAGGAGCAGGGCTCCGACACGCTGGCCGACGGAGGCGTCGGCGGTGGCGTGCGGGGCGACGGGTGGAGGCATCGAGTCCATGCCCCACTTCTAGCGGCCGCCCGACGTCGCTGTCCGGCGATCACCTCAGACCCGACCGTTCGGTCATCCTCCCCCCATGAAGGCCGCGACGACCTGTCCCAGCTCCTCGCCGGCGTCCTCCTGCAGGAAGTGGCCCGCGTCGCGGATCGTCGGGTGGCTCAGGCCGCGGGCGCCGGGGACGAGCTTCTGGAGGATCGGCCCCATCGCGCCGGTGATCGGGTCGCGGTCGCTGAACGCGACGAGGAAGGGCACCTCGCTCGTCGAGAGCACCTCCCAAGCAGCGCGGTTGGCCTCGGTCGCGGGGTCGTCAGGCCGGGTGGGCACCAGCGTCGGCATGACGCGGGCGCTCGCCTTCGCGCGCTCCTCCGGGAACGGGGCGTCGTACGCCGCCCGCACCTCGTCGGAGAGCGGGTGCACGCAGCCGGCGGCGACCAGGCGGCCGATGTCGAGCACCTCGGTCGTCTCGACCGCGCGGCGGAACTGCCACCACACCTCGGGCATGTCGAAGTCCCCGGTCGGGAGTCCGGTGTTCGATGCGACCACGCGGGAGAAGCGGTCCGGGTTCTCGGTGACCAGGCGGAGCCCGATCAGGCCGCCCCAGTCCTGTCCGACGAGGGTGACCTCGCGCAGGTCGAGGTGGTCGACGACCAGCTCACGGGTCCACTCCACCAGGCGGGCGTAGGAGTAGTCGGCCTGGTCGAGCGGCTTGTCGGAGCGGCCGAAGCCGATGAGGTCGGGCACCACGCAGCGGATCCCGCGCTCGGTGAGCACGCGGATGACGTGGCGGTAGAGGAACGACCAGGACGGCTCGCCGTGGAGCAGCACCGCCACGGGTCCGTCGGCCGGGCCGGCGTCGACGTACGCCATGCGCAGCGTGCCGCCGTCGGGGTCGGCGACCTCGGCGTACCTCGGCTCCCACGCGAAGTCCGGGATGTTCTCGAAAGCGGAGTCGGGCGTGCGGAAGACCTCCATCCGCGCAGTGTGTCACCGGTCCGGATGTGACCTGCTGCCCTTGACGCTCCGCTGGCACGGCGCAGCCCACGCCGATCTCGCCGAGAGCATCATGGGGGCATGGATCTGTACACGTCAGGCGTGCGCGCAACGGCCGGCTCCCTGCGCGCTGCGGTCGGACCCGAGACGGTCGCGCTCCGTCATGCCTGGACCGAGGAAGGCGTGGTCGCGGGACCTGCTGCCAACGGCGCGCAGGTGCTCAACCTCTCGGTGGCCCTGTGCGTCCTCAACGACACCTACCGGGAGGCCGAGCGCCTCGGCATCACCATCGACGGCGTCGCGGTCGAGGCTGACGGTGGCTTCGACGAGGACTGGAAGTCGACCGGCATCAGCTACGACGTCACGATCGACTCGCCGGCCCCCGTCGAGGACCAGGCACGCCTTGCCGCCGTGGTCGACGAGGTCGCGGAGATCCCGCGGGTGCTCCGCGCAGGAGCGCGCGTGGTCCGACGGGGCTGACGTGCGGACCTAGCCGTGTCTCACGGCTGGGTCACGCGATCGACGAACTGGTCGAGGTTGCGCCGCAGACGCTCGATAGCAGCCTCGACGCTGAGGGTCTCGGGCAGCCTCACCGTGCCGGTGCGCTTCTTTCCCCTCACGTAGAGCGAGCAAGCGAGGTCGCGGCAGAGGTAGAGGCCGGTCGAGTCGCCCTTCCTGCCGGCCGCGCCGGTCTTCTGCGCGACGCTGAGGGCGACGCCGTTGCCCGAGTGCGCGGTGATGCAGACGTGGCACATCGTCTTGCGGGCGGCGCCGACGCCAGCTGTCTGGCGCAGCTGGATCCCGAGCGGAGCGCCGTCACGCTCGACGACCAGGTAGGCGCGTGACGAGCCGGACGGGTCGACCCAGCCGAGGAAGTCGAGGTCCGTCCAGGGCACGGCGGCGATGTCCGGCAGCGCGGCGCGCTTCGCCTCGCCCCGGGAGCAGTTGACGAAGGACGCTCGGATCTCGGCGGCGGTGAGCGGAGTCATGTCGTGTTTCCTCGGGTAGCAGGATGTCCTGGGCGTCGAGCGATCATGCGGACCGCCTCACTCCCACAAGGGCGGGGAGGGGAGGTGTCGTCGGGTGTCCATCGAGTCGTGGAGGACCCGTCCGACGACGAGGACGTCGCCGTCCCAGCGACAGATCAGGAAGTGGCGCGGTCGGCGCACCGTGCCTCCGCGAACGTTCGGGCGACTCTGGGACAGGTGCCAGGAGAAGATGCCGACGCCCAGCTCAGGCCTTTCCTTCCGGCCGATGCTGTTGTCGGGAGCGGCGGCGTCGCGGACGGCGGCAGCCACAGCGACGCGTAGCGTGCGCGGGCTGCTGAGCCGAACTCGTCGGCCGACCACTCGAGGATCGCGGCGATGTCGGCTTGCGCTGCCCGGCTGAGACGGTACTGCGCCACATGCGCCCCTATCGGGGATCGGTGGTTGCCGGGCGGCCGAGCCCCGCGATGTACGCGTCCAGGCTCTCGTCACCGACGTCGTCGAAGCGCCCTGCGACGACGTCCGACCATCCCAGGTCGGCGGCTCTGCGCAGCGCAGCAAGCCTCGCCTCGTCCTCCGCGTGCTCGCGCTCGAGAAGTCGGAGTCCCTCGCGGAGCACCTCGCTGGCGTTCTGGTAGCGCCCGGAGCTGACAAGCTGCTCGACGAGCTCGTGCTGGTGCTGGGTCAGGACCACGTTGCGTGTCGCCACGACAACCACCTCCGTTGGCAGTATATGCCAACACCTGTGGTGGGCTCGCGCGCGCTGCCAAGTCCGGGGATGGCCGCGCCGCTAGCCTCGGTCCCATGCCGTCCAAGGGAACGCCGTCGCTGCGCGAGTCCTTCCGGACCCACCTGCGCGAGCGCACGCTCGCGGCGGCGTACGACGAGACGGTCGCCAAGGGCTGGGACAAGGTCCGGGTCGGGCAGGTGGCCGAGAACGTCGGCACGTCGCGGGCGATGGTCTACAAGGAGTTCGGCGACAAGCAGGGGCTGGGGGAGGCGCTGGTCCTCCACGAGAGCGAGCGGTTCCTCGTCGGCATCCAGGAGGTCCTCGCCGAGCACGAGGGTGAGGCTGACGTCGTGGGCGCCGTCCGCGCCTCGGTCGACTACACAATGGCACAGGCCGCGGCGAGCCCTCTGCTACGCGCCATGCTGGTGACCCACCGCGAGCCCTCCGTCGGGCCCAGGGTGCCGGAGACCGCCGCCGGGGCACTGCCGCTGCTGACCGCGTCGAAGCAGCTCGTCGACCTCGCCGGCGACACGCTTGTGGCCTGGCTGGGGAGCCGACTGCCCGATCGGGACCCGGTCGAGCTGCGCGAGGGCGCCGATGCCCTGATCCGCCTGACCGTCAGCTACGTCGCCCTTCCCGGCGACGACCCGGCGGGGACGGGACGGCTGATCTGCGACGTCGCGCTGCGCTACCTCAGGCTGGCCTGAGCGACACGCGTCACGTTCCTGTGCCGTCCGTTGACAAAAACACTACTTCTGTCACAGGCTGCTTCCTGTCGCCCGGGCCCTTGGACGGCACCCGCCACGGCGGTCGGCGTACGGGAAGGACGGCTCGATGACCAACCTGGCGCGATCCACCACCACGAGGCGGCGTGAGCGCCTCTCGTCGGTCCTGGTGGCCCCCCTGCCGCCCCGCGTCGACGACGCGTGGTCCGGACTCACCGCGCGCTGGGCGATCAGCGACCTCACCCCGCCGCCGGCCGAGGTCGGCGCGCAGCCGGTGCCGGGGTCGCAGGGTCTCCCGGTGGTCGGGCACAGCCTCGACTACATCCGCTTCGGCACCGACTACCTGCGCGCGCGCTCCGAGCGGCTCGGGCCGGTCTGGTGGATGGGCTCGCCGGGCGCGCGCGTCGTGGTCGTCACGGGGGCGAGCGCGACGCAGGAGGTGCTGACGACGAAGGCGAAGTCGTTCTCCCAGGACGGGTGGAACCACCTCATCGAGGCGTTCTTCCGCCGGGGCCTCATGCTGCTGAGCTTCGACGAGCACCGGCTCCACCGCCGCATCATGCAGGAGGCGTTCACCCGCGACCGCCTCGCGGCGTACGGCGCGCAGCTCGCCCCGGTCGTGCGGGAAGGTGTGGCCGCGTGGCCCGTCGACGAGGCCTCGCCGATCTATCCCCGGCTCAAGACGCTGACCCTCGACATCGCGAGCGAGGTCTTCATGGGCGGGCGTGGCGGGACCGACGAGATGGAGCGCCTCAACCACGCCTTCGTCGCCACCGTGCGTGCGGGGAACTCCCTGGTGCGCCACCCGCTCCCCGGCACGCGCTGGCGGGCGGGGATGCGGGGTCGCGAGGTGCTCGAGGACTACTTCCGCCGCCACCTCCCGGCGGCGCGCCAGGGTGACGGGGACGACCTCTTCGCCGGCCTGTGCCGGGCGCGCACCGATGAGGGCGAGGCGTTCACGGACACCGACGTGGTCGACCACATGATCTTCCTGATGATGGCCGCGCACGACACCTCCACCATCGCGACGGCGGCGGCGGCGTACTACCTGGCGCTCCACCCGGAGTGGCAGCAACGCGTCCGCGCCGAGTCGGACCGGCTCGGTGACGGGCCGCCGAACATCGACGACCTCGAGTCGCTCACGTCGCTCGACCTCGTCGTCAAGGAGGCGCTGCGCCTGGTCGCGCCGGTGCCGATCGCGATGCGGCGGTCGGTCGCGGACGTCGAGGTCGGCGGCCGCTGGATCCCGGCCGGCACGGTCGTCGCGGTCGCGCAGGTGATGAACCACTTCGACACCGAGTGCTGGAGCGACCCCCACCAGTTCGATCCCGAGCGCTTCGCCGATTCACGTCGCGAGGACAAGAATCACCGGTTCGGCTACGTGCCCTTCGGTGGCGGCGCCCACAAGTGCATCGGGATGCACTTCGGCACCCTCGAGGTGAAGGCGATTCTCCACCAGATGCTGCGCACCTACACCTGGACCTTGCCCAAGGGCTACGCGGCTCGATGGGACTACACGTCGCTTCCCGTGCCGGCCGACGGCCTGCCGATCACCCTGACCCGTCGATGAAGGAGAGCGCATGAGCAAGCGGACGACGTCGTACACCAGCAGGACGGTGGCGATCACCGGGGGAGCCCGCGGGATCGGCTACGAGACGGCGCGAGAGCTGCTGCGCCGCGGGCACCGCGTGGCCCTCGGCGACATCGACGAGGCGCGGCTGAAGGAGGCGGCCGACCAGCTCGGCGTCACGACGTACACCCGGCTCGACGTCACCGACCCCGACTCGTTCCGCGACTTCCTCGACCTCGTCGAGCGCGACCTCGGGCCGCTCGACGTGCTCGTCAACAACGCCGG
Organism: Nocardioides sp. HDW12B; assembly: GCF_011299595.1. Classification (NCBI taxonomy): domain Bacteria; kingdom Bacillati; phylum Actinomycetota; class Actinomycetes; order Propionibacteriales; family Nocardioidaceae; genus Nocardioides; species Nocardioides sp. HDW12B. Next base: position 2,414,852 of record NZ_CP049867.1, on the reverse strand, counting down.
GATCATGCCGACCGGGCACGTGCATGAGGAGGACGACGCCGTCACGCGACGGCAGGTCGAGATCAACGTGCTCGGGGTGATGTTCGGGACCCGGCTCGCGCTCCAGCGGATGCTGCCGCGACGCTCGGGCCACATCATCAACACCGCGTCGCTCGCCGGCGAGCTCGCGATGCCGGGGCTGGCGGCCTACTGCGGCACGAAGTACGCCGTCATCGGGTTCACCGAGGCGGCGCGCCAGGAGTACCGCACCTCCGGCGTCCACCTGTCGACCGTGCGGCCGACCTTCACCAACACCGAGCTGGTCGCGGGCACGGGTGGGGTGAAGGGCGTGCGCAACGCGGAGCCCGAGGAGATCGCGCGGGCCACCGCGGACCTCATCGAGCGGCCGCGGCCGTTCGTGCGGGTGACGAAGGTGGCCGGAGGGATGACGGCGGCGATGAAGTTCGTGCCCGAGCGGGTCGCGGTGCGGCTGCGGTCGGCGCTGGGTGGGGAGTCGATGTTCCTCGACGACGTCGACCTCGACCAGCGGCGCGACTACCTCGACCGGCTCCGCAGCAGCTGAGCGTGCGCGTGCACCGCCACGACCGTCTCCAGGTCAGGCTCGGCCGCCCCGGAGGGCCGTGGTCACCACGGAGCCGATGGCCTCGTGAGCCAGCGGAGGCAGCTCCTCGAGGCGGAACCATCCGATCTCGTCGTGCTCGTCCGGTGCGACGTTCGCCGGTGTCCCCTCCCACTCGGCGACGAGCCAGGCGCTGAGACGCAAGGACTCCGGACCGCTTCCCAGGTCCAGACGGCACAGCCACGTCGCTGACTCAGCTGCCATCTGGACCCCGAGCTCCTCGCGCATCTCCCGGCAGAGCGCCCCCAGCTCGGTCTCGCCCTGCTCGACGTGCCCTCCGGGCAGGTCCCACACGTCCGGGTAGGACTGACGAAGTGGACTCCGGTGGACCAGCAGGACCCGCCCGTCCCGGACTAGCGCTGCGGTGACGACGTGGTGCATGGCGTGCAGTAGAGCACGAAACTCCGACCAACGACCGAGGTCGGCGTCGGCTCAGCGACGCTTGCGGATCTCCTCGACGACGGCCGGCACGACCTCGTGCATGTCACCCACCACGGCGTACGTCGCTCGCGTCATCATCGGCGCCTCGTCGTCGGTGTTGACCGCGATGATCGTCTTCGACGACGCGCACCCGGCCCAATGCTGGATGGCGCCGCTGATGCCGCAGGCGATGTAGACGTCAGGGGCGATGCGGCTGCCGGTCTGACCGACCTGCTCGTGGTGCGGCCGCCAGCCCAGGCTGGTGACCACGCGCGTGACGCCGACCGCGCCGCCGAGCAGCTCGGCCAGCTCCGTCACGGGGCCGAACCCGCCCGGCCCTCCGGCGCCGCGCCCGGCGCCGACGACGACCGGGGCGGAGGTCAGGCTGCCGGATGCGTCCGCGACCCGCTCGGTCGTGCGCACCACCCGGGCCGCCAGCTCCTCAGGAGGTACGGCGACCGCGTGCTCGGTCCAGGCGGCCGGCTCACCACCGGTCTCCTCGGCCCTCCAGGCGTGACCCGCCACGGTGAACACGGCGGGCTGCTCCTTCAGCGACATCTCCTCGAACGCCGACCCGCCCGCGACCTGGCGCCGCACGGTCAGCGGCGACGCGCCCTCGAAGGACACGACGTTCGCCGCCATCGGCACCTCCCACCGTGCGGCGAGGTGGGCGACCACCTCCATGCCCCGCGGCGTGCCGCCGGCCAGCACGGCCACCACGTCGACGGCGTCGTCGAGCAGGGTCTCCACGGCCGTCGCCCACGCCGCCCCGCCGTACCGGGCCACGCCGTCGCCCACCGCCTGCTTCACTGCGACGGCGCCGTGCCGGCCCAGCGTCGCGGCCACGGCGCCCGCGTCGGGCACCGGGCCCACCACGGCTGCATGCACGTCCGAGCCGGCGGCGGCGCCGAACGAGCGCGCCAGCGCGAGCGACTCCAGCGAGACCTCGTCGACCTCACCGGTCGACGGGTCGACCTCGCAGACCACCAGGATCATCGGAGGACCCCCAGCTTCTCCAGCACCTCGACGACGGCGGGCGCCGCGGCCGCGCCCTGGCCGATCACCTCGGCCTCGCTGGGCGCCGGTGGCGGCACGTGCCAGCGCACCCGGCCACCGCCGGCCGGCGTACCGACGGGCCCGCGCTCCTCGATCTGCACCTTCTTCGCCGCCATCCGCCCTCGCAGCGTCGGGTAGCGCGGCTCGGCGCCACCCTCGAGCACCGAGACGACCGCGGGCAGCGGCAGCTCGTAGGTCTCGTCGGCGTACGGCCCCTGCACCTGCGCCACCAGTACGCCATCGCTGACCTCCAGCATCCGCGCGCCGGTGACGATCGGGCGACCGAGCGCGTGGGCGACCCGGATCGGCACCTGGAAGTCACCGGTGTCAGCCGCGTCGTTGCCCAGCACCACCAGGTCGTACGTCGACCCGCTCGCGCACGCGTCGCGCACCACGGCTGCGATCTGGGCCGCCACGTCGGCCGGGCCCATCGCGGCGACGTCCGCCTCGACCAGGATCCCCGCCCCGGCGCCCAGCGCCATCGCGGAGCGGATCTGGTCGGTGGCGTCCGACGACCCGACGCTGAGCACGGTCACGTCACCGTCCCCGGCCTCCGCGACCCGGATGGCCAGCTCGACCGCGCAGGAGTCGTGGTCGCCGATCGTGTAGCCGGTGAACCGGCCGTCGAGGCCCTGCCCGTCGTCGGTCAGCACGACCTCGCCGGACGTGTCGGCGACCCGCTTGACCGCCACGAGGACCCGGGTCACGACCGCAGCCGCTCGTTGTCGGGGTCGAAGACCGGCGTCGCGTCCGCGCTGAGCACGGTGACGGGATAGAGCTCCTCCATGTAGGAGACCGCGAGCGACGTGCCGACGGCCGCCTGCTCCGGCGGCAGGTAGGCCATGAGCAGGTGCTTGCCGAGGCTCGGCGCCGAGCCGGCGGTGGTGACGTAGGGGTGATGCCCGTGCGCATCGGTGATCGGCGAACCGGACGCGGTCAGGATCGGCTCGCCGCCGAGCATGTAGCGCTTCACCCCTGACGCCGACGTGTGGTCGTCGACGCCCAGGGTGCACATGACCCGGTCGGGTTCCTTCTCCCGCTGCGCGAGGTAGGCGTCGCGCCCGGTGAAGTCCGCCTCCTTGACCCGCGGCCGCTGCATGCCGGCCTCGACGATGGTGCGCTCGGTGTCGAGCTCGGCACCGTAGGCCCGGTAGCCCTTCTCCAGCCGCCCGGTCGTGCCGTAGACGCCGATGCCGACCGGCACCGCACCGTCGGGCCCGCCGGCCTCGTGCAGCAGCGACCACAGCCGGGCGCCCTGCTCCATCGGCACGTAGAGCTCCCAGCCCAGGTCGCCGACGTAGGAGATCCGCGAGGCCAGCACGTCGAGGCTGCCGACCTCGATGCCGCGCGCGGTGGCGAAGCCGAAGCCCTCGTGGCTGATGTCGGCCACGGTGAGGCGCCCCAGGATGTCGCGGGCGCGCGGGCCCCACAGCCCGATCGTGGTGTACGCCGACGTCAGGTCGGTCACCGCGGCGCCGAGGCCTCGGGCGTGGGCGCGGAACCAGGCCAGGTCGGCCATCCCGTGCGCGCCGCCGGTGACGACGCGGAAGTGGTCGGCGCCCAGGCGCATCACGGTCAGGTCGGAGCGGAAGCCGCCCTTGGCGTCGAGCACGGGGGTGTAGACGACCCGGCCGGGCGCGACGTCGACCTGCGCCACCACGGTCCGCTGCACGGCCGCGAGCGCGTCCGGCCCGGCGACGTCGAAGATGCAGAACGCGCTCAGGTCGACGATGCCGGCCCGCTCCCGCATGGCCAAGTGCTCGGCGTTGATGATGGGGCTCCACCACCGGCTGTCCCACTCGGCCTCGCGCGGCATGACGGCGTCGCCGTACTCGCCCAACAACGCCTCGTTGGAGGCGTACCACTGCGGGCGCTCCCACCCGACGGTCTCGAAGAGCTCCGCGCCCCGCGCGACCTGGTCGTCGTACATGGGGGAGAGGCGCTTGCGGCGCTCGGAGGTCCACTGCTCGCCGGGGTGCACGATGCCGTAGGTCTTGATGAACGCCTCCGACGTGCGCGCCCGCACGTGCTCACGGGTGCGCTGGTGGGGGTGGAAGCGGGCGATGTCGCTGTGGTGCAGGTCGATCTCGGAGTAGCCGTGCGTCATCCACTCCGCGACCGCTCGACCGACGCCGGGGCCCTCCTTGATCCAGACCGCCGCCGCCGACCAGAGGCCGCGCACCTCGGGGCTCTCGCCGAGGATCGGAGCGCCATCTGGTGTGAGTGACAACAATCCGTTGATGGCGTAGCGGATCTCGGCGCCGTCGGCCCCGAGCGCCTCGGGCATCAGCTCCAGCGCGGTCTCGAGCTGGGGGTCGAAGTCGTCGGCGGTGAAGGGCATCTCCGTCGGACTCAGCTTGGCCCGGTCGATCGAGGGGATCTCCTCGGGGTCGTGCAGGATCGCGCGGTGGGCGTAGGAGCCGACCTCCATGTCGGCGCCGTGCTGGCGCTCGTAGCAGAGCGAGTCCATGTCGCGGATGATCGGGAACGAGATCTCGCCCTCGAGCTCGGCGAGCTGGGGGATGGGCCCGACGCTGATCATCTGGTGCACCGCGGGGGTGAGCGGGATCGACGCCCCGGCCATCGCGGCGAGGTGCGGGCTCCAGACGCCGCAGGCGATGACGACGGTGTCGCAGGCGATGTCGCCCTGGTCGGTGCGCACGGCGCGCAGCGCGCCGTCGACGACGTCCATGCCGGTGACCTCGACGTTGGGTACGACGGTCAGCGCGCCGGCGGCCATCGCCTCCTCCCGCATGAGCGTGCCTGCGCGCAGCGAGTCGACGACGCCGACCGAGGGTGTCCAGAAGGCGCCGATGATCTCGGAGGTGTCGATGAAGGGCACGCGCTCGGCCACCTGCTCGGGCGTGACCAGCTCGGCCTCGATGCCCCACGCCTTGGCGCTCGACATCCGTCGGCGCAGCTCCTCCATGCGCTCCTCGGTGCGGGCGATCTCGAAGCCGCCGCACTGGGTGAACACGTCGAGCTCCTGGTACTGCTTCACCGAGTCGAGCGTCAGGTCCGTGATCTCGCGGGAGTGGTCGACGGGGAAGATGAAGTTCGACGCGTGGCCGGTCGAGCCGCCGGGGTTGGGCAGCGGGCCCTTGTCGATCTGCACGATGTCGCGCCAGCCGAGGCGAGCGAGGTGCTGGACCAGGCTGTTGCCGACGATGCCGGCTCCGATGACGACGACCTGGGCTGACTGCGGCAGGGGCACGAAGACCTCCGGTGGGTGTGGCGCGCATGTTGCGCCATGCGCACGTCATCGCGTCATGCGAGACGATCTCAACTCTCGTGTGCGGGCCGTCGCGGTGTCAACGGATCATCGTCCTCGGTGTCGGTCCACCCCAGCGCCAGCGACGCGTCCCGGGCGGCGCGCAGCAGCGGCTCGATCGTTGCGGTGACCGTGCCGGCGTCCATCCGGTGCGTCGAGCCGCTGACGCTGGCGGCCGCGACGACCTCCCCGTGGGCGTCCCGGATCGGCGCGGCCAGGGCGGTGAGCCCCTGCTCGAGCTCGTCGACGGCGAGTGCGTAGCCGAGCTCGCGGACCTGCGCGAGCTGGCGGTGCAGGGTGGCGCGTCGCGTAACGGTGCGGGGGCCGTGCCGCTCCAGGTGGGGCACCAGCTCGTCGACCTCCTCGCTGGGGAGGTGGGCCAGCAGCACCTTGCCGTTGCTGGTGGCGTGCAGCGGGATGCGCTGGCCGACCCAGTTGTGCGGCTGCAGCGTGGACTCCCCGGCGATCTGGTCGACGTAGAGCGCGGTCGAGTCGACGAGCACGGCCAGGTTGATCGTCTCGCCGGTCTCGGCCGCGAGCCGTTTGCACATCGGTCGCGCCAGCTGGACGAGGTCGCTGCGGGCGGCCGAGGTGCCGGCGATGCGCACGAGCGAGAGCCCGATGCGGTACTTCCGCTGGTCGTCGGCCTGCTCCACGAGCCCACGCGCCTGCATCGTGGCGATGAGCCGGAAGGCGGTGCTCTTGTGGACGCCGAGCTCGGTGGCGACGTCGGTCACGCCGGCCTCACCCTCGCGCGCGAGGATCTCGAGTATGGTGATGGCGCGGTCCACCGACTGCACGCGGACGACGTCAGTTTCGCTTCCGGTCTCGTCGCTCATAGTGGCAGCCTAGCCGCGTTGCGCATCACGCAACGCGTTGTGCAGGACGCAACCGCTCCGGGACGCATCTCAGCCGCTCACGACAGCCCACTGATCCGTCCCTCGGCGTCGATCGACATCCGGCTGCTCGCCGGCACCTTCGGCAGTCCTGGCATCGTCATGACCGCTCCCGCGACGAGCACGACGAACCCGGCCCCGGCGCTCAGCCGCACCTCCCGTACGTCGACCACGTGCCCCTCCGGCGCGCCCACCCTGGCGGGGTCGGTGGTGAAGGAGTACTGCGTCTTGGCGAAGCACACCGGCAGGTGGCCGAAGCCGTCGGCCGTGATCCGGTCGAGCTGCTTCTGCGCCTTCGCGCCGAACGTCACCCCGTCGGCCCGGTAGACCCGCCGCGCGACCGTCGCCGCCTTGTCCGCCACCCCGCCCTCGTCGGGGTAGCAGAAGGAGAAGTCGACCTCGTCCTTGTCGAGCAGGTCCTGCACGGCGTCGGCCAGCTCGACCGCCCCGGCGCCGCCGTCGGCCGCGTGGGTGCTGGCCACGGCCAGGCAGCCCTCGAGGTCGGCGATCTCGCGCACGGCCTGCACCTCGGCGTCGGTGTCGGTCGGGAAGCGGTTGATCGCCACCACGGCGGGGACCCCGAAGACGTCACGCAGGTTCTGCAGGTGCCGCGTGAGGTTCGCACCGCCGCGGCGTACGGCGTCGACGTCCTCGCCCTCCGAGCCGACCGAGCCCACCGCGACCCCGCCGTGGTGCTTGAGCGCCCGCACCGTCGCCACCACCACCGCAGCGCTGGGCCGGAGTCCGGACAGCCGGCACTTGAGGTCGAAGAACTTCTCCGCCCCCAGGTCGGAGCCGAACCCGGCCTCGGTCACCACTACGTCGTTGAGCCGCAACGCCGTGCGCGTGCCGAGCACGGAGCTGCAGCCGTGGGCGATGTTGGCGAAGGGCCCGCCGTGCACGAACGCGGGGGAGTGCTCGAGGGTCTGCACCAGGTTGGGCTGCAGCGCCTGCGACAGCACGATCGTCAGCGCCTCCTGGGCCTCGAGGTCCGCCGCCGTGACCGGAGCACCGCCGCGGGTGTGGGCCACGACGATGCGCCCGATGCGCTCCTTGAGGTCGGTCAGCGAGGTCGCCAGGCAGAAGATCGCCATCAGCTCGCTCGCCACCACGATGTCCCACGCGTCCTCGCGCGGCACGCCGTTGGTGGTGCCACCCAGCCCGATGACGACGTCGCGCAGCGCTCGGTCGTTCATGTCGAGCACCCGGCGCCAGGTGATGGTGCGGGGGTCGATGTCGAGGGCGTTGCCGTGGTGCAGGTAGTTGTCGAGCAGGGCGGCCAGCAGGTTGTTGGCCGCCGCGATGGCCGCGAAGTCGCCGGTGAAGTGCAGGTTGATCTCGGTCATCGGCACGACCTGGGCGTAGCCGCCGCCGGCCGCGCCGCCCTTCATCCCGAAGACCGGGCCCATGCTCGGCTCCCGCAGCGCCGCGGCCGCCTTCACCCCGATCCGGCGCAGCCCGTCGACGAGGCCGACCACGGTCGTAGTCTTGCCCTCGCCGGCGGGCGTGGGGGAGATGCCGGTGACGAGCACGAGCTTGCCGAGCGGCGCGTCCTCGATCGTGGCCAGCCAGGCCCGGTCGAGCTTGGCGATGTGCCGGCCGTGGGGCAGCAGCGCCTCCTCCGGAACGTCGCACATCTCCCGCGCCACCCGGGCGATCGGCCAGAGTTCGGCGGCCTGCGCGATCTCGCCGTCGGAGGGCATCCGGCCGGTCTCGTGCCCGCCCACCCGGGTGCTCACACCGCCGCGTCGAGGCCGCGCGCCTTGAGCAGCTCGCGCTGGTTGGGGTTCACCGAGGGGCGGAAGGGCATCTCCACCACCTCCGCTTCGACGGGCACGCCCGAGGTGTCGGCGTACTCGTCGGGCAGGTGCACCAGCAGCTCGGTGCCGATCGCGGCCGACGCGATCGGGACGTGGCCCATCGCGATGTTGCCCTCGAGCTCGGGGGAGAACCACGGCGAGGTGACGTAGCCGATCGGGTCGCCGCCGTCGCGCGGGCTGATGAGCCAGAAGTCGGGCGCGTAGTCGTCGATGGGCAGCCCACCGAGGCGCAGTCCCACAAGCGTGTGGGTGTACGGCGGATGGCCGGACTCGAGTGCGTCGCGGGCGGCCTCGAGCGCTGCCTTGCCGATGTAGTCGGCCTCCTTGGTGCGCGGCACCTGGTAGCCGAGGTTGACCTGGAAGGGCAGCGTCTCGACGTCCATGTCCTGGCCCCACGACAGGATGCCCGCCGCGATCCGGCGGTGGTGGGCGGGCGCGATCACGGCGAGGTTGTGCTTCTTGCCGGCCTCGAGCACGGCGTTCCACAGCTTCTCGGCGTGGATCGTGGCGTCCATCAGGTAGATCTCGTAGCCCTTCTCCCCGGAGAAGCCGGTCTGCGAGACGATCACGCCGCAGCCGTCGACGGTGCCTGCGTGCAGCCCGTACGACGGCAGCTCGCCGATGGCGGGCCCGAACAGGTCGGTCATGAGGTCGATCGACTTCGGGCCCTGGATCTGCACCGGCGCGACGTCGATCTCGTTGATGTCGACGTCGAAGCGGCGCCCGACGTTGACGCCCTGCAGCCAGAACATGAGGTCGGAGTCGGACAGGCTGAACCAGTACTCGTCCTCGGCGATGCGCAGCAGGACCGGGTCGTTGAGGATGCCGCCGGCCTCGTTGCAGAGGATCACGTAGCGGGCCCGCATCGGCGGGATCTTGGTGGCGTCGCGGGTGATGACGAAGTTGACGAAGTCGGCCGCACCGGGGCCCTTGACCTGGATCTGCCGCTCGACGGCGACGTTCCACATGGTGACGTGGTTGACCAGGGCGTCGTACTCGACCATCGCGCCGCCGTCCTCGGGGCGCACGTAGCCGCGCGGGTGGTACATCCGGTTGTAGACCGAGGCGCGCCAGCAGCCGGCCTCGGCGGAGAGCTGCCAGTACGGCGACTTGCGGATGCGGGTGTCGATCAGCATCTCAACCGGGGTGCGTCCCGACTGGCGCAGGTTGATCGGGACGAGGCGGTCGGACTGGTCGACGGAGGGGTAGTTCGTGCTGATCATTCAGTGCTCCTGGTGTGTCGGACCCGGGGGCGGGTCACAGCTGGCGAGGCGTGGTCGGACCCCGCAGGGTCGGACGGGTGCGGGCACCTCCTTCCCGCAGCCGCTCGATCAGTCGGACCCGCCACGCCTCGGTGGCGGCGATCTGGTTGAAGGTGAAGACGTGGAGCCCGGCGACGACGGCCTCGTCGCGGGTGATCGCAGGGGCGAGCCTGCGCAGGAACGTGTCGGCGTCGAAGCCGCGGGGGTTGACCAGGCGCGCGACGGTGCGTGGCTGCTTCATGAGGAAGCGGACGGAGTCGCCGACGCCGATGCGGGTGGCGACGGCGAGCATCTTGGCCGGGTCGACCTGGCCCGGCACACCCAGCCAAAGCGGGAGTGAGACGCCACGGCCGCGGACCTGGCCGAGCCAGGCCTCGACGACGCCGGCGTCGAAGGTCAGGTTGCTGACCATCTCGGTGGCGTAGCGGCTCTTGTCCCACATCGCCTGGATGGTGACGTCGTCGGGGATCGTCGGGTGGGACTCGGGGTAGGCGGTGATGCCGACGGCGTGGAACGGGTTGCCCATCTCGTGGAGGGCCGCGAGCAGCGCCACCGCGTCGGGGTAGGCGCCGGGCTCGGTGGCGTCGCCGCTCGGGACGAAGATGGTGTTGACGCTGGCCTCGTGAAGGCGGTCGACGATGTCCTTGAGGTGAGCGTCGTCCGCGACCATCCGGGCCGCGATGTGGGGGACGACGTCGTAGCCGAAGGCGGAGAGCTTCTCCGCGGTGTCGAGGGTGGCGTCGAGGCCCTTCCGCGGGGAGGCGGAGACCGTCACCGACCGCCCGGGCGGCAGGTGCTCGGCGACGGTGTCGGGCGCCCCTGCCGTGGGCAGCACCTCGAAGCGCGGGCGCTCCAGCAGATCGGCGAGGCCGCCGTTGGCTGCTGTGCTGAAGTTGCGCATAGTGCATTCCGTTTCATGATGCGCACCGGACGGCTTCACGGTAGCCACAGGACGGTCGGTGGCGATAGACCGGCGTTGGTGCCAGGTCTTGCGCCAAAGGTCCCGGCGCTGAGTTGATGCTGCGGCGAAGTCGCGTCGACGAGATGATGGTGCCCAGCACTGGGGTGCGAGCGGAGTCAGGGTGAAGACGCTCGAAACAGGACGCCTGGCGGGCGCGTGGCCCAGATAACGTTTGGCGCAGGGAGTCGCGGCCGCTCACGCAGAAGGCGAACTCATCTGCTGGCTTGAGGTCCCGGAATCGTCTTCGTCGGGAGGCGGTATCGCGCTGGGCGTTGCCACTACGGGTTCGCCGGTTGAGGACGGATCTCTGCTTCGCCGGGGCCCGGTCTCCAGGTTGCGCCGAAGTCACACCCAGTGCCATCCACTGCGAGGGTGGGATGCTTCCACGTCCCGTCGATTGCGGTAAACACCGTGTCTGTTCCTGAGCAACTGGTGGCCTTCTCGAGGTCGGCTTCGCCGGTATCGCTGAGTTCGACCAGGACCACGGTGGGCTTCTCGATCGCTGGGCCCACGTTGAGCTGAGCGGGAGCAAGGATGATCGCTGTGCTGATGGCGGCGACTCCAAGGATGAAGGCCAGAACAAAGTCGCTAAACCTAGCTTGGACACTGTTGAAGATCGACCACTGGCGCAGGTTCTCGAGGGGTGTTCGGAGACGGGTGAGCCGCGGGTCGTCGTCACTGACGGGGTCCTTGCCGTCCCACGCGTTTGCTAGATCTGCCATTGCGCTTCTGAAGGCCTCGGGTGTGAAGAATTCTGGTGCGGCGACTCCTTCGCCGATGGCCTTGGCGAGGGTAGGTGCGAACGCGTCCTCTTGTATGGCGCCGATGTCAGTTGGTGCAACGCTGAGGACGGCGGCGCCGAAGTAGAGAATCGCGCCGATCCCAAGGAGGAAGACGACCCCACAGATGACTGCGAACCAGTAGTCGCCTAGCCAGTTGCCGACTCCGTTGGAGGCCTGGATGCTCTCTACTAGGTCCGGGCCGAGGGTGACTGCGGCAGCAATGAGCGAGCCAATGGGTACGAAGGCAACGAGCCACTTAGTGGTGTCGCGATAGGCCGAGACGCCACTGTCGTAGACGGACATGGCAAGATCATGGGCTCTTGTTTCATCCTTGGCAACCGGGTAGCATCTGACCAAGGGATCTAGGTAACAAAGCGCCTACAGTGAAGTTCAAGTTTCTCGACGGAGGGAAGGCGCACGCATGGCGACGGACTACGGGCCTATCCCGATCTCGCAGTTCAAAGCGGAGGCGGGACGGATCTTCGATGCCCTCGCAGATGGCAGACGGGTACTCATCTCCCGGTACGGGCGAGTGGTCGCTGCGATCTCACCAGCTTCCGCCCCAGAACATGCTCCGTTGATGGCGGACTTTGCAGTGGACTACGCGGATTCGCTGCGCGAACTCAACGCATCGGACATCGCTCAGGGCTCGCCGTCCGAAAGTATCCGGCTAGCCGAGCGCGGGGTGACTTCGTTGCTCACGCGTAACAGCAAGGTATTTGGTGTCATCAGCGGTCATACGACTGGCCAAGCGGTGGAGGACCCTGATCAGCAGGAGAAGTTGCTTGAGAAGTTCGAGGCCGATCACCCAGACGCAACCCCTGCTGAGTTCGCCCAAGCAGTCGCGCACGTCACGGCTCACGACGCGGTCGGGTCGGCGGAGCGCTCCCCAAGCGCAGCCAGGTCGGTCTACGCTGCGCTTCTCCATGGGGTGGCCGGCGCTACGCCTGACGAGAAGTCGGAGCGCCGGCTGCTCAGTGACGCGCTCATCATTCGCGGCTTCGCATTTGAGCGCGCCGAACACCTGATCGCGGCGCGAAACACTTTCGAGAAGGTCGTCGAACTCTTCGAAAACGACGGAGACCCCTTCGTGGAGCGACGAGTAACCCAAGCAATGCTTGAGCTCGCACGCCTGCATGCCGTCTCCGGCACACCTGCGGCTGCGCTCGACCTGACAACGAGGGTCGTCGCTGCCCTCGACTTCGATGGCGAACTCGCACTTTCATCCTCACAGCCACTTGAGTCCGCCTAGAACGGCTGGGAGCCATGGGGAAGGGCATCGCCACGCGGTCCGGGGCCGACCCACTGATTCAATGGGCCCTCAGGATCAAGAACTTTGACTCCTCCGAGTTGAGCGCCGCCCTGCGCGCCTTCCTTGTCGGGCGTCCGCTGGTGTCAAAGGATGGTGAACTCGAAGTCAGCGCGATGCAACTTGGGTCGGACATTTGTCGCGTAAGCATCCGAATCCCTGGCGCTCCGTACGTCGCCGATGTACTGGTCCAAGCGCGGGAGCGCATGTCCGACGCCGACGAACGACACGCTATCCCAAGCCCAAATGGGTGGATCACGAGCAAGACCGAGGATGCCGCGACCTGGGAACTCTTCAACTGCGTCTTGATCAGCCTGCAGTCGCGAGAGAACGAACCGTGAGCGCCGCCGATGCTGCGACGCGACAAGGTGCCGATGGACGTCATACAAGTCCGTATATGTCGGCTCGGTGACTGCCGACAACGCGCCCGCCAGTACGGCAAGTCCTGCGGAATTGCGCTGGCGCGATCGGCCGTTCAGGCGCGGAGCCGCATCGTCGTTGCTGCCGAGGTGCGTCGAGGAAGCTCGCCCGTCAGCACCCACGATCGGCCACTCACCGACTTGGTCATTCAGTTGACGGGGATGACGATCGCAACCGTCTTGACGCTTAACACCCGTACATATACCGTATCATGTACGGGTCGTTCCCATACATGACACTCACCCTAGGTGTTTGGAACTGCCAATCGTGTACGGCTAACGTCCGGGTTAAGAGCTGCCCAAGAGAGGAGACACCACCACTCCTGCGCAGGTTTCACCACCGGCCACTTGCCGGCGCGACCCACCTGTCAGGAGTTGTCAAGAAGTGGCCGCATCAGACAGGAGCACCATGTCCAAGAAGTCCACCAAGGTGACCGTCAACTTGTCCGACGACGTCGTCAAGACGCTTAAGGAGATGGCCCAACGGGACGACACCACCATGACCGAGGTCCTCAAGCGGGCGATCGCGGTCCACAAGTACCTGCTCGAACAGCAGGAAGCGGGAAACAAGATCGTCGTCGACGATCCGAACGCGCAGACCCAACGAGAGCTCGTTCTGTTCGGGATCTAACCACCCACCAGTAGTAAGGAGGCGGGACCGCGCATGCCTCACTTCATCCAACCCGCCTCAGGCGTCCCGAGGAGAGCTGTCTCTACACAGATTCGAACCAAGTCCGAAGCGCGTTCGGGCCGATCCCGGGCCGGCGGGCTGTGTGTGACTCCGCCGGCCCGGGACCACCACGGCCGGGGCGACGTGCCCAACAGCGGTCACACGTCGGAGGGTCGCAGCCTCGTCAGAACCGTTGACAACGCCGCTGGGCCGCGTACCAACACAACGCACAGCGAGTGGTCGCAGGTCTGGCCACTGAGGCGCGGCGTGACGGTCGGCTCGAGCAGCCAACCAGGGACACACCCCGACGAGTAGTAGCGGAGGTTGCACGTGCGTATCCAGGCCCCTACCCGCGAGAAGTTGCTCGAGCACGCGCGTGCCCTCCAACTCGTACTTTCCGTTCGTCTACCCGAAGACCCGATCGACTCGAAGCTGCCCCATGTCCAACTCGACGAAGCGGCTGTGCAGCGGGTTGCCATCGCGATGAACCACGCCATCGGGCTCGGTGAACCGGACACTCGCGCCCTTGCGATCATCCTGACCGCGATCACTGAAGCTCAGCCCTTTCGAGTCGCGCCGAAGAACCCGCACCTCTCTCACGACGTCAACCACGGTTATGCACTCATGATGGCCTCGACGACGGCATCGGACGCCGGACTGGGGGACATCTTCGACCGCATCCGCGCTGCCGACCTGGTCGACGCCCTGTCCGACCATCACTTGATTCCCGCGGAACGCCTCGACGCCGTTACGGCGCTGATCGGCCGGGCCGCTGTAGCGACGCGGCCGCCGCGGCCGCGGCTAGTTCTCGACTCCCGGCCATTGGTGCAGATCGGCACCCCCATCGGTCGTGTCTCCCGCAAGCAGCAGCGAGACGCGATCCATCGCGCTGTACTGTGCGTCGAGGTCATCGAGAATGAGTTCGGCATGGTGGCCGACATCCCCGGCAAGCACAGGCGTCCCGGGCAAGGAGCCGATCCTGACGCCGAGAGCGCCGACTACATGGCTAACTCTGCCTTGGACTATGCCTCTGGATTCGTGCTCGTGGATGGCCACCTCTGTGGCCGCGGGGCAGGCTACGCCGTGAAGCAGATGGAAGACGCCGGTGCGCCGGTGTTCATCTACGACCAGGATGCCGAGCCATTCATGGTCGCCTTTGGTGCACGCCACGCGCGCCGCATCGAGGTCTCCTATCTCGACGATGAGGACATGCTCGCCAAGTTGCGGCACTTCCTGACTCATCATGAGCAGCAAATCCGCGCCCGTCATCAAGAGCTTCTCGACATGATCGAGCGTCTCGCCAGAGTCACCGGCTGGCTCTCGGTTCGCCTCCGTAATGCCGATATCGCAACCTTCGAGCACAAGCG